>JBBDIT010000045.1:12512-15659 GCA_040880285.1 Pseudomonadales bacterium | reverse complement strand
CTGGTCCAGTCGTCGGCGGAGTGCCCACCATTGATACAGTGTGATGGCCCAGATTGCGGCCAGTATCGCCGCGATCGTTTGCCAGATACGGGACTCGGACCCCTCGACCATGGGGGCAGGCGTCTGCTGCGCCGGCCCGGTCACTGTCGGGGTTTCAGGTGGCACAAAGGTTGAGCTGCTCGCTGGCGCTGGCGCGACTTCAAATGTCTGTGACGGGATCGTGGCAATTTCGAGGCGATCTGTGGTGGTATTCCACCAGGGAATACGAACCTCGGGTACTGTGAGTGTGCCCGCTTTGGTCGGAACGATCCCGACTGTGGTCTTGAGGCTTGCGATCATACCGTCCGGCGAGCGTCGGTCATTGGTTTCTGCCGGGTCCTGATACGTTTTGGCGTTGTCGAGTTCAAGTGGCGCAAAGGGTGGTAGAAGTGAAGACGACAGCCCGATTGCAGTCACGGTGAGGGTGCGATTGACCGGTTCGCCAACCGTAAAAGTGGGCCCACGCTCGCCTGCGCCGGTCTGGCTCCAGGATTCGGTGAGGGTGACGGCTTGAGCCGGTAACCAGTGGCTGGATGGAAATCTGTCCGGTCTGGGTTTGATTTCAATGAGGTGTTGCTTTGATACCGCACTGACGCGCTCCCGGTCGGAGAAGAAGCCGCCACGACCCCGGGTTCCGGTGAACGTTTCGCGTGGAATGATCAATTCACCGCTTCGTTGTGGATAGATGGCGTAACGCTTCTCCAGCACGTAGAAACGTCGATTATCTTTAATCGATTCGTATCGCTTTTCATTTTCAATGGTTTCGATGACCGCATCACTGATGGTGGGTGGTGGCGGAAAATCACCGGAAATGGCGTCGACGTAAAACAGTTTGACCGTGTAGATGACCTGGCCCTGAACGTAGGTGCTGGTGGTGTCGACCGACGTTTCAAAGAACACAAACTGGTTCATTCGGTTGACCGTTCGGGCGTTGGCCTCCTGCACGTTGAGGGTAATCGGGTCGGTGCGCTCGCCAGCGATGGTAAAGGAAGGTATCGTCAACTCACCCGTGCGTTTGGGCCGAAGGTTGAGCGCCCATTCCACGTGTGAGTCGGTGAACTGTCTGCCATTCTCAATGATAATCTGGCTGGAGCGATTGGGTCCTGACAACCTCACCAGGTCGAAGTCCTTTTCCAGTACACCAAAATCCGGCGACCCGGTGGCGGTGGCATGGCTGAGACGGATGGTGAGGGTGACAAGGTCCAGTTCGGTAACGCTGGTGCGATCGACGGTCGCGGTCAATGCTGCTTTGGCGACGGTGCTGGCCAGGATCAGCACCGGCATCATCACGACGACCGCAACGGCAGCGATTAATTTACTGGTTTGAAATTTACCAATTCGATGCATGGTTGTTTCCGTTTCCGCCTTGTCGCATGCGTTCGGCATGCTGCAATTCAAATTTGCGCCTGAGCAGCCCACCCGGGTCATCCGGTACTCGTCGTAACCATTGATCCAGTGCTTGTTGTTCCTCTTCATTGAGTGGTGAGACGTCGTCTTCGGCCAATGGTTGCTCGCCTTGCTCCTGCTCGCTGTCGGTTTGATCTTCGTTTTCCCCTGGTTGTTCCTCACCAGGCTCGTCTTGTTGGTCCTGGCTCGGCTGTTGCTGATCCTGCTGGTCTTCGCCCTGGTCACTCTGGTTCTGGTTTTGCTCCTGATTTTGTTGCTGGTCCTTTTTCTGGTCCTGGTCCTGCTGGTCGCTGGGGTCGCCGTCCTGTTGTTGTTGCTGTTGTTGATTTTTGAGCAGGTTCTCAACGAGTTCCTTGTTGAAGGCCGCGTCCTCATTGTCCGGGTCCAGTGCCAGGGCTTGCTCATAGGCGGCGATGGCGTCCGCGTATTGTCCCAGCCGTGCGAGCGCATTACCCTGGTTGTATCTGGCGGTGACTGAGTCGATTTGTGCAAACTGTTTCGCTGCACCCGAATAGTTCTCGCTGCGATAGCGCGCGGTCGCCTGCCAGGCAGGTTCTTCAAACAGTTGTGCCGCAGATGCTGCATCGCCCTTGCGGAGTGCTTCCATGGCTTGCTGGTCGTGGGTTTTCCACAGATCATCCCAGAGAGAGGCATGGGCCGGTTCGCCTGGCAGGATCAAAAGCAGCGGCAGGCTCCAAAGCCAGCCACGGCGGAACGCCAGGGCCGCAAGTGGTAACAAAAATAGTAAAAGCCAGGGGCCTTCCTCGATCCAGACATCGAAGTTACGTTCCAGTTCGCGGAAATCGTCAGTGCCCAGGCTCGCATCTTCTGCCAAAAGGTAGTCAAGGTCTTCGTCGGTAAGGTCCATGCGGGCAAAGCGGCCACCGGCGAGATTGGCAAAGCCTTGCAGGTTGGCGAAATCGACCCTGGGTATCACCATGACACCGCTTGCGTCTTTCAGGTAACCGTCGCCGGTCGGTATGGGCGCACCTTGCGCTGTGCCCACTGCCAGTACTGATACGGGATAAGCATACCGATGCCGGCGGGCGACCACCTGGGCTTCGGCCAGGTCACGAATTTCATCGGTCAGGATCAGGATACGGCCACTGGCAAAGCCGGCATCTTCAAACAGGGTAACCGCCAGGGTCAATGCCGGTGCCAACCGGCTTCCGGGCGAGGGCATAATGTCAGGCGAAATGGCCGGGATCATTTCTGTGATGGTGCGGATATCGTCGGTTAGCGGCGCTACCGTGTGGGCATCACCCGCAAATACCACCAGCGCTGTTACCCCCTCGTCACGGCGCGCCAGCAAATCCCGTAATTTGCGTTTAGCGCGCACCAGGCGATTCGGTGATACATCTTCGGCGTACATGGATCGCGTCAGGTCGAGAATGACGACCAACGCATCTGCCCGTTCGTGCACCGGCTGAGGCGATTTGCGAAACACCGGTCCCGCAAGGGCAATGATAGCAATGAGCCATGCCACCAGTAATAGCGTCAACGGATGTTGGCCGGACTTCTTGCCGGGGTCGTCGAGTAAATAGGGCAAGAGGCCGGCGTCGATGGTCTCGGACCAGTTCGAGTCGCGTGCGTTTCGGGCGCGCAGGATCAGGAACAGCAATAGCGCCGGTACCAGGGCGTAAAACCACTCGGGCCGCAGGAAGTGAAACGTTGCTAACACTTCTATCATGATGCCGGCAC
>JBBDIT010000045.1:9903-12412 GCA_040880285.1 Pseudomonadales bacterium | reverse complement strand
GGTAGATGGCGGCCAGTTCCGATGCGTCCCGGGCCCGCTGGTATATGCCACCGGTTAACCGCGCGATTTCCGATAAGGTTGCCTCATCCAGTTCGGCCGACGGATTGATGGTGCGGTTAAAAAGGAGCCCGGGAATTTCCATTTCATCGGAGCCGAATCCGATAGTGTAGATCTTGACGCCCTCATGGGCCGCAATCCGGGCTGCCTGCATGGGGGTGACTGCGCCGACATTATTGCGTCCGTCGGTCAGCAGGATCAGGATCCGCGCATCCGACGGGCGATCCTGAAGTCGTTTGACACCAAGGCCAATGGCATCGCCGATTGCGGTCTTGCCCCCGGCAATATTGAGGGGGGTTTCGTCCAGCAAGGTTTGAACCGTGTTTCTGTCGAACGTCAGCGGGGTCTGGACGTAGGGTCTTGTGCCAAACAGGATGAGGCCAAGCCGGTCACCCTTGCGGCGTTCAACGAAATCGCCTACCACTTCCTTCACTACCTGCAGGCGCGTGGTACGGTTGCCGCCCATCACCATATCCTCGGTGCCCATGGAGCCGGAAATGTCGACTAAAAGGAAGAGGTCGCGGCCGGTTGCTGGCAGGTCGATGGGTTCTCCTACATATTGTGGGCGGCTGCAGGCAAGTACCAGTGCAAGCCAGGCGAGCATCATGAGCCAGCGTCGCAGCCGGGACGCGCGTCCCGTCCGCTGCTGGCCCGCAAATCCGGCGGCGATGCCGAAAAACGGGACGTATAGCGCGGCTTCCTCGCGGTTGGCTACCGGCAACAACCAGTGGACTATAAAAGGTAGCGGTAAAAACGCCAGTGCCCAGGGCCAGGTAAATTCAATCATTTGGCTTCACCATGGTGTTTAATCCAGTGACGTGCGAGCTGGTGCAGGTCCTCGATTTCGAATCGTGGCGCTGGTTCATAGCACCCCTGGATCAGCGCCTGGCCCGCACCCATGCGAAATTCGTCGGTGCCGCTGGTGTGATCGAGAAATTGCACCCAGGCCTCGCCGGTGATGTTTGCGACCAGGTTCCGCGGGTAACGAGTCAGGGCAACGCGTTTGAGCAGGTTCTCGCATTGCACGAGATACGTGTACTGGTCCGCCTGGTCCTGGCCTGACGCCTCATATTGGGCCCGCAATCGTTCCAGAGCCTGCAAGCCCTCACGCCGGTACTGGTTCCGGCGCCAGCGCCCATACAAAAATACAATCGCTGCCGTGGCGAATAGCAGTGCGAGGATCGCAAGCACAATCCAGCCGGGTGCCGGTGGCCAGGCTTCTATCGGTGCCGGCAAGTGAATGTCGCGCAATTGCGCAAGCGGATCGGCCGCACCCGGGTTAACCATGATCGGGTTCGATTGCGCCATTCGCTACCTCTGCTGCGCCACAAACGCGTTGTACCTGGCGGCGAGTGTCGCAACCAGCGGTTCGTGGGTCATGATAGCAATGAGTGGCGCCTTGATTCTGGCAAAGCTGCTGCGAGTGTGTTCGAGTCGTTGCTCAAACGTGCTGTGGTACTCTTTGCGATAGCTGCGATCAGTGGTGTCAATACGGGTTCGATGCTCACCGTCGGTGATCATGTAGAGGTCGGGTTTAGGAAGCTCCTGTTCCAGCTTATCGGAAACATGTATCCCAACAATATCATTGTGGCGCGAGAGTTGGCTCAAGTGCAGAGCGGCAGTCTCGTTAAAGTCACTGAAGTCGCTGATGATAAAAATGCTGCTGCCATGGCGGGCAACCCGGCGTACATTGCGCAGGGCGTTTGCCAGATAGTGAGGTTGTGCCTCATCGACTGTCGGCGCTCCGCGTTTGAGGGCGTGATTGAAATCATTCAACTCGTTAATAAAGCGCAGTACCGAGTGTTTGCTACGGCGCGGCCGAACATCCCTGTGGCTGGTCGCTGAAAATACGATGCCACCGGTGCGATCACCACGGTCCAGCGCTGCCCAGGCAAGCAGTGCACCGGCCTCGGCGGCGATGACGGACTTGAAGGCCACCCGGGAGCCGAAGAACATGGCATGGGACTGATCCACCAGGATCAGGACCGGGCGCTCTTTTTCTTCCTGGAATAATTTTGTGTGGGGGGTTTGGGTTCGTGCGGTGACACGCCAATCAATGGTGCGCACATCATCGCCCGGCTGGTAGACCCGCACCTCGGCAAAATCGATGCCGCGACCGCGAAAATTTGAAGTCAGCATGCCGGACAACGGATTGCGGGTGCGACCCGGCGCGATCGCGTTGATTTCCTGCGCCGCATATCTCAACCGAATCAGGTCGCGAACATCGGTATAGGCACCGCCTGCCACTTTGACATGGCTGGTCAGGCTGGTTCGGGCGGGGTTCGATCGCTTGGATTCAGGTCGCATGGGTTCAAGCAGCAGCGACTCGTTGGACCAGCGTTTCTATCACCGTATCCGCATCGATACCGGTTGCCTCCGCTTCGAAACTAACGATGATACGGTGGCGGAAAACGTCATGCACGACAGCCTGGACATCGTCCGGACTGACGAA
>JBBDIT010000045.1:6071-9803 GCA_040880285.1 Pseudomonadales bacterium | reverse complement strand
GAGGTTCAGTGTCTTAATGGCTACATTAATGAAAATGATAAAATTTTCAGGTTCTATTTTCAGGTTCTATTTTCAGGTTCTATTTTCAGGTTCTATTTTCAGGTTCTGTACGGCCCGGCAGGGCCGGGATAGAGCCGGGATAGAGCCGGGATAGATCAGTATAGACCATTGGGCCCTTGATGGGTTCCGGCGACCGCCCCATAAGGAGATATTTGTGAATGCACCGAGACCTTGCAAACTGCTAACATCGAGCTGCCATGAACGATAATAAAAATGTGAGCAAGCGCAAGAGCAAGACCAGGACCAAGACCAAGACCAGGACCAAGACCCAGAGCAAAGGCCAGGTCGGGGCCTCGCGCATTCGCGTCGATAGTAAGGCGGCGTTTCAGGCCAGTCTGGAAAAACGCCTGCTGCAAAAGGACAAAAGCGATGTCTTGAAGATGTTTGCGCGCGAGTTCTTTTCCCAGGTGCCCCTCGCCGAGGTTGTGCAGAAAGACTGGGAGTATGCCGAGGCCACCTTGATGTCCAGCTGGGGTTTCTACCGCTCGTTCGAAGGCAAGCGTCCACAAGTCCGTGTGTTCAACCCGACTCGCAAAACGGACGGTTATGAACACAATAAGACCGTAATCGAAGTCGCATGCCTTAACTTGCCGTTCCTGCTCGACTCCATTCGAATTGCGCTGAACAAGCAGGAGATTGTGCTTGCCGATGTACAGCAGTGCCTGATGTCGGTGGTGCGGCAAGGCAATGAACTGGCAGCAGCCGAGGATGAACAGGCCAGCGAGACTTTGATTCACCTGGAAGTGGATCGCATCGGCAATCATGGGCAGCTGGAACGGGAAATTCGAGACATCATTCGATGTGTACAGCGGGTGGTCGATGATTTTGCACCCATGCGCAAACAATTGTTGCTATGGAGCGATGAGATATCCCTTGGCGCCCAGTCCGGTTCGTCGACAGAACTCAAAGAGTGTTACGAATTCCTGCACTGGTTGTATGCCAATAATTTCACGTTTCTCGGCTTCGAAGAATTTTTCCTCAATGAACAAGGTGAGTATGAACTGGTTCCGGGCACGGCGCTCGGGCTTGCGCGAAAGGGATTTTACTGCAGCGACCATCCGCTCGACCCGATTGACGATATCATTGCGGTGGCAAAGTCGCCGCACAAGAGCCGGGTGCACAGGCCTGCCTACCTTGACTGCATTACGATTAACTATGGCGCGCAGAAAGGTCACCAGCGTGCCTGCAGGTTTACAGGACTTTTTACCTCCAGTGTCTACAATCAGGCGCCGGTAGATATTCCCGGTGTTCGCCGTAAGATTGAATATATTTTTGAGCGTACCGGGCTCGCATCCGGCAGTCATAAAGGCCGCGAGATCAACCGCATTATTGAAGTGTTGCCAAGAGAGGAGTTGTTTCTCGCGTCCAGGGCTGAACTCGCCGAGATGGTGCAGAAAATTTTCAATCTGCAGGAGCGCCGTATAGTGAGGGTGCTGGTGCGACGGGACCAGAATCTGCATTTCGTCAACTGTCTTGTTTATGTTCCCAAGGATACCTACGACACAGGATTGCGCCTCAAGGTGCAGGAGCTATTGTGTCGTAAATTTGACGCGATCCATGCAGACTTCTCGACGTTTTTCTCCGAGTCGGCGTTGACGCGCACGCACTTCCTGTTACAAGTCGATCCTGCCTCGCATACCAATATCGATGTTGATGAGATTGAGCAAGAGATTGCCAAGTTGACGCGCTCCTGGGAGGACGACCTGCATGATGTCATCGTCCGGGAAATGGGCGAGGAGCAGGGTGCCGAGGTATTTCGTCTGGTACACAACGTATTCCCACCCGGTTACAAGGATGACTACTGGCCAAGTACCTCATTCAGCGACATTGAATACCTGCTGGCACTGAGCGGGGAAGAGCCATTGTTGGTTAATCTTTACCAGTGGATGGTTGAAGGCGAGTTGGAGACGCGTTTCAAGCTGTATCATCTCGGCCAGACGCTGCCGCTTTCCGACATTATGCCCATTTTGGAAAACCTGGGGGCCAAGACGGTAGAAGAGCATCCGTATGAACTGCGCCTGGATGGCAAGCATATCTGGATCCATGATTTCGTATTAAGAATGACGGTGGATCCGCCAGGTGGGCTTGCAGGTCTGCGCGATAATTTCGAGGAAGCTTTCAAGCAGGTCTTCTCCGGTGGCAAGGAAAATGACGGATTCAACCGGCTGGTACCAAGCGCAAGTATGGATTACCGAGAGGTGTCGGTGATCCGTGCCTATTCGCGTTATTTCGGACAACTCCAGAGTAGTTTCAGCCAGGCATTTATTGCCGATTGTGTGACGAGATACAGCGAGATCGCGCAAAGGTTGTTCACCTTGTTTGACCAGCGCTTTAATCCACACCTGAAAAAATCGCAGCGACTCGATATCGATACGTTACAAAAGGATATTCTGGCGCGGATCGACGAGGTCGAAAATCTGGCTGATGACCGTATCCTGCGGCGTTTTGTCGAGATGATCACGGCGACCCAGCGGACCAACTACTACCAGATGGACGCGGATGGCGTGTTAAAGGATTACATCTCCATCAAGTTTTTACCGGCGAAGATTTCAGAGATGCCACTGCCGCGGCCAAAGTATGAAATTTTTGTGTACTCACCGCGTATCGAAGGTGTGCATTTGCGTGGTGGCAAGGTGGCGCGTGGTGGTCTGCGTTGGTCGGATCGAACAGAAGACTACCGCACGGAAATCCTCGGGCTGGTGAAGGCGCAGCAGGTCAAGAATTCTGTAATCGTCCCGGTAGGTGCCAAGGGCGGCTTTTTGCCAAAGCAAATTCCTGACAACGCCAGTCGTGATGAGATAATGGCAGAGGGCATCGCTTGCTACCGGATCTTCATTCAGGGTCTGCTGGACCTGACCGATAACCTGGTGAAGGGAAAGGTCGTGCCTCCGGTAGACGTGGTGCGTTATGACGATGACGACACTTATCTCGTTGTTGCCGCCGATAAGGGCACCGCCACGTTTTCTGATATCGCCAACGAAATCTCCGGGGCGAACGGCTTTTGGTTAGGTGACGCCTTTGCCTCCGGTGGCAGTGTTGGTTACGACCACAAAGCCATGGGTATCACTGCCAAAGGTGCCTGGACGTCGGTGCAACAACACTTCCGTGACCTTGGGATCGATATCCAGAAACAAGATTTTTCTGTGATTGGTATTGGCGATATGGCCGGCGATGTGTTCGGTAATGGCATGTTGTTATCGGAACACATTTGTCTGGTTGCCGCGTTCAATCATCAACATATCTTTGTCGACCCGAAGCCGGATGCGGCAAGGAGTTTCAAGGAGCGGGCCCGGCTGTTTGCGTTGCCGCGTTCATCCTGGACTGATTACAATACCGCGCTTATCTCCAAGGGCGGTGGTATCTTCAATCGCAGTGTCAAGTCGATTCCGGTATCGGCGGAAATGAAGAAGCGGTTCGGCATCAAGGAATTGGCGCTGACGCCGAATCAACTCATTAACCTGCTGCTCAAATCGGAAGCGGACCTTCTATGGAACGGGGGTATCGGTACCTATGTCAAGAGCCGTTCCGAATCCCATCTGGATGTCGGTGACAAGACGAATGATGCCTTGCGCGTGAACGGCAGCGAACTCAGGTGCCGGGTCGTGGGGGAGGGTGGAAACCTCGGGATGACTCAACTGGGGCGCATCGAATACAACCTGCATGGCGGTATTT
>JBBDIT010000045.1:0-5971 GCA_040880285.1 Pseudomonadales bacterium | reverse complement strand
AACCTCGGGATGACTCAACTGGGGCGCATCGAATACAACCTGCATGGCGGTATTTGTTTTACCGACTTTATCGATAATGCCGGCGGCGTTAATTGTTCGGATGCCGAGGTCAATATCAAGATTCTGTTGAACCAATTGCTGGAGAAAAAGCAGATCACCGTCGACCAACGCAAGAAGCTATTGCGGCAAATGACCGATGAGGTGGCCGAGATCGTCCTTGATAACAATTATCACCAGGCCCAGGCCATTAACCTGATGGGACACCAGACCGCCCGGCGTGCGTTTGAGTATGCAAGGCTGATGCATCACCTGCAGGACGTCGGGCGTCTGGATCCACAACTGGAATATTTGCCGTCTGATGAGGAACTTCAAGATCGGCGAGCCAACCAGCAATCATTCACGCCACCGGAACTGGCAGTTCTGACCAGTTACGTCAAAGGTGGTTTGAAGGAGGACCTGGCAAAATCGGAACTGCTGGATGAACCCTACCTCATGCGTGAAATGGAAGTGGCATTTCCTGCGTCCCTGATTAAAAAATATGGCGACGAACTGCAAAGTCATCGTCTTCGGCGTGAGATCGTCGCGACCCAGATTGCCAACGGCCTTGTCAATCGCATGGGTATCAACTTTGTGCACCGCATGTCTGAGTCGGTTGGTGTCGATAGTGCCGTTATCGCCAAGGCCTATGTCGGCGCCAGGGATATCTTTGGAGTCGATCACTTGTGGGATGAAATCCAGCTGCTGGACCATGAGGTCGAGCCTGCGATCCAGCATGAGATGATGCTGGACCTGATCCGGCTGTTGCGACGGACGACACGGTGGCTTTTGCGTAACCGGCGTCACTCATTGGTGCTGGAAAATGAAGTGCCGGTTTTCCAGCAGGCACTGCAGACTTTGTTCCGGCGTTGGAGCGACCTTGTGCGTGGCGCCGTCCTGACGGAATGGCAAGCGGACACCAGGAGGCTGGTGGATGCTGGTGTGGGTGAATCGCTGGCGTCCTTTGTCGCAGCGGCCCATCACCTGTATTCGGTGCTTGGCATCGTCGAGGCTTCCAATCGTACCGGACAGCCCAGCCAGCGTGCCGCCAGTGTGTATTTTGCCGTCGGTGAATACTTGCAACTGCATTGGTTCAGTCGCCAGATTCACAATTCCCAGGCGACGACGCTTTGGGAAGCGTTGGCGCGCGAGACGTTGCAAGACGATTTGAACTGGCAACAGGTTGCGATCACCCTGGGTGTGATTGCCGAGGGTAGTAAGCGGGCAAGTGTTGATACGATGATTACCGACTGGATCGGCAATCACCAGGTGTTGGTGGACCGCTGGATGTCATTGCAGGCGGACATGCGCGCATCCGCGGTTACCGACCAGGCAATCTTTACCGTGGCGATACGTGAACTCCTGGATCTGGCACAAGCCAGTAGTAGTGCCAGAGCACGATTTTAGCCTGTAGGCGGTGTATAATGGCGGCCTTTTGGTTGCCGCTGTTCTATGAATTACGATTCTATCCGTAACCTCCTTTTCCTGTTGCCCGCAGAGGCAGCGCATCACCTGTCGCTGCAATCCATTGCACTGCTCGATCGATTGAACCTGACGTCCCTTGTGGCCCGTGATGTACCCGGGGACCCGGTAGACGTAATGGGTATCCGGTTTCCCAATCCCGTTGGCCTCGCTGCCGGACTCGACAAAAATGCCACCTGTATTGAAGGTATGGCGGCAATGGGATTTGGTTTTATCGAAGTGGGTACCGTAACACCGAAAGCACAGGCTGGTAATCCGAAACCCCGCCTGTTTCGGTTGACTGCCAGGAATGCACTGATTAACCGGATGGGATTCAACAACGAGGGCGTTGAAGCCATGGCCAAACGTATCAAGCGTTCTGGTTTCAAGGGTGTGCTCGGAATCAACATTGGCAAGAATGCGAGCACACCGGTTGAAGACGCCTTGTCGGATTATGAATTTTGTATGCGCAAGGTTTACCAGCTTGCCTCCTATATTGTCGTGAATATTTCCTCACCCAATACGCCAGGCCTTCGTAACCTGCAACGCCAGCAGGAACTTGAAGCGTTATTAGATGGGCTGCAAAAGGTGCACGGGGAACTCAAGGCGAAGTATGACAAGCATGTACCATTGGTTGTGAAGATCGCACCGGATATGGATGACGACGAGGTGATTGATATTGCCAATTGTCTTTTGGCTCACCACATCGACGGCGTCGTTGTCACCAACACCACGGTCTCAAGGAGCGCCGTCTATGGCGAGCGTCACAGTGATGAAGCCGGTGGTTTGAGTGGTGCACCACTTAAAAACCAGGCCAATCATGTCCTGAAGCTCGTGGCCGACCACGTGCAGGGTGCCATGACAGTCATCGGGGTGGGCGGCATCATGAGTGCAGAGGATGCGGTCGAAAAGTTGCGTCTCGGCGCTGACCTGGTACAGATCTATACCGGGTTTATTTTCAAAGGTCCGGCCCTGGTCAGTGAATCGGTGGCACAAATCTCTGCCTACAGGCATTCGCTGGCCCGTTAATTTGAATTCCGGTGATGGCGTCGTGCTATTCGAGCGGGATACGACCGACGCCGGCGGTGCCTGTTAATCCATCCCAGTTGTCTTCACGCCCGGTGCGCCAGCCGCTTAGCCATGCCTGGCGATATTCGACGTCCTGGAAGGGGCAAAGATCTTTGGATTTTCCGTGTAGTCCTGTTTGGTAACCTCTGGTAAATGCGCGGCTGGTCTTACTGCGTTTTTGTCGCTTCATTGATACCTCGCCTTGCTGACTGTCACATAATGGGAAGGGAGCCCAGAACATCGCGATACCCGGCGATTGTTGTTAGCCATCTCATTTGAACGTACGGGCGCAGGATTGTCGATTAACAAAAGAGCATAAGCTTTGTTCCTGATATTTGTTGCCGATATAAACCGACAATACCATGCACCAAAAGTGAGCAGGCGCTCGCGCCAGATCCAGCGCCGATGCTTGGTTGTAGCCCATCCAAATAATCGAGTACACTAAATTCGTTCTCGTTCAGGGCCGGATTCATCCTCGCCCAACCTATAACAACGACAGACAAAGGGGTGGACTATGAAGAACGCGATTGCGGGTGTCGCCGGCCTTGCGGTGCTCATCTTTGCCGGGCTTGCGTATGGCGCTGACTCATCAACATTAAGCAGCGGCAATACAGCCTGGATCCTGACTTCGACTGCACTCGTACTATTTATGACATTGCCGGGACTGTCCTTGTTTTATGGTGGTCTGGTACGGGTAAAGAATGTGCTCAGTGTTTTGATGCAGTGCTTTACCATCGCCTGTGTTGTTTCGATCCTGTGGCTCATCGGACTTTACTCGTTGGCGTTCAGCGAGGGTAATCAATTTATTGGTGGGCTATCCAATCTGTTCCTGGCTGATGTGCACAAAGACAGCATGACCGGAGACATTCCGGAGAGCCTGTTTGTGATGTTCCAACTGACGTTCGCCATTATTACGCCAGCGTTGATTGTCGGCGGCTTTGCCGAACGTATGCGCTTTTCATCCATGCTGCTGTTCTCCGGTCTGTGGGTGTTACTTGTGTACGCACCCATCACGCATTGGGTCTGGGGAGGCGGTTGGCTCGGCGAGATGGGCTTGTTGGATTTTGCCGGTGGCACCGTGGTCCACATTACTGCCGGTGTCGCGGCGCTGGTGTGTGCGCTAGTGCTGGGCACTCGCAGGGGTTTCCCGCAAACACCCATGCCGCCGCACAACATGACCATGGTGATCATGGGCGCCGGCATGCTCTGGGTTGGCTGGTTCGGTTTCAATGCCGGTAGTGCACTGGCCGCTAATGGTGACGCGGGGATGGCGATGCTGGTGACACACCTGTCGGCTTCCGCTGGCGCGCTTACCTGGTTGTTTTGTGAGTGGGTCAAGTTTGGTAAGCCGAGTGCATTGGGTGCCGTTACCGGAATGGTGGCGGGCCTTGGCACGATTACGCCGGCATCGGGTTTCGTCGGTCCTGCGGGCGGTCTGATGATTGGCGTGGCCGCAGGCTTTCTCTGTTTTAACGCCACCAATATTCTGAAACGGCGACTGGGTGTTGACGACTCGTTGGATGTGTTTCCGGTGCATGGAATTGGGGGCGCGCTCGGCACACTGCTTGCGGGCGTGTTTGCCAGTACCAGTCTGGGTATTTTCAGCGGTCATGGTTATGCCGAGGGGATGACCATGGGTTCGCAGGTCGGTGTCCAGGCGATTGGTGTGCTGGCCAGTGCGGGCTATACCGCGATCCTCACATTTGTCATCTTAAAAGTTGTGGATCTGCTGCTGGGACTGCGGGTCACTGACGATGAAGAGACCGAGGGGCTGGATATCAATCAACACAATGAGCGCGGCTATGACCTATAGCCAGGCGCTCTGGCGATATCATCGGGCTATATAAATGTAGCAGTAGCTAACGCCTGGCTGCCCGCTCTACCAGGTGGCTCACCAGCGCCGGAAAGTCGAGGCCAAAGCCCCTCGCCCCGTCCGGATAAAGGCTGGTGGGCGTCATGCCGGGCATGGTGTTGACCTCCAGCAAATATTCTTCCTGCTCGCCAGCTACCACGAAATCAGCCCGGGACAGGTCCCGACACCCCAGGCCCTGGTGGGCATCGATGGCAATCTGCTGTAGCCGCTGCGTCTGCGTGGCCGGCAGGTCGGCGGGCATGATGTGATCCGAGAAACCCACCGTATAGCGATGTGCATAATCATACCAGGCGTTTTCGGGCGTGATGATTTCGATAACCGGCAAGGCCATTGTGCCCTCGTCCGTGTCGATCACACCAACGGTAATTTCCCTGCCTTCGATCCTTCTTTCCACCAGGATGCGGTCGTCCAGTTTCAATGCGGTTTCAACCGCCGCATGCAGCTGGTTTTCATTGTCGACCAGCGTGACCCCGAGCGCACTGCCCTGGCGTGAAGGTTTGACCACCACGTAATGTCCGAAGTCCCTTGCGATCTTATCCACCGCGGCGGCGACATCGTCCCGGCGCGTTACGATCACCTGCTCTGCCAGCGGTAAATTGCAGCTGGCGAACAGGAGTTTGGCGGTGATCTTGTCCATGGCGGCAGCGCTACTGGCAACATCGCTGCCCACATAAGCGTAGCCGCAGATTTCGAGGAATCCCTGCAAGGTACCGTCTTCCCCCGGTGGTCCATGCAAAACTGGAAAGACCACGTCGGGCGCGAATTCAGCCAGATGTGACGCGAGATGGCGAGACAATTCAATGATGGTGACATTCCGGTAGTTGGTCAAAAGTGCATCCGCCACTCCACGCGCCGAGACTCGTGACACTTCTGCCTCGGCCGAGTCTCCGCCGCACAGGACGGCAATTTTGAGGTTTTTGTTCATACGCCGTGTTCCCGGGACTGCTGATGCATAAAAACGCTGTAGTATACTATAAGCTTTAGTCAGGAGGTGGTGCTATGGGATATTTGAAGATTGGCCAGCTGGCGAAACTGACCGACACGAATAATGAGACGTTGCGCTTTTATGAGTCTGAAGGGCTGCTGAATGAACCGAGGCGCAACGATGCCGGCTACCGCCTGTATACCCAAAGCGAAGTGGCGCGTGTCCATTTTATTTTGCGAGCCCGCAGGATGGGATTTTCCTTAAAGGAAATCGGCGAGTTACTCTCGATGCAAGTCGACAGGCAGTCCAGTACCTGCGGTGAGGTCAAGGAACTCGCCGAAGCCAAGCTGATGGATATCGATGACAAGATCGCAGAACTTACCCGCATGAAAAATGCGCTGCAGCGCATCACGGACGCTTGTTGCGGCGGCAATGAGTCCGCGGTTCACTGCACCATTTTAAACTCACTGGAGACCTGACTGGTCGTTGTGCTAGTCCTGCTCCAGTTTTTGGCCCAGGGCTTGAATTTCCTCGCGCCATTTCGCCTGGCGATCCGGTTTCTGGAATTTGGGCTTACGGGCCAGGTCCGCTTGCAAGCGGTTTTCCAG
>JBBDIT010000044.1:94864-105496 GCA_040880285.1 Pseudomonadales bacterium | reverse complement strand
AAAACCCATCGTCCACCCCAAATAGAGACGAATGAGGTAAAGAGAGGTGTGGATTTGATGCGGTCGTGGCACTGGCCGTGCGCGTTAAAACCCATCGTCCACCCCAATTTACTGTTAAAGACATGCGAAAGTGGCGGAATTGGTAGACGCGCTGGATTTAGGTTCCAGTACCGAAAGGTGTGAGAGTTCGAGTCTCTCCTTTCGCACCAGTATTTAAGCAAACAGGTAGACATTCAATGCAAGTAACCCTTGAAACCACAAATGGCCTTGAGCGCCGTATGCGGATCACCGTACCGTCCGAGCAGCTTGAGTCCCAGGTGGAGGCGAAGCTCAAACAGGCGGCCGGACAAGTCCGGATTAAAGGGTTTCGGCCCGGCAAGGTGCCTTTAAAAGAGGTCCGACGCCGTTATGGTGAAGGCATTCGCCAGGAAGTCAGTTCAGAGCTGATGCAGGCATCTTTTGCTGAGGCGATCAGGGAGCAGCAGGTCGCACCTGCCGGTATACCCGAAATTCAGGACGTCAAGCTGGAGACCGGAAAGGACCTTGAGTTCACGGCAGTTTTTGAGGTCTTCCCCGAAGTGACCCTGTCTGATTTCACTGGCATTGAAGTTAATAAGCCCGTCGCTGAGGTCACCGACGCCGACATCGATAAGATGATTGAGACGTTGCGGGAACAGCGGATTCACTATCATGAAGTTGATCGCGCGGCTGCCGAAAAAGACAAGGTTAACATCGATTTTGAGGGCTTCCTGGATGGCGAGGCGTTCGAAGGTGGCAAGGCTGAAGCTGCCGACATTGTCATCGGTGCCGGTACGATGATTCCCGGATTTGAAGCAGGTATTGCCGGTTTGTCGAAAGGCGAGGAGAAAGAACTCGAAATCAAATTTCCGGAAGATTACCAGAGCAAGGAACTAGCGGGTAAAGACACCCTGTTCAAGGTAAAGGTCAACAGCGTGTCAGAACCTCATCAGCCTGAGCTCGATGAAGCATTTTTCAAAGAGTTCGGGGTCGAAGAGGGTGGCCTTGAGGCGTTTCGTGCAGAGGTTACGGCGAATATGGAGAAAGAGCTGGCGTCGGCTATTTCCAACAAAATTCGAACCCAGGTCATGGACGGGTTGGTTAAAGCCAATGAAGTCGAATTACCACAAGCGCTGGTCAATCAGGAAATTGACAAATTGCGTCATGATGCGGTCCATCAGTTTGGTGGCCACGACAAGATTGATCCCTCGATGTTGCCTGCCGAGATGTTCGTGGATCAGGCTAAAAAGCGAGTGAGGCTGGGTTTAATCGTCAACGCAATTGTTGAGCAAAAAGAGGTCAAGCTGGACCATGAGCGAGTCAAGGCGAAAATTGAAAGTATGGCAAGCTCCTACGAAGACCCGGAGGAAGTAATCCAGTACTACCACGGCAATGAACAGTATCTCGGCCAGATTCAGAACCTGGTACTGGAAGAGCAGGTAGTGGATGAAATCCTGGCCCAGGCGAACGTATCCGAAGTGGCAATGAGTTATGATGATGCGATTAAACCGGCAGCCCGGGAGGCCGCGCCCGATGCTCCCCTGGAGGATGATGGCAACCAGGAATAACCATACATCCCTCATTGTTAAATCAAATCATGAATTTGATGCTGTCAAGCATTGAAGTTTTGCCGAAATGACGCAATATTAGGCTATCTGTAGTCTAATCCTTTTGTGGTTAACCCACGTATACAAGCCATTGAATTAACAGGAATCACCAGCGATGCGCGATGAAACAGATTCATTTAACCAGCCAGCCCAGGGCCTCGGTCTTGTGCCGATGGTGCTTGAACAGACAGCCCGTGGAGAGCGTTCGTATGACATCTACTCGCGGTTACTCAAAGAGCGCATCATTTTTGTCGTCGGCCCGATCGACGATAATGTTGCTAACCTGGTGGTTGCACAATTGTTGTTTGCAGAGTCAGAGAATGCCGACAAGGATGTCCAGCTCTATATTAACTCGCCTGGTGGTTCAGTAACCGCGGGTCTGGCGATTTACGACACGATGCAGTTGATCAACTGTGATGTCAGCACCACTTGCATCGGTCAGGCGGCCAGCATGGGTGCACTTTTGCTTGCCAGTGGCACCAGGGGAAAACGCTTTTGCCTTCCCAACTCCCGGGTAATGATTCACCAGCCGAGCGGTGGATCGCAGGGACAGGCGTCTGATATCGAAATCCAGGCCAAAGAAATACTGTACCTGCGTGGGCGGATGAACGAAATAATGGCTCACCATACGGGGAAATCGGCCGATGAGATTGCTCGTGATACGGAACGGGACCACTTTATGACCCCGCAACGGGCGCTTGAGTACGGCATGATCGACCGGGTACAAGAACCACGGTCAGTGCTGGCGTCTGTGCCTGGTACGGGTCACCAGACCTAATACACGCTAATTGTGCATTCTAATTTATTGCATTTTTGTATAATATTCATGATGTTAGTTGCTGCCCAAAATCGCGCTTGCCGGGTGGTACGGGACTAAAAAATGACGAGGTGTTGGGATGTCTGACAATCACGACGGTGGCAATGGGGATGGCAAGCTTCTCCATTGTAATTTTTGCGGCAAGAGTCAGCATGAGGTTCGAAAGCTGATTGCAGGCCCATCCGTCTATGTGTGCGATGAATGTGTCGAGCTATGCAATGACATCATCCGTGAAGAATTGCAGGAAAGCGGCGATGAGGGTGAAAAGCGAAAGCTGCCAACGCCACAGGAAATCAAGGAAATTCTGGACGACTATGTTATTGGCCAACACCATGCAAAGAAGGTGTTGTCGGTTGCCGTTTATAATCATTACAAACGGCTGAATTACACGGGTAAAAAAGACGACGTAGAATTGCAAAAGAGCAATATCCTGCTGGTTGGCCCGACTGGCGTAGGTAAAACGTTGCTTGCCGAAACCCTTGCACGTTTACTCGACGTTCCCTTTACCATTGCCGATGCCACAACGCTGACTGAGGCTGGCTATGTCGGCGAGGACGTTGAAAACATCATCCAGAAGTTGTTGCAGAAGTGCGACTATGATGTCGACAAGGCACAAGTCGGTATCGTCTACATTGATGAGATTGACAAGATTTCACGCAAGTCGGATAACCCGTCCATTACCCGTGATGTGTCCGGCGAGGGTGTGCAGCAAGCACTCCTGAAGCTGATCGAGGGTACCGTTGCGTCTGTGCCGCCCCAGGGAGGCAGGAAGCACCCGCAGCAAGAGTTCTTGCAGGTTGATACCTCCAATATCCTGTTTATCTGCGGTGGAGCATTTGCTGGGCTCGATAAAGTCATTATGGAGCGTAGTGCCAAGAGCGGTATTGGCTTTAATGCCCACGTGGAAACCGAGGCCAATAAAAAGAATCTGGGCGATACGCTGCGGGACGTCTCACCTGAAGACCTGGTTCGATACGGGCTCATTCCTGAATTCGTTGGCCGGCTGCCGGTTATTGCAACCCTGGACGAGTTGGACAAGGATGCACTGGTGCGCATCCTGACCGAGCCCAAAAATGCGTTTACCAAACAATATGCGAAATTGTTCGAAATGGAAGATGTGGAACTGGACTTCCGCGAAGATGCGTTGGTAGCGATCGCCAGAAGGGCTATGGACAGGAAGACCGGTGCTCGAGGACTGAGATCAATACTCGAATCCGTGTTGAACGAGGTGATGTATCAGATTCCATCTGAAGCAGACGTCACCAAGGTCATTATTGATGAAAGCGTGATCAACGGCACGTCCGAGCCGATGCTGATCTACGAAAACCACGACCAACAGAAGGTCTTGCCGGAATGATGACCACCACCACCCGGCGGATAAAATAGCAAATTGGAGAGAAAAAGGGGCTTTTTGCCCCTTTTTCTTTGTAAGATCGTCCCAAAATAGATTGGATTGGGCGTGTATGATGCCAATAACCACCAGGACCGGGCCGCTTTACTGGAGTAATTATGCCTTCACAGACTAACGTACCGATAGTGACACTTAGAGACATGGTGGTGTATCCCCATGGGGTGCAGCCGCTCTTTATCGGTACCGCCAAGTCTATCCGTGCCCTCGAACATGCACAGAACAATGACAAGGACAAACGTGTGCTGCTGGTCGCCAAGCGTGACCCGGAAAATGAAGATCCTGCAGCCGAGGACCTCTATGCGTTCGGTACCGTAGCGACCATTTTGCAATTGATTCGGCTGCCGGACAAAACGGTCAAGATCCTGGTGGAAGGGGGTAGTCGTGCCAGTATCAACAGTATCACCGACAATGGCGAGTTTTTCGTCGGTGATCTCGACTTGATTGAAGAAGAGCAACCGGGTGCCGCATATGGAGAGGCCATGGTTCGCTCATTGATGTCATCGTTCGATCAGTATGTCCAGCTCAGCAAAAAGGTCCCACCGGAAGTCATGACTTCACTTTCAAGTGTTGATGACCCATCCCGTCTTGTGGACACGATCGCTGCGCAACTGAACCTCAAACTCGAAGAAAAGCAGCGCATCCTTGAAATGACGTCCCTATCCGAGCGCATCGAACACTTGATGCAGCTACTGGAATCGGAAATCGACCTGTTCAGTGTTGAGAAGCGAATTCGTGGCCGCGTCAAAAAGCAGATGGAGAAGAGCCAGCGCGAGTACTACCTGAACGAACAGATGAAAGCGATCCAAAAAGAATTGGGCGACATGGAAGACGTACCTAACGAACTGGAAGAAATGCAGGAACGGCTCAAGAAGGCAGGAATGCCTAAAGAAGCGAAGGACAAGACCCAGGCAGAACTCAATAAACTTAAAATGATGTCACCCATGTCTGCAGAGGCGACAGTAGTACGAAGTTATATCGACTGGATGTTGGGCGTACCCTGGAAGAAGCGTTCAAAAGTGTCAAACGATATCGCCCAGGCAGAAGGAGTCCTCGAAGCAGATCATTATGGTCTTGAAGAGGTCAAGGATCGCATTCTGGAATATCTTGCAGTGCAAAAAAGAGTCAAAAAAATCAAGGGGCCGGTATTATGCCTGGTAGGACCGCCCGGTGTCGGCAAGACGTCCCTGGGTGAGTCCATTGCCCGTGCGACCAACCGCAAATTTGTCAGGATGGCCCTGGGCGGCGTCCGTGATGAAGCGGAAATCAGAGGGCACAGACGGACTTATATTGGTTCCATGCCGGGGAAAATTGTACAGAAAATCTCGAAAGCCGGTGTGCGTAATCCGCTGTTTCTGTTGGATGAGATTGACAAGATGGGCCAGGACCATCGTGGTGATCCCGCATCTGCATTGCTGGAGGTGCTGGATCCGGAGCAGAACAACACCTTCAATGATCATTATCTGGAAGTCGATTATGACTTGTCTGAGGTGATGTTTATCTGTACATCGAACTCGATGAACATTCCGGCACCGTTACTCGATCGCATGGAAATAATCAGGATCCCGGGATACACGGAAGATGAAAAGATCAACATTGCAAGCCGATACCTGCTACCCAAGCAGATGAAGAACAATGGGGTCGATGAGACCGAACTCACGATTACCGAGGGTTCCATCAGGGACATGATCCGGTACTATACGCGCGAGGCAGGCGTGCGTGGGCTTGAGCGTGAAATCGCCAAAGTGTGCAGAAAAATTGTTAAAGAACAATCGCTTAATGAAGATGTCGACGGCCAGGAAGCCGAATCGATTGCGGTAACGCCTGATATCCTCGAGAAGTACTCCGGCGTTCGCAAGTACAACTATGGCAGGGCGGATGAGCAGGACCAGATAGGTCAGGTCAAGGGCCTTGCAGTCACCTCCGTGGGTGGCGAATTGCTGTCAATCGAAGCTGTTGCCGTACCGGGAAAAGGACGCAGTACTCGTACCGGTTCGCTCGGAGATGTGATGCATGAATCTATTCAGGCAGCTCTGACAGTTGTAAGAAGTCGCGCGGAAGTACTTGGTATTGCAAAAGACTTCCATGAAAAATACGACCTGCATGTACACATGCCTGAGGGTGCCACACCGAAAGATGGCCCCAGCGCAGGCATCGCCCTTTGTACGGCGCTCGTTTCAGTTCTGACAGGGATTCCCGCTCGCGCCGATGTTGCGATGACCGGCGAGATTACGCTAAGGGGACAAGTATTGGCTATTGGAGGGCTGAAGGAGAAATTACTGGCCGCTCATCGGGGAGAGATCAAGACCGTTATAATTCCGGATGAAAATCAACGAGACTTGAAGGAAATACCTGATAATATAAAGGCTGACTTGACGATCAAGCCGGTGAAGTGGATTGATGAGGTGCTTGAAATCGCGCTTCAGCGGATGCCGAAACCGCTCCAGGCGGAACCTCAAACTGACCAGGAGTCAACCAGTGAAATTGATGCAGAGCACAGAATAAGCACTCATTAGGACAATTGGCTTGACAGCTATTTTCCACAGTTGGTATAAGGATCACGTAGGGCATGGGGTAATCCGCAAAGGATTGTGGGCAGCGATCGGGACATTTTCACAAAGTTTGAAAACCATTTTTTACAAACAAATAAGGGGTACAGAGTGAATAAACAAGAACTTATAGAGAACATCGCAGCGTCTGCCGACATTACTAAGGCGGCAGCAGGTCGAGCACTGGACTCAATGATCGATTCGGTTACAGGCGCTCTGAAAAAAGGGGAATCAGTTGTGCTGGTGGGCTTCGGCACTTTTACTGTACGCCAGCGGGCGGCACGTACGGGTCGTAATCCACAAACCGGTGCGGAGATCCAGATTTCCGCTGCCAAGGTGCCAGCCTTCAAGGCAGGCAAGGCGCTAAAAGACGCGGTAAATTGAGTTAATTGAGCTAAAGGTATTCCTGCCTTTTGTTAAACCGCTTAAAAATGAACGCAAAATGGCGCATCATGTATGCGCCATTTTTTTTACAGGGTACAGTTACAAATGTCGATCCAGTCGCTCCGGGACAGTTCCGAGGGGGTCATATCCAAGATCCTGATCGGGCTGATTATTGTTGTTTTTGCATTGTTCGGTTTCGGTTCTATTACGACGTTTCTCGCCCCGGTACCTAAAGTTGCGACCGTTAACGGCGAGGATGTAACACAGCAGGAAATGGAAATAGCTGTTGAGCGAAACCGAAGGTTGTTGCTTGCCGAGGGTCGCTCGCCAGCGGAAATCAATGAAGATGCACTTCGTCGGGATGTGCTCCAGAACCTGATCAATCGAAAGTTGTTGAGTGTGGCCGCCGATGATCTCGGTCTATTTTTTAGCGACGAGGCCATCGATCGGGAAATCGTCGAAACGGAAGTGTTCCAGATTGATGGTGTATTTAACCCTGGCCAGTTTCAGATGGTTATTGGTGGTGCCGGCTATACGCCACTCTCGTACCGGGCCGAAATGCACACAGATAAGAAATTGCAACAACTTGCGGAAAGTATCCAGGAATCGGCTTTTCTCACGGAGGCGCAGCTAAGGCGGTTGAGTTCGCTGGCCCAGCAGGTTCGCGACATCGCCTACTTGCGTATTGATGTGGACACACTGGTGGATGAAGTAGCCGTTACCGAAGACGAGGTGCGGACTTATTATGACAATAATCCAACTGAATTTATGACACAGGAGACGGTCGATCTCGACTATATCGAATTAAAACGTAGTGACCTGATGGCACAAGTTACCGTAGACGAAGAAGAGCTCAGGCAATTCTACGAAGACACCAGGAGTCTTTATGCGCGACCTGAAAACCGACGTGTGGCTCATATCCTGATTGAAACCAACGACGAGGTTTCTGCCGGGCAAGCCGAGGCACGCATCAATGACATTTACGAGCGCATTAAATCGGGGGAAGATTTTTCGGAGCTCGCAAGGGAGTTGTCGGAAGATCCTGGCTCGGCAGCACAGGGCGGTGATCTCGGATTCAGTCCGCCGGGAACTTTCGTTCCTGAGTTTGAAGAAGTGGCATGGGAGTTAGGGTTGAATCAGCTTTCAACACCGGTGCAGACCGAGTTCGGCTATCACCTGATCAAGCTGCTGGGAATTGAAGAAGCGAGCGCGCCGGGCTTTGCAGAGGTACGGGATCAGGTAGAGCAGGAATTTCGTGAAGCAAAAGCCGAAGAAATCTTTGTCGGGCTTTCCGGGCAGCTGAGTGAGTTGTCGTTCGAGTCTCCCGACCTTATTGGCCCGGCGGCAGAACTGGACCTGGAGGTGAAGTCTACCGGGCATGTCGGCAGCGGCATAACGACCGGCATCGCCGCAAATCCAGAGGTCATCGCGGCGGCTCTTGAGCCGGATGTACTAATGGACGGTAATAACAGTCGAATCATCGAAGTGACGCCGAATCACCATGTAGTTGTTCGCGTACGTGAACACAAACCGCGCCAGATCAAGGATTTCGAACAGGTCAAGGTCGAAGTTCGACAACAGCTTGCCCGCCAGAAGGCGATGGAGATGGCCAGAGCACGTGCAGAAGAAATTGTAGCCATGCTGGAAGAGGGCGCGATTACACGTTATGTGGCCGATCAATACGGACTGTCCTGGACAGTAGTGAGCGAGGCAAGTAGAAACCAGGCCGATATGGACCGTGAGATTAACCAGGAAGCCTTCAGGCTGCCCAGACCGGCCGAGACAACCAAATCAGTAGGCTATAGTCTGCTGTCCAGCGGTGACGCCGTGGTGATCAGCGTGACCAATGTCAGGAACCAACCGGAGAGCCAGATGAATGTCGCTGAGCTCGAGGGGCTGAAACGTATCCTTGAGAATCAACGCGGGGCATTCGAGTACCGGGAGTTCAGGAACCAACTCGCAGAAGCAGGCGACATTTCTCGTAGCAGGTGATCTGCGATGCTAATCCTGGGCTGTGACGTCTACAAAAAGGGTTAGTAGATCTCCGGGCTGGAGGTATTTCCGTCCGGTGACGTCCTGATTCCATTTGATGATGCTGGACAAGGGTACATTGAATTTAGCTGCAATGAGCGACAAGGACTCTCCATTCCTGACGCGGTAGTTTACCTTCCTGATGACTTCGTTGTGTGAGGGCGCAACGGCAATCTCAACTGGCTTGTCAGTGAATATCTTGAGATCTTTGCCTGGTATTAAAAGGTCTGTAGTGGCCATGCCATTCCACCTGGCCAGGTCACGCATCGAGACATTGAAATGCCGGGATAAGTCCCAGAAGTTGTCGCCAGGGCGGATGGTATAGGTCAGCGGTTTGGTGCCGGCTCGTTTCTCGGCGTGGGCACGGGTTTTCTGCAAGCGTCCCTCTTCACTGAGCTCGTAGGCAGCCTGGTCCTGGCTTGCAACCGGTACGAGCAGAGCTTCTCCAGCCCTGATCACGTTGCCCCGGATATTGTTGGCGTTACGTATTGTATCGATGCTGGTGTTATATCGTGCTGCTATGACACTCAGGCTTTCGCCGGATTTGACCGGATGGCGCCGCCAGGTCAATCGTGCCGATACCGGTAAGTTTTCGATCGCCTCTTTGAAGCTTTCTGCTTTTGCGACCGGGACGAGCAGGCGATGGGGACCCTCTGGAGGCGTCGACCATTTGTTGAACGCCGGATTCAGGAGATAGAGTTCTTCTGTTGAGATGTCGGAAAGCTGAGCAGCCCTGGCGAGGTCTAGTTGTGACCCGATGTCTACCGGTGTCCAGTAGGGCAAGTTGGGTATCGACTTTAATTGGATGTCGTACTTTGCCGGATCGGAAATGAGTGCGCTGATCGCCAGTAGCCTGGGCACATAAGCACGCGTTTCGGCCAGCAATCCCAACGACCAGAAATCGGTTGGCTTGCCTGCCTTTTCGTTCTTCCTGATGGAATAGCGAACGTTACCCTCTCCTGAGTTGTACGCGGCAAGGGCGAGTAACCAATCCTGGCCCAGCATTTTATACAGGGTCTCAAGGTAATCCAGCGCGGCAGTGGTTGCAGCGGGTACATCGCGACGGCCATCGTACCAATAATCTATTTTGAGCCCATAGCGCCTGCCGGTTGCTGGTATGAATTGCCACAATCCCGAGGCGCGACCATGGGAGTAGGCGAAGGGATCAAATGCGCTCTCGACAATCGGAAGCAGTGCAAACTCCATGGGAAGGCCGCGCGCTTCTATTGCTTCGACAATGTGATAGAGATGCCGGGATGCTCTCGTGGCTACCCGGTCCAGATATTCCGGATGCCGTGCATACCAGTTGAATTCAGACCTGACCCTTGCTTCTTCCATGTGATGGTCAAGTTGGAAGCCGTCACGAATACGTTGCCACAGGTCCGGGTCAGGCCCGACTTCGAGCGCGACATCAACCGGTTCATCCAGGTCGATCGCTGTTTCTGCCGACGCTTCCTCCATATCGGCTGCTGCGATCTGGACGTCGTCATCCAGGTGAGGTAAAGATGACGCTATCGGGTCTGCCACTATGGCAGGTTCATCAAGGCTACCTGTCCTCTCAATTACCTGGCAGCCAGCCAGGACAATCAGGGTGAGAATGATGCTAAACTGGATTACGTACTTCATGACTTGAACAGCGCGGATAAACTGTAATTATAATGATATCTGTCAACAGAAACAGCCATGAGCGGTAGACAGCCATGAGCGGTAGACAGCCATGAGCGGTATTCAGCCATGAGCGGTATTCAGCCATGAGCGGTATTCAGCCATGAGCGGTAATCAGCAAAACAGCCAGCGCGCCATCCTGCAGCAGATTCG
>JBBDIT010000044.1:27387-94764 GCA_040880285.1 Pseudomonadales bacterium | reverse complement strand
CAGCCATGAGCGGTAATCAGCAAAACAGCCAGCGCGCCATCCTGCAGCAGATTCGGCAATGGTTCGAAAGCCCCCTTGGGCAACAGGTCATGAAAGGCCAGCGTGCGGTCCTGGATCAACTTTTGCCGGGTTTTTTCGGGTATCACTTCCTGCAGCTCAGTATTCAGCAAAGTCCCCTGTTTGGTGCCAGTTCGATCCAGCAGAAAATGACGATGGGCTTGTCCCTGGATGATGAATCTCCGTTTGTCGGGCGAGCAACGGAGCTACCGTTCGAGAATGACAGTATGGATGTCGTTCTGTTGCATCATCTGCTCGATTTCTACGATTCGCCACATGACATGTTGAGGGAAATCGCCCGCGTATCGATTCCGATGGGTCATCTGGTGATCGTTGGTTTCAATCCTGTAAGCTTGTGGGGTCTGTTCAAGCCCTTTGGAAAGTTACAGGGCAACGCGCCCTGGATCGGTCATTTTGTCCGGCCTGGACGACTCATGGACTGGCTCAACCTGCTCAACTTCAAGATCGACCGCGTACACTACACAACGTATGGATTGCCCACCAATCGCGGCAACCTGTTGCCCCGCGTGCCGGATTACTCCAGAGGGCTAAGCCGGAAGTCCAACCTGCCGTTCGGTGCTGTTTATGTCATTGTGGCCAGAAAACAGGTCGGGGCGATCCGGCCGATCCGGCCAACCTGGAATCCGAAACGTGCGTTTGGACAGCTGTCCGTGGTTCGGCCCGCAGGCGGGAGCGTGCCTCACTCCGGTGTGTCCCGCACGACTTCGCCTGCGTCTCCAGATACGCCACCGGAAACCACCAGGTAGCGTGACGCCTGTGGTCCACATGTTTACTGATGGTGCCTGCCGGCGTAATCCTGGTCCAGGGGGATGGGGTGTACTGATGCGATACGGTGATAATGAGAAGGAGCTCTGGGGTGGTGAACAGAATACGACCAATAACCGAATGGAGCTCACTGCAGCCATTGAAGGTCTTGCGGCTTTATCGAGAAACTGTAAGGTGGTTTTGACAACAGATTCGCAGTATGTGCGTAAAGGTATTACTGAATGGATAAGTAACTGGAAGCAGCGGGGCTGGAAGACCGCCAATCGTCAACCGGTCAAGAATGCGGATTTGTGGCAGCGGCTGGATGAACTGGCAAGGCAGCACAATATCGAGTGGCACTGGGTCAAGGGGCACAGTGGACATGCTGATAACGAACGGGCGGATGAACTCGCCAATCGTGGCATAGACCAATTATTGGGTGTATCAGGAAAGAACTAATGCGTCAGGTTGTACTGGATACAGAAACCACCGGCCTTGAAGTAGAAGAGGGCCACAGGATACTCGAACTCGGATGTGTTGAGTTACTTGATCGCAAACTCACGCGTCGACAATTACATCACTATATCAACCCCGAGCGTGAAGTTGATGACGGCGCCCTGGCGGTACATGGAATAACTCGCGAGTTTTTGGTAGACAAACCCAGGTTTGCAGATATATTTGATGAGTTCCTTGACTTCGTTCGGGGCGCAGAGCTTGTGATGCACAATGCCGAGTTTGATATTACATTCCTGAACTATGAAATGAGCCTGATGCCCGGGAAGTGTGGCGTTATCACTGATTATTGTAGTGTCGTTGATAGCCTTGAAATCGCACGTAACAAGCACCCCGGGCAAAAAAATAATCTTGACGTATTGTGTAAACGGTACAATATAGATAATTCCCAACGGGACATTCATGGCGCGCTGTTGGACGCAGAGCTTCTGGCGGACGTCTATCTTCTCATGACCGGCGGTCAGGTATCGCTTGGCCTCGACGCATCGGATCAAGAGGGTGTCTCGAACGTGGGTACAATAAGGAGCCTTGATCCGGATCGACGGCGTTTGTTGGTGATTAGACCGAATCAGGATGAGTTATCGGCACATGAACGCAAACTGGCCAGGCTTGCCGAGTCAGCAGATAGTGGCGTCAGTGTCTGGCAGCAACTGGAGTCAGCTGATTGATGGAGATGTTTGTCTGGCCAGAGGCCAATACTGACTTTATCGCCGCCGTTCAACCGCCCGAATTTGTCGATAACGCCTGGTACTTTGTGTTTGCGGGCAGTGAAATCCTGCAGCGCTTTGATGCAACTGGTCTTTGGACGCCGCTGACTGAAGCCGATCATGACTATCTTGGCGGGATTGCCCACGTATCTCACTACATGGGAACCCTGGGTGGCAAGCACTGTTTTGCGGTTGAATCGAGAGAGCAACTCAATGAGGTTGCTGGTCTGCGTTCCCTCTTTGGTAAGACCGATCACTTGATGTTTGGCCTTGCCAGTCGGGCCGTGCAGATCGTGGACTGGTTTCGCACCCACCAGTATTGTGGTCGTTGCGGCAAATTGAACCGACGGCATGACGGTGATCGGGCGATGGTATGCGACAATTGCGGTATCCATGCTTATCCCAGACTGTCACCTTCCATCATTGTCCTGATCCACAAAGGCAATCAGGTGTTGCTGGCCAGGAATCATCGTTTCCCGGAAGGTATGTATAGCACCCTGGCAGGTTTTGTTGAACCAGGTGAGTCGGTTGAAGAGACCCTGGTGCGAGAAGTCAAAGAAGAGGTTGGCGTGATCGTGACGAATCTCGAATACCAGGGTAGCCAGTCCTGGCCTTTTCCGAATTCGCTGATGCTAGGATTTTTAGCCGAATATCAGTCAGGCGAGCTTGTGCTACAGGAAGATGAGATTGCCGATGCGGCCTGGTTTGACTGCACTGACCTGCCGGGCATACCTGGCAAGGTTGCCATTTCCAGATGGCTGATCGACAGTTACCTGTCTCGCCTTGGCCTATCCACCGACCAGGGTTCTGCTACCCGATCCTGATGCTCTGACCACCATCCACGGGCAGGGTCGCACCGGTAATAAATTTTGCTTCATCCGAGGCCAGGAACAGTGCCGCATAGGCAACATCCCAGGCGGTTCCCATTTTTGCGGAAAGCGGAACCCGGGCATTTCGTGCCGCGATCACTTCTTCCCGACTTCGACCCTGGCTCTGGCTATAGCCCTCGATGGCCATCGGGGTGTTCATCAGGCCGGGCATGATGCAATTGGCGCGAATCCCGTACCTGGCATTACCCATTGCCACGTTCTGTGTCAGCGCAATAACGCCAGCCTTTGATGTCTTGTAGGCAAGCATCCCCGTTGATGCAATGGCTGCGACTGAAGATATATTGGTAATCGCACCGCTTCCCTGGTCGCGCATGACCGGAACGGTGTGCTTGCAGGTCAGGAACATGCTGGTCAGGTTGACGTCCAGGATTCGTTGCCAGGTCGCTTCTTCAAGTCGGGTAACACCGCCGTCGCCAGCGCCAATCCCGACGTTATTGTGCAGGATATCGATGCGTTCAAATCGTTCCGTACACGCTTTGACCATAGAAATGCAATCCGCTTCTGACGATACATCCATAGCGAATGCAAAAGCCTCGCCACCTTCGGCCCGGATTATCTCCACGGTTTCTGTAGCTGACTCGAGGTGTCGATCTGTTACCATGACGCTGGCGCCCTCGCGGGCAAAGAGCACGGCGGTTGCGCGACCATTACCAATGGTTTCGCCGGGTGTCTGGCCAGCACCAGTGACAATGGCGATTTTACCTTCGAGTCGCATAACACTCCCCTTGTTTTTCTCCTGATGGTAGCAAATATCCGTTTGGTATACTGACGCTTATGGGTGGATTTCTGGCTTTTTCGGCGTTGCTGGTCGTATTCGTGATTGTGGTCCGTTACCTCCGCAAACGAGAGGTGGAGGCGTTCATGGGTGAAGACCTGAATGTGCTCAAGGACTTCAAGCCTGCGAAAAGTGGTAGGGGCGAGGATCCTGGGCCCATTGTCGACGTAGAAGCGTTGACTGCCCGTTATCCGGATGTTGCCAAAACTGCCATAGCGCCTGGTGGCCCGGACTATGAACTACGGGATGTGATATTCGATGAGATCCACCGCAACTTGATCGACATTCTCGATCAAATCCTGCCAGATTCGTACAGGGTATTTGTCCAGGTACCACTTACAAGCTTTGTGAGGGAGCAGGACGGCCATGCCTCTTTGTACGGTAAGTCAGTGTCTGTGCTGGTATGCGAGCGTACAACCCATAAGGTTGCGTTTGCTATCCTTCTGCGTGGCGCGGGCGCAATGGAGATGGAACAGCACAGGTTCCTGGCGGACCTGTTTCGCAAGCTGGATAAGACACTCGTCGTATTGCCTATGGTGTCCGGGATTTCAACAGCGGAAGTCCGCGAGGTGATCTCCGGCCTTGTTCAGCTATGACTTGTCTGGGTGGATTCCGCCTGCTCCTCTACCACGTGGCAGGCAATCAGATTCCTGACTTCGGTGGCCAGCTCGGATGCTGACTTGTGGGCATAGGATGAAGGGTCGATTTCATCGAGTACGGTCAGGTGGACACGGGTACGTCCGTGAAAGTTCAGGCTGTTTTTGGGCACGGCATTTTTAGAGCCGTTGATCACCAGCGGTAAAACAGGAACTCCGTGACGTTTGGCCAGGACGAAAGCACCTTCCTTGAATTCCCGCATTTTACCGGTTGGAGAACGGGTACCTTCCGGAAACAGGAATACTGAGCTGCCCTGGCGCAGGTGTTTCTCGCAGGCGCTATACATTTGCTTGATGCTTCGTTTGCGACCACGTTGTAATCGGACATATCGGTTCAGGTACATATTCCAGCCGATCAGGGGCAGGTTGAATAGCTCCGCCTTGGACACCCATTTGAAGTGTGTAAACAGCATGAACGCCACCAGGATATCGACCAGGGACTGGTGATTGGAGACAATCATATAAGTCTTGTCCGGGTCGATTTTCTCTCGTCCATGTATGGTCACAGACCAGGGCGGGAATACCCAGATATAAAGGCTCGCCCAGAAACAAGTGAATTGGTGCAGCAGTGTCAACCTTCGATCAAAGGGCGCAGTAAAAATCCAGATGAGTAAAGCCACAAAAAAGAAGAAGCATGACGTTACAAACATGAAGGTGAGGTACAAGACTGCTATCAGTCGATACAGGAGTTGCTGGGCCACCTTGATTCCGGTCGATTAGGGTAGGCACAGGATAGCAAGTCAGAGGCGAGGTAGGCTACAATCCACGTGTGTATATTGTCCTGGTCACGTCATCCTATTGACTCCCGAACCCTTATGCTGCAGGCCTCGCAAGATCATTATCCGGGGCCTGTCTGTTTGTCTCATGCTGAGCCTGGCCGGCTGTGCCAGCCTGATGTCAAGCGTGACCTCGCGAATGGCCGATGACCTTGCCAGCACTATCTTGAATAGTCGTGATATCGCTACTGTCAGGGAGGGCGTACCGGCTTATCTTCTAATGATGGACAGTTTCCTTAAAAGTAGTCCTGATAATCCCGCCTTGCTGCTTGCCGCAGCGAATATGAATAGCTCGTTCAGTAATTTTACTGACGAGAGCCGAACCAGATTGTTGACGGATAAAGCATTATCGTATTCCCTGCGGGCCGCTTGCATCGAACAACAGGCGCTTTGTGGAGTAAGAGGCTTGCCGTTCGCTGAATTTCGACGAGTGGTAGATGGGCGCAAGGAGTCTTCAGTACCCGTATTGTATGCGGTGGGTGTTGCCTGGGCTGGATGGATTGCAGCCCATAGCGATGACTTTAATGCAATTGCAGAACTTGGCAAGGTAAAATACCTGATTGCCCGTGTCATCGAGTTGAATGAAGAATTTGACCACGGGGGGCCACATCTTTATATGGGTGGACTCGAGACAGCACTACCACCAGCGATGGGTGGTAACCTTGACAAAGGACAGATGCACTTCGAACGCGCGCTCGAAATTGGTAATGGTCAATACCTGATGACGAAAGTGATCTATGCGGAGCAATATGCCAGACTTGCGTTTGACCAAGAACTGCATGACAGATTGCTTGAAGAAGTCCTGCAAGCTGATCCCGTCGCAGAAGGAATGACACTTTCCAATGTATTCGCACAGGAACGCGCGCGAACATTACTGGCAGATTCGAATGAATATTTTTAATGGAGCCTGAATTGAAGTTTCGGTTATTAATAGTTTGTACGGCGATCGCCATACTTGCCTCGATCTCGATAGATTCTGCCCAGGCCAGAACGTTCAAGATTGCGACAATTTCACCGGACGGATTGTCCTGGATGAAAAACTTGCGCGCTGGAGCAAAAGAAATTGAGGAGCGAACCGACGGGCGGGTCAAATTCAAAATATATCCCGGTGGTGTACAAGGTGACGACTATACCGTATTGCGCAAGATGCGTATTGGCCAACTTCATGGTGGTGCGGTAGCAGCGAGCACGTTGACGCGGTTTTATCCGGACCTGCAGATCTACAACCTGCCATTGACTTTTCGGAGCCTTGCAGAAGTGGACTACGTCAGGGAGCGTATGGATCAGCAAATCATTAAGGGGCTGGATGATGGTGGTATTGTCAGCTTCTCCCTGATCGAAACAGGATTTGCCTACATACTGACGTCCAGACGGGTCAATGATCTGGATGACCTCAAAAACATGAAGGCCTGGGTACCGGATGGTGACCCGGTTTCTGCCAGATTGATACAATCGTTTGGGATCAGCCCGATACCGCTTAACATCACCGATGTGCTGGCAGGATTGCAGACTGGTTTGATTGACGCGGTAGCGGTGCCACCTATCGTGGCGCTCGCCCTGCAGTGGCATAACCATGTGAGTTATGTCGTTGACCTGCCGCTTATGTATATCTACTCGATGATGATGCTGGACAAAACGGCATTTGAAAAATTGTCAGACGCCGACCAGTTGGTTGTCAGGGACGTAATGAACCGGGTATTTGATCAAGTGGATGACGAAAACCGGACTAACAACAAAGCAGCATTCCAGGCGTTACTCAATCAGGGGATTGAATTGATTGAGCCTGTTGACGACCAGGTCGAGGCCTGGCGCGCCCAGGCCAGAATTTCAATTGAGGCTTTGGTGGATGCCGGGCAGATCTCGCCGGAAAGTCTGGAACTTTTGAGACACTATCTTGCCCAGACGCGGCAAGGCGATCACGACAAATCAAGTGCCAGCGCTGAATAAACGGTTACATCAGTTTGAGGACCTGGTTCTCGTCACTGCGCTATTGTCGATGTTAGCTATGGCACTGCTGCAGATTTTGTTGCGTAACTTTTTCGACGCCGGTATTTTTTGGGCAGAGTCATTTCTTCGAATCCTGGTGTTGTGGGTTGCCATGTTGGGTGCAATGGTTGCGACCCGTAACGCTGGTCACTTGAGTATTGATGCAGCTTCACGATTCCTGCCACTCAACTTTGCCCGTTGGATCAGCACTATCACCAATCTGTTTTCTTCAGCAATCTGTTGTGTAGTTGCTTACTACGCGCTGGAATTTGTGAAGTTTGAATTTGAGGATAAAACGATTGCATTCGGGGTGGTGCCGAGTTGGGTGTGCCAGTCCATTTTGCCGTTTGGCTTTGCCATAATGTCGTTCAGGTTTCTTGTGAAGAGTCTGCAGCTAGCCTGGTTTGGCCGATTGGCTTGACCTATGGCAAAACTTCTTTCGTTTATTGTTCTATTATTTGCGGTATTGGGTGCCCCGTTATTTGTGGTAATTCTCGGCGCTGGCATGATTGGCTTTTACTTTGCTGAGATTCCGCTCACTGTCATTCCCATTGAGATCTATCGGTTGGTTGATACGCCTTTGTTGCTGGCGTTGCCGCTTTTCACATTTGCAGGCTACCTGCTGGCGGAAAGCAACCTTTCGACACGTCTGGTTCGGCTGACACAGGTATTCCTGGGCTGGATGCCTGGTGGACTGTCGGTGGTAGCGTTTGTTACCTGTGCTTTTTTTACTGCTTTCACCGGTGCATCGGGGGTGACTATTGTCGCTGTGGGTGCGCTTCTCTTCCCCGCGTTGGTAGAAGCGGGGTATAAGGAGAAGTTTAGTCTTGGGTTGGTGACGACGAGTGGCAGCCTTGGGCTCCTGCTGGCACCGTCACTGCCACTTATTCTCTACGGTGTGATCGTGCAGCAGATGGACTTACCTGATCCGTTCACGATCCAGGAACTCTTTATCGCCGGACTCCTGCCAGCACTGCTGATGATTGTGCTTTTGACCGCTTACAGCATCTGGAGTAATCGCCACAACCCGATAGCACGTGGTCAGTTCACCCGGGTCGATGCGATAGCTGCGCTCTCTGCCGCCAGATGGGAGATTCCGTTACCGATCATTGTACTGGGTGGCATCTATTCAGGATTTTTTGCTGTCTCTGAAGCAGCGGCGGTGACTGTAATTTATGTGTTGGTTGTTGAAGTCTTTATCCACGGTGAAGTACGTGTACGTGACCTGCCGCGCGTGATTCGTGATTCCATGGTGATGGTTGGTGGTATTCTACTCATTCTCGGTGTGTCTCTTGCGTTCACCAACTTCCTCATCGATGTTGAGATTCCACAACTGCTGTTCGAGTGGATCAGTGGCTTTGTTAGTGGAAAGATTACTTTCCTGATCCTGCTTAATATTGCGTTATTGATGCTGGGGGCAATACTGGATATTTTCTCCGCCCTGGTCATTATGATACCGCTCATTGTGCCGGTCGCCATCCGGTTTGGTGTCGATCCGGTTCACCTGGGGATTATATTTCTTGCCAACATGCAGATTGGCTACTTTACACCCCCCATTGGCATGAATCTGTTTATTGCGAGCTACCGATTTCAACGGTCAATTACGGAGCTCTATCGAGCCACTATCCCCTTTATGTTCGTCCTGCTGGTGGCACTTGTCATTATTACCTACGTGCCAGCCTTGAGTCTCGGCTTGCTCGATCGCTAGCATGAGGGGACCAAAGATGACATTGTTTGTCACCCCATAACGGCTCTGTCAGCATGTATATTGGCCCCAATAGTTATAAAATAAGCGCTAATTCAGTTTAAAAATCAAGTGCTTAAGTCACAACATTGGCGTTGTTTAGTAAGAGTGGCATAAAATTGGCTAGAGACACTGGATAAATTCGGGACAACAAAAGGGTACTTGTGAGCACTGATACGAATGCATATCGTCGCCTGATCGACATCGGTCGGGCGTTGTCTGCGGAAAGGGACATCGATAGCTTGTTGGAGCGTATCCTGCAGGAAGCCAAATCGATGGCAAATGCAGATGCCGGTACCCTCTATATTGTGACGGATGACAATACGCTGGAATTTGCCATTGTGTTAAACGATACCCTCAAAGTAGCCCAGGGCGGCAAATCGGGAACCGCTGTATCACTGCCTGACATTCCCTTAGAGCTGGATGACGGTACGCCCAATCTGAGGAGCATCGCGACCCGTGCCGCCAACACAAGCCAGATCGTCAACATCGATGATGTCTACAGCGCGAGCGAAGTTGATTCCTCAGGCACCAGACATTTCGACGATATTACCGGTTATCGATCCAAATCCTTTCTTACAGTACCCCTCCTGGATTATCGTAATAAGACAATTGGAGTCCTGCAATTACTCAATGCCAAGGATGAGGCGGGCAACGTCGTATCCTTTGAAGGCGATATTGAACCATTGATCGAGGCGCTGGCATCCCAGGCGTCAGTCGCATTACAGAATCGTTACCTGCTGGATGAACAGGAAGACCTGAAACTTCAACTTGAACGTGAAGTGGACGATCGTACCGAAGAGTTGAAGAGCGCGCTTGAGAAATTATCGGAGGCCCACATCATTCTGAAGGAATTAAATACGATTGATGCAGTCACCGGAATCAGGAACCGACAATACTTTGATGACGTGTATGACCAGGAGTGGCGCCGCGCCGTCAGGCAGCAGTATCCGATCACGATCATGCTGCTGGACATCGACCACTTCAAGGATGTTAACGATACCTATGGTCACCTGGCTGGCGACGAAGCCCTGGCAATTGTTGCCCGCGATATAGACAGTATGTTTAACCGACCGTCCGATGTGGTCGCGCGCTATGGCGGAGAAGAATTTGTGGTGATCTTGCCGTATGTGGAGTATGAGAATGCGAGATTGCTTGGTGATCAGGTGCGTCAGCGGGTCGCCGACAGAAAGATGCACGCTGATGGGCATGATATCCGGGTAACGGTCAGTGTGGGATTTGCCACCGTGGTACCTAAAGATTCGATGGCCGCTAAATCCCTGGTAGGTGCTGCCGATGAGGCCCTTTACAGAGCCAAAACAGGCGGCCGGAATTCAGTCGTCGGATTCGAGGACGACTAGGCGGATTTACCTTGTTTGACGCGCTTGCAGGCGATTGCGATGCGCCTCGCGCCTTCCTCCAACTGGGCAGTCGGTGTCAACGGAAAGGCGATACGGATATGTTCCCCGTCAGGATCCAGTCGAGACGGAAAAAAATTTGTTCCGGGCGTAAAGGCAACACCCTCATGGGTCGCCGTGCGCCAGACTTCATCGGTGTTTAGACCGCCTGTGAGCTTGATCCAAAGGTAGAAACCGCCTCTGGGCCTTGCAAATTCGACAAATTCACCTGCATGGTAGGTCAGGGCGTCGGCCAGCAGGTTCATCTTGTTTTTATACAAAGCCCGCGCCTGTTCAACATGCTCATCCAGTTGACCGTCTTCCATATAATCTGCAATGATCCGGACGATCAGCTGATTGAGACCCATGGCAAATCTCATTTTGCCCATAAGCTCAACTAACCGTGGCTCACCGTGAATCCAGCCAACCCGCAATCCGGTGGCGAGAATCTTGGAAAAGGTTCCCACCGTAATCACACCATGTCCTCCACCTAAAGTGGAGAGTGCCCGCGGTGGCCGCTCACCGAAGTACAATTCCCCATAGGCATCATCATCGAGTATCAAAATTTCGTGCCTTGCGGCCAGTTCAAGCAACCGAAGTCGTCTCGCCTCTTCAAGTGTGGCGCCAGTGGGGTTGTGGAAAGTACTAATGGTGTAGATCATTTTGATGACCCGGCCCTCGGACTTCAATTCTTTAACCAGTGACTCCAGCTGGTCAATCCGGATCCCGTGTTCATCCATGGCAACCGGGCGAACATCTGCCATGACCCCTTTGAAATTCCGGAGTGTTCCCATGTAGGTTGGGGACTCAGCGATGATGACATCGCCGGGGTTGATGAGGGTGCGGCATATGAGGTCAATGGCACCGGCAGAACCGTTGGTTAACTGAAACCAGTCGTCGGTGACCGGTAAGCCCCGTTCTCGACTATAGCGCTCGGCCAGTAAAGCGCGAAGTTTGGTGTAGCCCATGCCAAAACCGTACACGAACGCGGCATCCCCTGGCTTTGATAGGGTCCGCGCTGCACTTCGAGCAAGTTCCATTTTGGGCAGGATATCGCTATCGGGAATACCAATCGCCATCCGAATCAGGTCACGTTTGGGCACCACCCCGTGCGGTGGGTCCCAGTCGCCCCGGTCGCGCATCAACGACCGGGCTGCATTGCTGGCAAGGTGTTCAAAGTCCCGGTTGGACCAAAGTGCCCAAAGCTTTGCCTGCAACTCCTTGACTTCAACGGGTTCGGTCATGCCAGCGAGTTACCTTGCAATATCCGGTCGGTCCGGGCCGCGTCCACGCCCACGCTGGCAGCAGTGGCGAGGATCTGGTTCCAACTGGTATCGTCGATGTCGATACCTTGTTGCCTACGCTCGGCGTCGGCAATGCGTTCCGGCTCACCAGGAATCATGACGCCAGTTCCCCCGGGCGCCGGGGCCGTATCCTTGACATAAGCAATCAGGGCCTTCAACTCCGACGTAAATTTTTCTGTGTCCCCGATGACAGCGGGATCCAGAATAATCGTCAACATATGATTAACGATTGTGCCTTCCCTTGGATTACCAGGCTGGATGGACCAGGCACCGGTGAGAGCGCCGGCCAGCATTTCACACACCAGCGCCAGGCCAAAGCCCTTATGCTTGCCAAAATGCAGTTGTGCCGCTGCCTCATTGGGGTCCCGGGTTTCTTTCCCGTCCTTGTCGATCAGGCAAGCCTCTGGTACCAGATTGCCGCTATTCCTTGCGACCCTGACCTTGCCCGCGGCAATTGCACTGGTCGCCATATCGAGTACAACCGGATGATCCCCACGAACCGGAATAGCGCAGCAATAAGGGTTGGTGCTGAGGCGTTTCTCGATACCCCCATACGGGGCAACCTGTGGGGGATGACCCACGACGTTGACATAGTGCATGGAAATGAAGCCTTCCTGTGCCACCAGTTCCGCGTGTCCACCGATACGACCCAGGTGATGAGCGTTCTTGAGGGCCACCACGGCAATACCGGTATCCTTGGCCTGTTCGATTCCGAGTCGCATGGCCTCGGGGCCAACTACCTGGCCGTAGCCGAAACCACCATCAACTACCAGGGTTGGACCGGTGCTGCGAACGATGGTGGCGTGCTGATTGGGCTTTAAATGTCCGGCCTGGATATTGTGAACATAGGCCGGGAGCATGCCGACTCCGTGTGAATCGTGGCCCTTTAGATTTGCTTCGACCAGATGCGCCGCGACCTGGTCGGAGAGGGCAGGTTCTGTGCCGGCAGCGCTGCAGATGTGCGACACCAGCCTGGCCAGTTGTTCATGGTTAACCTTCACGTTCATTCCTCTTGCTGATCAGCTCCGAAACTAGAATCCGATGGCGAGGCCTTCCTTGCGATGATCCGAGCCGGCACAGTACCCTTCGTCCAGTCGGTAGATGAGTTGCGCTCCGCCGAACAGATGCTCCGGGTTGTTCCATCGAATATCATGACCACGCCGTTTGAGTTCACTGGCTACTTCACGATCGAATCCATCTTCGAGACAGACTATCCCGTCTTCTTGCAGATACCATCTGGGTGCATCGGTGGCAGCTTGCGGATTCTGGCCATTGATAAAAATCCTGATCATCATCTGCAGGTGGCCCTGCGCCTGCATATGGCCTCCCATGACACCGAAGCTCATGCGCGCCTGTCCGCCACTCGTGACGAAACCGGGGATGATCGTATGGTAAGGCCTTTTGCCACCAGCGACCTGATTGGGGTGGCCGGGTTCGAGCGTGAATCCTGAGCCCCGGTTTTGCATGCTGATACCGGTGCCAGGAATCACCACGCCGGAGCCAAAGCCGCGATAATTGGACTGGATCATTGAGACCAACGTGCCGCTGGCATCAGCGGTGGTGAGGTAGACGGTGTCCGGGCTTGTTCCCAGGGCAGTCGGTCGAGGGTTTGCTTTATCCGTGTCAATCTCGTCGGACCGGCGTTTCAGGTATTTCGGGGCCAGCAATTGTGCCGGGGACACCAACATCTGGTCGATATCCGCCAGGTGACGTTCGATTTCGGCATAGGCGATGCGAGTGGCTTCCAGTTGCAGGTGAACCGAGTCGGCGCTGTCGGTTTTATAGCGCGCAAGGTCCAGCCGCTCGATGATACCCAGCGCAATAAGTGCCATCAGGCCCTGGCCATTTGGTGGAATCTCGTGGAGGTCTACATCTCCCAGACTTTGTGAGATCGGCTCGACCCAATCGCAGCGATGGTTGGCCAGGTCCTCATGGGTCATCGCAGCGTTGTTGGCACGCGCGTCGGCAACGATCGCGTCCGCGAGATCACCGTGATAGAAGGCGTCACCTTTACTTTCGGCAATTTTTTGAAGACTGGTGGCATGATCAGGCAGTTGGATTGTGGAGCCAATCGCGGGTGCTTTGCCACCGGGTAAAAAGGTATGCCGGAAGTTCTCGAAATCCCGATAGGTGTTTTCTGCATACTGCCAGAAGACACCGGACTTGGGACCGACTGGATAGCCTTCTGTCGCGTAATGAATCGCGCTTTGAAACAAGGCATCAAATGGCAACTTGCCGAACTTGTCGCTGAGGGCCACCCATGCGCTGACCGCGCCGGGTACTGTCACGGCCTCCCATCCCCAGGTTGGCATCTTTTCGTCGCTCGCAAATCTTTCCGGTGACCAGGCAGCCGGTGATCTTCCCGAGGCATTTAGCCCATGGAGACGTTTGCCATCCCAGACCATGGCAAAAGCATCGCTACCGATACCATTATTGTTGGGCTCGACCACGGTAAGGGTAATGGCAGTGGCAAGTGCGGCATCGACTGCGTTACCACCTGCTCGCAGTGCATCGATGCCGGCCTGGGCTGCCAATGGCTGCGAGGTCGCGACAATGTTGCGGGCGAATAGCGGCGATCGGTTGGAGGGGTAGGGCGTACCCCAGTCCATTGCCTGCACTGGCTTATTCTTCCTCGTCTTTTTTTGCGTTCAGTAGCTCGATTGGCATTTCTCCTGCTTTCCAGGCACTAAAGCCACCACCCAAATGGCAGACATTGGTCATGCCCATCTTCTGCACGGTCTGTGCCGCCAATGCAGAGCGCCAGGCACCGGCGCAATAGAACACATACTGCTTGTCCTGGCCGAACACATCACGATAATAGGGGCTGTCGGGGTCGACCCAGAATTCCAGCATACCCCTCGGCGCATGTGTGGCCCCGGGGATCTTACCTTCCCTTTGCAGTTCGCGTATGTCCCTGATGTCGACAAAAACTGCATCGTCAGTTCCAATCAGCTTGCTGGCTGCTTCAACGCTGATGGTTTCGACTTCCTTATCCGCTTCTTCAACCATTTGTTTGTATCCGATCCGCATGCAGTGCCTCGTACTTTTAATTTCGATGATGATCCGAATAGCATACCATTACCACATAAAGCAGGGGGACAGGTGATGCGACTAATTTTGTTGGCGATGTGTGCTGCCTGTGTGCTCAAGGCCAATGCGGAGTGGGACCACCAGGGTGGCGATTCTCGTGGTATGGAAACGACCCAGGGTGATTAGCTGGTGGCATTTTGCCTGGACGAGGTCAATCAGTGACTGGTGGAACGAACTTGTAGCGCTACCCGAGTCGAACTTCTTTGCCGGTGTCACAGGACTGGTAAATCGCGTCGATGATGGATTGCACCGCCACCGCCTGCGCCATGGTCACACAAGGTGATTCATCCCCGGTGATGGAGTTGATAAAATTGTGGAACCGGGAGGTGTGCCCATAGAGGGGTACGGCGGTGGGATTTTGCACGATGTGATATTCACCTTCGCTCCGGCGCGAAAAATTTGTGGAGGGTATACGCTGGCCCCGGCTTCTGTACCGTAAAGTTGCACGTTCATCTTCTCGATGTCTTCCTGGTGCAGCGCCCAGGAGACGTCCAGGGTTAGGGTGGCACCGCCTTCGAGTTTGATGATCGCTGTCGCAAAGTCGTCGACGTTGAATTCCAGGTCCTCACGATCGGAGTGTCCCCAACCCCCTTCACCCAGACCCCGTTGGCCAAATTTCGTATAGGTTGCGCCGGTAACGGCAACAGGCGTGAAGTTATCCATCAGGTAGAGGGCCAGATCCATCATGTGGACGCCGATGTCCAGCAAGGATCCACCACCCGAGAGCGGCGATAATCTCGGCATTCGGGTGAGCGAGGATTTCGCGACAACTACTGTAACTGATGGCTCCTGCACCGAGGATTCCGAACTTGACTGCCATTAACGTCTCCTTTGCTAGCCAGGCTTTACAACCAGGCTTTACACCCAGGCTTTATACAGATACCCAGGCTCGCTCTTCACGCGAAAACCGGGACAGGCTCTGCTGGGTATAAAGCTTATGATATCGGCCAGGTGTCTGCATCAGTTCTTCATGGCTGCCGGCTTCGGTTATGCGGCCGTGTTCAATGACGACGATTCGGTCGGCGTTTCGAATGGTCGAAAGGCGATGCGCGATCACCACACTGATCCGACCTTTCAACAGTTCAGCAAGACCAAGCTGGATGCGTTGTTCCGTGACCGTATCCACGGAGGAAGTAGCTTCATCCATTACCAGTATCATGGGGTCGGCAAGAATTGCCCGGGCAAAGGAGATTAATTGCTTCTGGCCTGCTGACAGTTTCGATCCGCCTTCACCTACCTCCGTGTCATAACCGTGCTCCATTGCAACAATGAGGTCATGGGCACCTGCGCGTTTAGCCGCATTAACCACATCTTCATCCGTTGCCGATAATTTGCCGTAACGAATGTTGTCAGTAATGGTGCCGCCAAACACATGTGATGATTGCAGGACGATCCCGAGACTCGACTGCAGCCAGTTGAGGCTGCGTTGTCGATAGTCCACCCCGTCGATGAGGATTTTGCCTTCTGTCGGTTCATAGAAGCGGCACAAAAGGCTAACCAGTGACGTCTTGCCACCGCCGGTTGAGCCGACGATAGCGATGTTCTGACCCTGTTCGATGGTCAGGTTAATGTCATCAAGGACCTTAGGGCCGACATTATACTGGAAACCGACATGCTCAAACTCAATGCGTTCGATTTTGTCGGGGTAACCGTCAATCGCAACAGCTGTACCATCGTCTAAAGGTTGCCTGTCCGCATGCATTGCTGCGATGCGCCTTTCAACCTCGGGGGAATCTTTAATATCTGGCTCTGATTCTATCAGGCTAATAATGCGTTCAGCTGATGCCTGGGCCATCTGCATTTCCGCAAACCAGTTGGCAAGTTCCTGGATTGGCTCGAAGAAATGCCTGGCATAAGCCAGAAACGCAATGAGAGTACCGGCAGTGATCGTACCCCAAATCACTTCGAGGCCACCAAAGATTAGCGCGAGCCCACCGGCGATCGATCCCAGAATCAACACTAGCGGCAAATACAACGCGGCCTGGATTTTGTTCAGTACTGATGCGCCATACATGGTGTCTGTCAGGCCACCAAAATTACTGAGGTTTTCGGCTTCTTTCACAAACGCCTTGGTGGTGCGGACACCCATGATACTCTCGTTAAATGAACCGGTAATTTTCGAGTTGGTTTTACGCACCTCGCGTGCGCTTTTCAGGATCCGGCGCTGGAAATAAATGCTAACCCAGGCCAAAAAAGGAATCACCGATAGCACAACCAGCGCCATGGAAACATCCATAATCAACATGGCGATCGCAATGCCAACCATCATCGTACTTCCCCAGATCAAGTCCAGGAGCCCCCAGGCCAGAATATTAGACAGTCGTTCTATATCCGATGTCATGCGCGCCATCAGCCATCCTACTGGACGAAAGTCATAGAATGAAAATGACAGATGTTGCAGATTTTTGAATCCGTCACGCCTGATATCATGGCTCACATGCGTACGAATCTTGCCGCCAAACCAGATAAAACTGGCAACAGAGGCAGCCAATAGCACGACAAAGCCAAAGTAAAGACTGCCGTAAAACCACAGGTCAATATCAGCGCCTTGGGTCGCAATCGCGTCGATAACAGCACGTGTGATTAGCGGAAATGCGATTTCCGCTATCGCTGTGGCGACCGCGCAAAGCGCAAGCATGCTGACCTCGAAGCGGTACCTGAGTGTGTACCCGAGCAGGCGCTTCCACAGGTCCAGGTTCATCCCACGTTGATAGGAGTCCTCATCGAACCCGTCGTTGTAATTCTCATCGTCAAAAAAATCACTCATGATACTTTTTCCCTTTTTCTTACTACCAGGAAGGTGTAGCGAGTTTTGAACCGGTAATGTCCGCTTCGATCTGGTCCTGGATCGCGCCCTGCAATTCGCACAGATTGCGATAGATACCCTCCCGACCGGACAGTTCCTGATGGTCTCCTTCCTGGACCACTTGTCCTTCATGTAGAACCAGTATTTTGTCTGCATGCATCACCGTGGACAGTCGATGCGCAACGATGATGGTTGTCTGTTGCTCCCTGTTCGCTGATAGCGCAGCCAGTATCTGTGACTCCGTATCGGTATCTACCGCTGACAGGGCGTCGTCGAGTATCAGGATGGGCGGGCGCTTCAACAATGCGCGTGCCAGTGCAATACGTTGTCTCTGGCCACCGGACAAGGTAACGCCGCGTTCACCCACCATGGATTCATACCCGCGAGGGAAGCCTTCGATGGATTCGTGGATACAAGCGTCCCGGGTAGCCTTCAGGACCTCGTCCGGGGTTGCATCAATCCGGCCCACCTTGAGGTTTCCGAGGATGGTGGCGGAATAAAGGAAGGCTTCCTGCAACACGATGCTGATCTGGGAACGCACATATTTTCGTGACAACCCGGACAGCTCATGACCGTCGAGTTTGATCGACCCACGTTCATAGTCATACAGGCGCATTAGTAATTGCGCGATCGTAGACTTGCCTGATCCTGGTGGTCCGAGAAGCGCCAGTGTCTGGCCTGGCTCGATAGTGAAAGACACATCGTTCAGTACCGGGCGTCCGGGCTCAAACTCAAAGTGCAGGTTTGAAACCTCGATCCGCCCTTCAAGTCGGGTGCCCGGGTCGTATTCATTCTGGGACTCGATCGGTTCAGCCAGCACTTCCGCGATTCTCCCCATTGAAACGATCGCCTTTCCTGAGTCGGTGAGCACCCGACCCATATGCCGGATTGGCCAGATGATCATGCCCTCATAGGTCAAAAACGCGAACAGGGTACCGATGGAGAGACTGCCATCAATGGCCCAGATCGCACCAACCACCAGCAGAGCGCCAATCTGGCCAAGGCAGATCAGGTCACTCGCGCCGTAGTACATACCGAGCAAGCCAATCAGGCGTTGGTTGTGATTGCGGAAGTCAGCATTTTTGGTGGCGAACTTCTCGATCTCAAAGTCCTGGCGTGCAAAGGCCCGGACCACGCGGATGCCTGTAAGGTTCTCCTGTAAGACGGTTGTCATCCGTGCTTCAGATTCATCCACGATCAGAAACAGGTCCTTGACGCGGCGAAAAAAGACCACTGCGAACAGTAACAGGACTGGCATGGACGCCAGTGATAGAAGTGCCATGCGTACATCCAGCGAGAACAGGATCGGTAAAACGACCAGCAGCATGAGGATAGCGCGGCAGATTTCGATTATTTGACCGGCAAGAAATACTCGAACGGTTTCCATATCGGATGAGCAGCGCTGGAGCAGGTCGCCAGTGTCTGCCTTGTCGTGATAGTTGCTGGCAAGGTGTTCGAGATGGCTATAGATTCGCTCTCGCAATCTGCGCACGATCCCTTCAGAGGCGATAGCGGTCCAGCGACCCCGACAATATAGAAATACACCGGCTATGGCAGTGAGGATCACGGAGGCAAGGGCGGCCACGATGAGGTATTCCATCATGCCCGGGTCCGGACCCAGACTGATCAGGGCGCCCAGCGCTTCCAGCCAGTCCGGTGCGGTATAGCTGTCACCCAACTCTATGGCATCGATCGCAAACTTTACCACCAGGGGCACACCAAACATAAAAAGGTAGCCGATTGCCATGGCGACGATCGCCATAGAGAAAACCATGCGATAGCCCCTGGTCAGGTGCCACAATAGAAGGGCTTTTTTTCGGTCGTTCACGATCCAGACTCCTGCTTTAAAACGTTAACCGGCGCTTGCCGATATTCGTGTGAGCGGGTGGACCTTGATTTTAGTGGAGTGCTCCTGACAGCCTTATGTCGGTAATGACGGCGATAATCAGGAAATAGGGACCCGCTCCCGGATGTCGAGCGGGTGAAGAACGTTAGATCAACACTCGCTCAACAGCCAAATGCTGTGCGATTATGTGAGAGGATATTGCGCCTCATCTGATCACGTCTCCGTCGGTTTGATTAAGGGTAACTGGTTCTACGACTGTGCAGCTTACCCTTTTTTTCAAAAAAGACAAGCGACTGGATTCTCTGGGTGGCACCTTGTATAAATCACGTACACATCAGGCATTTCATACATCGTAATGAAGGGTTATACATCACATGAAACTATACAATTCTGTTGGTCCAAATCCGAAAGTTGTCCGTATGTTCATGGCGGAACGCGGTATCGAACTTGATATTCAGGAAGTTGATCTGATGGCTGGTGAAAACCGCCAGTCAGAACACCTGGGTCGCAATCCATCCGGACAGTTGCCGACACTGGAGCTGGATGATGGCAGTTTCGTCGCCGAGATCACTGCAATCTGCGAGTACCTCGATGAAAAGTCCGGTTCTTCCTCGTTGATTGGCACAACACCGGAAGAACGTGCCGAAACCCGAATGTGGTGTCGCCGTATCGACTTGCAGATTGTCGAACCACTGGCCAATGGCTTTCGATTCAGTGAGGGGCTGCCGCTGTTCAAGGATCGGATCAGGACAATCCCGCATGCAGCCGATGATCTCAAGACGGTTGCCCAGGAACGAATCTCCTGGCTGGATGGCCAACTCGAGGGTAAGCAGTATATCTGTGGCGATCGTTTCACCCTGGCAGACATTCTGCTGTACGGGTTTCTGGAATTTGGTGGCCAGGTAGGTCAGCCACTGAATCCCGACAACAAGAATATTGTCGCCTGGTTTGAGCGAGTCAAGGCGCGACCCAGCGCCGCGGCGTAAGAGGAGCCGCGGCGTAAGAGGAGCCGCCGCACAGGTCAGCTGCCATTTGAAAATAGAAACCGGTTCCGGACTTGCCAGGAAAACCTGACAAGTCCGGGCGGGCCCAATAAAGCGATCAATTTGCTTTTACTCCAGGACCCGAGCGAGGACCGGTTGAAACAATAATGCGATCATAATCCCTGCATAGAGGTCACGATCGAAGCCGAAGTTGAGTGTGAAGTCTGAGGGCATATTGGCCAGCAGGCACAGACTCACGGCAACGGCAACGACAAAGATATTTCTCCCGATAATCAGAAGCGTAAAAAGGATCGCCATGGTTAACATCAAGGCATAATTGCCCTCCATACCCAGGCGGGCGACAATATTATCTTCCAGGTTTATCGCAAGTGCCGCGGCAAAGACGATAAATACACTGAAGGACCTGGCCATAATTGCGAAATCCATAGTTCTCTCTCCAGAATGCATCTCAACAATAATCAGGTGAGTACTCTAATCCGGTTAAAAACTGAATGCTGCATGACGAATTGAATTTTGTGATGCATGTCACCTGTATATTCGATGAAAGGTCCAAACGCTAAAAAATGTGTCCCGACTTCAAATCGGGTGTGAGAAGTACGTCACAACCGGTTATTCAATGTGGCGCCAAAGCGACGACGCCAGCACAACCTACCGGAGTCGTTAAGGCCGGACCATGCTGGCGAGAATTACCAACTATTGGCAACAATCCTATTCCTGACACCAGGCTACTGCCGGAAAGGCCTTTATAAAGGCCTTTATATCAAAGGGTTATGATGATGGCACGGTACGTGCTTTCGGACAGGCTAGAGAGATTAAGAATCTGCCTGGAGGATGGACAAGTTGAAACAATTGGTGACGGGACCCACGGTCGTTCTTGTGTTGTCGGTATTGCTACTGTCGGGATGTCACTCGGCTGGTATTGAACCGAAGTTGTCGGCGGAATGCAGGATTGAAATAAACGGTTATAGCAAGCTTGAGGTCGAAAGTCTGACTGCCGACAACCTGTCCATCATTGTCAGCGATCACGGCACGTTAAAGATCAATTCAATGAGTAGTCGCTCTTTACCCCCGGGGTTGAATCCGAGCAGGTGACAATGCCTGTGTCGATCAGGCGAACCATGGCCGCCAGGACTGAGCGTGCGGCCGCACCATACATTCGCTTGTCTGTCTCTGTGTACATGACCGGAACCATATCCTCAATCTTGCGATGGCCGTCCCGCAGGCAAGCGATAATTTGTTGCTCCCGCTCAAGACGATGGTCTATGAAGGCGGTAACGAAGTTCTTGACGTCCGTGATACAGGTGCCGTGGGTGGGCCAGTAGATTTCATCGTCCCGCTCCAGCAACAATTTCAGGCTGTCCATATACTGCGTCATATCACCATCCGGTGGTGAAATCACACTGGTAGACCAACCCATTACGTGATCCCCGGTAAACAGGGATTTTTCTTCCTTAAGGGCAAAACACATGTGATTGGAGGTGTGCCCAGGCGTGTAGACACACTCGATGGTCCAGTTGTCCCCTTCGATGATGTCACCATCGCGGATGGCAACGTCTGGAATAAAATCCATGTCACCACCTTCTTCAACCTGGATACCTGCCTCACGTTTACCTTCACCGTGGGGTCCATAGCCGTAGGTTTTTGCTCCCCAGTACTCTTTCAATGGTGCCGCGGCGGGAGAATGATCCATATGCGTATGGGTGATAAGAATGTGCGTAACCATTTCATTTTCAAGACTATTCTTAATCGCATCGAGGTGTTCAGGCAGTAACGGCCCTGGATCAATGATCGCTACCTTGCCATGTCCCACCACGTAAGTGCCGGTGCCGTGGAATGTAAAACCGCTGGGGTTGCGGGCGATGACTCGACGAATGAGTGGCGTCAGCTGCTCCAACTCGCCATAGTTAAAGTCGAATTTGTGAACGAACGGTATTTTTGTAGCCATGGCGCAAGCATACCAGAGGCTCGCTCTTGATGCCGCGGCATTAACCCTTTATAAGGTAGCCGGACGGATAAAATTTGAGCAGGAGCTTGGATATGGCTACCGAGCAGGCATCCTTCAAACGCTTGATCGATATTGGCATTGCATTGTCAGCGGAGAAGGATCCGGATCGCCTCATGGAGACGATCCTGATTGAGGCCAAGGAACTCAGCAATGCGGATGGCGGCACACTCTACATTCGTACCCGGGATGATGAGTTGGAATTCAAGATTGTCCGGACCGATTCACTGGGCATTGCCCAGGGCGGTACAAGCGGTGTCCCGGTCGCGTTGCCCCCGGTGGAAATGTTTGGTGTCGACAATGAGCCAAACCTGAAAACGACGGTTAGCTATGCGGCCAATACCGGCAAGACCATCAACATCGAGGATGCTTACGACTCCACTGCATACGATTTTTCCGGTACCAAAAAATTTGATGAGGGTACCGGTTACCGGTCCAGGTCCTTCCTTGTTGTTCCCTTGAAAAATCACTCCGGGGAGGTGATTGGTGTCTTGCAGCTATTGAACTGCCTGGACCCTCAAACCCGTGATGTCATACCGTTTTCTGAAGAAATCACGCCGCTTATCGAGTCGCTGGCTTCACAGGCCGCGGTGGCGCTTGAAAACCAGACACTGATTGAAGCCCAGAAAAACCTGCTGGATTCGTTTATCGAGTTGATGGCAAGTGCGGTGGACGCCAAGTCCCCTTATACAGGCGGTCATTGCCAGCGCGTACCCATGCTGACGGAAATGCTGACTGCAGCTGCCTGTCAATCCAGACAGACTCCCTTTGCAGACTTCAACCTAAATGAGGAGGAGTGGTACGAATTGCACATCGGGGCCTGGCTGCATGACTGTGGCAAGGTCACGACCCCTGAATACGTGGTGGACAAGGCAACCAAACTTGAGACGATCACGGACCGTATCCATGAAATCCGAACCCGCTTTGAAGTTATCAAGTGCGAGGCAATCATCTCTTACCAACAGCAGTTACTGAATGGCAATAGCGACGCCGATAAGTTAAAGGCGCAACTCGACCAGGAACTCGCGCAAATTGATGACGACTTCAATTTTATCGCCGAATGTAACCGCGGTGGTGAATTCATGGCAGATGAGCGTGTCGAGCGAGTGAAGCGAGTCGCCCAACGTCAGTGGACACGTACTCTGGATGACCGGGCTGGTGTTTCACAGGAGGAGCTGATGCGTCGTGAACGGGCCGTGTCGAAATCCTTACCTTGCAAGGAATTCTTGTTGGAAGACCGCATTGACCACATTATTGAACATGATGCCGTTGTACATTCCGCCGAGCCCAGCAATCCCTATGGGTTCAAGGTCGAGGTGCCGGAAAACAAGTACAACCTCGGAGAGGTCTACAACCTCTGCATTGCACGAGGCACTTTGACTGCAGAAGAGCGGTTCAAGATCAACGATCACATCGTCCAAACGATCGTGATGCTTGAAAACCTGCCTTTTCCCAAACATCTGGAGCGGGTCCCTGAAATCGCCGGTGGCCACCACGAAAAAATGGATGGGACAGGTTATCCGAAAAAGCTGGATGGGGCAGAGATGTCGATCCCCGCCCGGATTATGGCTATTGCAGATGTCTTCGAGGCGTTGACGGCAGCGGACCGCCCCTACAAGCCGCCGAAGACATTGAGTGAAAGCATCAAGATTATGGGTTTTATGGTGAAGGACAATCACCTTGATCCGGAATTGTTCAGATTGTTTCTTGAATCGGGCGTGTACCAGGAATATGCGGAAAAATTTCTCGAACCATCACAGATCGACAAGGTTGATATTCGCGATTACCTGCCGTCCTGAACCTCCGTTTTGCGTCAACTTTCGATCAGTGCCTCTACATGCGCCTGTACACCCCCGGCAAGTGCGGACAGGTCATAGCCTCCTTCGAGAGTCGATACGATTCTTCCGGCGGCGTATTGCCGCGCGAGTGATCCGATCAATTGCGTAATCCACCGATAGTCCTCGGTTACGAGCGCGAGTCCTCCGACTGGATCGTCCTTATGGGCATCGAAGCCAGCCGAAACGAAAATCAGGTCTGGCTTGTGTGCGGCAATGGCCCGTGGCCAGTCTGCCGCGATCCTTCGCTTGAATTCGTCGCTACCGGTACCTGCTGCAAGTGGCGTGATAACAATGTGGGGATTGGCATAGTCGAGGTAGCGGTAGGGATAGAAATCCTTTTGGAATGACGAGCACACGAGTACCTGATCATTGTCTTTGAAGATATCGACCGTACCATTGCAGTGGTGGACGTCGAAATCGAGGATGGCAACCTTGTTGACGTCGTTTCTGGCCAGCGCCGTAGTGGCACCGACAGCGACATTGTTGTAAAGGCAAAATCCCATGGCCTGGGAGAGTTCTGCATGGTGTCCGGGCGGACGTGTCGCACAAAAGGCGCGATTCACCTCACCGCTTGCCACCATGTTGGCTGCCATGGCGCAGGCACCGGCAGCGAGCCTTGCAGCAAGGTTGCTGCCGGGACTCAGGTAGGTGTCAGCATCAATGCGGGTAACGCCACCGGCGACTTCTGCACTTTCGATCGCATCGACGAACCCGGCAGGATGCACTCGTTCGAGTTGTTCCCTGCTGATTTCGCTCGCTTCACAATTCACCAGTTCATCCAAGAGACCGCTGTCCTCGAGCTGCTTGATCACTGCGGTCAGGCGTTCGGGTCTTTCCGGGTGTCCGGACAAGGCGTGAAGCGCACAATCTGGATGCGTAATGAGTGCTGTCTTGTTCACCATGGCGATGAGTGTAGCAAACCTTAGCGCCAAATCTGTGCCTGTCTATCGAATGCGGGCCGTGGCACAATCTTTTCATGCGTATATTACTGCTTTTGTTATTCGTAAGTGCACTGGCCTGTGCAGATGAGGCAGTGGACTTTGAGTCCCGGGCGATCACCATCGCACTGACCCAGGAACCACCGAACCTTGATACTACCAGGACCACGGATCTGGTGAGTTTTTTTGTCATTGGCCACGTCAATGAGGGTCTGATTCGCTACGATCGTCGTGGCAACCTGGTGCCTGGTGTCGCCAGCAGCTGGGAAGTGGATGAACGGCGAATCATCTTCAAACTTCGACCTGATGCAAGGTGGAGCGACGGCTCGCGGGTGACTGCCCACGACTTTGTCTACGCCTGGCGCCTGCTCAATGATCCTGGCTACGGTGCCCCCTATGCAGGAATTATGTATCCGATCAGGAATGCAGAGAGAGTCCAAAGCGGAGCAGCAGGATTGACTGAGCTGGGTGTCAGGGCACGGTCTGATGATACGCTGGAAGTTGAGCTGGAGTCACCCTGCGGCTACTGCCTTGGCCTGATGGTGCATGCAGCGTTTTATCCAGTCAGTGAACGGTTCCACAAGGCGCAGGCAGATACTTATGGAGCCGAAGTCGACAAGTTGCTTTATAACGGACCGTTCAAGCTGGTCGAGTGGGTGCATGGTTCAAGAATGCGTCTCATCAAGAATCCGGATTACTGGAACCGTGATGCCATTAACTTAAATGAAATTCGCGTTGGTTATATCACCGAGGATAACAGGACCCGCCTGAATTTGTTTCGCGATAACCGCATTGCGTTGGCGAGGCTCGGTGCTGAAACTGTGGTTGATGCAGCGGCACAAGGCATGAGGCTGCGCACCTTTCTGTCCGGGGGTATGAGTTACCTGAGTTTCAATACGGCTAATGATCGCCTGCTGCACGATTCGAGGATAAGACGCGCGATTCAACTTGTTTTTGATCCGGATCAGTTTGTCAACAAGGTTATTGCGATTCCCGGTTACAGGCCAGCTTACAGTTTCTTTCCGAGCTGGCTGCAAGGCGTCGACGGTAAATTTGTGGATGAATTTCCACTTGAGCCCGTACCAGTCGATCTGGTGGAAGCCAGGCGACTGATTGCGGAAGTAGCAGATGAACTCGGACTCGATCGACTGCCGTCCATCAACCTGCTTACTGTGACGTCGCCTACCGGTACCAAAATTGCCGAATATTTTCAGGGCCTCTTGCAACAACAACTGGGCCTTGACGTCCGGGTGGATCAACAGATCTTCAAGTTATACATCGATAAGGCGCGTAACGGAAGTTTTGATATCGCATTGTCCAGCTGGTATCCCGACTTTGATGATGTAGTGACATTCGCGGATTTACTCGCGTCATGGAATCCCAACAATCGAGGTGGTTACAAGAGCGCCGATTACGACCAGGCATTGCACACGCTCATGCGTTCGGTGGATCCGCTTGAGCGAATGCGGGCGGCAGATCGATTACAGATTATCATTCGTCGGGATGTGCCGGTGCTGCCCATGGCGGAGACAGGATCTGCCTATCTGCAACATCCAAAACTGCGTGGTGTTATTCGCCGTGCACTGGGCGCGGACCCGGACTACACTTTCGCTGAAGTGCTGCCCTGAAAGATCAGATCAAGGCGAAGTAACGCTCGAACTCCCAGAGCGTGGGTGATTTGCTGGCGGGGTCTCCACCTTCTGTATGGAACGCAAGCCACTCCAATTCCCGGGTCTTGGTCCAGTAAGACACGAAGTCTTCACCCAACCAGTGCTTGAGGGCCTCGCTTGCGTTAGCCGCCTCTACTGCTTTCATGATCGTATTTGGCAGGCGCGGATAACCGTCCGGCAATCCCCATGCGAGACCGGTAAATTCTGCTGGCAGCGGCAGCTGCCTTTCGAGTCCGGTCATCCCCCCGGCGATAATCACCGCAAGGGCAAGGTAAGGGTTCAGGTCGCCGGCCCCAATTCTGTATTCAATGCGTGATGCTGCCGCGCTGTCTGAAATCGTCCTGAGCGCTGTAGACTTGTTTTGCTCCCCCCAGTCCGACGTCGTTGGGACGGCAGAGAAATCGGTCATACGCCGGAATGAATTGATGGTGGGGCAGAGGAACGAGACCGCGCCTGGTAATGTGTCTACAAGGCCCGCCAGCCAGTGGCGCATAATGCCTGATCGATTGTCATCTGATGTGGCGTCAAAAAAGGCTGAAATTCCATCCCTCGAAAGCGAGTGATGGATATGCATGCCATTACCATAGGTCCCGCTCAGTTTTGACATAAAGGTCACAGCAAACTCCATATCGACGGCAACCTCATACAGGATTTGCTTGGTACGTACCACGTTGTCGGCCGCAGACACCGGGTCGGTCGGTTCCAGATTCAATTCGATTTGCCCGACACCGGCTTCATCATTCCAACCCTCCCAGGCAATCCCTTTCCATTCCAGCCGTTTGATCACTTCATCCATAAATCTGGTGCCATGATAGGCATTGCGTAACAGATAGATGTTGGCAAGTGAGCTGGCACTTGCGCCCTGCAGGTTCTGGTACTTTTTTCGGCGAATGCTATCGAAACTCTCGCCGAACAGGTAAAACTCCAGTTCAAACGTTGCCTTCATTTCAAAGCCGTCAGCGGTAAGATTGCTGACCATACGCTTGAGGGTGGATCGTGGGCAAAGGGCCATGGGCTCGCCAGCATCGGTAACAAAATCAGCAATGCAATGTCCCAGACGCTTGTCGGTGCCATCGGAAACCAGCGTGGCAAGATCTGGCTGCATATGGATATCGCCAAATGCAGCTTGCCGTTGTTCGTGCCAGAAGGTGAGATGGGGCGTACCTCCTATGTCCTGGGTCAAAGCCATGTCAGCAATGGCGTGACCTCTTGGCAGGGTTTTGGTGAATTTGTTGCGATGCACGTACTTGCCGACACCAATGCCGTCCAGTGTGGTTGCGTGTGTGCGCACCACGTCTACATGGTGGCGATCCAACCAGTCATACAGCGAATTTTCATCCAGGGAATTACTCATTCGGTGCCCGCCCCAGCATCAGGTCTTTGGTGACTTCGGTCAGACGGGCCAAATCCTGCAGGCCACAAATGCCTTTGAGTCGGCCCTGCATCATTGCCTGAACCAGCAAGGTGCCGCCGCTGAAGGTCGCGACAAGGTCCTTTCTGGTGCCATAAAAATGGATGTCGGCAGAGCCTGTCCCAACTGGCAAGTGGGTGTCGTCATCGGTACAGTGGAATTCGATTGCAGGAGGCATATTCGGGTATTGGCTGGCCAGGCTCCAGAAATGCTGTGCGACTGCCTCCAACGGACGCGGATAAACTGCCAGGATCCTCGCGGCACGAATCGCAAGCAGTGGATGGCGCAGGAGACCCTTGACTGCCGGTTTGGCCGTGTCATCGTCAAAGTCTGTCGTGATAACGAGCCTGGCATCACTGGCAATACCACGGTGCAGGGAAATTCTGCCATTAGCAACCCGGATGGTGGCGCTCTGCGGATCCTTCGAAGAAGCCAGCGCAAATACTCCGCGGGTATTTCTTACCGTCCTGGCAAATACCGGGTCATGTCGTGATCGCTGGAACTGTGCCCCGAGCACACGAACGATCGGGACCGCGTCTTCTTCGAGGCGCACCTCGATGTCATTCATTCTCGACGAACTCTACGACTTCGAGATGGAATCCTGAGATCGCATTGAACCGGGTCGGTGAACTCAAAAGCCGCATTTTGCCAATGCCTATGTCTCGCAGGATTTGAGAGCCTGTACCGATCACTCGATAAACGCCCAGCTCAGTATTGACTCGCTGTAGCGGCGGCATTTCGGGGAAGTGTTCCACCTGCGCCAGTGATTCCGCCTGGGACGCTTCCTGCCCGACGAGGACGATAACGCCGTGGCCCTCCTGATCAATTCGGGCCATGGATTCAGTCAGGGACCAGCTCTTTTTGAAGCCAGGGCGTTCCGTGCCGATGATGTCTCTCAAGGTATTGAGGGTCTGTACGCGCACGAGGCAGGGTTCGTCCTCCTGGACCTTGCCCTTGATCAAGGCATAGTGCACACAATCTGAGACCCGGTCGGTATAGGTCCTGAGGCGAAATTCACCATGGGCGGTATCGATTTCCTTCTCGTCGACCAGTTCAATGGTTTTATCATACAGCGCCCGGTACTGGATCAGGTCGGCGATGGTACCGAGTTTGATGTTGTGGGCTTGTGCGAAGGCTTCAAGCTCAGGGCGCTTTGCCATGGTTCCGTCTTCATTCATGACTTCGACAATCACCGCGGCGGGTTCATAGCCCGCCATTCTGGCAAGATCGCAGCCAGCCTCGGTATGGCCCGCCCGGGTCAGGACCCCGCCGCGCTTGGCGATGAGCGGGAAGATGTGGCCAGGCATGACCAGGTCGTCGGGACGGGCATTCCTGGCCACAGCGACCCGGACAGTTTTTGCCCGGTCTGCGGCAGAGATTCCCGTTGTAATTCCCTCAGCTGCTTCAATCGACACGGTAAAATTGGTTTCATGCAGGGAGCTGTTGTTTTCGACCATGAGTGGCAGGTTCAATTGCCGGGCTCGTTCTTCTGTTAGTGTCAGGCAGATGAGACCGCAGGCATGACGCGCGAAAAAGGTCACGTGTTGCGGTGTGATGACATCCGCGGCGATGATGAGGTCGCCTTCATTCTCACGATCCTCATCATCCATAATGAGAACCATCTTGCCCTGACGAAAATCGTCGAGAATATCCTCGACTGAGCTTATTGCCACTTGTAACCCCGATGCTAACGTTTTTAAGGAGCGCCATTATACTAGAAATCGTATACTCGGGGCTTATGCAATCTCGTCAACCTTTTTTAGCCGATTTCCTGGACAAACTGGTGAACGTTTGTGGCGATCACGTCATTGGCGATCCCGCGCGTCTTGCCGTGTATGAGTCTGATGGATTGACTGCCAAGCGTGTACTGCCTGGTGTTGTGGTGCTGCCGGACACGATCGCGGAGGTGCAGGCCGTCATTCGCCTTTGTTACGAATACAATGTTCCGCTGGTGGCAAGGGGAGCTGGCACGGGCTTGTCTGGAGGTGCCACACCTCATAGCGAAGGTGTGTTACTTGGGTTGGCAAAGTTCAACAGGATCATCGGCGTCGATCCAATTAACCGGACGGCTCGTGTCGAGCCGGGTGTAACCAATCTTGCCATCAGTGAAGCGGTCAGGGAGCTTGGGCTCTACTACGCGCCTGATCCATCTTCCCAGATCGCATGCACTATAGGTGGCAATGTTGCAGAAAATTCAGGTGGTGTTCATTGTCTCAAGTATGGGCTCACTGTCCATAATGTGAGGAAGCTCAAAGTGATTTCACCGGAAGGCGAAATCTACGAAGTCGGTAGTGACGCCCTCGATAGCCCTGGCTACGATCTCTTGTCCGTCATGCACGGATCAGAAGGTCTTTTGGGAATCGTGACTGAGGTTACGGTTAACCTGCTGCCGAAACCGGAAAATGTGTGTGTGGTGATGGCAGGATTCGATTCGGTGGCGGGTGCAGGTGATGCCGTCGGTGCGGTGATCGAAGGGGGTATCCTGCCGGCAGGGCTCGAAATGATGGACAAGCCTGCCATTTGCGCTGCCGAAGCATTTGTGTCGGCAGGATATCCACTCGATGTCGAAGCCTTGTTGTTGTGTGAACTGGATGGAACCGCCACCGAGGTATCTACACAGCTTTCCAGATTGCGTGAGATCTTTAGCAATTACGGTGCCCGGGATGTGGAAGTTGCATTTGATGAAGCGGCTCGCGCGAGGTTATGGCAAGGTCGAAAAGCCGCATTTCCAGCGGTGGGGCGAATCGCTCCCGACTATTACTGTATGGACGGCACCATACCGCGTCGGGAGCTGGCCAGTGTGTTGACACAAATTACCAGGCTCTCACAATACTATGCTCTTGGGGTTGCCAACGTGTTCCATGCCGGTGACGGCAACCTGCATCCATTAATTCTGTACGATGCCAACCGTTCCGGTGAACTCGAGCGCGCAGAAGCGTTTGGCGCGGCGATTCTGGAACTTTGCATAGAGAAAGGCGGCACCATTACCGGCGAACATGGTGTGGGTATTGAGAAGATCGACCAGATGTGCGTGCAATTCACTGAAGAGGAGTTGAAATTGTTCCATGGCGTCAAGGCTTCGTTTGATGAGAAGGGTATCTTAAATCCCGGTAAGGCCATTCCGACTTTGCATCGTTGTGCGGAATTTGGCGCCATGCACGTACACCGTGGTGAAGATAAGTTTCCGCACCTGGATCGGTTTTAAGATGGACCTTGCTGCGCAAGTGGCGCGCTTGTATCGCGCAAGACAACCGTTTCATATCGTGGGGGGCGGCACCAAGTCCTTCCTGGGCAATCCTGCAGATCCGGATTTGCCGCGGGTATCAACGACGAACCATGAAGGTATACTGGCCTATGAGCCGGCGGAACTGATATTGCGTGCCAGGGCCGGAACTTCACTTGTAAAGATCAATGAGGTGTTGGCTGCTGAAGGCCAAATGCTGGGTTTCGAGCCGCCGGATTTTGATGGTAGAGCAACATTGGGTGGCGCCATTGCAGCCGGATTGTCCGGTGCCAGGCGACCCTGGTACGGTGCTGCACGGGATTTTGTGCTGGGCGTCGGGCTCATCACAGGTGAGGGCAGGTATCTGGAGTTTGGTGGCCAGGTCATGAAGAATGTTGCCGGATTTGATGTGTCACGTCTTGTGACCGGGGCACTCGGCACTTTGGGCGTTATCGCCGATGTCAGTTTGAAGGTACTGCCTGCACCCGAGTCGGTGGTCTCCCTTTGCATCCCTTGTAACCGGCAGGACGCGCATCGCATGATGTTGGACCTGTCAAATCGCTCCATCCCGATTTCGGGTGCGTGCCATAGCGACCAGGCACTGTGGGTTCGGTTATCCGGAACCAATGAGGCCGTTGAGGCGGCTCGCACCCATGGAATCCTGGCAGGCGCGCAGGTGGCTGACACGCCAATCTGGAAGACGACCTCGAATTTCACGTTGAAGGGCAAAACACTCTGGCGCCTGTCGGTACCACCCTCGTCACCGGCATTGCTGGATGAATGCAACGTGATCGACTGGGGTGGTGCACAACGATTCCTGGCCGACCCTGACTTCAATCCGCGGCACAGGCTGGACGAGGGACACGCCACGCTGATTCGCACGCCACCGGCTGAAGCGTCTCCTGAACCGTTTGCTGAATTGTCGCCAGCGGTATGGAAAATCACCCGGCGCTTGAAGCAAGCCTTTGATCCGGCGGAACTCGTCAACCCCGGCAGACTCTACCAGGGCTTGTAATGCAGACGAAGATTCACGCTACACTGATTGACGACCCGGCGGTCCAGACTGCGGACGGGATCTTACGTTCCTGTGTGCATTGCGGCTTTTGCACCGCGGTCTGTCCCACGTATCAGCTGCTTGGGGATGAACTGGACGGACCAAGAGGGCGCATTTACCTCATCAAGGAGCTGCTGGAGCACAATGAGATTGCATCTTCCGCGGTGACCCATATTGACCGGTGCCTGACCTGCAGGGCATGCGAGACTGCTTGTCCTTCCGGCGTGGCTTACGGTCAGCTGCTGGATATTGGTCGTGGCATGATAGCGCAACTCGTTCGGCGGCGATGGCGCGAGCGCATCATCGCCTGGTCATTACTACTCGTGGTCCCACGACCGAAACTGTTCGGAATGTTTTTACGAATGGGTCAGATGCTACGTCCGCTGTTACCTGAGGCGTTTAAAAAAACCATACCGGTCAAAACAGCGCCTCGTCGATATCCGATGTCACATGCCAGAAATCCAGTAAGGCGAGTACTGGTGCTGGAGGGCTGTGTCCAGCGATCCGCCACACCGGACGTTAACCAGGCACTTGCTTACCTGCTGGATCTACACCAAATCGAAGTGACCAGGCTGGTGGCGGAAGGTTGTTGCGGTGCGCTTGAATACCATCTGGGTGCACACAAGGCAGGCAAGGCGCGCATGCGTTCGCTGCTGGACTCGCTGTCTACGCGCCTGGAGGAGGTGGATGCCGTGGTTTCCAGTGCAAGCGGTTGTGGCGTCACGATCAAGGATTACCCAAAGGTATTCGAGAATGAACCGGAATACCAGCAATTAGCGAGGTCAGTAGTTGCCAAGACGGCTGATGCCGCCGAGCTTTTGTCACAACTTGACTTTGCTTGTCGTGGTAAAAAGGTGGCGTTTCATTCGCCCTGCACGTTACAACATGGCCAGCGCCTCAACGGCATCGTTGAGGGGATTCTGGCGCGGGCCGGTTTTGAAGTGGTTCCGGTTCGGGACAGTCACCTGTGTTGTGGTTCGGCCGGAACTTATTCGATGATGCAACCGACTCTAGCAACAACGCTCAAACGGCAAAAAATTGAATCATTGACGCGTGACGAACCGGCCGTGATTGCCACCGCCAATGTGGGCTGCCAATTATATCTCGGTGCTGATGCGTCAATTCCCGTGGTGCACTGGTTGGAACTCATGGCTGACAATATTCGCCTCGGCGAGAATCCACCACAATAGTCCTTTTTGTGAGTGCAATCGATTTTCCGCTTGCTGGTAGATAATGGACCGGGGGTCGTGAACCATATCAGCGGTGATCTCAAAGCCGTCATGTATGGGCATGTCATGCATAATTTTGCAGTCAAGGCCCTTTAGCAGTTCAGCGTTAATCTGGTAGGGCATCATCTGCCTGAGCCTGGCGTCATTTTCTTCCTGGTGATCTGGATTATTGAAGTACTGCATATCGATCCAGGTGTCTGTGTAGACAAAGTCTGCATTCGCGACAGCTGCACCAGGGTCAGTCGTGTGATGAATCCCTTGTGAATGTTCGATCATCGCCTGTACATCGGCATCAAGGCTTTCGCCATTGTCATTCCCCGCCGGAGTTGCCAGTGTCAGGCTTATCCCCAGCTTGTTGCACAAGATAGAGAGCGAATTGGAAACATTATTCTGTACACCCACGTACGCTATTTGCACGTCGCTCAAATCGCCATCGAAGTGCTCGCGAATCGTCATGACGTCGGTCAGCGCCTGGCATGGATGAAATTTTTCATCACAGCCGTTGATCACAGGCACCTGGCTTGCGCTCATGATCTTCTGCAAATCATTGTGGTACAAAAGGCGCGCCATGATACAGCTCACATTCCGCGACAGGTATTCGGTTTCATGTTCGATCCCGGACAGGATGAAATTGGAAGTATCCCAGTCGATATAGATGCCATGGCCACCCAACTCCGTCATGGCGACTTCGAAGGATACCCGGGTACGTGTGCTGGTTTTCTGGAAAAGCATGGCCAGCGACTTGCCTTGCAGCAGTGTGCCGTAGGCGCCCGGGTTTGCCTTGATGGCGGCAGCCTTATCTAGGATATCGAGCAGTTCGGAGGCGCTCAGGGCTTTCAGGTTAGGCAGGTGACGCATACAGGTGTCCTGCAAGTGGAAAAACCGGCGAAGTTACCGGATTGTGACGCCAAAGTACAGTCGCATCATGTACGATAGCAACACCCATGCACGAATTCGGAGCGATGATGGAATACAGGAATCTAGGTCCAACCGGGCTCTTGGTGTCGATTGTCGGCATAGGCTGTAATAATTTCGGGCGTCGGTGCGATGCCCGGGCAACCAAGGCAGTGGTAGACGCGGCACTGGATAACGGCATTAACTTCTTTGACACCGCAGATATGTACGGTGGTGGCCAATCTGAGGAATTCCTTGGCAAAGCGCTCAAGGACAAGGATCGCAGTAGCGTTATTATTGCCACCAAGTTTGCCAATCCGATGGGTGAAAGCAAGTTAATGCGTGGTGCCTCGCGCCGCTACATTATGAACGCGGTGGATGCCAGCCTGCGTCGTCTCGGTACCGACTATATCGACCTCTACCAGCAACATGTACCGGATCCGGCGACGCCTGTTGAGGAAACGCTTCGAGCACTGGATGACCTGGTGCGTGCCGGCAAGGTGAGATACCTCGGCAACTCGAATTTTTCCGGTTGGCAAATTGCGGACGCTGCCTGGACAGCCAAACATCACGGTCTGAACGGATTTGCCACGGCGCAAAACCTGTATTCGTTGCTGGACCGGAGGCTTGAGCGGGAAGTGGTGCCAGCATGCCAGGCCTTTGGCCTTGGCATCCTGCCGTATTTTCCGCTGGCAAGTGGTATGTTGACCGGTAAATACCAGCGTGGTGCCGAGCCACCGGAAGGTACGCGGCTGGCGATGTGGGGTGACCGGGCGAAGGCAGCCATGTCGGATGATAATTTTGATGTAGTTGAGCGCCTGACGGACTTTGCAACCGGGCGTGGCCACACTATTTTGGAGCTCGCCATGAGTTGGCTGGCGACCATGCCACACATTTCCAGTGTCATCGCCGGCGCTACCAGCCCCGGGCAAGTCAAACAGAACGCCGATGCCGCAGCCTGGCGCCTCACAGCAGAGGAGATGACACAGGTCGCAGAGATATCGAGGCGTTAGCACTGGCCATAGCAATATGTGCGGACGATTCAATGTCACGAGTGACCCACTTAACCAACTGATCGTTGAGATTACTGGCCGCGGCTTCGTGGTTGAAACACGACTTAACATTGCGCCCACGGAACAGGTGCCGGTGCTTGTCAGGAGTCAGGCCGGTGAGTGGGACGTAAGGGATATGCGATGGTGGCTGGTGCCATATTGGTCTGACGGTCCAAGTACCCGCTACAGCATGTTCAACGCGAAGTCAGAGACCCTGGCGAGAAGTCGCGCGTTTCGCGATCCGTTCGCTCGACGACGTTGTATTGTCCCTGCAACCGGATATTATGAGTGGCGGCTCGAAGGCTCAATCAAGGTCCCTTACTATATTACGCCTGAATCCAACAAGGGCTTTGCGCTCGCTGGCCTCTGGGACAGATGGCAAAGGGATGATGAGCAGATCGAGAGCTGTACCATCATCACGGCGAGCGCTCCTGACGCCATGAAAGTCATTCATGACCGTATTCCGGTGAACCTGGAAACTGATGCGGTACAGACCTGGATGAACGCCGATACGGACCAGGATACGTTGATGCGGTTGCTTGGACCGAGGCCAAGCGGAGCACGCACACCGGTTGCCGTGACGCCGGTCTCCACCTACGTGAACAATGCACGCCACAAGGATGTGCGGGTCATTGAACCAATCGCAGAATCCAGCGTAATACATTGATGTGATTCCTATTCGTAATACTAATGACCGTTATGGCCTGGTTCATGTCTTTCTGCATTGGCTGATGGCAGTAACAATTTTCGGCACGTTTGTACTGGGACTCTGGATGGTTGAACTTGACTACTACGATGCCTGGTACAAGAAGGCGCCTGACCTGCATCGAAGCATTGGAGTTTTCATCGTTATCCTGCTCACGGTTCGTTTGGCCTGGCGGTTATCGAACCCGGTGCCAGCGCCTTTGCCTTCCCATACACACTTTGAACGCTTGACTGCAGTCGTTGTGCATACCTGCCTTTACGTGCTGGTGGTGGCGGTTGCGATCGCCGGGTACCTGATGTCGACTGCCGACGGGCGAAGTGTGCTGGTATTTGACTGGTTTGAAGTGCCAGCGACTGTGACAGGGATCGACAACCAGGAAGATATTGCCGGGGAGATTCACTTCTACCTTGCTGTCTTATTGATAGCATTGGTTGCTGTCCATGGACTGGCAGCGTTAAAGCATCACCTCGTTGACAAGGACGCAACCCTGAGGCGAATGTTTTTAAACACTGAGTTGTAATTATTGGAGATTTCAATGAGAGTTATTTTGTTGTGCCTGTCCCTGGTGTACTCCCTTGTATGGACGATGAGTGTCGATGCTGCCGAGTATGTGATCGATTCACGCGGTGCCCACGCATCGATTGTATTTAAATTCAAGCACATCGGTATCAGTTGGTTGACGGGTCAATTCAAGTCGTTCAATGGTACCTTCACTTATGATCAGAACGATCCTGGGGCTTCAAAAATTGTTGTAGAAATTGATCCTGCCAGTCTCGACAGCAATCATGCGGAACGTGATAAGCATATACGCGGCGAAGACTATCTCAATGTAGCCAGGTATCCACAGGCGAGGTTTGAGAGTACCAGAATTGAGCCGTTGGGTGAGGGTAAGGCTACTGTGTATGGCAACCTGACACTACATGGCCAGACCCGTGAGATCGCCATTGACGCCAACCTGACGGGACAGGGCAACGATCCATGGGGTGGCTACCGGGTAGGATTAGAAGGATTTACCGTCCTTTCTACCACTGACTTCGGGTTCAAGATGCCGCCCACCAATGAAGTTCACCTGGAACTGTATCTGGAAGGTGTGCGCCGTTAGCGGCTAGTTCCGCGATACGTGAAACGTGCCGTCGTCTTCGATATTGTCAAGCGTGTACTGCACCTCACTGACAATGTCAGCAACACTCCTGCCCTCCTGCTGGTAACGTTCCAGTAGTTTCCAGACCAGTGCCTGGCCGTAGGCTGCAAGTGAAATGTTATTGTCGGCCGCCTCCAGAATACCGGCATCCAAATGTTGCCGGGCGAGGGTATATACGTCTGTCATTTTAATAGCCTCCTTTGAGCTTGTTATCATTGTACTTAAACATAATGCACCGGAAATGGTCCGGTTTCATTACACCAACTCAATTCCCGGCGGGCTTCGTCTGACCCATCGGCTGGTATCAGGGTCATGAGTGGAGGCGCACGTTTAGCGGGTCCAGGTCCGCCAAGGAATTGGTCACGTACAGTGCGATCAGAAGTGAACAGCAGGAATCACTCGTACCGGACACTGGTACCGGACGCCCAGGACTTCTCACCTGTTAATACCAAACTATCACCGCCAGTGATGGCCGTGGCCGCAATATCGGATGTATCCGGGCGCGTGCCTCTTGCCGTACGCTTGCGCTATCGATTGAGTTGATGCACTCTAATTTGCCTGCACAGGCTATCGCCATACAAGTATTATAAGGACCGCTTATGCGGTAGAGAGGGAGTGAGATATGAACAATGCGGTAAAGATGGAGCTACCCGCTGCCATGATGGCCGGGATGACTGTGGCGTACCACGCCCAGGAGGCTCCGGATCGCATGGCAGTGGTTTCCAGTTACGGTGACAAGACATTCGCTGAACTGAATGCGCGAGCCAATCAGCTCGCGCGAGTATTTCGCAATGCGGGTTTACAACCTGACGACGGTGTCGCAATGCTATTGGTTAATCGACCGGAGTTCGTCGAGACCTACTATGCCTGTATGCGTGCCGGCTTTCGGGTAACTCCGATTAACTGGCACCTGACCGGAGACAATGCCTCCTATATAGTCGGTAACTCGGGAGCGAAAGCATTTATCGCCGATGTTAAGTGTAAGCAGCCGGCGATTGATGCGCTGAATGATAATCGGGACCAGCTCAAGATCGTACTGGCCGCTGGTGGTGCCATCGATGGCTTTGCCGACTATGACGAGGTCGTCGGAGCCGAGGATGACAGCAACATCGACAACCCTGAAATCGGCTCACAGATGCTTTATACCTCCGGTACCACCGGACGACCCAAGGGTGTCTATCGAGAGCGCAATCCACAGGCGGCGTTGGCTGCAGCCGGAGTGGGGGGCACCCAGAGCCAGGCCAACGCGAGTCTCGCAAGGTCCGTCAGCGCTGCCGCCTGGAACGCGGCAACGGATCGCGCGCTATGTACCGGTCCTGCTTATCATGCTGCGCCACTGGCATTTAATATCACTGCGCCCCTGACCCAGGGTGTTGGCACCGTGCTGATGGACAAGTGGGATGCAGAAGATACATTGAAACTTGTCGAAAAGTACAAGATCACCCACACCCACATGGTTGCGACCATGTTCCATCGTTTGCTGGCATTACCGGAAGACGTACGTAACAAATACGACCTCTCAAGCCTTCGCTATGTATTGCATGGGGCCGCGCCGTGTCCCGTACATGTCAAGCAAGCGATGATGGACTGGTTGGGGCCGGTGATCTATGAATACTATGCTGCCACAGAAGGTGGTGGTGGATTCTTCGTTGGACCTGAAGAGTGGCTGACCAAACCAGGTACCGTCGGTAAATCGCCAGAAGGCGCTGACAATCGTATCTTTGATGATGAAGGTAATGAGGTCGAGACCGGCGTGGTAGGTACCATTTTTTTCAAGGCACCCGAAAACAGGTTCGAATACTACAAGGACTCAGAAAAGACCCGAAACAGCTACCGCGGCGATTATTTTACTCTGGGTGATATGGGCTACTTTGATGAAGACGGTTACCTGTTTCTGACTGGTCGCAGCGCCGAGACGATTATCTCGGGGGGCGTCAATATCTATCCGCAGGAAACCGATGATGTGCTTTTGAAGCATCCAGCAGTTGCGGATGTCTGTACAGTTGGCGTACCCAATGACGAGTGGGGCGAAGAAGTCAAGTCCGTGGTAATGGTCAAGGACGGCATCACCGCAGACGAGGCGTTGTCTGATGAGTTGATCAGCTTTGTCAAGAAGCAACTGCCGGCGTTCAAATCGCCTCGTACCATCGACTTTGTCGACGACCTGCCAAGACTGCCATCGGGGAAAATTCAGCGCCGCCTGGTAAGGGAACCCTACTGGGCAGGAAGGGATCGACAGATATGACAGACGAGATCAAGGTTGAGACTCGCGGGCATGTACGCACCATTACACTCAATCGTCCGGAGAAGAAAAATGCCATCAATGACGCGCTGGCATGGGGTGTCATCGGCGCGCTCGAACAAGCGGCCAAAGACGATGATGTCTGGGTTATAGCGATTCGTGGCAAGGATGGCGCGTTTTGTTCCGGTCTGGACTTGACTGGTTCCGGTGAAGATGCCTCGCCTCACTCACCCCAGAGTCGGCAACTTGACGATATCGGCTGGGTAGGCCAGTTTCTCCTGACGATCAGGCACAAATGCGATAAGCCAGTTGTGGGCGGTATCAACGGGGTTGCGGTCGGCGCTGGACTCGGGCTGGCGATGGCTACTGATATGAGGCTGGTGACCAGGGGGGCAAGATTGATGGCGGGCTACACTCGCATCGGGGGTTCACCGGATGCCGGCCTCACAATTACATTGCCCCAAATCATGGGATATGAAAAAGGTATCCGGTTCATGATGGAGAACCGCACGGTAATGGGTGAGGAAGCCGTTGCCCTCGGGATGGCTGGCGAACTGGTGGATGATGAGAAATTCGATGAGCGTTTGACCGAATACTGTGAGGATCTGTGTCGTTGGTCTCCAATTACTTTTCGTCTGCTCAAACGCGGCATGGTCAAGTCATTGGAGACAACGGATATGGAAGCCCAGCTCAGGTACGAGCTGTCTAACATTAGAATGGCTTTCGCAAGCGAGGATGCCAGGGAAGCAAGGCAAGCCTTCCTGGAAAAACGCGAGCCGGTCTTTAAAGGTAAATAGCAAGCCACGGTCAGTTATCGATAGATGACCTCTCCGATGTCTACTGTGTCGCACTGATTCTTCGTCGCAAATTCGGCAAGTCCGGTATTGAGCGCGTCTCGCAAACGTACATGCCTTTCAGTTTGGCGTTTGGTACCGGGTTCCAGGAATACACGCCGAACCTCCAACAGGTGCTTGTCCCTGACCGCCTTTGCATCGATACGGCCAACGAGTTCGTCGCCCCACAGGATTGGTAGACAGAAGTAGCCGAACTTCCTTTTGCTCGCCGGTACATAACATTCAAGCTGGTAGTCGAAGCCAAACAGCGTAATCAGCCGGGCACGATTGATCACGAGGTTATCAAATGGGGAAAGGATCTGTAGCCGTCGCTTGCCGAGTTTCAGGGGCAATCGTTTTAGCGCAACCGGATCCGCATACCAGACCTCTTTTGTGGAATTACGTGCCTGGATAATTGCGACCTGACCTTCTTCGGCAAGGGCGTGCAGTGCACTTTTGACCTCACTGCGGATGGCGTGGCCTGTAAACTTACCGAGCGTGGTTCGGGCGTGGCTAATATCGTTAAGGGTACCAATAGCCAGTGCTTGTAGTTGGCGCAGGACGATGAAACGAATCCATTCGTCGTGGTTCGGCATGGATGTATCGAGTTGGGCGGGCAAGACGTTCTCTGTAAGGTCAAAGACCTTCTGGAAGCCTTCGCGCCGGGTCACCATGATCTGACCCGACAAAAACATGTGTTCAAGCGCCAACTTTGCCGGTTTCCAGTCCCACCAGCCGTTGTTGTTTTTGCCCCGTGGATCTTCGAAGTCCCTTGACTGTAGCGGTCCCTCCGTTGCTATGCGCCGGCGAATCTCCTTTGCAAGCTTTTTGTCCCAGGACTTGCGTTTGTGCCAGCCGTCCATCATTGGTCGGTAATAGCGATAGTCCTTGATCGGCAGGTAAGCAGCGGCATGTGACCAGTATTCGAATATGGCTCGATCTTTCTGGAGTAGTTGATCCAGCATCTTTTCTGAATAATTGGGTACCCGGGTCTTGAGCACGTGATGGTGGGCACGGTCAACCACCGAAATCGTGTCGATCTGCACATATCCGAGCTGTTCAATAGTCCGCAGCGTACCCGCTTTCCCACGGCCAAAGGCAGGGTTGTACAGCAGTCCCTGGCGATCCAGAAACAAGCGGCGGGCATCAGCAATCGAGATTTCAGTCATGACCCCATGATAAGCTTTCGATGTCTGTTTGAAAGCGGTAGTGATGATGAGATGTTGAAATATGTACTAGTTGCTTCACTGGCGCTGGTGTCGTTGGTTTCACCCGGGCACATCCTCGAGGCAGCAAGCCCGGAGGCAACGGTGAGTGAGAAGGCGATCGTGACGTCACGGTCGGCACTGGGATCCGAGGCCGGTATAGCTGTGATGAAGGCTGGTGGCAATGCGGTTGACGGCGCCGTGGCGACCGCTTTTGCGCTCGCGGTAACCTATCCGTCGGCGGGCAATATCGGCGGTGGCGGATTCGCCGTGGTGCGCCTTGCCGATGGTCAGGTTGTAACACTGGATCATCGCGAAAAGGCGCCGGCCAGCGCCCATCGGGACATGTACCTGGATGATGATGGCAATGTAATTTCTGGCTTGTCGACTGCAAGCCACAGGGCTGCAGGTGTACCCGGTTCCGTGGATGGCCTCCTGACATTGCTTGAGGCGCATGGCACGAAGACGAGGCAAGAGGTTATGGCCCCTGCAATCCGGTTGGCGGAAGAAGGTTTTCCGTTGACCTACGACCTTGCGCGACAATTCGAGAATGTGCTGCCTCGGATGGCTGCCTATCCTGCATCGGTCGCCAAATTCAGCAATCAGGGAGTGCCTTACAAGACGGGAGATCTCTGGAAGCAGCCAGCACTCGCGCTGGTGCTCAAGCGGATTTCGAGAACAGGTCGTGACGGATTTTATGCGGGAAAGACCGCTGAATTGATCGTTGCCGAGATGAAGCGTGGGGGAGGGGATATCACACTTGCGGATCTTGCCGACTATCACTCCGTCTGGCGTCATCCTGTCCATGGTACTTATCGTGGTTATGATATCTGGGGAATGGGTCCTCCCTCATCGGGCGGCGTTCTCGTTGTGCAGATGCTCAATATGCTGGAGCCCTTTGACCTCGGCAAAATGGGTTACGGAAGTGCTGCGGCGATACACCACATGGTTGAGGCGGAACGCCGTGCCTATGCTGACAGGGCCGAGTATTTGGGCGACCCGGATTATTACGAGGTACCCCTTGAACGTCTGATTGACAAAGATTACGCAAGGCAGCGGATCGCCGACTTCCGTGCTGACAAAGCCACTGATAGCGATGACGTCGGTGCAGGTTCATGGCCGCAGGAGAACAGGGAGACCACGCACTTTTCCGTCATGGATGGCAACGGCATGATGGTCGCATTCACCACCACACTCAATAGCAGCTATGGCAACAAGATCGTCGTGCCTGAGACGGGCATTTTGTTCAACAATGAAATGAATGACTTTTCTATCAAGCCCAATACACCCAACCAGTTCGATCTCATTGGGCGTGAAGCCAACAAGATCGAACCGGGCAAGCGCATGCTGAGCTCAATGTCACCGACGATTGTGACACGGGATAATCAGCCCGTTCTCATCACTGGTTCCCCCGGGGGCTCGACCATTATTACGACCACACTTCAGGTCATAGTCAATGTGATCGACCATGGGATGAATATAGAGGATGCCGTTTCTGTCCCCAGATTCCATCACCAATGGCAGCCCAATGTGATTATCGTTGAGCCCTATGCCCTGTCACCGGATACCAGAGCGGTCCTGCAAGGGTTTGGGCATGGCTCATTCCGGGAAACGCGATTCGGTCGTGGAATCGGCGACGCCAATTCTATCCAATATATAGATGGGTTGATTCGGGGCATTAAGGATCCCCGGGGTGACGGCGCCGCCGTTGGCTGGTTCTAGGCTATTACTGGTTGACGCTTTCAATCTGGTTCGCCGGATCTATGAGGCCCGTGGTGATGGCGCTGAACACATGGATGAGGTCATCGAGGCATCCAGGCGTTCCCTCGAGCGTGCACTTGGCAACCACTCGCCGACCCATGCCTGTGCGGTGTTTGATAGTCATGATAAAACCTGGCGGCATCTGCTCTATCCGGATTACAAGGCCAATCGAAAACCGACGCCACCAGCGTTGCTCGCTAACTTGCAGAAGTTTCGGACTGCGTTCAAAGAGCAATTGGTGGAAAGTCTGAAAGTTGACAACTATGAGGCGGATGACCAGATCGCAACATTGGCGAGGGGTATCGCAGACGCTGGTGGAGAGGCGATTATTCTATCTACTGATCGTGCTTTCCTGCAGTTATTATCGAGTCGCATTCGTGTGTTCAATCATTTTGAGGGTACGGAAATCAATGCAACTGACATCAGGGCGAAGTTTGGATGTGAAGTGTCGCAGTTGACCGATCTCTGGGCCATGGCGGGAGACGCCAGTAACAATATCAAAGGCGTTCCACGTATCGGTAAAAAGACCGCGGCAAACCTGCTTGCTGAATATGGCAGTCTCGAAGAGGTGTTGCGTGGCGATGACGATAATGCGTCTGCGGTGCGTGTGCGTGAAAACGGCGACCTGGTACAGCGTTGCAAACAACTGGTGACGCTTAAAACCGATGTAGCGCTGGGAATTAATTTAAAATCATTGAGGTTATAGCGGTATGAAATGTTTTAAGGCCTATGATATTCGCGGGCGTATCCCGGATGAATTGAATGAGGATATTGCGTACCGGATTGGCCGGGCGTTTACTGAATTTCTTGCGCCGGAAAGGGTGATTGTTGGACATGATATTCGCCTGTCCAGCCCTGGCATGACGGATGCGCTTGCAAGTGGATTGACTGATGGTGGTGCCGATGTCTATTACATAGGGCAGTGCGGGACTGAAGAAGTCTATTTCGCCACGTCGCACTTCGAACTTGACGGTGGAATTATGGTAACGGCAAGTCATAATCCGAAAGATTACAATGGCATGAAGCTGGTGCGGGAGGAGTCACGCCCGATCAGTGGTGATACCGGCCTCAATGAAATCAAGCAGCGCGTAGCAGCTGACGACTTTGGTCCGGTCAGGAAAAAAGGCGCCATCATTCCACTGGACCATCATTCGGCCTATATCGCCAAGCTTCTGGGTTACGTCGATACCAGCTCACTCTCACCCCTTAAGATCGTCGTTAATGCGGGTAATGGTGGCGCCGGGGAAGTCATCGACCGGCTTGAACCGTTCCTGCCATTTGACTTTATCAAAATACATCACGAGCCGAACGGTGACTTTCCCAACGGTGTACCTAACCCATTATTGCCGGGTAACAGGCAGGCCACCATTGACGCGATAATCAGGGGCCACGCCGATATGGGCATTGCCTGGGATGGTGATTTTGATCGTTGTTTTTTCTTTGATGAAAATGGTCGGTTTATCGAGGGGTACTATATGGTTGGCCTTTTGGCGGAAGCCTTTCTCGGGAAAAGCGAGCGGGCAGGTGAAAAGGTTGTCCATGATCCCAGATTGACGTGGAATACCATTGATATAGTCAAGGAGCGGGGCGGTGTCCCGGTGCTCAGCAAGACGGGTCATGCCTTTATCAAAGAACGTATGCGCACCGAAAACGCCGTCTATGGCGGTGAGATGAGCGCACATCATTACTTTCGGGACTTTTCCTTCTGCGACAGTGGGATGGTGCCCTGGCTACTGGTCGCCGGTCTCATGTCAGCTGAAGGTAAAACGCTGTCGGAACTCGTTAATGAACGGATGATCCGGTTCCCAGCCAGTGGCGAAATTAATCGCCGTATCGAAGATGCTGCTACTACCATCGCACGAATTGAAGCCGATTATGCACCGCACGCTAAAGCAGTCGACCGCACTGATGGTTTGTCGATGGAGTTCGGCGATTGGCGTTTCAATGTCCGTATGTCCAATACTGAACCCGTCGTCCGGCTGAATGTTGAGTCTCGTGGTGACGCCGGTCTGATGCATAAAAAAACGCAGGAGCTGTTAGAAGCGTTGGGTGGTGTCGAAATTTGAGCTGGATGGGGAAAATTCTGGGCGGAGGCATTGGCGCGCTGTTTGGTGGCCCGATCGGTGCCGTGCTGGGCGCGGTGATCGGTCACCATGCGCTGGATGCGGGTGGCGGATTTAGTTTTAGCCCACTGGAAACACGGCAAGGGCTTTATTTTACCGCGGTTTTTTCGATGCTTGGAAAACTGGCGAAGGCAGATGGTGTTGTGACCCGGAACGAAATCGAGGTCATTGAGCGGGTCATGAAGGAGAATTTTCGACTCCCGCCCCAGGCGCGGAAGTTGGCGATCCAGATATTCAATGCGGCCAAGGATTCCGACGACCGCTTCGAAGACTATGCGATGCAGCTACAACAGCACTTTTCTGATACCCCGGAACTGCTCGTGTCCGTTGTTGATCTGCTGATGGTGGTGGCCCATGCCGACCATGACTTGCATGAATCGGAAGAACGCATGATTCGTTCGGCAGTTCGAATATTTGGCATCGAATCGGAGTTTGCGCAGATCAAGAGCCGTTTTACAGGCGTACCCGACGATATCAATCGGTACTATGAAATTCTTGGCTGCAGCCCCGGGGACGATCTTGCCGTCATCAAGAAGAAGTATCGGAAACTGGCGATGCAGTATCATCCGGACAGGATCCAGTCCAAAGGCATGGCTCCCGAGTTTGCGCAAGCGGCGGAAGAGAAATTCAAGGAGATCCAGCACGCTTATGATCTGATCGAAAAAGACCAGATCAATCGCTAGGTAGCCTCTGGAGAAGTCTGCGTCAATTGATTGAGTGGCCAAAGGCAGGGACTTGTTCGGAGGTTTCCTAGATCTGTTCTGCGTCCCTTTCTTTGGCGGCAGTACGCTTGGACAATGAAATGTAATCCAGAAGAATACTACCAGACTCGACCAGGTAGGCATCCGGTTCGTCTCGCGGATTAGCGGTCGCCAGGTCGGAGTCTTTTTTATCCCCGGATTTGTCTTTGCTTTTGCGTTTTTCATCGAGCTCAATATAGCCCGCCATTTCATTACCCTTAATGGCGTCGGGTCCATCGCCCTGGTTACCGCTGCCAGCGCCATCACTCTCATCGTCGGCTGCGGAACGATCCTGGTCGGAAGAAGTGATACCTGTCGCCTGGGTGCGATTCGCGGCGATCAGTGGATCAGCCTCAGGTTTAAGTTCATCGAGGGATGCGACCGCGTCGAGACCCTGGGCTGCACGACGCCTGTTTTCCAGTGCGAGCCAGAAGGCCTCATCTTCTTCCCTGGCCCGAATTCGTTCCGCTTCATTGAGGGAAATCGACTTTTGGCTGGCACGTTGGCGCTGGAATTCGACTGCCCCGCGCAGGTATGAGAATTCTGGGTCAACCGCTACCCGATCCTCGTGGAGATTCTTCAAATCCGGAACCAGGTCGTCAAGACTGCCTTTGGGTCGATAGGCTGTAGCCTGGATCTTATCCCAGGGCAGGGGACCCTCCAGTGTACTCTCACCGATGGCATCAGGGTCGTAATTGGACGGATAGGAGATGTCCGGAATGATGCCCCGGTGTTGGGTGCTTTCACCGCTGATACGATAAAATTTGGCCTGGGTAAGTTTCAGCTGGCCACGGTTGAGTGGTAACAGGGACTGTACTGTGCCCTTGCCGAAAGTCTGGCTGCCAATAATAATGCCACGCTTGTAATCCTGGATCGCGCCGGCAAAGATCTCCGAGGCAGACGCACTGAGTCGATTGACCAGTACAGCGAGTGGGCCCTCGTATACGGTCCTCAAATCCCTGTCACTGAGGATATCGACGCGATTACTCTTGCTGCGTATTTGAACTGTTGGGCCACGGTCGATAAAAAGGCCTGTCAAGGTTCGGGCTTCCTGCAGGGATCCGCCGCCATTATCGCGTAGGTCAATGACAATGCCGGCAACATCCTGTGCCTTGAGTTGTTCAAGTAGCCTTTTGACGTCACGGGTCGTGCTCTTGTAATCCCGGTCGCCTTGCTGGTACGCCTTGAAATCAATATAGAAAGTCGGAATAGTAATGATGCCGATTTTGTGGGTCGCTCCAAACTGTTCGACCTCGATGATTTCAGATTTGGCGCTCTGTTCTTCCAGCTTGACCGTATTTCGAGTGATGGCGACCACGCGCGACTCGGCTGCATCCTTGGTGGCAGCGGGTACCACGTCGAGTTTTACGACGGTATCTTTTTCGCCACGGATGAGTTGCACAACCTCATCGAGGCGCCAGCCGATGACATCAATCATCTCGCCTTCTTTTCCTTGTCCTACTGCAATGATTCTGTCGTTGGGAAAGAGTTGGCCGGACTTATCGGCAGGTCCCGCCGGGACCAGGCTGACGACTTTCGTATATTCGTCCTCGCTCTGCAAAACGGCGCCGATCCCTTCAAGCGACAGGCTCATATTGATATCGAAATTTTCGCTGGTTCGTGGTGAGAAATATTGGGTATGCGGATCGTAGGTGCGTGTAAACGAATTCATGAACAGTTGATAGACATCTTCGCTATTCGTCTGGCCCATTCGATTCAGCTGATTCCTGTATCGCTTCAGCAGCAACTCCTGGATCTTCTCAGGCTCCTTATCGGCGAGCTTGAGGTTTAGCACTGCGTTCTTAACGCGCTTGCGCCAGAGGTCGTCCAGCTCCTCGACTGTCGCGGCCCAGACTGCTTCTTTCCGGTCCAGCGGCAAGGTCTCGTCGATGGTGAAGTCAAACTGGTCGATACCTTCTTCCAGCATGGCAACGATGTTTTTGAGTCGGTGGATAACTCGAACGTGGTAACGATTGAAGATTTCGAAAGCCGGCGCGACGTCACCTCGACGTAACATATTGTCGAGTGAATGCTGATATTGATTGAATTCAGCGACGTCGCTCATCAACAGATAGCTCTTGCCCGGGTCCAGATCATCGATAAAATGTTCCAGGATCTGGCTCGACAATTCATCGTCGAGAGACGTACTAACATAATGTCGGCTGGCCAATGCATCCACGATATTCCGCGTGGTGTTGGCGTGAACCGGGAGAGGTTCGAGTGTCTCTGGTTGTGGCGGTACTGTCGCACTGGCCAGTGCGGCATAGGACGCAAATGCAATAAAACATGCGCGCCGAAGAATGGGTGGAAGATTAATCATAGTCGTTATTTGAGTACCTCATTTCGCCTCCTTAGTTTATGGGTCTATCGGGTTTCTAATCAAGGTTTTGGCGGTTCGGGTAATGCTTGTGCGATAATGCCCTACTTGCTGAAGAATAGATAGGAATCAGATGAAAAACGCTATACTAATCAATGGATTGGCGATATTGCTTGTTGTGACTTCGAGCAATGTTCTGGGGGCCGATGAAACTGACGAAGGGAACCTCCCATACGATGTGGGTTATTTTTTTGGTTATTCCTTTGGCAATATCCTCAAGGAAGGTGGTAATCAGGCAATCGACCTTGACGGGCTAATGGCTGGTATCAGGGACTCACTGGATCAGAAGTATCCGGAACTGACCCGTGAGCAACAAGAGGCTGTCATTGCCGTGGTTGAGGCCAATCGCCAACAACGTATTGAGGAACAGCAGGCTGCACAGGCCGCTGTCCAGGAACGCCAGGGCGCGGCCGCAGAGGAGAATCTTGAGGCCGCTAAAGCCTTCCTTGCAGACAATTCAGAACGTGATGGTGTGAAGACCACAGCATCCGGATTGCAGTACGAGATTGTCGAGGAAGGTGACGGACAAAACCCGACCGCTGACGATAGAGTGAGGGTCAATTACGAAGGTAAGTTTATTGATGGTACCGTGTTTGATTCGACCCGCGATAAGAAACCGGTGGAGTTTGGATTAAGACAGGTCATCAAGGGTTGGACTGAAGGATTGCAACTGGTCAAGGAGGGCGGCAAGATTCGGCTATTCGTACCACCGAACCTGGCCTATGGTCCTGCAGGACAAGGTCCGATCGGGCCCAATTCCTTACTCATTTTCGACATCGAATTGCTGGATGCCAATGTCAACGGTGAGTAAGCCTATTCGACGATGATGCCGACGGCTTCCAGTAGGGTCGCGCATTGGAAGTCGTTGATGATGACCCCGGTCATGTCGAGTTGGCGTATATCAAGGCCCGCAAGTTGCGCACCCCGCAGGTCAGCGCCTGCCAGCAACAAGCCTTTCGCTTCGAGCCCATGTAGTTCGCAGTCTGACAAGTTGCTGTTCTCAAGACAGGCTTCGTTGAAACTGGCGTGCACCAGACGGTTTCTGGCAAGATCACTTTCCTTGAGCCAGGCGCCGTTGAAGCTGGCGTAAGAAAGATTGCAGCCACTGATCCTGGTCCCGTGCAACTGGACACTGGAACCAACACTGCGCGATGAGATCACGTCGCTGAAGTCAGCTCCTTGCGCCTGACAATCTGTAATCGCCAGATTGTAGAGGTTAGCCCTGGAGAAGTTGCACATTGAAAGGTCACAGTGAGAAAACACTGTGCCTCCTGACTCGGAAAACTTGAAACTGCAGCCGTTCTCAGTGACGGCATTAAAAAAACGACACCGGAAAAATTCGCAGTCCAATAGCTTTGCGCTATCAAATGTACAGTCCAGGAACTCACATGAAAGGAATCGTTGTCCGCTGACTTCTGCAGCGCGAAAGCTGACTCGCTCAAAAATCACCTTCTCAAAGAGTCGGGCGAGATCACTTTGTTCGGAAGAATCTACCAACTCCTCCCATTCGACGTCCTGGTAAGTCTCAGTCATCAAACTCACGGCGCAGGCGTAGAGCTGCCAGATCAATGGCATCAGCTCCCTGGGTTAATAGGTCGCTCATATGTACGAATCCATGGATCATGCCATCAAAACGTTTAACCAGAACATCCACACCAGCGCGTGACAATTTCTCACCATAGGCTTCACCTTCATCGCGAAGTGGATCAAATTCGGCCGTAACAATTGTTGCAGTGGGTAGTCCCGCCAGGTCTTTGGCTCGCAAGGGCGAGACCAGGGGATCGGCACTATCGGCGCCAGCGGCGAGATAGTGATTGAAAAACCATTGCATACCCTCGCGGGTGAGCATGAACCCTTCACCATTGACCGCATAGGACTCGGTTTCAAAGTTGTGGTCAGTGACCGGATATAGCAGTAGCTGGTGCACGAGCCGGGGGCCACCCGATTCCCTGGCCATTAAGCAGACGGCAGCGGATAGATTGCCACCCGCCGAATCGCCGCCCACTGCAATCTTGTTTGCATCAATGCCAAGCTCGCCTGCATGGGCTGCGACCCACTTCAGCGCGGTAAAACAATCTTCGAGAGGGGCAGGGAACGGATGTTCAGGTGCTAGCCGGTAGTCCGTCGAAACCACGACGCAATTCACCGCCCGTGCCAGGTTCCGGGCTATATTGTCATGTGTATCCAGGTCGCCAATCACCCAGCCACCTCCGTGATAAAACACAAGGCAAGGCAAGTCAGGATCCTCTGATGGGTGGTAAACGCGCACAGGCACGCCATCGGCGCTCAGTTCGGTGACGCTATGCATGTCAGCCTTCTCATAAGCCTGACTCATCATGCGGTACATTTCGCGCGCGGCGGGAGGGGCCATTTCCGTCAGTGGCGTGCCACCGGCTTCCGCCATTTGCTTGAGCATTCCTTCGACGACAGGGTCCAGAGCCATGGTTTTATTTCTCCAATATTAGAAAATCATTGCCTGTCGAGTGTAAGCTAGGTGAATGCTAAAACCAATTGATCCCCTCATTCGTCGTTTGATTTCAGGCACCTTGTTTGCCGTGGCATTTGTGTGGCTGGCGGTGAGCCACTTTAATGTCGACCCTGAGGTTATCCGGGTGCTGTTTATTTTCTCGATTGTATTTGTGGTCGGGCTCGCGATTCCGGGCCTTATCGGAGCGTTTCTACTACGCTGGTTCCGGCGCGGTAGTGGCGGAATGCTTGACCATTTGGATGAGCCGCATGAAGAGGATAAGAGAGACGAGGATTAGTCCTAGTCCAGCGACAGGACAAACCTGTCAGGTCGTGGCAGGTAGTAGTCATCATAGTTGACTGAAAATGCGACCGTGTGCGCACGACCGGTAATCCGGTCGCGATCCACGAGGCCGATGATTCTTGAGTCGGCACTGTTGTCCCGATTATCACCCAACATCAGGTACTGGTCTTCTGGAATTTCGATTGGTCCAAAACTGTTGCTGTGATTGGGCAGTGCGGGGCGCATCATAACTGGATGGGTAACATCCTCGAATTGTTCGTAGAAGAAATGATGGTGACGGCGCTGGTAGACGTCCAGTTGGTCCACCACCGCCTGGTCCAGCTGGCTGTAGAGTGCCGGTATATCATTCACAAACAGCTGATTGTTACGCATTTTGACCACATCGCCAGGTACGCCAATTACGCGTTTTATCAATAACTTTTCATCTTTGGGGGAGTAAAAAGTCACGATCTCACCACGAGTCGGATGATTCCACTCGGCCAGGTGCCAGGTAGTAAATGGTACCTTCAGATCGTAGGCGAGCTTATTGACGACGACCCTGTCACCTTCAAGAATGGTTGGTTTCATCGACCCCGACGGCACCTGGTTCCAGTCAGCGATGGCCGACCTGAACAGGATCATGACTACCAGGAAGAAGATCAGGGTTTTCCATTCGTCCCAGAAGGCGCGTAGCTTTTCTTGAATCATCACAACTCAAGTGTACTGCCGTTTGCGTGACTGTACAATTAATCCCTGTAACTGTAATCTAGGTGAAAGTTGGTGACTAACCTATTGAAAACACTCAGGACCTGCCATGCTCAGGATTGAATTCAAGGACGGACGTGCGCAACCGGTTGTTTTGGCGCCGCCTGGCAAAACCATCGGTAAGGGCGACGTCAATGACATCGTCATCGACGCGGATGGCGTCAACGGATTTCATGCCGATATTAAAGTCGAAGGCGATCAAGTCAGCATTACCGATATCAAGTCGGCGACCGGTACCCTGGTCAATGGTCAGAAGATAACGACAACCACACCGCTCAATGCTGGTGACATCATTAATATCCAGGGCGTAGACCTCATCGTTGTCGAAGATGAGGGAGGGAACGCGAAAACCCTGGTATTGTCCGGGACTGCCCTGATGCAACTGGGGAGTGGGGCCTGGTCGCTGATCGCGGACTCGGGTCCTGAGAAGGGCCAGATTATTCCGGTGATGGACCGTACCGAAATTGGTCGCGCACTCGAGTGCGACATTTCAATCCTGGAACCGGCGCTATCGCGAAAACATGCGGAGTTGGAATTGACTGATGATGGCCTTTTGATCCGTGACCTTGGCTCTGTCAATGGTACTTTCGTCAATGGTGAGAAGGTCGATGAAGCGGCCTTGAACGACGGTGATGTCCTGGCCTTCGGCAAGATCAAGTTTATCGTCAGCGGTCCCTGACCTTATAGCCGCGATCAAGCAATACCGATTTGATTTCCTGGATGTGAGGCGTATCACGGGTCTCGATGGTGATGGAAATACCGATCTGGCCAATCGGTGCATCGCTTGAAAAGCGATGGTGATGGATTTCCAGGACATTAGCACCGGATTCGCGAAAGGTTCCCAGTATCTTCTCCAGGGCCCCCGGCCGGTCTGGAATTACGGTCTCCAGCTTGGTGATGCGGCCGTCAAACGCCAGGCCCCGGTTGATAATTTTGGACAGAACGTTGACGTCAATATTACCGCCACTGACGATACACAGCACTTTCTTGCCTTCGATTTCCGTCACCCTCTGGTTGACCAGTGCCGCCAGCGGTACTGCACCAGAAGCCTCCACCACATATTTCTCGATTTCGAGCATCAGCATGATGGCGTTGGCAATTTCGTCCGAGGTGACTGACACCATGTCATCCACCAGCCGGCAGACGGTATCCAGGTTACGGGCGGAGACCTTCCGCACCGCGATGCCGTCGGCGATGATGGGTGCGGGTGCGAGTTCCGTCACTTTGCCGAGGGTCCTGGATTGTCCCATGGCGTCGCAACTGGCTTCTTCCACGCCAATGACCCGAATGTCGGGCCGCACCGACTTTACATAAGTTGCAATTCCGGCAATAAGGCCACCACCGCCAACCGGGACCAGAATTGCATCGATATCCTGGCCGCGTTGGTCTTCAAGAATTTCGATTCCCAGTGTGCCCTGGCCCTCGATCACTTTTGGATCATCAAACGGGTGCAGGTACACCCGGTCCTCGGAGGCGACGATTTCCTGAGAGTAGGCGTATGCCTCGTCGAAGTTGTCTCCCTGCAGGATCACTTCTGCATTCCAGTGTTCCGTTGATTTTATCTTGACGAGTGGCGAGTACCTTGGCATCACAATCTTCGCCGGGATACCAAGGCGGTATGCGTGATAAGCCACTGCCTGGGCGTGGTTCCCGGCGCTTGCGGCGATGACGCCGCGGGCCTTCTCTTCTGCTGACAAGGCAAGCAGTCGGTTCAGGGCGCCTCGTTCCTTGAATGAGCCCGTCATCTGGAGGTTTTCGAGTTTGAACAGGGTTTCGCAACCACACATATCGGAAAAGGTTGCCGAGTAGATGATGGGTGTATGCACCAGATAGGGGGAGATGGCGGCATAAGCCTGCCGGATACTGTCCGCCGTGATCGTGCTTGCGGGTAGGTGCTGGGTTTCGGTCATGAACCAGATTATACGTTGTTTGACACTGGGGCCCTAAGCCAACGCAGAACCTCCATTAACCCGGGAGGTTTGCCGGTCAATAAAATACCGATACGGAATATTTTGGCCGCAAACCATAGGGCAGCTGCGATCGACACAAGCAGTAGTATCGTTGTCGTGACGTATTCCATGGTGGTGGGTGGTGCAGCCGCGCGATTCATCATGACGAAAGGCGTGAGCGGCGGCACATATGACAAGACCTGGGCGAGGGTGCCTCCTGGGTCCTTGCCGATGGGGATCATCACGAATATGGGTATCATCTGGACCAGTTGAATCGGTAGCATCAGGTTTTGCGCTTCCTTCAGGTTATTGCAGATTGACCCGAGCCCGACCAGAAGCGCTGCATACAGCAGGTAACCCAAAATGAAGTAAACCAGAAATGAGGTAAGGAACCACGGGTCACTGATCACGCTACTTACATCAAAGGGCAAGCTGATGTCGAGTAATCCTGGAAGGACCACAAAAAAACCGAAAGCCATCAGCGCCCAGGCCCCGATCACTGCGAGTCCTGTCCCGGCGATACCCATAATTTTTCCAGCCATCAGGGCGATGGGTGAGATGGAAGACAACAGCACCTCAATTAATTTGTTGGATTTTTCTTCGATGGTGTTAGTCAGTAGCATCTGTGTGTTAATGAGGATCGATATCCATAACAGATAAACAAACACGACGGGCGTCCATTGCCTGACGACGTCCTTCGTCCTGACTTGTTCTTCAGTGCCTTCTTTTGATATCTGTACTCCCACAAAAGTGATCGGCTCGCTTAGCCACTCGGCGATCGCCACGTCCAGGTTTTCCTGTCGCAGGCGTTCTCTTCTCACCTCCTGATTAACGAGGCCTCCCAGCCAGGTAACGAGGTCACGATCGGTCAGGTTGTTGGATACGTAGCGGGAACCGTCACTCGATTTGACCGGATCTGGTCCAATGATGAAATAGGCGAAGAGGTCTCCGGCCGAGACCAGGGCATTCAAGTCTCCGGGGTCAATTGATGCGGGGTCGACATACTCAAATCGGGCCGCGTTTGTGCTGACCTCGTTCATGACTCTTGGTAACAACCAACCTGACCTGTCTATGACAGTGAATCTTTTCGCTTCCCTTGTGCCTTCAACCAGCAGTGGTACTGTCGCGATCATAACCAGCATCAGTGGTAACATCATGATGCCAATCCAGAACCCTTTGGTCCGGATATTCTCCATGAACTCGCGTGCCGCCACCAGAAACGCGCGCTTCATTCCGGGGATTCCCCGACGGTCCTTACGAAGATCTCATGTAGTGAAGGCTCATTGATGCTGAAGGTCCTGATATTCATTTCGCTGACCAGGCGTTTCAGGATGGCCCTGGCATCAGCGTCCGGCGCAAGGGATAGCTCGGCGCGTTTGCCCATGTCATTTACCCGAACGATGCCAGGCAGGGCGGCCATGGCGCTGGGGCGTCCCTCGTAGTCCAGCCTGATAGTCTGGTGGCCTTCCTTTTTCACTTGCTCGATGGTGCCGTCCAGTACTTTATGCCCCTGGTTAATCAGCAGGATTGAGTCGCAGATCTGTTCTGCCTGTTCCATGACGTGAGTCGAGAAAATGACGGTCCTGCCTGCGCGCTTCAAGTCCAGTATGACAGTGCGGACCGTCTCGACATTGATCGGGTCCAGACCCGAGAAGGGTTCGTCCAGGATCACCAGTTCCGGATCATGCATCAGCGTTGAGATGATCTGCACCTTCTGTCCCATACCTTTCGACAGGGCGTCACAGCGGACATCAATACAGTGGCCAAGGCCAAATTGGGTCAATAGCTGCTTCGCCCGGTCCTTTGAGACCTGTCGCTTCATGCCCTTGAGCCGGCCAAAGTAGGATACAAGTTCGGCGGTTTTCATCTTTTTATACAGGCCTTTTTCTTCAGGCAAGTATCCCAGTCTGTCCTTGGCCCGTTCCGGCGATCCTCCAAGCACCGTAATGCGGCCCGCATCCGGGTAGAGAATGCTCATGATCATGCGAATGGTGGTTGTCTTACCGGCGCCGTTAGGCCCCAGAAAGCCGTAGATATGGCCTTCCGGTATTGCTGCCGAGATGTGATTGACGGCGATATTGGTCCCGAATGACTTCGAGACGTCTTCAAGGGTCAGGCTGTATTGCACAGGTCCATCATATCAGGGTTTTGAGATCCGTCTCCGGGTCAGCGAGCTTCGCCGGGTCGACTTTGCGACCATACAGTTGCTTGCAGACCATAAATTCTCGTGGACTGTTGACCGCATCCACCGCTACCACGGCACCGTCCTTCAGGTAGAAGACCGCGAAGTGATTGCTTGATTGATCACCCCTTTGTACCTGGGTATCACCGTCTGATGAAAAACCAACCATCTGTAGTTTGAGCTCATACTGGTCCGACCAGAACCAGGGCACAGCTGCATAAACCTTGTCGCCGCCAAGCATGTTACTGACAGCGACTCGCGCCTGTTCCATGGCGTTGGGGACTGACTCGAGACGGAGCCTTCGATTCATCAGTGGATTCGGATGATTAGTGCAGTCGCCAGCGGCATATACGTCTGGTTCTGAAGTACGGCAGTGGTCATCCACCAGGATCCCGTTATCCACTTCGATGCCGGCTTCGGCCGCCAATTCTACATTCGGTACAATCCCTATACCGACAATGACCAGATCGGCTTCGATGGACTTGTCTCCACACAAAACTTTTTCAACCTGACCGCTACCCTTAAACCCGCTGACGGTGGTTTCCGTCAAGATGGTAACGCCCCGATCTGAGTGTAACTTGTGATAAAAATCGCTCATTTCTGGCGTGGTCACGCGCTGCAATATCCTGGATTCCATTTCCAGCACGCTGACTGAAAGCCCCGCACTGGCAGCCACGGAGGCTACCTCGAGGCCGATATAACCACCGCCGACAATAACTACCTTGCTGGCCGTTTCCATTGCTTCCCGGATGCGATCGACATCGGCAATGGTGCGCAAGTAGAAGATGCCGTCAAGATCACTGCCAGGAATACTGAGCCTACGTGGACGACTGCCGGTTGCTATCAGGAGCTTTTCATAGGGGATGATATCCCCATCCTTTGTGGTTACGGTTTTTGCACCAGGATCAATCGCAGTCACGGTAACCCCGGTCCTGAGGTCAACCTGCTTATCTGCATAAAATTTTTGCGGGCGGACATAGACCCGGTCGAGCCCGTGTTCACCGGAGAGATACTGCTTGGATAGCGGTGGCCGCTGATACGGTGGGTGGGCTTCATCACCCAGGATAACAATCTCGCCCTCGTAACCTTCTTGCCTGAAGCTTGCCGCTGCTTGTCCTGCGGCTTGACCCGCACCAATGATAACCATTCCTGCCATGGCGGCGTATTCTACAGAAGCATTGGCACAAGGGGTACTATTGACTGCTCGTTTGCAGGCATGATTGCGCGATGAAGATACTGCTGTTATCCCCTTATGATGCAATGAGTCACCGTTACTGGCGAGAAGGGCTCGTGAACCAGTTCCCGGAGCACGAGTTTACGGTGCTGGCATTACCGGATCGTCATTTCAGTTGGCGCTTCAGGGGCAACAGCCTGACGCTGGCGCATGATGTTCGAATCCATAAGGAATTTGATCTTATTCTGGCAACGTCCATGACTGACTTGTCGTCATTGAAGGGTATGGCGCCAAGCCTGTCGCTGATTCCGACGATCGTCTACTTCCACGAGAACCAGTTTGCCTACCCGGAAGGACGGCATGTAAAGGATACCGGCCGGGCCCTGGAGAGACAGGTCACCAGCCTTTATACGGCTCTTGCGGCCGATCGCCTGGTATTCAATTCGGCCTATAACAGGGACACATTTCTCGCCGGGGCCAGGGGCTTTTTGAAGCAGATGCCGGACCAGGTGCCGACCGGGATCGTCGAGACAATCGAAGTCAGGAGTCGAGTGCTGCCTGTGCCCCTGGCAGAAGATTGCTTTGGCGGGTTCACTGCACCGGGGCCACGCCGCAAGTTGCGTCTGGTCTGGAATCATCGTTGGGAATATGACAAGGGGCCTGCACTGCTGCTTGAGATCATCGAGGGGCTGATAGCCATAGACTTTGACTTCGAGTGTCACCTGCTGGGCCAGCAGTTTCGGGATGCACCCAGGGAATTCGAACGATGCGTTCGAGTGTTACGTGCCGCTGGCTGTCTGGGCAAGGTGGGCTTCCTGAAGCGGCCGGAATACCTCGCCACGCTGCGCTCAAGTGATGTGGTGCTGTCCACCGCGTTGCATGAATTCCAGGGGCTTTCTGTGCTTGAAGCCATGGCTTGTGGTTGCTCGCCGATTGTCCCTGATCGGCTGGTCTATCCTGAGCTGATCGATGCATCCTGTCGCTATAGGAGCGCAAGCACTGCCGTCCAATTGATTGGCAAGCACAGTATTGGAAATGTCAGGCCCGACGTACATCATTTCGCCTGGCCAGCCCAACGCGATGCCTGGGTAGATGTGTTAAAATTTTCCTCATGAGTGATTGCTGTAATGACAAGGCTTGTGAGATCGAACTTCTGCGGGAGCGACAATCGAACCTGCTGAAAATCGTTCTGGGTGTCAACCTTGTGATGTTCCTGGTCGAATTCGCGGCTGGAGTTATTGCTGCATCCACATCGTTAATGGCAGACTCCCTGGACATGCTGGGCGACGCTATCGTGTATGGATTCAGTCTTTATGTGGTTGCGAGAAGTGACAGATGGAAGTCAGGAGCAGCATTTTCCAAGGCCGCAATCATGGCAATATTCGGCCTCTTTGTTCTGGCCGAGGCAAGTTGGAAGTTTCTGCACCCGGTGACACCAGCCTATGAGATCATCGGGTTCGTTGGACTGATCGCCCTTGCGGCTAACGGTTTTTGCCTGTTCCTGCTGACCAGGCACCGGGACGATGACGTCAATATGCGATCGGTCTGGTTGTGTTCACGTAACGACATCATCGCCAATGTCTCGGTGCTGGTGGCCGCTGTCGGTGTTTACATGACCGCCTCCCAGTGGCCGGATCTGGTGATTGGTCTTCTGATAGCAACGCTCTTCCTGCGCTCTGCCTGGTTTGTTGCCAATGATGCCTGGGATACTTTCCATGCTACATCTGAAAGAGAAGATGCCAGGTCCTCGTTACTATAAATTCGATTACGTGATTCGCAATGCCCAGGGTGAAGTAGTGGACACTTCCGAAGGCGGTGTGCCGCTATGGTTTGTCGAAGGAGACGGCCGTCTTATGCCGGGACTTGAAAGAGCGCTCACTGGTACGGATACCGGGGATGAATTTGATGTGGTTATCGAACCCGCTGACGCTTATGGTTGGCCGCAACGATCATTGATTCGGACGATTTCAAGAGACATGATTGATGCCAACGTCGAAGAGATTGAGCCGGGTATGATCTTCCAGGTGGGTTCTGGCGCCACGACCGAGGTGGTCAAGGTGGTCGCTATCGAGGATGACGGTATCACTATAGATGGTAATCATCCGCTTGCGGGCATTACGTTCCGCTTCAGCATTAAAGTGCTGGAGGCACGACCAGCCACGGATGAGGAGCTGGCTCTGTAACCCAGCTCACCGACTTGAGTCAGTTCCATTAAGCCAGATTACCTAGGCTGCGACGATTACCCGGATCGCATCGAGTCGCATACCGGCGTCGTTCACGGCCGCGTGGATTAATGCTTTAACGGCTGATAAATACTCGATCTCTTCCGGTCGGATTGCATCGTTCACGGCTTTGAGTGCAGTCAATCGCTCAATCTCGTTATCAAAGCTGCGAGTAGACTGAGCAAGCGCAGCGACCTTAAGTACCGTCAGTTCTTCCATGGCCAAATCGTGCGCGGTTGCAATCATGGTACGAATGCCATCCATCTGAGAATCCAGGAGCTTGTGCAATGCAGAAGATTCCACGTCCAGACGCTCGGTTTCAAAGGCCGTGTACGGCAAGTGGTCGGCGATGTTGCTGAGATCCGGTGAGATGACCGCACGGACCACGACGGGTGGCAGGTAACGATCGACCATTAATTCCGAGGGCGCGACGCAGTCCACCACGTGCAGTGTCTCTACCAGCAAGGTGCCGGAAGGCAGGTCATCGTGTTTGACAGCGATCATTGCACTATTACCGGTGACATCGGTGGTTGCGATTTCAAGGGCTTGCTCAACCATGGGATTTTCCCACGTCAAAAAACCGACGTCTTCACGTGAAAGCGCTGTTACGCGATCGTAGGTGACCTGGATCCCGTCTTCCGGCAGTTCCGGGTAATGATAGTGATCCAGGGTCTCGATACTGGCGGAGAAGTGGCGGACCATTCCCCCGGTAGGTTTGACAGAGATGACGTGTTCATCCAGTGGTTCTGATTCCAGTCCCCACAGATCGAATGATAGCTCCATGTAGGCTTCCAGTTCGGCACCACCCTCGCGTTCATTGATGTCGTTCACTATGGCACTGGAGATAGCCGGGTTGTGTGAGTTGAACTCGAGCAGGCGATCCCTGCCACGATTCACTTCCTCTCGTCGCTTCGTATTCAGTTTTCTGGTTCTGGTAACCAGTTCTTCGATTGGGGCGGCGCCGATTTCATGACCAAATTGTTCGAACAGACTCTGTGCTACCGGATTGGACTCGTTAAAGGCATTGACACCTTCGGCGTACCACCGATAAAGATCGGCTCCAGGGGTGCCTTGGAGATAAGGTATGTGGATGATGACATCTTTAAGTTGACCGATACGATCCAGGCGCCCAATGCGCTGCTCAAGGAGGTCAGGGCCAAGGGGCAGATCGAATAACACCAGATGGCTTGCGAACTGGAAATTCCTGCCTTCACTGCCAATTTCAGAACACACGAGCAGCTGTGCGCCGCGGTCCGTTTCGGCGAAGTAGGTTGCGGCTCGATCCCTCTCAATCAGGTCCATACCTTCATGGAACACGGTTGTGCGTATGGGTGTTCGTTCCCGCAGCGTCTTTTCCAGACTGGTGGCGATCTCCTGGTGTGCGCAGATCACGAGAAATTTCTCTTTCGCCAGCGTCGTTGCAAGTTCAATTAACCAGTTCACCCGCGGATCGAGGCTAGTCCAGTTATCGACCAGGGTCTCGGGAAAAAAGCGCATGGATTCGCCGGCCATACGCTGATAGGCGTCTGGCGCGGTTAACGGATGGGATTTGGGTACCCGCGTCGGAAAGCCTTTGACAGAGGACCTTACATTTCGGAAGAGCACACGACCGGTCCCGTGCCGGTCCAGTAGTGCACGAATCAGTTCATCATCAGTGGCAGTTGATGGGGCCCCAAGCCGTGCGGCAATAGCCTCCCGTGCTGCGACCTTGTCTGGCCCGGACCCATCTAACAGCCGATCGACAGCGACGACGATATCCTCGAATGCCTCTTCTTCCGCGACGAAGGCGTCGTAATCGTGGAAGCGGTCCGGATCCAGTAATCTTAGTCGCGCGAAATGACCAGCGTGCCCCAGTTGTTCCGGTGTTGCGGTTAATAACAATAAACCTCTGGATGCACGGGAGATGAGGTCAACCACCGTGTAGGCTTGTGATGCATTGGTTGGACTCCATTCCAGGTGATGGGCCTCATCTACGACCACGAGGTCCCATGGTGCATCCAGCACCTGGTCGAGTCGATCCGGATTGTTTGTGAAAAGGTCAAGCGAACACAACATGAGTTGCTGTGCTTCAAACGGGTTGAACACGGAAAACGAATCGATTTCGTCATTGTCAGCAATGATCTCATCGCAGCGGTCTTCATCCATCACCGTAAAGTGCAGGTTAAATCGCCGGATCATTTCCACAAACCACTGGAAAGTAAGGGCAGGAGGTACAATGATCAGCGCCCGGCTGGCGCGGCCTGTCTGTAACTGCTGGTGGATGATAAGGCCTGCTTCGATTGTTTTGCCGAGACCGACCTCGTCGGCCAGCAGAACCCTTGGTGCAAATCTCACCGCCACTTCATTGGCGATATACAGCTGGTGCGGGATCAAAGATACCCTGGGCCCATAAAGGCCTCGGGAAGGCGATTGGGAGAGGGCGGCCAGACGCTGGAGTGAATGATATCGCAGGTTAAACCAGCGATTGTCGTCGATCTGGTGAGTGAACAACCGATCCTCGGGTTTGCTGAATCGGACGTTGGCGTCCAGTTCGGTTTCTATGACCGCCGTGTCGGTCCCGAGATAAGTACCATGGTAGACAAAAAGTCCATCACGCTCGATAACCCTGGTGACGGCAAGACGGATATTGTCCCGTGTTGCGATTTCGTCACCGGGATTGAACCTCACACGGGTCAAAGGGGCCTGGGCGATCGCATAACGGCGTTCTTCAGAAGCGAGGTCGAAGTAGACAGAGACGGTCCTTTGTTCCATTCCAGTAATCCTGCCCATACCCAGTTCTGGTTCAGCGTTGCTGATCCATTTCTGTCCGACTTTCATTTCCGTCATATAAATACCGTCATGTTAAGCTATAAGCTGATGATCCAAAGGAGGCATGAGTGGTGGACGATCAAACCCGAATCGAACTGGAGGCAGCTGCATTCAGGCGCCTGGTCCAGCATCTTGACGAAAATAAGGAAGTACAGAACATCGACCTCATGAATCTTGCCGGATTCTGCAGAAATTGCCTCAGTAAGTGGTATAAAGCGGCCGCAGAGGATAAAGGAATCGAACTGGATTATGAAGAGGCCAGGGAGATCATTTATGGCATGCCTTATACGGAATGGAAGGCCAAATATCAAAAATAGTCAATAAGGAAACGCTATGGAAATTTCAACGACCCTGATTGCAGGCGTGATTGTTGGTGTCCTGCTCGTATGGGCAATCGCTATCTACAACAAGCTGGTGGCGCTCAAGAATCGATACGAAAATGCGTTTGCGCAGATTGAAGTCCAATTGAAGCGACGTTACGACCTGATTCCTAACCTCGTGGAGACAGCCAAAGGCTACTTGACCCACGAAAGGGAGACCCTGGAAGCGGTGACCAAAGCGCGGGATGCCGCTGCCAATGTTCTGGCAGACGCCGCAAGGGATCCGGGCAATGCCGATGCGATCAGGAACCTGGGTAGTTCCGAGCAAGCCCTCGGCGGTGCACTGGCTCGTTTCAATGTTGCAGTTGAGGCCTACCCGGATTTGAAGGCCAACGAGACGATGGCGCAATTGATGGAAGAACTGACCAGTACGGAGAATAAAGTATCGTTCGCGCGACAGGCGTTCAATGATCAGGTCATGCACTACAACACATACAAACAGTCCTTTCCGCAGGCAGTGTTTGCTGGCCTGTTCGGCCACGGGTCAGATGCAGGACTATTGGAATTTGCTGATAGCGAGGCGATTCAAAGCGCACCCTCGGTCTCCTTTTAATCCCGGGTGGGCGATCGATGGATTTTTTTGAGTCCCAGGAAGTAGCGCGCCGCAATACCAGGCTCCTGATTATTTTTTTTGGTGCGGCTGTCCTGAGCCTTGTGGCCATGACAAATCTTCTGGTCCTGATGGTCGCTAACTACCAGAACTCTCATGCGATCGCCAGCGGCAGCTATTATTATAGTTGGACGGCATTTTTTGCCGTCAGCGGATTTGTGCTGGCATTTATCGCCCTTGGCAGCCTGTACCGTATCGTGTCCCTGTCGAAAGGTGGGGAAGCGGTCGCCGCGATGCTGGGCGGTAAATTACTGGTGAGTGGCGGTTCGGATCTCGGTCAACAGCGCCTGCTGAACGTGGTCGAGGAGATGGCGATCGCGTCCGGTACGCCGGTACCGCCTGTATACCTGATTCCGGATGACTCCATCAACGCGTTCGCGGCTGGTTACTCAACCGGTGATGCGGTGATCGGTGTCACCGAGGGGGCGATCTCGAACCTGAACCGGGAACAACTGCAGGGTGTCATTGCGCACGAATTCAGCCATGTACTCAACGGCGACATGCGGCTCAATATTCGGCTCATGGGAGTACTGTATGGCATTTTAATGCTGGCGATTGTCGGTCGCATTATCCTTTCACCACACCGAACGGTCAGGACTTCCAATCGCAAGGGTTCCGGTGGTGCTATCGTCGCCATTGGCATTGGCCTTCTGGTGCTGGGATACATTGGTCAGTTTTTTGGCAATTTGATCAAGGCTGCGGTGAGTCGACAGCGCGAATTTCTCGCAGACGCCTCTGCAGTGCAGTTCACGCGAAATCCGGAAGGGATCAGTGGTGCGCTGAAGCGAATCGGTGGCTATGCGCCTGGTTCCATCGTCAAGAACCGAAACAGCGAGGAGGTCAGTCATGCGTTTTTCGCCCAGGGAGTCAAGGTCATGCTGGGCGGGCTGCTCTCGACTCACCCGCCGCTGGATGAACGTATCAAGCGGATTGACCCACGCTGGGATGGTGAATACCTGCTGCGAACAGCCATCAGCACCGAACCGCAGGCAGAGGACCTTGCGGCGTCTGTGTCCGGATTTGATGCCGACCAGGCATTGCGTGGAATAGGTAACCCTGGTCCGTCACAGATTGACGTCGCACGGAATATTATCCGTTCGATGCCCGCCGGTTTGACCGAAGCCGCGCATGAACCTTACTCGGCCCGCGCGGTAACTTATCTTGTCTTGCTGACGACCGACCCATTGGTTCGCGGCCGTCAAATGGAGCTGCTCGCTCAATCTGCAGATGCGACGGTGTTTGCACGCGTAAGGCAATTGCTGCCGACTGCCGATACGCTCTCTCCCGAGATGCGATTGCCGCTTCTCGAGATGGTGATGCCCGCCCTGCGCCAACTCACAACGGACCAGTATCGCCAGTTCAGGCAGAATATCGATGCCCTGATTGCTGCAGACCAGAAGATTACCCTGTCGGAATGGGCGCTCGGCAAATACATAAGGCATCACCTGGAAGAAGCGTTTGAAGGTCGCAAAGGGAGAAAACGGTTCAGTCGTTACTCACAGGTCAAACGAGAGTGCGCCATCGTCTTTTCGATGTTGGCATTAAGTGACACCCGAAGCTCTGACAGTCGGGTCGGGTTCGATTATGCCCGGCGTCTACTGGATATTGAAATTACACTCGTTGCTAAAGGAGAACTTCGGTTGTCCGTGATTGACGACGCAATTGACAAGTTGCGAGACCTTGCACCCCTCAAGAAACCGAAACTGCTAAAAGCCTGTGTCGCGATCATTACAGCGGACAAGGTGGTTTCCCCGGTCGAGGCAGAACTGGTACGGGCTATTGCGGATTCGCTGGACTGTCCCATGCCGCCTTTACTCTCATCATTCACCTCGTCAGAATGAATTGACGAACTCCAAAGGAAGAATTACCCATGATCGACCTGTATTACTGGCCCACACCCAATGGTTGGAAGGTTTCCATCATGCTGGAAGAGTGCGAACTGCCATATAATTTAGTGCCCGTGGACATCGGTGGCGGTGACCAGTTCAAGGCTGATTTCCTGCGGATCAGTCCCAACAACCGTATGCCAGCCATTGTCGACCACCAACCTTTAGGTGGTTCGCCGGGTGCCAGCCCGCTGGCCATTTTTGAATCCGGCGCCATCCTGGAATATCTGGCGGAGAAAACCGGCAAATTCCTGCCGGGCGACCCGGTTCCCAAATATGCGGTTTTGCAGTGGGTACACTGGCAGATGGCAAATCTTGGCCCGATGATGGGCAATGCCAATCACTTCAAGAACTACGGCAAGAATATTGCAGAGGACCCGGCACAGTTGGAGTATGGTATCAAACGATTTGTTGGTGAGGTGGACCGACTATCCGCGGTGATGGACGCGCAACTGTCGGCGAATCGATATCTTGCTGGTAATGACTATTCAATCGCCGACATTATCACCTGGCCCTGGGCGTTTTTGCTTGCTCGCCTGATCGATGAAGCCGTGTGGGATAAGTTCCCGCACGTCAAGCGTTGGGTCGACGAGGTTGGTGAACGTCCTGCCGTGGACAAGGGGCGTCACGTGGGCCGTGACCTGGGTAAACGCGAATTAACCGAGGCAGAGGAGAAGGCCAGGCGCGAGTTGCTCTTCAACCAGGACAGTGAGAAAGTCCGTGCAGCTCGCGAGGAAGCCGCCAGAGCTGGCTAGGATTGAGCTACCGGTTTTTATAGATCCGTAGACCAGGCCCGGTGATTGTCGATGCGAGCTTGCCGGGCCTCTGCCTGTCGCGCCAACATGTCGTGAGGAAAGCCGGGTGAGATCGCGCTGATTTCGTTCAATCGTTGCCTATGTGTCTCGGATAATTTCACATCGAGGCAGCCGAGATTTTCCTCCAATTGTGCTACCGTGCGCGCGCCTACAAGTGGCACGATGTTGGCGTGTGCGGCTCGAACCCAGGCGATTGCAACCTGGGTGGGAGTTGCGCCGATTTCTTTGGCGACCGCGACCACTTCGCTCGCAATGTTGAGGGAGCGCTCGTCGATCTGGCCACGCATGGCGGCGCGTCCCTCGGTATTTGGATCGGTGTTGTATTTGCCGGATAGAATACCCGAACCAACGATGCCCCAGGGCGTCACCGCCAGGTCCAGCGCGCGCGACATGGGCAGGAGTTCTCGTTCCACGGTCCGGTCGATCAGGCTATAACGGATCTGCAAGCCAACAAACTGGCTCCAGCCCCGGAGTTCAGCCATGGTATTGGCGCGGGCAACAACCCAGGCCGGTGTGTCGGAGATGCCCACATACAGCACTTTTCCCTGGGATACCAGGTCGTCCATGCCCCGCATCAACTCTTCGGTGGGCGTCAGGGGATCGAAAGCGTGGGCCCAGTACAGGTCAATATAGTCAGTGTTCAGGCGCTTTAAGCTGGCATGGACGGAATCCATCATATTCTTGCGAGAGTTGCCAGCCGCGTTGATATCCCGGCTCCGCATGGCACCGGTATATTTGGTTGCAAGGACCAGGCGTTCACGGTCTCCGGCCATGAACTCGCCCAGATAGGTTTCGCTGGTGCCACGATTGTAGACATTTGCCGTATCGATGAAGTTGCCACCTGCCTCCCGAAACCGGTCGTACACCTTGCGGCTTTCATCCTTGTCAACACCGATACCGGTCTCCGTGCCGAAGGTCATGGCACCAAGAGCCAGTTCAGAAACCTTGATACCACTTTTACCCAGTAGTCGATATTTCATTCCCGGTACTCCCCGATTTTGAGTCGCTTGTGAGTGATACTTGCTTGGTCAATGAGACAAGTTATGATCTTACCTGTTCAGATCGATTTGTGCAGTGGCCCG
>JBBDIT010000044.1:0-27287 GCA_040880285.1 Pseudomonadales bacterium | reverse complement strand
AGGGTGCAAGAATGAAAGGTTGTGATCCATTGTGACTGAAATTGTGTTGGTACATGGTGCCTGGCATGGGGCTTTTTGCTGGCAGAAGGTCAGGGGGTTTCTTGAAGAGCGCGGCCACACCGTGCGAACACCTGAGTTACCGCTGTCAGAAGGGCTTGATTCTTATGTGGCCACGGTACTAGGTGAGATTGAGTCTTGTCATGATCCGGTGGTGCTGGTGGGACACAGTATGGCCGGTGCTGTGATCTCTCTTGTCGCTGAAGCGCGGCCGAATCGAATTGCACGTCTGGTTTATCTGGCAGCTTTTGCGCCCCTGGACGGAGAAAGTATTAATGACAAGGCGCGCCTGAGTTTTGCCACGGCCCTACGCGACAACATGGAGGTAAATGACGAGGGCCTGGTAACCGTAAAACCGGCAGTGATCCCGTCAGCCTTTTATCATGACTGCGACGACTCGGATATCGACGTGGCGATCAGGCAATTGCGGCCACAGAATCCAGCCGCGTTTACAGAGAAATTGTCGCTGACTGCGGATCGCTTTGGTTGTGTGCCGAAGCAGTACATCGAGTGTATCGAAGATCAGGCGATTCATGTGTCGCTACAAAGACGGATGGCGCAGGAAGCCGGGTGCACACTGATCAATTCCATGCGCACGAGCCACTCTCCTTTTTTCTCAGCACCGGCTGGACTCGGTGCCCTGATCGCCCGGATTGGCATCAAGGATACGAAGATTTAACCTGACGGTCCGTGTTAAACGCCCATGGCATCTCTGTTTCAGATCAGCTATCGCGGATAGTTACAGGCAATTCGCGAATTCCGTGAATAAAACTTGACGGCAGATAGACCGGATCGCCTGTGACCTCAACCTTGGGGAATCGCTTCATGATTTCTTCCCACATGACATTGAGTTGCATCTCGGCGAGGCGGTTACCAACGCAACGATGTACGCCGAAGCCGAACGCGACATGCTGACGCGGGTTGTTGCGGTCGATGATAAATTGATCGGCATTTTCAATTTCGGACTCGTCGCGGTTGCCCGAGATATACCACATTGCGACCCGATCGCCCTTGCGGATCTTCTTGCCCCCTACCTCGGTATCCTCCAGTGCAGTGCGCGCCATGTGCGCAACTGGTGACTGCCAGCGAATGATCTCAGGCACCATCTTTGGAATAAGGCCCGGGTTCTGCAACAGCTTTTCATACTGGTCCGGATTCTTGTTGAGCGCAAGCACACCGCCAGTGATTGAGTTACGGGTGGTGTCATTGCCGCCGACAATGAGTAGCAGGACGTTTCCCAGCAGTTCCTGTGGCGTCATATTGTCAGTCGCAGGGTCATGCGCGAGCATCGATATCAGATCGAATTTCGCTGGCTCGGTTTTGCGTTTTTCGTAATATTCGCTGAAATAGGCCAGGCACTGGAATAACTCCTGAAAGCCTTGTTCCGGTGTGTCAAAGTAATCCGGGTTGCCCAGGTTTGAAACCGTGTCGGACCAGTGAATGAGCTTCAGGCGATCTTCCTGGGGCACATCAAACAACGTCGCCAGCATCTGTCCTGTCAGTTCAACGGAGACCTCACGAACCCAGTTGAATTCCTCGTTCCGTGGGAGATGGTCGAGAATATGCCCGGCACGTTCGCGAATCAGCGGTTCGAGATCTGCAAGATTGCGTGGAATAAAAAGTGGTGTGACGACCTTTCGCTGTTCGTCGTGCCTGGGCGGATCTTCCTGGATAAACATGGGGAGTCGATAATTTTCATCCATATCCTCCGGGCTTTCGGCGCCGCCAAGTGCGATACCACCGAGTCGCTCCTGGGAAGAAAAAATCTTGTGATGGGTATCCACATGCATAATGTCCTTGTACCGGGTAATCGACCAGTAAGGACCAAACATACTGTCTGGGGTGTAGTGAACCGGATCTTCTTCACGCAGCCGCTTGAAGTGGGGCCAAAGCGTATCGTGCTGGAACAGGGCCGGGTGGCCGGGATCCAGTGACTCCAATGGAATAGCGTAGGGGTCATAGTGCGGGTCAATGGCATAGGCTTCCAGGACTTCACGGTTGGAAGCGCTCAGGTCGCCGCGACGGATTCTCTCTTTGATGCTGGCCTTTTCGCTTTCGCTGGTCTCTTGCCCGGTCATGATTTACTCCGTCCGTTATGATGAGTCCAGACAGTATACCGCAGACGAATGCTACTCCAGAAGAATCGTTGCTTAGACAGCCATCCTCGCTTTGATGGCTTCGTGGCATTGGTAATTGACCAGTTCGAAGTCGTCCATAGTGAAGTCATCAATAGTTGCCTGACCCCGATCGCTGATCTTCAGTTGCGGCAGGGGTAAGGGTTTTCGAACTAGCTGTTCACGACACTGCTCGACTGCATCGAGGTAGATGTGGGCGTCACCGATAGTGTGGATGAATTCCCACGGTTCAAGTCCAGTGATCTTTGCGATCATATGCAGCAATAATGAATAGCTTGCGATATTGAGTGGTACGCCGAGGAACATGTCCGCTGAACGTTGGTACATTTGCAGTGAGAGCCTGCCGTCCGCGACATAGAACTGGAAAAATGTATGACAGGGTGGCAGCGCAACATCCTGTGGCGCTACCTCGCCGGGATTCCACGCATTGACAAGGATGCGGCGCGAAGCAGGATTGTGTTTGATGAGTTCGATGGCATCAGCCAACTGGTCGACCTCGCTACCGTTCGATCGTTTCCACTTTCGCCACTGGAGACCATAGACGCGCCCCATGTCGCCATTGTCTGTTGAGATTCCGCGTCGGGTCAGGTAGTCCTGGTAATTCAAGTCCCATAATTTGTTGTGCTTGTAGATTGCTTTGAGATCATGGATGTTGCCAGAGCCGGACACAAACCATAGAAGCTCAGACACCATAGACTTCCATACCAGCTTTTTAGTGGTCACAGCGGGGAAGCCCTCGCTCAGGTTGTAACGCCCTTGCATCCCAAAGCATGAGATGGTGCCAACGCCCGTGCGGTCATTACGCTCGGTACCCTGATCGAGGATCGTTTGAAGCTGTTCCAGGTATTGTTTCATTCGTTACATAATGGAGTGCGTATCATCCACACTTGCTATCCCCGCAAGACAAACAGGTCATGCATCCATCCATCAGCACCATGGCCTGGGTGTTGCACTTTTTACAAAGCTGGGCACCGGGTGGATAACTTGATGTATCGAGAGCGTCGGCATTGGCAGAACTGCCTGCAAGGGCAGCGCGTTTTTCTGCAAGGAGTGCCTGGTGTTCTGTAGAGAGTTCTTCATCCTCAATCAGGCCAATTTTCTTCATATGGGTTTCCAGCACGTCACCGATCTCCGCGACCATCGAAGGCATGAAGCGGCCACCCTTTTTGAAATAGCCACCCTGGGGATCAAACACCTGCTTTAACTCATCAACCAGAAAGGTGGCGTCGCCGCCCTTTCGGAACACAGCGGAAATCACACGTGTGAGCGCAAGTACCCATTGGAACTGGTCCATGTTCTTGGAATTGATAAAAATCTCGAATGGGTATTCCTGCTCGTGTTCAGTCCCGACGTTCAGCGCAATATTGTTGATGGTGATGTACATGGCGTGGTCAGAAAGTGGCGTCTTTATCTTATAGGTATAACCTTTGAGCTCCTCAGGACGCTTGATTTCCTCATGCATGGTCTCGTGCCTGGGCGCTTCTTCATCGAACGTTTCCTGCTTTTTGATGGCATAGCCAATGATATTTTTTTCTATTTTGATGACCATAATTTCGTACCTGTATTGATTTAAAAGCAAGGGCAGGTGCGCCCCGGTAGCACCTGCCCTTGCAGTCGGCTATACCCTAGCCGGCCACTTTTACAATGTAATTAAAATTTACCGTAATAACCCTCTTTGATAGCGTCGAACAGGTTTGCCGCTGTGTGGAGTTCACCGTCGTACTCAATCATGTCGTTGCCCCTGGCCTCGACTACTGTGCCGTCTTCGAGCTTGAAGGTGTAGGTGGTATTCGCGAGGTCCTGCTCTTTAACCAGAACACCCTGGAATGCCTCGGGGTTGAAACGGAAAGTGGTGCAGCCCTTCAGCCCCTGCTCATAGGCGTACAGGTAGATATCCTTGAAATCTTCATATGGATATTCAGTCGGCACATTTGCCGTCTTGGAGATCGATGAATCGATCCACTTCTGTGCCGCGGCCTGGATGTCCACGTGCTGTATAGGTGAAATGTCATCGGCTGTTTTAAAGTACTCTGGCAGTTTCAATGATTCGTCATCCGTATAGGGCTCCGCTTTCGGATTTACCATGGTACGGTAGGCCAGCAGTTCGAACGAAAATACATCGACTTTCTCTTTGGATTTCTTGCCTTCGCGAATAACGTTGCGTGAATAATGGTGCGCGAAGCTCGGTTCAATACCATTGCTGGCATTATTTGCCAGCGAAAGGCTAATAGTGCCAGTGGGTGCGATAGAGCTGTGGTGAGTGAACCTGCAGCCGTTTTCTACAATCTGTTTGGTGAGTTCCGGATTGACCTCGGCGATGCGCTGCATATATCTGGAATATTTGGCATGGAGTACCTTGCCCTTAACCTTGTCACCAACCTTGATGCCGTCCTCTTTCATTTCCGGGCGCCATCGCAACATGGTTGGGGTCACCTCGAATTCTTCGTCCATAATGGGGGCAGGGCCTTTTTCTTTTGCCAATTCAAGACCAGTTTCCCATCCTACAAGCGCCATTTCCCTGGTCACCTTTTCAGTAAACTCAACCGAGCCAGGATCGCCATAGCTCATACCCATCATCGTAATGGTAGAACCGAGGCCGAGATAACCCATACCGTGGCGTCGCTTGCGCATGATTTCGCCGCGTTGCTGTTCCAGCGGCAGGCCGTTAATTTCAACCACGTTGTCGAGCATACGGGTAAAGATCGCAACCGCCTTCCTGAACTCGTCAAAGTTAAAACTGGCCTCGGGAGTAAATGGTTTTTCAACGAATCGGCACAGGTTGATGGAACCGAGCAGGCAGCTACCATAGGGCGGCAGCGGCTGTTCGCCGCAAGGATTGGTGGCACGAATATTTTCGTCAAACCAGTTGTTGTTCTGCTCGTTGACCTTGTCGATAAGAATGAATCCAGGCTCGGCAAAGTCGTAGGTAGAAGACATAATCATATCCCACAGGCGCCGCGCCTTGAGCGTCTTGCTGATACGGCAGGCCACCAGACCCTCCTGGTTGGTGACGTATTTGTCCTTGACCGGAAACTCTCGCCACATCACTTTTGAATCGTCGGTAACGTCAATGTTGTCGGTTTCAACTTCTTCCGGCGTCATGGGGAACGACAGGGGCCAATCGGCGTCTTGCTTGACCGATTCCATAAATTCTTCGGTAATGAGCAGCGACAGGTTGAATTGGCGCAGGCGTCCGTCTTCTCGCTTGGCGCGGATAAATTCGGGGACGTCCGGATGGCCGATATCAAAAGTGGCCATCTGTGCGCCCCTGCGACCTCCTGCACTGGAGACGGTAAAACAGGTCTTATCGTAGATATCCATAAAGGACAGCGGGCCGGACGTGTAAGCCCCTGCGCCTGTGACGTAGGCGCCTTTTGGACGCAGCGTCGAAAATTCATAGCCGATGCCGCAACCGGCCTTCAGGGTAAGGCCAGCCTCGACATTCTTGTTCAATATGTCTTCCATTGAATCGTTGATGGTGCCAGACACAGTACAGTTGATGGTAGATGTGGCAGGTTTGTGCTCGAGGGCACCGGCATTGGAAGTGATCCGGCCGGCCGGGATTACGCCATGGCGTAGGGCCCACAGGAACTCTTCATACCAGTGGTCACGCTTGTCTCTCGATTCAACATCCGCAAGGGCCCGGGCCACGCGCTTGAAAGTGTCGTCAATTGTCTTGTCGACCTTCTCACCGCTTTTGGTCTTCAGGCAGTATTTGCTCTCCCAGATATCCAGGGAGGTCTCCTGGTATTTGATCTCATTGACGTTACTGGGAATGGCCTTGAGTTCCGGTTTTGAAGCCGACGATTCCATTGATTCTCCTCTCCTCACCGTGTGGGTGTCGCTCGTTATTGCTGTTATTATTCAGTGCTTGTGCACAGGCTTATACGTGGCTTATACAAGACTTATTCATCACTTATACACAGCTTTTTCAATGCTGGCTGCGGTGGCCAATATTGGCGGCAGCGGCTAGATATTGTGCCCAATAGGGGGCAGAAGCACAATATGTGGTAGAAAATATTTTCAGGGAATAATGGAGTTTTGATGGAAATTCAGGGTCACGTTTAGAATCTAACGGGATATTCAAGGGGAGGACAGTACCTGCCCCGGGTCCCGGAAACGCGGTAAATATGGGGGTCAGGTTATGAATCGAGTCGATGGCAAGGTGGCCATTGTGACTGGCGGTGGCAGCGGGATAGGTGCTGCTACCAGCCGGTTGATTGCGGAGGCCGGGGGCCTGGTGGTAGTGACGGACCTGGACGAATCAGCTGCCAGCGCGGTCGCCGAGGAGATCAAAACGCCGGTGATTGCACTGCACCATGACGTCACCAGCGAGACCGACTGGCAACGCGTCATAGACCTGGCCTTACGTGAGTTTGGCAGACTCGATATCCTCGTGAACAATGCGGGAGTCAGTGGTGCGGGCATGGGCTCTGTGGAGGACCAGAGCTTCGAAAACTGGCGCAAGATCATTGCCGTCAACCTGGATTCAGTATTTATCGGTACCCAAAAGGCCATCGCAGTCATGAAAGACAAGGGTGGTACCATCGTCAACATCTCCTCGGTCATGGGCATAGTCGGTGGCGCCGGTGCTGCCTATAACGCCTCCAAGGGCGGAGTCCGTTTGCTTACAAAGTCGGTGGCTGTGCACTGCGGTAACCTCGGTTATAACATCCGTGTTAACTCCGTGCATCCCGGCTATATCTGGACTCCCATGGTGCGCGGCATTGTCGATGCCATGCCGGCAGAAGCCAACATGACGGAAGAAGGCTTGCAGGCGCTGTTGGTTGAGAAACACCCCATAGGCCGGCTCGGAGTGGCCGAGGATATTGCAAGGGGGGTTCTCTTTCTGGCCTCGGATGATGCCAGCTTTATGACGGGCTCTGAACTGGTTATCGATGGTGGTTATACGGCCGTCTAGGCTCCCTGGCTTCCCTTCGTCACCATGGGCTTATTTGCTCTGATAGCCGGTGCTATCCTGTATTTATGGAACCCTTAAGTTACTTTGCCTATAGGCCTGACGATACCACGCTCAGGGAGATGGTTGGCACCTACGATCCGCTGCTCGTTTCAATCTCGATTGTCGTGGCTGTGCTGGCTGCCTACAGTGCACTTTTGATTACCAACCATCTGGCATCGGTGCGTGATTACCCTCACCCCCGGCGCTGGTTAGTGGCCGGAGCCTGTGCCATGGGCTGTGGTACCTGGACGATGCACTTTATCGGCATGATTGCGTTCGAACTGCCGGTTGCCGTGACATATGATCTGCGAATTACGTTGGTCTCTGTCTTACCCGCGATTCTGGCGAGCGGTATTGCGTTACAGGTGATCAGGCAACCACAACTGACCCTGGCCCGGGCGCACCTCGGTGGTGCGCTGATGGGGCTGGGAATCGGCACCATGCACTATACCGGGATGGCGGCGATGCAGTTGAATGGCCAGATGGTATACGACCCGGTCTGGTTTACCGGCTCAATTGTCATTGCCTATGCGCTTGCCACCACGTCCTTTTACCTCTGGTTCCGGTTACGTTCATCATTGACCCTTCACCCCTGGATAGTGGAGGGGTTTTGCGCGATGGTTCTCGGCGGCGCGATTTCCGCCATGCATTACACGGGAATGGCGGCGGCGCACTATTACCCTAGTGAAGCAGAGACCATGTTGACCGGCATAGACCCCAGTGGTCTCGCCGTACCGATACTGCTCGCTACCACGTTTATTATCGCCATGTTGATGCGTTCACTTGGACTGCATCATCAGTTGTTCACAGCACGGATGACGATTGAACGCCTTAGTGAAATGTCGCCGGATTCACTGATTACGATCGACTCCAGTGCAAAAATCAGGCATGTGAATCGACAGACCGAAACCACCTTCGGGTACCGGCGCGACGAACTGATCGGCCATCCGGTGCAGATGTTGATTCCGCAGGAATTTCACCCGGCATTTGAAGAAGCGCTTGCTGCATTTCGTGCGAATCCACAGCAGAGCAACCGTTCAGTTGAGATTCCTGTTCGTGGTTTGCACAAAGACGGACGCGAGATCCTGACAGAGATCATCATTAACTATGAGATAACCGGTGGTGAACTCTTTATTATTGCTTCGATTCGCGACATTACGGAACGCAAAAAAGCAGAACGCGAACGAAAGATGCTGGAGAACCAGCTACTGCAGGCCCAAAAAATGGAAGCAGTGGGCCGTCTGGCTGGCGGCATAGCCCATGATTTCAACAATATCCTCGCCGGGATTGGCGGGTACGCCGAGTTGGTCAAGTCCTCGTTGTCGCAAAGCGATCCGAACCGGCAGGATTTGGATGCGATTGAGGATCTGGTCAAGCGGGCAGCGAGGCTGACCAACCAGCTAATGACTTTCAGTAAACACGGGCGTGTCGAGTCAGAAGTCTTCGATTTGCGGGATCAGGCTAAACGCGTTGATAGCCTGGTCCGCCAATTGATTCGGCGCGAAATCGACCTTGAGATAGATGCCGGGACGGAGCCGGTATTGGTCGAGGGTAGTCCCGGTCAAGTGGAACAGCTGCTAATGAACCTGGTGATTAACTCTGCCGATGCTATCGAAGGGAAGGGTACGATTTTCATTGTTGTCCAGGCCCTTGACATTGCAGCCGATCTGGCAGCGCGTCTCGCCGTTGAGCCCGGGCCATGGGCCAGTCTTCGGGTCGAGGATACCGGTCACGGTATACCCGAAGATATTCGAGCGTACATCTTTGAACCATTTTACTCCACGCGGCAATTGGGTAAGGGGTCTGGTCTGGGCCTTTCGGTTGTGTTCGGTATTGTGCAACAGATGAAAGGCAAGATCGAAGTGAAGAACCGGGAGGGCGGTGGCACGATCATGGAAATTCTCCTGCCACGATCCGCGAGGGTACCCGTAGCGGCAACACCTGACCTGCCTGCCCCACATCACGACGAAGCGAGTACCAAAGAGACGATCCTGGTAGCAGAAGATGAAACGAGTGTTCGTGATTTTGTGGTAAAAGTGTTGACTCGCAAAGGCTATAAGGTCGTTCAAGGGGAAGACGGCGAAGACGCCCTTGCTAAACTCGTTGCAGCGCAAGGCAAGGTGGACCTGGTGCTTTCCGATGTCATGATGCCAAGGATGGGTGGCAAAGAGTTTGCTGAAAAGGCACGTGAAAGTTACCCCGGCATCAAGATTCTGTTCATGACGGGCTACCAGACTGATCCTGTTGACACTGAGGCCCTGGCAAAACCATTTACGGTCAATGAATTACTGATGCGGATTCGCGCCACCATTGATGGTGACGATGTGAAGAGTGACCGGGTGGTCCAGGGAAGCTAGTCAGCCGCGAAGGGGTATTCCTGGGCAGCCCTTAGCCTGTCTTCGATATGCAGTAGTGCATGGCTGATTTCGGGATTCTGCATGCTTTTCTGCTCGAAGCAAAATCGAACCCCGGTGCAATACCTGCCATTTTCCTGTGGCGTACAGCTCATGACCTCGGCCGCAAGTTCGTTAACGACCACACCGTAGACGCGCAGGTCAAGGACAAGATACTCGCCTGCTTCAAATTGCTGATTCGAGCCAAATCTGAGGCCCGCGAGGCAAAAGTCCATGCATTCGCTAGTCGGACTGAGCGCAAGTATGCCCTTGATGCCCGGACGGGCGACATCGAGTTCGAGATTGGCCCTGTGATAGCGTGCGTGGCGCCTTCTATCTGTTTCCATCCGAGCGCTCTTTGCAGATCTAAAAGGTGGGACCCGGAGATCTCACTTAAGTTCACACTATAGTCTATTTTGTGATCGAATGACGCATGAGTTTGCCGGGCAGGGCACCTGTGGATTCGCCGTTTTCGAACGTCACGGTACCCGACAGGACTGTGGCCAGATAACCGTCAGCCTCCTGGATCAACCGCCGGCCGGAGGCAGGCAGGTCGTGGACCATGCGTGGCGGCCGGATATTGAGGCGATCATAGTCTATAACATTAATGTCCGCTTTTTTACCTGCGACCAGCAAACCCCGGTCATGAAGATCATACATTCGCGCGGTATCCCGGGTTTGTTTTTTGATGATCATCTCTACGGGTAACGTCGCTCCACGGCGGCGATCGCGCGTCCAGTGGCTTAACATAAACGTCGGGATACTGGCATCACAGATGACACCACAGTGGGCGCCACCGTCACCGAGTCCCACGATGGCGTTCTCATTGAGTATCATTTCACGAATCGACTCGAAGTCGCCGTATGAATAGTTAAACAGTGGGTAAAACAGCAGACCCTTGCCACCGTCTGCCATCATGATGTCGTAAATAACTTCATAGGGTGCTTTAGTTGATTGTGCCGCGATTCCCGCAATGGATTCGTCTGGCGCAGGTTCATAGTTGGGTGGATCGCCCATGGGGAACAGTTTGCCGAAGTTCGAAACGACACTTTTTGCCGTGTAAGGCAGCTCGCTGACGTCAACAGGCTCGGTGAGTAACCGATGCTTGAAGTCCGGGTCCTGAAGTTTCTGCAGGCGCTCTCTTATCGGCAGCTGCGCGATTTCCCGGTAAGCCTTATGGGTAATAAACGGGTGCAGGCTGGACTCCCAGCCTAACAACAGGCTTATGGGGCGGCCCGCAACCTGTGCGGTAATTGACGGGCCATCCTGCGCATGGCAAAGATCCAGCATTTGCTTGTACTTTTCCGGCGCCTGATCTACCTGGGTCAGCAGGAACCAGACATTGCGATTGGAGTCTTTCGCCAGACGCCTGAGCCATGCCATTTCTTCTACCGGGTGACGAAAATCTGATACCAGACCGAACACACCCTTGCCCATTTTTCCCATCGCATTGACGATGGCATCGACTTCCTTGTTCCCGGCGTGATACGAAGGAATGCTGTCGCCGGTGGACGTTCGATGATTGAGTGTGCGTGACGTGGTAAAGCCGAGGGCGCCAGCCCTGATACCTTCTTCAACCAGCTTGACCATTTGCGCGACTTCTTTGTCCGTGGGTTCTTCCCCGGTTTCCCCGCGCTCGCCCATCACATAGGTCCGAAGTGGGCTATGCGGGAACTGGGCACCAATGTCCACGGCTCGTGGCGTAGAGTCCAGCGCCTCCAAATATTCGGGGAAAGTCTCCCAGTTCCATTTGAGCCCCTCGGCCAGGGCAGTGCCTGGAATATCTTCTACCCCTTCCATCAGGCTGATCAATTTCTCATGGGCGTCTGCCCTGACCGGCGCAAAACCCACGCCACAATTGCCCATCACGATTGTTGTCACTCCGTGCCAACAAGATGGGGAAATGAGCGGGTCCCAGGTTGCCTGACCATCATAATGCGTGTGAATGTCGATAAATCCTGGTGTCACCAGGCGATCGTGTGCGTCTATTTCACGCCTGCCTCGTTCCAGTGACTTGCCGATGGCCGTGATGCGGTCGCCATCTATCGCGACATCCGACTGAAAACGCGGGGCTCCTGTACCATCTACGACAGTACCATTCCTGATGACGATATCGTGCATTAGCGATCCCTCCTGTTGGCACAAGATTATGCATGGGACCAGGTGGTTGGTCACGTCTTGTCTTTTGGTACCGTCGTAGGCATTGTTAAACCATTGATTGACTTCGATTTATAGACTTGAGAGGGAAGACCATGCATCCAACCAAATTGGCCCAGGCACAACCCGATAAGCCAGCCTATATCATTGCTGAAACGGGCCAAATTATTACCCGTAAGGAATTCGATGAAACTTCCAACCAGGGAGCACACCTGTTCCGCCAACTGGGGCTCAAGCGCGGTGATCATATTGCGATTCTGCTCGAGAACCATCCCCGCTTCCTGCAAATTTGCCTTGCCGCCATGCGTTCGGGACTTTACTTCACGGCGATCAGTTATCGATTACAGGAACATGAAGTCGAATACATTGTAAATGATTGTGGAGCCAGAGTTTTCATTACCTCGACTGATCGCCAGAGCGTGGTGGATAAGCTGATTGGCAAGATGGAACATGTGACCCACGCTTATATGCTCGATGGTGTCGTTGCCGGATTCGAAAGCTGGGAAGACGCTATCAGCCAGATGCCCGCGACACCGATCGATGACGAAAGCACTGGACAGTCCATGCTGTACTCGTCCGGCACTACCGGGCGGCCCAAGGGCGTATTGAAGCCATTACCAGAAGGCCCGTTTCAACCGGATGATGACCCGACGCCGAATCTTTTCTCGCTGCTGTACGGCGCAACTGAAGACAGTATCTACCTGTCGCCAGCGCCCCTATACCATGCCGCTCCCCTGACTTTTACGCTCGGGTTTCTGTTGAGCGGTATGACTTGTATCATCATGGTTCATTTCGAACCTGAAGCTGCACTCGCTGCCATAGAAAAGTTTAAAGTGACCCACAGCCAGTGGGTGCCGACCATGTTTATCCGAATGCTGAAGCTGGATGACGACGTCAGGCTGAAGTATGACGTCAGCAGTCTGCAGTGCGCGATCCATGCGGCGGCTCCTTGCCCGATCCCGGTCAAGGAACAGATGATCGACTGGTGGGGGCCGGTTATCCACGAATACTATGCGGGTACCGAGGGAAACGGTTTTGTGGCGATCAATTCCGAAGATTGGTTGCAGCACAGGGGCTCCGTTGGCCGTCCCCTGACAGCGCAGTTACATATCGTCGATGATAATGGCAAAGAATTGCCCACCGGAGAGACGGGGACTATCTACTTCGAAGGTGGCGGTGAGTTTGAGTATCATGGCGACAAAGACAAGACCAATGAGTCGCGTCACCCCAGCGGTTGGACGACATTGGGTGATGTTGGCCATGTCGATGAAGAAGGCTACCTGTACCTCACCGACCGAAAGAATTATATGATCATTTCAGGTGGCGTAAATATTTACCCGCAGGAAACAGAAAATGTCCTGGTTACGCATCCGAAGGTGATGGACGTCGCCGTGTTCGGTGTTCCGAATGAAGATTTCGGTGAAGAAGTCAAAGCGGTGGTACAGCCAAAAGACTTTTCAGAAGCCGGCCCTGAGCTTGAGGCAGAACTGATCGAATATTGCCGGAGCCAGATTTCTCATATCAAGTGTCCTCGTTCAGTGGATTTCGAGGAAGAACTGCCACGACATCCGACCGGCAAGCTGTACAAGCGATTGCTAAAGGATCGGTATTGGCCAGCTGCATGAGTTAATGGCCAAAATGTGTGAGAGGATTGAGATACCAGGATCACCAGGAGTATGTACAACTAAAATACACTACCAATAAGGATACCGAGTATGAATCAGGGAGCAGATTCACCAAGAGAAATACCGTTCGATTTTCGTGGCCAGGGTTTGGAGTACTTCAGGATCTGGATCGTCAACATACTGTTGACGATCCTGACCCTTGGCATTTATAGCGCCTGGGCCAAGGTGCGCAACCAGAAATACTTTTACAATCATATGTACCTTGATGGTCATAACTTTGACTATCTTGCCGACCCGGTCCGGATTTTGATCGGTCGTGTCATCGCCCTTGGAGTATTCCTGCTGATGGTTGGAGTTGCACAGTTCTTTCCTCTATGGGGCGGCCTTGCCTTGATCCTGACGATGTTGCTGGTGTTTCCATGGATTATCCTGGCTTCATTGCGTTTCAGGAACCGGTATAGCGCCTATAAAAATATCCGGTTCGATTTCCACGGTTCCTATTCAGGATGTATGGTCGCATTTATGCTGTGGCCCGCGTTAGGCATTTTGACACTGGGGCTATTGTTGCCGTTAGCCTGGTACAAGATGCGTGCCTATATTGTTGAAAATTCGACCTACGGTGTTTCCGCATTTGAGTTTGATGCAACAGCCGGTGACTACTACCTCATGTCGCTCAAGCTGATCGGGTTTACCTTGCTGGCAACATTTGCAATAGGTGGTGCAATTGCTGGAATCGGGCTCGTTTGGCCGACCATCAATATTCTGGCACCCTTTGCAGGAATTTTTATTTACCTGTTCTTGTTCGCTTATTTCAACCAGGTTAACCAGAATTTGCAATGGAACAACACCGGTCTGCGTACCAATTCGTTCGCAAGCGAGCTCAAGACTGGCGAACTGGTGTCACTTTACTTTGTCAATGCGCTGTTGTTATTGGTGACCCTGGGCCTCGCCTTTCCGCTCGTGAAAGTCAGGATTGCACGTTATTTTGCGTCACGAGTAAGCCTTGTGGCACAGGAAAACCTGGATAACTTCATCGCAGGTGAGCAGGAACAGGTATCTGCCATTGGTCAGGAAGTGGGCGACTTCCTTGATTTCGATATTGGTTTGTAGGAAACACACTGCAAATGTTACGTATCGATGGAACCTACAACGACGGCCAGACCTCACGCGCTGTGCCGGCGGTCTTACGTTTGGATGCTGCCGGGCGCCTTAGCGTGTCACCGCGGGATTCCGCCGAGGCCGCGTACATTTCCCACATGCCAGCGACAGCCTATGAGGTCGTCTCAAAACTGGGAAGTGCACCACGCGTCATTACGTTTCCTGGCGGCGCTGTCTTTACCACGCCTGATCATGCCGGTATCGATGAATTATTGGACAGGACCGGTCGCGGCTTTGGACAGCGGCTGCTGGTACGACTGGAAGCCAGTCTGCCCATGGCGCTGACGGCCGCCCTGGTCACTGCCATTTTAGCCTGGGTTACGGTGATCTACGGTGTGCCGGCCCTGGCAAAGTCAGTTGCGTTTATGTTGCCTGCCGGGGTCGAGCGCAATATCGGGCGCGGAACCCTGCAAACCCTGGATCAGGTGTACTTTGAACCGTCGACCCTGGACCCGGCCGTGACGGAACATCTTCGCCGGGTGTTTGAGCCGGTACTTTCGCAGTATACGGAACTAGAGCCGCAATTGGTCTTCAGGCAGTCCGATATTGGTGCCAATGCGTTTGCACTGCCGTCAGGAATTATCTTGTTTACGGATGACCTGGTAAATATTGCCGCAAACGACGAGCAACTGCTTTCCGTTTTGTATCACGAGATAGGACATTTGCATCATCGGCATATTTTGCGCAGATCCTTGCAAGGTTCCTTCCTGACGGTGCTGGCTGTTTTGATTACCGGTGATGTGAGCGGTATTAATGAAATTGTCGCCGTAATACCGGCGCTATTGATCGACGCATCCTACTCCCGTGACTTTGAGCGTGAGGCGGACCTTTTTGCGGTTACTGAAATGGATGCGGCTGGTCTGGACCCGAGGTTACTCGGGGAGATGCTGGCACTGATTGAGGCATCTTATGAAGATACCGGACAGGTCCCGCTCATGGACTTTCTTCGCACCCATCCGGGAACAAAGCAACGCCTGCAGGCGATCAGCAATGAGTAGGAGAGTTTCAACGGTTAGGGTAGGAGAGTTTCAACGGTTAGGGTAGGAGAGTTTCAACGGTTAGGGTAGAAGAGTTGTCGGGGCCTGGTATTTGCGTTCCAGCTTGCTGTGATCCCGGGCGACGCTGCCGCCGGACGGTTCCATGCGGCATCGTCTCGGCGACCCGTCAAATACGCGACCCTTGCAATTCAATGTCTGCCTGTTGCCACATTTGGTTGAACATCATCATCTGCTTGTTCGCTTCGGCTGTTTTTTGTTGTGCCTCCAGTGCCCTGGCAAGACCGAACATGGACCAGCCGTTATGAGGATAGTCTTCGAGGTCCTTGCGGTATACCGCCTCGGCCGCTGCGGGTTTGCCCGCTGCCATCAATGCCTGGCCCAGTGACTGCCTTGTGGGGTAATACCAGAACGGTGGCTCGGTGTAAGGCAGCTCATCTTGCAACACGACGGCGCTTTCATAGTGCGTGATCGCCACATCGTAATTTGTCTGGAAATAGGCAATTTCGCCCTGTAGCAGTTCGTGTGCAATGTTGAGTAGGGTGCTGGCGGGCACGTCGTTGCTATCGAGGAACTTGATGGGGACCGCGTCCAACAGCGGAATGAGCAACACATGCTCCGCTTTGGCTGCCTCGAAGTCACCCTTGGCGGCGAACGCGACACCTCTTGCGTAGTGCAGGATGCCTGCCGAAAATTTGAATCTTTCCGGTTCTGGCGGATAGTTGAGGATCTCGTCCCACTTGCCGAAACGGATATAGGAAAGCAGCGGTATGGTACGGAAGAATTCGATCGTTGGAAACTGATCGACCTGCTCGATACTGACGTTCTTTATCACGCGAAATGCAGAATCAATCGACAGCTCGCTGCGGCCCTCCATGGTCGACGCTGCCCACAGGAAGTGGATGTTGTGGGGGTAGTAAAGCGCGGGATAAAAGCCTTGTGCATTACATTGGGCGATGTATTCCTCGTCCACCCTGGCCGCCTCGATATTGGCGTTGGACGCATCATGATAGCGGCCGACTCGCCAATAGATGTGTGCCGGCATATGCACCAGGTGGCCGGCACCGGGTACCAGTTTTGCCAATCGGTCCGCGTAAGGCTCTGCACGTTGCGGTTCGGAGGACGCTTCCACCGCATGAATATACAAATGGATCGCCAGTGGATGGTTCGGATTCGTTTCCAGAACCTGCTCGAGACTGGCAATAACCTTGACGGTATCCGGCTTCGGATAACCGTCATCAGCCCAGTAGTTCCAGGGCATGGTGTTCATCAGTGCCTCAGCATAAAGAGACGCGGCATCGGCATCTTCAGGATACTTCGCCGCCAGCTTTCCCATTGCTTGCGCATAGGCAAGGTCGAGTGGTGCGCGGCTCGTAGACGTATCGCCGTTATAGCGTGAGGCGAGCGCATCAATGTAGTCACGTTCGCGCTCGCTCGCCTGGTCCTTAAGAGTTATCGCCTGCTGCAACGCGGCAAATGCACTGATGCGATCTGCATCCGACATGATTGCCTGACCGTTGCTGGTGACATTGATGTTCGGGCCTGTGGCCAGGGATTCGCCCCAGAAGCACATGGCACAGTCGGGATCGAGTTGTTGGGCGGCCCGGAAGCTGCGAATGGACTCTGCATGGTTGAATGCAAACGACAGCATCAGACCCTGGTTGAAATAGCGTTGAGCACCAGGGTCATTGGTGGTGATCTGGTGTTGATGGGTGCCAAGCCCATCAAAAAGCGGGGCGCCGGCGCGCGCGACCAGTTCGGCGTCGGGATCCGCCACCTGCGTGTCGGACATGGACTTTTGGGTTGAATCTGATTGGTTACAGGAAAGCAAAAATAAAACAGCAAGCAGGCTGGCAATTCTCATTATTGTTCTCTTCAGGGTGTGAAATTGATGTTGGCTTCAAGTGACGATCATGTGATCGTACATCCGTCACCACATCAACGCCAGCGTCCTGATCATCAGTATTTGCTTCCCCGCTTGCGGTGATCCCAGCTGACGATCGCTTGCCAGCGGCGACGTACCGCTCGACCTGCTTTCGGAACTCAAGTCTTCACGTCTTCAAGTCTTTATAGTACGGCATGGCGATCTCCTTCTCGCTCTTCGTTTTCTCTAGTTTGCTGCCTTTGGTATCGCCCAGCACCGCGGCAAGATCGGTTACGATGTTGATGCACGCTGGCAGCCCGCTGTCCAGGGCGGACCTCACCGCATCGCCAATCTCGCTCGCACTTTCCACATAAGCGCCATGGCATCCGAATCCTTCTGCAACCTTCTCGTAACGGGCATCCGCCAGTTTGGTGACGATCAGGCGATTGTCACCAAACATGGCTTGCTGGCCATGTACGCACATGCCCCACGCCTTATTGTTCAGCACGATCGTCACGATCGGCAGGTTGTGCCGCACCATCGTATCGAATTCCGAGATGTTGAATCCTGCAGAGCCGTCGCCGACGATCACCACGACCCGCTTGTCAGGATTCGCAATCTGTGCTCCTATTGCGAACGGCATTCCGATACCGAGGCAGCCCAGATAGCCGTGACTCATTAATTCGCCTGCGGCTTCAGGCCGTGCGAGCATTTCTGCCCAGCCGGAGGCTTCTCCGCCGTCCGCGCAGATGATTGTGTGGGGTGGCAGGGAATCGATGACCTTGCTAACCGCATCATAAGGGTGAATGAGCCGGGTTTTCTCCACGGCCTTGTTATAGGCGACTCGATGCCAGCCCATCAGCGAGTTCACCTGGCCTGACCACGCTTTCCAATCGGGCCAGCTGCGCCCGTCCGCGACAGTCAGCAAAGCACTGAGGGTTGCGTTGCAGTCAGCGACAATCTGCAGATCGACGGGCCTGATCCGACCCAGTTCCGCGGCACTGACGTCGACCTGAACGATCTTGCATCCGTCCGGTGGAATTCTGCCGGGACCCAACATGCCGGGTTCGGTGAACATGCCGAACCGGATGCCGAGTGCGAGTGCCACGTCGGGCGTGCCGAGGCCGGCGGCTTCGGCGACCTTGATATTGGTAAGCGCACCTGCAGAGAGTGGATGCGAAGACGGTATGATGCCTCTTGCCTTGTTGTTGCTGTATACCGGGATGCCGCTGTCCTCCGCGAATCGACGCAGCGACTCGCTGGCTCTCGACAGGACAGCGCCACCGCCGCAAAGGATCACGGGCCTTTTGGCTCGTCCGAGCAGATCCAGGATTTGGAGGATATCCGCGGCGTCGGGAGCGGGGCGTGGCATTCTGGCAGGAACGACCGGCGCTGCCTCCGCCGGGTCGATACGGTTGTAGAGCACGTCGATGGGTATTTCCAGCATCACCGGACCTGGTGCGCCATCTTTCAACATCCGTACCGCGTGACTTAGCATGTGGGGAATGAGTTCCGTACGAGTCACCTGACCTGCCCATTTTGTGACCGGTCGCGCCATCGCAACCTGGTCGACGCCGCCTTGCAGGGGCCAGCGCTCAGCATCCCGCAAGGGTGCGGCGCCGACGATAAAGAGGACGGGCGATCGATCCAGGTAAGCCTGGGTCATGGCTGTAATGGTGTTGGTGAAGCCTGGTCCGGCGGTGACCAGACTAACGCCGAAGGTTCCGGATTGCCTTGCGTAGGCATCGGCGGCATGCCCGGCAGCCGCTTCGTGTCGAGTATCGATGAGTTGTATGTCATGGTCGACACAGGCCTGGAAAATTGGGTCCAGGTGTCCCCCATGAAGGCAAAAGATGTGGTTGCAGCCTTCGAGCTTCAGCGTACTTGCGCAGAGTTCGCCCCCGTCAACCTTTCGAATCCGTTCTTCAGGCTGTTCTTCAGGCTGTTGATCAGGCTCTTGATCAGGCATGGCTAACACCTTGTGATCGGACATGGATTTTCCCAGTATCCGATTAGCGGCAACCGCTGAAACTGATCCAGGTCAAAGGAAGAGGCGTTGAACTACTTGTTCAGCAAGTTGTTCAGCAAGTTGTTCAGCAAGTTGTTCAGCAAGCTCTCTGGACAAGATACATCCGATTGAGCTGCAACAATATTGTGACAGTGATTCTTCCGCCAGGATGCAATGAAGTCACTGCAGGACGACCGTCACGCCCCTACCCGAATTGAGTTGGGAGCGATTCAACAAGGGCCTAGTATTTTCCGCGCAATTTACTGTGATCCCAGCTGATGATCTTGTCAGGCACCAGTTTGATGACCACGCGCTTTTCGGCTGTCTTCCGGAGCGCCGCCTTGATTGCTGTATTCTCCTCGGCCTCACCAATCTTGAGATCACCTCGAGCCGACGACAAGTTGAACAGGATTTCAGCTGTATAATCGATATCATCGATGACTTCCGCGTTGGAGAAGATCAGCACACTTTTCAATTCCTGGTAGGCGTCACCGGATTCAAGCAATAGGGAAACGCGTGGATCTCGTTTGATGTTGTTGATCTTCTGGCTCTTGCGAAAAGTGGTCATATAGACGACGCCCAGGTCGTCTACCCAGAACCACATTGGCATCGGATGCGGGAATCCATCCTTGCCGTTGGAAACCAGGATCATGGTTCGGCCCTTGTCCAGGAAGTCCCGGATTTCGTCCTGGCGCATGGTTATCTGGTGGCGGCGTGACATTAATACAGGTCCCCTCGTAGCAGGTTGGCCGGTGAGTACTGGTCCGTTAACGGGCGTTTGTGATGGTCCCAGTCCTGACCCCGGCTCATGTGGCCCGGGAACTTTTCAAGTTCAACATCGTAGGGCGCAAGGGCCGGGGCAAGCAGCTCGGCACGTTGGCGGATGACCGCATCGGTGGGCAGCCCATCCAATTTGGCGATGATGACCCGATTACCGGTTATTGGCATCTTGAAATTGAGAAAGTCTCCATACACTGCCTGGTAAGTCTCCGATTCATGGTCATAAAGGACGCTGGTAGAAAATGTATTGGCTACCAGTACACCGTCAGGATCCATGATTGATTTGACCTCTTGCAGGAACTCCACGGTCAGCAGGTGCTCGGGGATATAGTCACCCGTAAAGGCATCAAGTATAACGAAGTCGTAGCGGTGTTGGTTCAGTATCGCGCGCTTAACGAAGACACGGGCGTCCCTGACGTGAACCTGCATGCGTTCGGTGGCTTTGAAGCCGAAGAATTTTTCCGCCACGCGTACAACTGCTTCATCGATTTCAACAATGTCGATGGTTGCGTTTGAATAGAGTTCAGATAAGGCAGTCGGCATGGTACCGCCGCCGAGTCCAATGATCAGGATTCGGTGGGGATCCGGATTAATCAGGAGTCCTCCCATGGTCATGCGGACATAGGGGAAGACCAGTCGCTTTGGGTCATCAAGATCCAAACAGGTCTGGTTACGGTCGCCGCGTTTTACAGCAAAAACCAGGCATCGACGTGATCCTGTTTCACTAACCACGATATTGCGGTACAGGGACTTTTCCTGGTGGATTGTCTTCCCGAAAGATGCCGGAGAGATCGCTGCGCCTGGCAGAAAGCAAACAACGACAATGATGATAATCGGGTAACGCATCAATTTACTTCGCAACAGGAACCTGTCCTCGATAATGTGCCGCAATGGCGATACCGCCACCAGCGATCAGTATGGCAAACATGGTAAGCAGAATATTATTTACTTCAAACCATAACACCAGGTAGAAGGAAGTCGCCAGGGTACCGAGCGCACTGCCGAGGGTCGATACAAAGTACAGACCACCGGCAATCTGCCCGCTGTGATCCCGATGCTGAACCAGCAGACGAACGGAATAGGGCGCTATCATCCCGAGCACCACCGTGGGTACAAAAAACAGGAAAGTAGATGCTACAAGGGAGCCATATCTGGGATCCTCGATACGGACGAATACCGCGTCCATCATATCCGTGCCGAAGGCCACGGTGGGCAACAGGGTTACCGCGGCGCCAAAAAAGAAGAAGCCGTAACGCTTTAGATCGGGATTCGCCAGCGATAACCGGCCACCAATCAGGTAGCCTATGGAGAGTGACACCATAAATATCGTAATAATGCTGCCCCAGACGTAGATGCTGCTACCAAAGTAGGGTGCCAGGATTCGGCCCCCCAGCAGTTCGATGGACATAATGCTAAAACCGGACGTAAATGCGAGGCTGAGTACTACGATATTGATGCTCAAACGTGGATTCATTGGGTCAGTCCCGGGGACCTGATTGCACGAAAGATGCGAGAGTATCCGATTTTGTGTAAGAATAGAAAGCTGCATTATTTTCGTCATGGAAAAGATTGAAGTACCTTGCCCGCCTGATTCCATTTATTCGACCCTACCGCTGGCGTATCCTGTCCGGCTATGGCACTTTTTTTATTGCGCGATTCTTTGAGATCAGTACCTATTACCTGGTTGCGCTGGGCATAGACAACATTAAATCATTGATCGATGGTGAGCCGCTGGAGTACACGCTCGGCCAGATTGCGCTCGGTATCAGCCTGTGCGTCCTCATGCGATTTTTGTTTGTGGTGCATGCACGTCGGGAAATCCGTCGGGTTGGCATCAAGGTTTCATATGACCTGCGCCAAAGGCTGTACGATACAGTGCAGTTACAAGGAAGTGATTTTTTTGCCCGCATGGGTGTGGGTGACATTATGACCCGCGCAATCCAGGACATCTCGTTGATCCAGCGACTGATTGCGTTCGGCTCGATCCAGGTGATCATAATGATCTACGCGCCGCTCTATGCCCTCCTATTTATGACCGCCAAGTCACCGTCCCTGACGTTGCTGATCCTGCCCCTGCTGCCACTGATTTTTGTTTACGCATGGTGGATGGCAAGGGCCATGTCCATTACCTCGCGTAACGTCCAGGAGCGGCTGTCGGACCTGTCTGCCCATGTACAGGAAAACCTGGGCGGGATTCGTACGGTGCAGGCACAGGTGCAGGAGGACAACGAAATTGTGCGGTTCTGGAATACCAACAATGCCTATGGTGAGGCATTCTATGCCCAGTCCCGGATCCAGTCCCTCATGGGCGCGTGGATGCCGCTATTTGCATCGGCAGCGCAGCTGGTCATTCTGGTCTACGGGGGCAAGCTGGTGCTCGAAGACAGGATGTCCGTTGGGGACCTGGTCTTCTTCCTGGCCTGTCTCAATATGTTGTTGCAACCCATCAGGATGGCAGGGATGTTCGTCACCCTGGTCCAGCGTGCTGCAGTTGCGACCCGGCGACTGTGTGAAATCTTTGACGCCGAACCCGAAATTGAGGATCGTCCGAGTCACGAGACACCTGACACTATTGTCGGGGAATTCGAGCTGCGCCACCTGACATTCACCTATCCAAGGGCGAGCGAGCCGACCCTGTACGACATCAATCTTTCCATAAAAGCCGGCGAATCCATTGGTATCGTCGGCCGGGTGGGATCGGGCAAATCAACATTGCTCAAACAGTTTACCCGGATGGCCAATACCAACCGTGGACAACTATTCCTGGATGGCTTCGATGTCTGCGATTATCCACTGGCACAGCTGCGCTCCCAGATTGCCCAGGTGTTGCAGGATCCTTTTTTGTTTGGTGAGCCGCTCAGGAACAACATCAGTTATGACGAGCCGCAGCGGGATCTGGAGGTCATCTGGGATTCAGCGGAGGCGGCGGCGTTGGGGGACACGATCCAGGAATTCCCGGCACAAATGGACACGATTGTGGGTGAACGGGGGGTCACCTTGTCAGGTGGCCAGAAACAGCGGACCACGCTCGCCCGCGGCCTTATCAGAAATGCACCGGTATTGATCCTGGACGACTGTTTCTCAAGTGTGGATACGGAAACGGAAGAACATATCCTGAGTCGGTTGAAGGCGATGCGAGCGCACAAGACAACCATACTGGTATCTCACCGGGTGTCTACCTTGCGGCATTGTGACCGGATTCTGGTTATGGATGAAGGCAGGATTGTAGAAATCGGCAGTCACGAACAACTACTCAAGCAAGACGGTATCTACGCGGCGCTGGAACGTATCCAGACACAGGGCGGCGATCCACGGCAGGGCCTTGAAGACCTGGAGTTCTCACCGGCATGAGTGAAACAACCAAAGACCAGCACCGTGATCATTCCATGTTCGAAGCGGAACTATCGGGCCAGGTGCTCAACATGCACCTGTTTGGCCGGGTTCTCCGGTGGCTGAAGCCCTATCGCCTTATCCTGGTCGTCAGCGCCATCCTGATACTGGTGTCCAGTACGGTTGCGGTTATTATGGAAATCATTATCAGTCGCGTGCTGGTGGACTACATTATTACTGGCGAGGCCGACAGCACGATGCCGGATCTCGGTATGATTGCACTGACCCGGTGGGTTGAGGCGCAGCTCTCTATCGAGCCCATCTATGCGGCGGGCTTCCTGTTTGGGTGTTTTATGCTGGTCTATACGATTACCGGCCACTTGCACCGCCTGACGCTTGTCAGTGCAATCGTGCGTGGCTTGCGGGACCTGCGCCAGGATCTGTTCGCTCACATTGAAACCAGACCGAGTTCGTTTTACGACAAGGTGCCGGTCGGGCGCATCATGACTCGCGTAACCAATGACGTTGAAGCCTTGTATGAAATGCTACGTGGTATGGGTGGTCTGGTCGGTGAATTCGTGCCTTTTTTCGTCGCGCTGACGATCATGTTGTCTACCAGTGTGGAACTTACCCTGGTGCTATTGATGCTGGTGCCGATTGTTGGACTCGCGACTTACTTTTTCCGGCGTGCGAGTCGTGAAGTGTTCCGTCTTGTACGCAACAGCGTGTCGGCATTGAACCAGAATCTACAGGAGAACCTGTCTGGCATCCAGGTGGTGCAATTGAGTGAACGCCAAAAACACAACATCGAAGTTTATACCCGCATCAATAAGAGTAATCGCCGCTACGAATTCCGTTCCATCAACCTGTCTACCGTCTACAGTGCTTTTAATGACAGCCTTGCATCCATTGGTCTTGGCGTGATCATCTGGTATGGCGGCGGTGAGGTAATCCAGGCCGAGATGTCGCTCGGTGGCGTCATCCTGTTCACCCGATTCATGAACATGTTGTTTACGCCGGTTGTGATGTTGGGTGAACAGCTCAACGTGTTATTTCGCGCGATGGCAAGCGGCGAGCGAATTTTCCAGGCCCTGGACTGGGATGAGCAAATCCACGAACCGCAAGAACCCGTCACCTTGCCTGAGCGATTACAAGGCAAGGTCGAATTCCGGCATGTGCATTTTGGTTATACCGCAGTGACGCCGATTTTAAAGGATGTTTCGGTGATTATTAATCCCGGCGAAAAACTTGCGATCGTCGGGCCTACAGGATCGGGGAAAAGCACCCTGATCCGCCTGTTGGGCCGATTCTATGATTTTGAGCGTGGCATGATTTTCCTCGATGATGTTGACCTGAATGATCTTCGAAGCGCTGACATCCGAAAGCGGATCGGTGTCGTGTTACAGGACTTTCATATTTTTTCAGGGTCGATTCTCGATAACATCATACTCGGCAATCCTGATATTACGCGGGAGCGCGCGGTAGAAGCGGCGAAAACCGTCAATGCCCACCATTTTATTTCGCGCTTGCCGCAAGGTTACGACACGCCGCTGGTTGAGCGGGGTTCCAACCTTTCCCAGGGGCAAAGACAATTGCTCGCGTTTGCGCGGGTGCTGGCGGCTGACCCGGAGATACTGATCCTTGATGAGGCGACGGCCAGTATCGATACCGAAACGGAACTGCTGATCCAGGACGGTCTACGCAACCTGATGAAGGGCAGGACCTCGATCCTGATCGCACACAGGCTTCAGACCATCCAGGAAGCAGACCGTGTGCTGGTGCTGCACCATGGCGAGGTGAAAGAATATGGTACGCATGAGGAGCTCCTTACTCAGAAAGGGCTCTATTACACCCTACACGAACTCCAGTTCCAGGAGGTAGGAATCGATGACGGGTAATGAGGCTGGCGTCATCCTGCCAGCATGAAACCCGGGCTTATCGCACTGCTGAAGGACGACCACCACCCTTGTCTACAAACGGCGCTGCCTGGTCTGCACGCTTGCCGGTTGGCTGCATTTGCCGGTAGAGGCCAGCCTTGAAGATCTGGTAGCCGGCGAGTCGTTCTTCGTCTATGAGCGGCTTGACCCGGTTATCCAGGTCGTCAAATAGATTGTTGACTCTTCTTCTCATCCGATGTTCCAGATTCGGCGCATTACGCCGTGCTTCCAGCTGGACCCGCTTTTGAACATCATCCGTGAATTGTCTGATGATCTCACCGAAGCTGGCTTTCTCATCGTCAGACAAATTCATGAGTCCAAAGCCGGCCGCCATAATGACGGATGGTTCTGCTGCTTCCAGTGATTGCGGAAGTTCGGGTTCTGCTGTTGCGAACCAGCTGACGATGGACAAAACCAGCGTGATGGCGAATCTCATAACCATTTCCCCTGTGTTGCTGTCGACCCGGATTGAGGACTCAAGCCTACCCTGACATCCTGCTTTTTGCCATCTGCGCCCAACAGGCACGACCAGCACACAAAAAAGGCGGCCCGCAGGCCGCTAGTGTCCCACAGTTGCCAATCACATCACGAGCCTCATTTGAGGCTCGTTTTGTTTATACCTGGGTGGATCAGGATCAAAGATCTGTTCCAGCGTCCGGCGTTCAAACAAGCTTAGCTGCAACACCCTCAACATTCTCTGAACGGTCCAGCCAGATCGGGCGCCATATCGTGCAAATGACACCAGCAGGTAGGCGATCATGGCAATCCAGATTTGCGTCAGTATTGCGTTTTTAGACCGGCCAATGAATGCCTTGATTTTTAGATTCTGCTTTATCGCCTTGAAGAACAGTTCGACCTGCCAACGATCCTTGTAAATGGCGGCAATCGTCGTCGCTGACAGTGCAAAATTGTTCGTCAGAAATTCGTAAAACGTGCCTGTTTTTGCATCTCGATAGCCGACGCGACGCAATTTGGGGGCGCCACGTTTAAGCGCATGAGCGCTGCTCAATTGAATGACCTGATCGCTGGTGATGCCTTGATCCGGGGTTGACAGATTTGCGCTCCAGCACCTTGTACACGGACCTGGCGCGCACTCGAGTGACAAAGAAAACACCTTTATCTGTCAATGACTTAAACCATTCGTAGTCCACGTATCCCTTGTCGAAGGCGACAATGCTGCCCTTCGGAAAGTCAAACTCACGCCCCTGAACCATGTCGCTCTCCTGGCCGTCACTCAATGCCACAAACTCCGGAATCATGGTGCCATGATTCAAACCCACACTGAGTTTAACCGTAGCGCTGTCATCCCGATGGGCCGCTCAGGGAAACAAACTGAGTGACAGATTGATCGCACTGGCGCCGAGCGAGTAAAGCGGGTTTTTGAAACGAAACTTGTGGTTAGACGGTTGGTGTTTGCAGCGTTGCAACAATTGGTGGAACAATGCCTCGTACAATGAGGCTGGCTGTTTGTTATTGAGTCTTGATAGCGTTGAGCGGGCAATGGGCTTGGCGCCCATGTGATCGAGCTTCTGTGATTGCGATTCTAAATTTGACTGGATATCCCGCAGGCTCTGGCGACCAGAAATCTGTGACATGCACATGCCAATAAACTGATCCCAGCGAGTTGCGGAACGGAGTTTTTGACCGATATGGTGCTGATTTGCCAGAGACTCGAAGTCATGTCTCGAAACAGGTTTGATTAACTGATGAAAAGCAGTGTTATGATGTGACAACGCCTGAACTCCTTGTTGTTATTGTGTTTGGTTGCACAATCATTTTAACAACATAAGTTCAGGCTTTGTCTTTTATCCCTCAACTATGGGACAGCAATGACCGATAGGCCCCCTCGCATTAGCAGTCTTACCGAATCGGTCACTGCAATGTGTAT
>JBBDIT010000043.1:1275-3620 GCA_040880285.1 Pseudomonadales bacterium | reverse complement strand
TTGGCGGAGAGGGAGGGATTCGAACCCTCGATACGTTGCCGTATACACACTTTCCAGGCGTGCTCCTTCAGCCACTCGGACACCTCTCCCACGTCCTTTTGCACTTGAGCAAAAGCAGGCGCGAACCTTATATCAGTTACGTAGCGTTTTCAATTTGATCAGGGATCGGATTTGTCCTTGCGTGCCTTCTCGGCCGCGTCCTTTTCGATCTCCTTGCTGATCGCTGTTCCCACAGCGCCCATAAACACCTGGTGGTTGGATGCAGTCCACTCATAACTTGCGTTTCGGTTGGCATTGCTGGATTGGAATTCCGGTGCAACATAGCGGGCGAACAATTCATAACTTCGCTGTGTCTCAGGCCAATCTGCCCAGTTGTGTGCCATATGCAGGAACGTGCCGAAGCCGCCGGACTGCTCCTTTAGCCGTTGCAACTGTTCAATGGCATCATCGGGCGTGCCGATGACAGCCATACCACTTGCCACCAGTGCCTCGGCAGGGTCTGTGCCGTCAGCCGGCGCGATCGGCAGTGCCGCAACCTCGCGGAAGTAGCGGATCCAGTCGTCGATGCCGAAACGGACATTGGCCAACGCCTGCTCCCTGGTTTCGGCGATATGAACCGGGCCCACCAGACTCCACTTTGACCGGTCGACAGGCTGGTTATGTTCTCTTGCTTTGCGTTCATAAATTTCCCAGTTGGGGGCAAGCGCGTTGAAGCCGCCGGCGGTAGTCGCACCGATAGACAGCAATCCAAGGCCAAAAGTGCCGGCGGCGCGGGCGCCAGCGGGGGAGACTTGCGATGCGACTGCCATTTCAATCATGGGCTTGCTATAGGGTTGCAGTTGCAATTGCGCTTCATTCAATTCGAACCAACTGGCTTTGTGAGTGACCCTTTCGCCACGCAGTAAAGGTACCAGTACTTCGATTGCTTCAAGCATCCTGTCGCGCTGGTCAACCGGATTGATCCCCATCATGTAGGCGTCAGACGGCAGTGCTCCTGGTCCGACGCCAAACGCGACACGTCCACGGGTCATATGGTCCAATTGCATGATGCGATCGGCGAGGATGAGAGGATGATGATAAGGCAACGACGAGACTCCAGTACCCAACTTGATGTGTTTGGTTCTCTGGGCCGCTGCCGCAATAAAAAGTTCGGGCGAGGCAATGATTTCAAACCCCGCCGAATGATGTTCCCCGATCCACGCATAGTCATAGCCGAGGTGGTCGAGCAGCTCGATTAACACCATGTCCCTTTCAAGCGCGGCCGTGGGATTATCACGAGTGGGATGAAATGGAGCCAGGAAAATGCCGAATTTCAGGTCAGCGTGAGACATGCGATACTCCTATTGGTTTGAATTCATTGTAAGCGGTGAACCCATATGAGTGAAATTGTTGACACCGCCACCGAAGGCTCCGGGCTAAAAGATGAGCGTATCGAGACCATCTTTGTCGAGGCCAACGACTTGAGGTTCGAGGTTGACCAATGCGGCGACAGTGACCGTCTCGCCCTTTGCCTGCACGGATTCCCCGAACACAGCTTTTCCTGGCGTTATCAGCTGCCGATGCTTGCAGAGCTTGGTTATAAGGCCTGGGCACCCAATCTGCGAGGATACGGCAGGTCGTCGCGCCCGCTTTTCGTCGAGGATTATCGAATGCCGAAGCTGCTGGATGACATTGCAGGTCTCATTGACGCGTCCGGTTGCAAGGAAGTTGTCCTGATAGCCCATGATTGGGGGGCAGTGATTGCCTGGCAATTTGCCATGCAAAAGCTTCGTCCGCTGACGAGGTTGATTATCTGTAATGTGCCGCATCCGGCACCGATGCAACGGGAACTGAAAAATCTCGCTCAATTGAAGAAGTCCTGGTACGTGTTCTTTTTCCAGATCCCCTGGTTGCCGGAAAAAGTATTAGGCCGGAATCGAGGGCAGGGGGTGGCCGACGCTATTTTGCGGTCCAGTGAATGGAAGGAACGGTTTCCTCCCGAGGTGTTGGCAGTTTATCGAAATAATGCTGCCCAGCCTGGTGCACTGTCAGCAATGATCAATTATTACCGGGCATTGTTACGCGGTACCGGACGTTCCGATAGACACTACCCAACCATTACAATACCGACGCTGATGATCTGGGGAGAAGAGGATGTGGCACTGACCAGGGCGTCGACTTATGGTACCGAGGACCATGTGTCCGATCTGACCATCCGGTATTTGCCCCGGATCTCCCATTGGGTTCAGCAGGAAGCGCCGCAAGCGGTCAATGCCATGATCGAGGCTTTTCTCACCGGTAAACCGGTCCCCGAAATGCACTGGGAAATGCATCTGACCATACCGGCAAGCGACTAGCGCGGATTC
>JBBDIT010000043.1:0-1175 GCA_040880285.1 Pseudomonadales bacterium | reverse complement strand
GTGAACCCGCCGTGGCCGATGCCCACAGACCGAGCGTAATTGTAAACAGGATGCGTATGCTGCGGCTGAAGATGTGGACTCGTCTCATGCGTCGATGATAGCGTAAATTTTATCACCTTGACTCGAATCAATGACCAACAGGAAGCACCATGCCAGATCCAGTACTGTACGAACAGCAAGGGCACATTGTCACCCTCACCCTCAATAGACATGAGACGCGAAATGCAATCTCTGAAGACGAGATGGTGGACGCGATTGAAGGGGCCTGCCATCGAATGAACGCCGACCCCAGCGTTCGGGTTGCCATTATCACGGGTGCTGGCACGGCGTTTTCTTCCGGTGGAAATGTCAAGGATATGCGTGACAAGGCGGGGATGTTTGGCGGAACCGCGACGGAGATTCGTGACGGTTACCGGCGTGGTATCCAGCGCATTCCACTTGCTGTCCATCGTCTGGAGGTACCGATAATCGCGGCCGTCAATGGTCCGGCAATCGGTGCCGGTTGTGATCTTGCGATGATGTGCGATATCCGCATTGCATCGGAGAAAGCCTTGTTTGCAGAGAGTTTTGTCAAGGTTGGGTTGATTCCCGGAGACGGTGGTGCCTGGTTCCTGCCGCGGGTCATTGGCCTGTCACGTGCCAATGAAATGGCGTTTACAGGCGAGCCGATCGATGCGCAGACAGCGTTGCAATGGGGCGCCGTATCACGGGTGGTGCCAGCAGATGAATTGTTGCCCGCGGCGCTTGAGCTCGCGCGGCGAATTGCTGTTAATCCCCCCACGGCCCTGCGGATGACCAAAAAGCTAATCAAGGAAGGTGAGCATACCCAGCTTGAGACTTTGCTTGAGACCTCGGCGTCATTGCAAGCGCTGGCACACCAGACAAAGGATCATATGGAAGCGGTCAACGCGATGATTGACAAACGTCCGGCTGAGTTTACCGGTGACTAGTCGTTCTGCAATTCATCACGTGTTTTCCAACAGATCATATTTTTTCAGGTAACCGCGTAGCTGGTGATAAGTCACGCCGAGGGCATCGGCGGTCTTTTTCTGGTTGAACTGATGACTCGCAAGAGCACTCTTGATGAGCCCGATTTCGTAGTCCTGGACGGATTGGCGAAAGTCGATGGGAAAATCGTTAACCGCCGGTACAGAGGGTATCCGGATACCGGTGCC
>JBBDIT010000042.1:1890-23625 GCA_040880285.1 Pseudomonadales bacterium | reverse complement strand
CCTCGATACGATCGGCAGACGGCGCGACCGCGATCTCATGCAAGCGGGCCGGGCTGGTCCATGCGGTGGCGGACGCCGCCAGCAACAGCAGACCAGAAACCAGGCAGTTGACTCGATTCATCTTCACAGGTGCTCTCCCTGACAAACGTGATTGCCAGTAAGACTAACACGCAGGGGCCTGGAGCGGCATGCCACCAACACCCTGGCTGATACGTGAGAAGAAGGGAGACGTCACGCTGCGTGAGGCCAACGCGCTTACGTACCGAGCGCTTTAGGAACCTTTAGGCTATTCCTTCAACACTCCTATGTCGACCAGATCCTGGCGCGTCGCACCTGGACTTGCACTACTGAGGAAGACGCTCTGAAATGCTAGAACATCGAGCTCTGTGGGAAGTAGAGCACTCTCCCCGCCATAGGCGCGTCTTGGGCTAGCCAGTATCGAGGTGTCACCCGCAATCTTTATCGCATCAATATGACACAGTCCGAGAAGAGCGTGTCCCAGTTCGTGCCCCATTACGCCAGCGTCAGACCCGGCTCTGACCTTTACAACAGCGGCGACAATGGACTTGTCTGAATCAAATTGATGGTCTGCACATCCACCGGCGCCATTGCAATCGTCAGAGTCTTCCGGGATTAATACAACATTGATTTCTCCGACAACATATTCATCCACCGTAGTGCCAGCTTCTTCGACTGAAACGAACAGGTTGTTGCTCGAGATCTCATTAACCACATTCGCAAATTCCCTGGCAATCTCCACCTGACTCGTTTCGAATAAGTCTGAGACCCTGATTAGTATGTTACTCCCACTTCTCCACGTCCCCCATTCCTGATCTCGAGGACAAGACGGATTTTCAAACGTCGACGTGGCTAATTCTCCGGTCCCCAGGATAAGCGCTTCGATAAGTTCCGATTGTTCTACTACTGCTATCAGTGACCGTTCGTTCCGAATTACGCCATCTTCCCTTATTGATGCTTTGATTGTGTGAACTCCTGTCGAAAGCATCGCGATATTGTTTGTGAGGCTCAGTCTGCCGTCGATATCACTCTCCCAGACAACGGCTAAGTTGAGAGCCACTCCATTCTCAAGAACTGAAGCCGTGAACGTGATTGGCTGATCGTCAAACCAGACAGAGAAATTTGCAGGAGAGACGATCTCCATATCAACAATTCGATTTACCGCAACAGGAGTCCCAAATTCATCGTCAGACGATCCACACCCTGCAATCAGAAATAAGAGCAGAGTCAGAAGCGGAGATAGCCTTTCCATAGTTAAATCCTCTTCAGGAAGCGAACGGACGTCGGCTTGATAAGCTATGTCAACTCCACATTCGAAGTTCTACCAGCCAGCGCCAGGATAGTGTCGATTCATATCGGAAACACCTGTGCCCGGAATCGGCACAATCCGAAGCATTTATCACTGCAAACCCGTCATCCGGGGTACATTAACCCCCAAATGCCCCAAATACACTGATAAGGCCAGTACAAGAACCAAGAGCTGACGCAAAATACCCCGCGATGGCATCATCCATGAATAGTCCGGACTAGAGCGGCAGGCCACCCACACCCTGGTTAATCGAGCCGTCGTCGTTGTAGGCCTTCATTAAAAGTTCCGCGATACGCATCTGGTGCACCTCATCGGCACCGTCAGCGAGCCGTGCCCACCTGGCCTGCTGCATCATGCCTGCAAGCGGCGTGTCGGTTGAATAACCGAGCGCCCCATGAACCTGCATGGCACGGTCAATCACGCGCCAGAGCGTATTGGCAACATGATGTTTGGCCATCGAAACTTCCTGTTTGAACTCAAGGCCATTTTCTATTTTGTACGCCGCGTGTAACACCATGAGCTTGGCCGTATAAAGTTCCATCGCACTATCAGCCATCATCCATTGGATGCTCTGTTTTTCAGACAGGTAAGAACCGTGGGCAAACCGCTTCTGGGCGCGGTCAATCAACATCTCCAATGCCATCTCGATCTGGCCGAGCCAGCGCATGCAATGTGCCAACCGGGCCGGCCCAAGGCGAACCTGCCCCAGCTTGTGGCCCCCGCCTCGCTCGCCCAGCAGATTCTCTTTCGGTACGCGCACATTGTTGTATTTGATCTCGGGATGATTGTGGCGCCCACCCATGGTTTCGACGTCCCGGACGATGTCGAATCCGGGCGTATTGGTGGGGACGATAAAGGCAGAATTGCGAGCCTGGGGCACACTGGCATCCGGGTCGGTGCGGGCAATCACAATGGCAAAGTCGGCGCCTTCTGCGCCGGAGGTAAACCACTTATGACCATTGATCACCCATTCATCACCGTCTTCAACCGCACTGGTCTGGATCAACGTCGGGTCAGACCCGGCCACTTCCGGTTCCGTCATCGAAAAACACGAGCGTGCTGTGCCTTCGAGTAACGGTTTGAGGAATGTCTCGCGCTGATACTCCGTCGCGAAGTGATGCAGCGTGTGCATATTGCCTTCATCCGGCGCCTGGCAGTTGATAATGTAAGGGCCCATCGGGACCTTTGCAGCTTCCGCCGATACCGCCGCAACCGCCGTCACACCAAGACCCATACCACCCACTTCGGCCGGCATATGGGGTAACCAGAAACCTTCGGCCCTGGCCTTCTGGCGTAAATCCTTGATCAGCTTTGACCAGTCGTCCCGGGTTGCGCCTTCCTTGCCGCGCAGGGCTGCAAATTCCTTCTTGACCGTATTGTGAAGAAACTCACGCATCATCAGGCGGGCATCTTCAACTTCCTGGCTAAATGTAAAGTCTATGGTCACGGGTATCTCCTTCCAACAGTTGGGTCTGCGATCTGGCAATCGAACTGGTTAGGCAAGCTAATCTATCCTACAGATTGCACGGATGTCTGGCAAAAGCCATCATCACCCAATGTTCGAACTCATCCAACGTAACCTCAATCGTACAGTGAGTGGGGGCGACCTGGTCCCGACGCGGTTGCCGCTCGCCCCGGAAATATCGCTGTTCCTTTTGGGTGAAAACTATCCTCGTGGCCGTCTGCCCCATGATGAAATGATCGCCATCATGAATGCCCCGGCATACTGGGCATTCTGCTGGGCCAGTGGCCAGGTACTGGCAAGGTATATCCTTGACCATGCAGCAGCGTTCAGCGACAAGACGGTGCTGGACTTCGGCTGCGGCTCCGGCGTGGTGGCCATTGCCGCCGCCATGGCCGGTGCCCGCCGCGTTTTCGCGTGTGACCATGATCCCATGGCCCTTGAAGCGACCCTGGCCAACGCGGCACTAAACGACATCCAGCTCGAATTACTGGATGATATTGCAGCGCTGGACCTGCGTCCGGACATTGCGATCGCTGCCGATGTCCTCTACGATCGGGACAACATGGAATGGTTGGAACGCCTGCCGCGCCTCGCCGGCGACGTGCTCATTGCCGATTCAAGGGTCAAGCAAGTCGATGTGGTTGGTTATTCCGTGGTGGACCGGGTAACGGCAACCACGGTGCCGGACCTGGACGAATTACGGGAATACAACGACGTTAAAGTTTATCGTTCGCATTGAATTCCTCGGTCAGTGCCCGGATAAAAGCAGCGCGTGTCGCCAGCTCTTGTGGGGTGGCGAGATATTCCTTCGAGAGTTCGCTCTCGCAGCCGGGTGCGACTGTAATGTCGAGACGCGATATCACCGCATCGGCAATCCTCCGGTATTCCCGGTATCGATCATTCACCTGACTAACTCCATCCGCTTTAGGTATTCACTCGCTTTACAGTGCTGATACGCACGCATTCCTCTCACGGATTGACTATTGATCGGTTATTGATCGGCTATTGATTGAATGTTGATTGGAATACTATAGTCCCGGCATGAACCAACGCTTGCTTGCAACCCTGTTACTGGTCTTAGGCGCTGCTACCGGCGTTATCATGGCGGCCGCCGGCTTGCTGCAGACTGCTGGTGGCCTGCCGGATGATGCGGTTGCTCGCGTCAACCATGTCACGCTCAGCCAGTCCCGATTTGACCAATATGTCGATTTGATCAATAGCGTCTCGCGCACCGACAAGGACAGGGAGTACATCCTCGAGCGAATGATAGAAGAAGAGCTATTGGTCCAGCGTGGCCTGGAATTGGGCATGGTGAATCTGAACAGCACCGTCAGGAATGCCATCGTGCAGGCAGTAACGTCACGATTCCGGGATAGCGATACCCAAGTGCCTGACCAGACCAGCCTGGCGGAGTTTTATGAAGCCCATCGAGGATACTTCACACCAGCCAGCCAGTATCAGGTCGAAGTAATCACTCCACCCGATTTCCCGTTACCCATCACGCCCCTCACCCGGAAGTCGCTTATCGAATACCTCGGTCCGGATCTGGCAGAACGCGTCATCGATCTTGAGCCGGGGGAAACCTCAACTAAAATCGAATCTAACGATACCGTTTTCCAGTTTCGGATGCTCACCAGGACGATCGGCGAGGCGCCACCGCTGCAGGCGATTCGCGCGAGCGTAATCCGGGAGTACCAGCGTCAGCAAAATCAGGCGGCGTTTGATGATTATATCCGCTGGCTCAGGGACCGTGCGGATGTGGATATCAAGCGCGCCGCTATCAGGTAGCCTGTGAAGACTTTCACCACCGCGAGCATTCTCCTCACTTTGTTGTGCACCACGATGCAATCGCTGGCACATTCCCGTGGCGAAACCTGGTCATCAGTTGACATCGAAGGCAGGCAAGTCAAGGTGACCTATATCATCCAGGCGCGTGAGCTGGCTCAGCACCTGCCCGACATTGCCCATTCCAGTGAGTTGCCCCGACTGCTTCTTGACGAGATCACGTCGAAATACCAGGTAATCGACGACGCCGGTGCCTGCAAAGTCTCCGGTGAAGACTTTCGCCAGTCGGTCACAAGAGCGCAAGTCGCTTTCCTGGCCACCTGCCAGGCCGGCAGAAATATTACCATCCGGAACAACGCGCTTTTTAGCCGCCTGCCCAATCACCTGCACATTGCAAGGGCCAGGATTTTTGATACGGACCAGGCCGCCCTGAAGGAAAAATTGATTACCGGGTCCGACCGGGTATGGCAGGTCACAGAAAATAGCAGCCTTACCACCACACTCACGCGTTACCTGGTCCTCGGTATAGAACACATCGCCACCGGTTACGACCACCTGGCATTCCTGTTCGCCATTATCTTGCTGTCGCCCCGGATCATCACCCTGATCCTGATGATTACCGGCTTTACCGTCGGCCATAGCATAACGCTCGCGCTCGCGGTCCTCGGTTACGCCAGCGCCAATTCTGGCGCCGTCGAAGCCCTGATCGGTTTCACCATAGCACTGGTTGCGGCTGAAGTGGTTGCAAGGCGCCATAACCTGGATCACTGGTTGATCGGCGTTACCGGAACCGGACTGCTGGCGCTGGCACTGTTGTCACACTTCACCGAGGTCATGCACGCTGGCCCGAACACACTGACGCTGGCGGGCATTGCCATCTTCTCGGTGTGTTACCTGATCTTGACGCGCCGGGAAGCCTTCAGCCAGTTGATCAACCCCACCCTGACTTTGCTGTTTGGCATGATTCACGGCTTCGGTTTTGCCGGCCTGCTGATTGCAATCGGCCTGCCACCACAACAGCTGGTACCAGCGTTAGTAGGCTTTAATGTCGGTGTCGAAATCGGGCAACTATTGATACTGGCCCTGGTTTTTGGCGTTGGGTTCGCACTGCGGCATCGCGTCCGTCTCCCTGCCCTCACCATAGATGCGGCCGCATCCACTTTGTGCGGATTGGGGATATTCTGGTTCGTGGTGCGCTCGTTCTAAAAGTAATCGTCAAGGCTCACCCGGTAACCCGTCTCAACCATCGAGATCCCACCCTGATTTGACGTGCGCGATACATTCAGGGGCTTGAAAGACAGTTGCTCGAGTATCAAACGTGCTCGCTCTGCGCCGTCCGGTAACCAGATTATCGCCGTTTCAAATTCGCGGCGCTTCAACACGCTTAATCCGCGCACCAGCAGCTTTTTACCCATACCATGCCCCTGGTAGCCTGGTCGCACGTACCAGCCAACAATCTCACCGGCCCCTCCCGTGCCGGGATCGAGCAGTGGGGCACCGGCACACACAAAACCAAACGGCTCATCGTCCTCGGCAAGGTAGATAACGTGCTGCCCTTCACCAAGACTGGCCCAGTCTCGCGGCAGGGAATTTGAGGCGATCAAGCAGGCCCGCTGCACTTCCCACCGCACTTCCCACTGCACTTCCCGCTGCACTTCCCGCTCCACTTCCACCAGGGCCGGATAATCGGCCTTTGTCGCGCGCCTGATCGCGACTGACGGCAAGGCCCCCATAACATCTCCTGGCTACTGATCCCGCGGAAATCCTCTCAGGTCCGGCACTGCATCACAAGTCGTTAATGCTCGCAGGAGGCTTGCAATTTCAATCCGGTGTCCCCATCTCACAACTTTACGCCAGCTTACATCCGGACCGCGGCGCTATGCTATGCTTCGCGCTTACAAACTTAACGACCAGATCGAATTGACAGGACCGATTTCCATGACCAATGAAGAAACACCCGATACCGACAAGCTGCCGTTCCCCAGCCTGATCGATGAAAAGCTATTCAAATCCAGGGCCATTTCGATCTTTGGCCAGATCAACGAAAAATGCGCGCGGACCGTCACCGAACAACTTCTCGCCCTGTCTGCAGATAGCGACGAGCCAATTACGATTTACGTCAGTTCGCCCGGTGGGCATGTGGAGTCCGGCGACGTCATCTACGACATGATCAAGTACATCAAGCCGGTAGTGAGAGTCATCGGTACCGGTTGGGTGGCAAGTGCCGCAACCACAATTTTTCTGGCTGCGAAAAAAGAACATCGCTATTCCTTGCCCAATACACGTTACCTGATACACCAGCCGCTGGGGGGGTCCCAGGGCGATGCAACCGACATCAGCATTCAGGCAGAACAGATCATCAAAACCAAGGCCAGGCTTAACCGGTTAATCTCTGAAGAAACCGGCCAGCCACTCGAGCGAGTAGAGAGAGATACTGACCGCGACTATTGGATGACCGTCGAGGAAGCGGTTACCTACGGTATTGTCAGCAAAGTGGTCAAGTCCGTCACCGAGGTCCAGTAACCCGACTAGACAACTCGAAGGTCCTTGAGTCGTTCGTTGAGGTAGCTGCCGGCAGTGTATCGCTTTGACAGAACAACATCGTCGCGCGGATGCAGGAACAATGGCAAAGACATCCGGGCCTTCTGCCGGGCTTCCCCCTTCGGATTCATGACGCGGTGCCTGGTGGATCGAAAGTAACCGCCGGAAGCTTCCTGCAGCATATCCCCTGCATTGACGATGAGATTCGAAAAGTCGCAAGGCACGTCAATCCACTCGTTATCACTGGCCCGCACCTGCAGTCCGCTAACGTTAGCGGCAGGCAGGATGGTAAGCAGATTGATGTCTTCATGTGCCGCCGCCCGCATGGCACCGCCTTCTTCTTGCCCCGTGAGTGGTGGATAATTCAATATCCGCAGTAACGTCTGCTCACTGCCGTCAATCATACCGGACAAGGGTTCGCTGTAGCGCGCTGACACTTCCGGTGGTGAATGCTGCTCGATCCACGACAGAAGTTCTGCCGCCAACCGGTGTGCCTGCTCATAATATTCCTGCAGTTCAGGACGCAGCGCTTCAGGACACTGACCCCATGGATAGTAGTGGTAGTACTCCTTGATATCTTGCTTGTGATAGTTCTTGGCGGTTTCCGCATGGTCCTGTGAGTAATAACCGTCCTGTCTCTCACGATTGAACCTGTAGCGATACTTATCCTCTCCGGCAAAAAAAGCTGTCCAGTGCGCATAGATGCGATTGACCAGCGCCTGGTCAATCGGATGATTCTTAAGGACACCAAAGCCGGTTTCCCGTAGCGATTCGACGAACTGCACATCGCTGTCCGGCGCACTGTAGTTAACCGCGATTAATTCCACGAGCTGGTCCAGAAGGTCACTTGGGGAGGTGCATCATGCCAAATTTACATCGACAGAGAAATGAAGAAACCGGCGATTGCGGCGCTCATGAGGTTGGCCAGCGTCGCGGCTACCAGCGCCCGCAAACCCAATTGCGCAATTTCCTGGCGCCGGGTGGGCGCCATGGCGCCAATACCACCGAGCAAAATGGCGATCGAAGCGAAATTGGCAAAGCCACACAAGGCAAAAGTGACAATACCCTGCGTCAATACTGACAACTGCTCCTTCTGGCCGATAAATTCTACATAGGCGACAAATTCGTTTAAGACGAGCTTCTGCCCGATCAAGCTACCGGCGATATTTGCATCCTGCCACGGCACACCCAGTACCCATGCCAATGGCTGGAATACATACCCCAATATCAATTGAAACGTGAGCGCCTCGTGACCGAACAGGCTACCTACCCAGCCGATGACTCCATTTATCATCGCGATAAACGCGATAAACGCCAGCAGCATCGCGCCGACGGCGAGCGCGATCTGCAATCCGGTTAACGCACCACTGGCGGCCGCATCGAATACATTGACAAATTTGTGGTCCTCTTCTGCCAACTCTTCGACTTTATTGATAGGTTCATCCGTTTCCGGCATCATGATCTTGGCCATTAGCAGGCCGCCGGGCGCGGCCATAAAGCAAGCAGCCAACAGATAGTGCAGGCTAACACCCAGGCTCGCGTACCCTGCCATCACCGATCCGGCGATCGAGGCCAATCCCCCCACCATAATGGCGAACAGCTCGGATCGCGTCATACTTGGGATAAAAGGTTTGACCACCAGTGGCGCCTCGGCCTGGCCGACGAAAATATTCGCGGCAGCGGACAAGGATTCCGGTCGGCTGGTCTTGAGCGCCAGCTGCAACAGACCACCGATGGAACGGACGATCCAGGTCATGATTCCGAGGTGATACAATACGGTGATCAAAGATGAGAAGAAGATGATAACGGGCAAGACATTGATAACAAAAACGAAACCAATGGATTGATTACCCAGCGGACCGAACAGGAAATCGATCCCTGCCTGGCTGAACGTCAGGATATGGCCGACACCGTTGGCAAGAACTGCTAGCACCTCTTTGCCAATAGGCAAGTACAGGACGAAGGCCGCAACTCCTATCTGGATCGAAAGCGCACCGACCACCGTTCGAACTTTAACGGCCATACGATTCGCCGACAGACCCCATGCCACCAGTAAGAGCACGACGATACCCAACAAACTGATCACAGCGTGGCTTCCAACAGTAGATTTCTACATGGCATGGCAGGGTCCAATTTGATAAGGCAATAGTGAACGCTACATTCGCCAGTCATCATAGGCAAGTTGAATTTCATCCCAGAGTTTGTTCACCTTGCATTCTGTACCGCAACATTCCGCCACGCACGTTTACAACGGATATTCACATTGACAATTAGGCCAGCCACTGCACTCGATATCGAAGACCTGTCAATATTATTGACCCAGGCATTCTCCAATGATCCACTGTTACGAGAAGTACTGAACCACGAAAGCGCCTGGCAGCGCACGGCGCTACCCTACTTTACCCTGACGTTGACCAATGCGATCAAGTGCGGCTATACCCTTGTGGACACCGGACCCCGGGGAGTATCAATCTGGGAGCCACCGGGCATTAACATTCCTCTTCCGCGGCAATTAATCAATCTGTACCGAATGATCAGCGTCCTGGGGCGTAATCTCGGTCGCGCACTGCTCATTCAGCGGGAAATAGAGCGTTACAGGCCGGCACACCCCTACTGGTACCTCGCTTATATCGCGACCGATCCCAGCTGTCAGAGACAAGGGATTGGCACTTCCCTGTTGGCTCCGGTCCTTGCGCTCGCGGACCAGGACAACCAGCCTGTCTACCTTGAATGCTCGAACAAGGACAATATCGGATTTTATCTCAACCATGGTTTCAACATCGTCACTGAAATCACTCTGCCTGGTGGACCGGGAATCTGGCCCATGCTGCGCAAAGCAGGTTAAGTCACGCGAGGAAGCAATGCTGCAAACGGCCAGGTCACTCTATGAAGTACAGACATTTAACGACCTATCGGAATCAGAAAACCGGATTCATAGTGACACCGGCGCTCAAAAGTTCGGCTTTGAAGCCGGGCTCGTGTCCGGCGCTGTCCTGTTCGGTCACATGAGTTATCTGCCAGTCAAGGCCCATGGCGGTGACTGGATGACCAATAACCAGATTGAAGTGCGATTCGTAGCGCCTGCCTATGACGGCGAAATTCTGACAATTGATTATGAACACGCAGGTGATCGCGGCGCAACCGGGTGTCTCAATGTCGTCAAGACGTGTCTGGCAACCATGACCGGGCAATGGGGTTCCATTTCGCCCCATCCTGCCAGCGAGATCGCACCTGCCGTTGAATCCCTGCCGCGGCGGGAACTCACCTGGCACCGGCTCAATGTCAATGCGCCCGCCCCCGCTTACTTCTGGCAACCCAATCCCAACGCCAATCGGGCGCTGGCTGAACAAATCAGTGACGATCTAAAATTGTATCGGGGCGAACGAGCGCTGGTTCATCCTCTTGCAATCCTGCGTCAGTGCAACGCCGTCTTTAACCGTACCTTCATCATTCCGGCGTGGATCCATGCTGGCAGCAAAGTCACGTTTCACACACCCCTGATCGTTGGGGAAACCGTTGAGATACGACTGGTGCCAATTGAAAAATGGAAAAAGAAAGGGCACGAATTCGTCAAGCTTTATATCGCGTTCCTGGTTAAAGGCGAAACCAGGGTCGAGGTTGAACACACGGCCATATTCAAAATCGCGCCACCAGACAAAGGTTACCCGCCGGACTAAAAGTGAACTGACGCCGGACGCCAGGTTTCAGCATCCCCACGATACCCAGGCACAATCGCCTCCAGCCAGGTTGGCGTTACCTCGATCAACAAGTAGTCATCCGGAAAGTCGGGATATAGCCGGTCAGAGTCTACTGGCCTGCGCATCGCGATTTTGGTGTCTTCATCAACCACGAGACGAGCCGTCCCCATCACGGTGACATAATTGCGCTGTTGTGCATCAAAATAGTATAGGGTGACCTTAGGATTCTCTGCGATCTGTGCGACCTTGCGGGTATTGGGCCGGGTTGCAATCCATATGGAGAAATTCTTATCCGGTGCGAACGGCTCCACCGTCCTTGCACGTGGCTGGCCCTTCTCATCCACTGTGATAAGGGCACAGTAACGCGCCGCTGCCATGGTACCACGTGCCAGTTCAAGCAGGTTTGTTCGATCAGCTTCAGGTTGATCACTCGCCAGGCTGGTGCTGGCGACACCCGCAAGAGTAAGAATGATCGATGCGATGCGCATCGTCTGCGGATTCAACGGCTACTCCGGAGTTGCCGTTGAATGGCCTGCAATCCATCGCTGGATCGGGTCATACACCAGCTCGGATGCCCTGTTACCGTAAAGGACATCCAGGTGACCATGGTTCTCCAGCACATGAACGGTCACATCGTTTGAACCGCTTCTTGACGCCGAGTAGATGCCATGTAACAGGTTATCCGCACCGAGGTTGGTTGCTCCAAAGTAAATGACGGGCATGGACATGGCGCCATATTGATCATCCAGTGATGTCGAGGGGTCGTTCTTTTGGACTGCGATGGAACGCGCTTCCACGGTATGCCGGGTCGGGAAATTTCGATCATAACCTTCCATGGCCCTGGCCAGCACCTGGATAGACGAAATCCCATCTACCGGATTGGCGAGCACACCGGGACCCCAGGCGTTATACAGAGTCGAGGTCAGTTGTTCGCCGATCGAGTCAAATTTTCCCATCGCCGGACCGTTCGGGTCCTCATACGTGCGTTTCATCAACTCAGCACGGCTCTCCCAACCCCGGCTACGAGATAACACTTGCCCCCAACTGCCGGAAGTCTCCAATTGCGCCAGGGCAGCCTCCTTGTCATACACTTTATCGTCAATTTCCGTTTCGAAGTCTTTAAAGCCGCCATCCAGCACAATGAGACCGGAAAATATCGCCCGGCTCGCGAGTGCATACGCGTAAGTGACACCACGGCTGAAGCCGCTCACGTATACCGGTATACGATCTTCGGTCCTGCGGATATGTTCGAGAGCAAGCGCTGCATCGTCCACAAAACGATCCAGTGGCCAGTCCTTCATAAACCCGGTATCAATCACCGGCTCGTTGGGCACGAAGTGGGTACGGTAGTCGAGGGTATAAACAACCACACCCCGCCGCGCCAGATAGAGCCAGAGGTTGTGATTTTCATTGATGATCGTGAACTCGCCGTTCATATTGGTGCCAGGTAAATACAGCATGGCGGCAATGGCAGGTGCACCCGGTTGATGGTACCTGTGTAGTCCGATCCGATCATACTTGCCATGAGGTGGGACGCCCGTCTGCCACAGCGTCTCAGTAACTCCGTTCGTGCCGGCAATCGTGGTCTGGTCACTAACGAGATCAAAACCTGCAAGGGCTGACTGGCACAGCGACACTGACAGCATCAGAAACAGCATCAGACCAGGCAATCTTTTCATGGGATGCTCCCGGACATCTGGTAGGGGTCCTTCAAACCTCAATCCTACCAGCGCCGGCTTGTTCTACCAACGAATTCAAATGCCAAAGCTGGCCGGGGTTGATGAATTATTCCGGCCGAATGATTACTATGCGATCGACCCGTCAGGATCCAGAATCATGGGCAACCAGCCATATCGAACCATTCACCAGATCATCAAGGCGGCCCGCGCGCAACTCGACCAGACCTATTGGGATTACCTCATTGGTGGCACGGAAACTGAAACCACGTTGCGGCGGAACCGACTTGCGATCGACTCACTGGCCCTGCGACCACGAGTGCTGCGCGACGTGTCAAGCATCGATACCACTGCGACCTTTCTCGGTGAGTCGTTGAAAATTCCTTGCTTGTTGGCACCCATCGGTTCACTGCAGGTATTTGAATCCGGTGGTGGCGCAACAGCCGCCAGGGCCGCCGCCGAATTCGGCGTCATCAGCATCGCCAGTTCCGTCTGTACACCTCGGCTTGAAGAAATCGCTATGGCTTCTGATGCTCCCAAGATCTATCAATTGTACGTCCGCGGAGACAGCGACTGGGTCGACGACACGGTTCAACGATGCATTGATAGTGGATTCAAGGCGTTCTGCCTGACGGTGGACACTGCAGTCGTGTCGAGGCGCGAGCGGGACATTGCCAGGGGTGTGATTCCCACCTCACAGGCAACGCCGGGTGACTTCAGTTATCAGGCAAAACTCAACTGGAGTGATGTGGCACGTATCAAGAACAAGTTCGATATTCCGCTGGTCCTGAAAGGAATCAACCGCGTGGAAGATGCAGAACAGGCAATCGAATATGGCGTCGATGTGATCTATATCTCCAATCATGGTGGTCGCCAGCTTGACCAGGGCAAGGGTGCGCTGGATTTGCTACCGGATATCGCCCAGGTAGTGGCCGGGCGCGCCGAGATTGCCATAGACGGGGGCTTCTACCGTGGTACTGATATCGTCAAGGCGATGGCCCTGGGTGCCAATGCGATAGGCCTCGGTCGACTCGAAGGCTGGGCTATGGCTGCTGGCGGACAACCAGTATTAGTGAACATGCTTTCAATCCTGCAACAGGAAATAAGGTCAGCACTGGCACTCTGTGGCGTTTCCGGTTTTGCTGAACTCGATGCGTCATTTGTCGAGGCAGCCAACCCGGTTTATGAACCATCTGCGCTCAGCGCATTTCCACTTCTCGATCTCGAGCGTGACAACGACTATTAACTATTGGTACCTGTAGGCAGTGACCAGGTATCAGACTGCGGCCGCACTCATCAAGGCGACCGGAATCCACGAAACCATTGAACGCTTAATCGGAAAACTGCGCCTTTAACCCTTCTCCACGGCGAAAGCTGTGGAATCTCCCCGCCAGGTCAAGGACACGTTCCGGTTTGTGAGCCTTACGCCACTCACCGGCCGCAAACTTGTTCATCTCAGCCAGTGTGGGATAAATATGGATCGTGCCGAGGATTTTACCCAGGCCAAGGCCGTGTTTCATTGCCAACACAAATTCGCTAATCAGATCGCCTGCATGATCAGCGACGATCGTAACACCCAGGATTTTGTCAGAACCCTTTTCGGTAATCACTTTAACCATTCCATAAGCTTCCTGGTCAGCGAGCGCACGATCCAGTTCCGACACATCAAACCGGGTCACCTCATGGTCTACGCCCTGCGACCGCGCTTCAGTTTCGTTGATGCCGACACGTGCGACTTCCGGCGAGCAAAAAGTTGCCCATGGAATCACCGAGTAGTCGACCCGAAATTTCCAGAAGGTCCCAAACAGGGCATTGACCGCTGCAAACCAGGCCATATGCGAGGCCGTATGGGTGAACTGATAGGGTCCGGCAACGTCGCCTACTGCAAAGATATTGGGGAAATTGGTGCGCAGATAGGGGTCAACCGCAATAGTGCCATTGTCGTTGAGTTCAACCCCCAACTCTTCGAGGCCAAAACCCGTCACACTGGCCTTGCGCCCGACCGCAACTAACAGTTGGTCGAAGGGGACCTGCTCAATATCACCCGCCTCATCTCGTACAGCAAGCAAATGGTTCTCGCCATCTGTCACGACCTCTTCGGCCATACGACCGGTGAGCACGTTGACGCCTTCTTCGACAAGCCTCGCCTCGACCATATCCGAGATCTCGGGATCCTCACGATTCATTATCTTTGGCAAGGCTTCTACCTGCGTCACCTGACTACCGAGGCGAGCGAACGCCTGCGTCAGCTCTGTCCCAATCGGACCACCACCTAAAACTACTAATCGATCGGGCTGATCCGTGATGCCCCAGAGATTGTCCGATGTCAGGTATTCAACGGCTTCAATTCCCTTGATGGGCGGCACAAACGGCGTCGCCCCGGTCGCAACAATGATATTGCGGGTGGTCAAGACCTTGCCGTTAACCGCGACTTCAAATGGCGAGACAATCCGGCCCACACCAATTTCACAATCCACGCCCAGGCTCTCGTAACGTTCCACCGAATCGTGCGGCTCAATCGTCTTTATAATTTTGTGTACACGCGCCATGATGTCGCCAAAGTCAAACCCTGGCACCATCTTTTCAAACCCGAGTTCCGGGCCCCGACGCATGTCTGCCGCGAGTCTTGCAGAACGAATCAGGGATTTACTGGGCACGCATCCCGTATTCAGGCAATCACCACCCATCTTGTGCTTTTCAATCAAGGTGACCTTACCCTTTACGGTGGCAACGATTAATGCTGCCACGAGGCCGCCACTACCTGCGCCTATGACAATGACGTCGCGGTCATACACCCGTGGACGTTTGTAGCCTCGATACACACGCTTGGCCCTGACGACATCGAGGATCTTTTTTGCAATGAGTGGAAAGAGTCCAAGCAGGGCAAACGATAGAATCAATTCAAACGATGCGATATCAGATAGCGCTTCGATCTGTGCGAGCTGGGTACCTGCGTTCACATAGACAACCGTCCCCGCCAACATACCAACCTGGCTGACGATGAAGAAGACCGGAATGGAAATTCTGGTCAACCCCATAGCGAGATTGATCAGAAAGAACGGAAATAAAGGAATCAGGCGAAGCGTGAACAAATAAAAGCCTCCTTCCTTTTCGATGCCGGCGTCGATTCGTGCGATTTGCCTGGAAAATCGACGAGCCACGGTCTCTCTCAACACATATCGAGCGACCAGCATCGCCAGGGTCGCACCGATAACTGACGCAAAAGAGACGATTACCACTCCCCACAACAGTCCGAATATCGCCCCGGCTGCCAGCGTCATGATCGCGGCTCCCGGAAGCGACAAGGCTGTCACCCCAATATAGATTCCGAAGTAAACAAGCCCTGCCCTGACAGGGTTCGCCGCGACCCCGGCATTCAACGTCGCTTGTTGCTCCTTCAAGTACTCCAGTGTGAGGTATTCATTAAGGTCGAACAGGAAGAAGCCGCTCACCAGCAGCACCATGATCCCCAATACGGCTATTTTGTTCTTCGACATTTAATGGCTACTCCACCCCTGGATGAATTTGACCTGGTGCATATCACTGATGCGCCTATTAATAGTTTGTTACAGCCTGGCTAACTTTATGTAGAATCGTGACGATGCGACTATTCCTCTCAATTATTGTGGGTCTTGGCACCACGATCTCATTGTTATTGTACGCTATCGCCAACGGTTGGTTTGGTACTGGCTGGCAACCGTCTAGCCCGGCCCCGATAGCGCGCCCGGCTGAGGTGGCAATCGAAGCCCGCATGACAACCGCTGCCGACGCAAGCCGACTCGATGTCCGCTCAACACGAGAAATCCTGTTCGGTGATCTCCATGTCCATACAACTTTCTCCATTGATGCGCTGTTTATGTCCTTGCCCAGTGCTGGTGGCGACGGCCTGCATCCGGTTAGCGATGCCTGCGACTTTGCACGCTATTGCTCGGCACTGGACTTCTTCTCGATTAACGATCACGCCGAGTCGCTGACCCGGCCACGCTGGCAAAACACGATAGACGAAATACGCCAGTGCAATGCCATCAGCAATAGTGCTGAACCTGACCTGGTCGCATTTATGGGATGGGAGTGGACTCAGGCAGGGTTCACTGCTTCGAATCACTTCGGTCACAAGAACGTCATCATCAAGGGCCTTGCCGATGACGAAATTCCAGCCAGACCCATATCATCACTACCCGAACCTGGCGCCTCACCACAGATTCTGGGACAGCCTTCATTCCTGTTAACCGGACTTGCGGGGCTTATTAACGGCGGGCGCCAGGAACTGTTATCGAATTCGAGAGATTTTCGCGGGCTTACGCAATGTGAAGATGGGGTCTCTGTCCGCGATCTCTCGCCCGAATGCATGGAGACAGCAGCAACACCGGAAATCCTGTTCAACAAGCTAAACGAATGGAATATGGAAACCCTGGTGATTCCCCATGGGACCACCTGGGGTATGTATACGCCACCTGGTTCAGACTGGCACAAGCAATTAAATGAGGACCAGCACGACCCGGCTCGCCAGCGCCTGATCGAGATCTATTCCGGTCATGGCAACTCGGAAGAATACCGGCCGTTTACAGAGGCGCTGGTGGATGCCGAAGGTCACGTGAGTTGCCCTGAACCAGCCAATAATTTTGTCCCCGGTTGCTGGCGGGCTGGTGAGATCACGTATGAGCGCTGCATCGCAGAATCCTTTACTGCCAGGCAATGCAATGCGCTGGCCGCAGAAGCGCGGCAGAACTTTGTGGAGGCACGCTTTAATGCCGGCGACAAGGTGATGCCCGGCACAAATCCCGCAGACTGGCTGGACGCCGGACAATGCCGTGACTGTTTCATGCCATCATTTAACTATCGTCCGAAGGGTTCAGCCCAGTATCTCCTGGCGCTTCGTAATTTCGATGCAGAGGGTGGGACCGATCGGTTCAAGTTTGGTTTCGTCGGTGGTAGCGACAATCATTCTGCCAGGCCAGGCACCGGTTACAAGGAATTCGCCCGCAGCACCCAGACCGAAGCAAGATTTGACAAAATCCCGGGCGTGCTATTACCGCCCTATAAAAAGCCGAAGCCGGCAGTCAGAAGTGTACCGATCATGGAGGCACCGGCATCCCCATTCGTCGCATGGAACTTTGAACGCGCCGCATCCTGGTTCATGTCCGGTGGTCTGGTTGCCGTGCACTCGGTGTCGCGGCAAAGGCAAGACATATGGGATGCACTCTCGGCACAGCAGGTATACGCAACCAGCGGTCCGCGAATCCTGCTCTGGTTCAATCTCGAATCCGATGCTGGTGACCTGCCTATGGGTTCGCAAGCCACGCAAACGACGGCACCCTCGTTCAAAGTCCAGGCATTAGGCTCATTTGAACAGGCTCCAGGTTGCCCTGACTTCACCACGGATGCTTTGACAGGCGAGCGCATCGAGCAGTTATGTAACGGCGAATGCTTTAACCCGAGCAGTGACAGGCGCGCCATTACACGGATCGAGGTCATCAGAATTCGCCCCCAAATAACGCCAAAAGAAAGTATTGCAACATTGGTCGACGATCCCTGGAAAACGTTCGAATGCCCTGGCACCGCTTCAGGATGTTCCGTCGAATTTACTGATGAGGACTTTACTTCAAACAAACGAGATAGCGTGTATTACGTACGAGCAATAGAGGCACCCTCCATGGCGATTGGGGCCAGGCCTTATGTTTGTGAGCGAGACAGTGTGGGTAACTGCATAAGAATCGAATCCCTGTGCGCAGACGATGACGACGACTGCCTGGCACCTGTCGAAGAACGTGCCTGGTCTTCTCCAATTTACGTCAACTACCGCCTCTAACAATTCATTCAGGACACCAAAAGTCATGGCCCTACAACTTGGCGTGCAATTGTTTACGTTAAGGCAATACACACAGTCTGCCGATGACCTCAAATTCGCCACAAGCCGTATTCGTAGCATGGGCTACAGGACAATAGAAACAGCCGGTTTCGGCGACATTGATGCCGCCATGGTTGCGGATATTTGCGAGGATAATGATATCGCCATCACGGCCACACACACACCATGGGATCGATTCAAATTCGACCTCGACCGGGTCATAGAAGAACACAAAATGTGGCAGTGCCAGTATGCGGGTGTCGGCATGATCCCGCCAAAAACCTATCTGTCCATGACCGGATTAACCCGGTTTCTTGAGGAATTGCGGCCGATTGCCGCCCGACTGGCTACCCATGACATTCGATTCGTCTACCACAATCATCATCATGAATTTCAGCACTTTGACGGTAAACCCTGGCTCGCCCACCTGTATGACAGCACCACCAACGATGAAGTCATGGCGGAGTTCGATACGCACTGGATCGTAGCCGGTGGTGGTGACCCTGTCGCCTGGATCGATGGGTACGCAGATCGTATCGCAGCGCTGCACCTCAAGGACTTCGCGTTAAACGCAAACGGTCAACGTGTCTTTGCGCCCGTTGGCAAGGGCAACCTGAACTGGCCAGCCATCCTCGAGGCAACAAAACGACAAGGTATCGGACATTGTTATGTTGAGCAGGATAACTGCTACGGTAGGGACGAATTTGATTGCCTGGAGCAAAGCTTCCGCTATCTGTCCCCCCGGTTATATAGCTAGAAAACCTGTATTATTGCCCGGGTGTATCATCAACGGAGTTTCAACATGCGATGGATGCAGTCAGCGACGGTCCCGGCTTTGTTACTAGTCAGCGCACTTGGCCATGCTGAGGTCAGCGTAAGAAACGCCGAAGCCGCCAAACTACACCAGGTATTTGATCACCACTGGAACCGCGTCCTCGAAGAGAATCCCGTCTGGGCATCTTATCTTGGTGACCGTCGCTTCAATCGGCAATGGCGTGACCTGTCTCCCGCGGAGAGGGAAAAAAGCCATGCAGGCGATCTTGGGGCACTTGAGGACTTGCGGAATGTCGACCGGGAACTCCTGAGCGCCGACGATCGCCTGAATTATGACCTGTTCGAACGCGATTATCGTGACCGGATTGAAGCACACCAATTCGACATGCACCTCATTCCCATCAGCCAGCGTGGCGGTATCCAGACACTGGACGAGGTCGGTGATCAGCTGAGAGTGAGTCAGGTCAGCGACTATGAGGACTGGCTTGCCCGTCTTCGCCAATTGCCCCGGCAAATGGACCAGACGATTGCGCTGATGGAAGCAGGGATTTCGCGTGGTATTGTCCCACCTAACGTCACGATGCAGCGTGTGCCGGCGCAGATTCGCAACCAAATCGTGAATGATCCGCAGCAAAGCCTGTTTTACAAACCTTTCGCCAATATGCCGGATTCGTTTTCTGCTGCAGACAAAGCGCGACTCAAGGCGAGGGCACGTGAGGTCATTGCCGGTGCTGTCATTCCTTCCTACCAGCGTCTCGACAAGTTTTTTACTGAAACCTACCTACCAGCCTGTCGCGATACCATCGGTTCATCAGACCTGCCCAAAGGCAGCGCTTATTACGAATTCCAGGTGCGCAGGTACACCACCACGGAAATGACGCCGGATCAAGTCCATCAGCTTGGCCTTGAAGAAGTCGCCCGCAATCGTGCCGAAATGATCGCAATCAAGGATGATGTCGGATTCGCAGGAACCTTGCACGAGTTCTTCGATTATTTGCGTACCGATCCACAATTTTATTACAAGACGCCTGAAGCGCTGTTCGAGGGCTATCTCGCCATTTCAAAGCGTATCGACCCGGAACTGGTTCATCTGTTTGGCAAACTGCCTCGCATGCCCTACGGCCTGAAGAAAATCCCGGACGCTATCGCACCGGACACGACGACCGCATATTACATGCGCCCCGCCGCCGATGGCAGCCGCGCTGGTTATTACTACGTCAACCTGTACAAACCAGAAACCAGACCCAAGTGGGAAATGGAAGTGTTATCAGTGCACGAGGCAGTACCAGGACATCACTTGCAGATTGCCCTGCAACAAGAACTCGAAGCCTTGCCCAACTTTCGCCGGTACGGCGGCTTTACCGCATTTACCGAAGGTTGGGGGCTCTACAGTGAACGCCTGGGTTACGAGATCGGTATGTACAAGGATCCTTTCTCTCGATTTGGCCAGCTAACCTATGACATGTGGCGAGCCGTACGCCTGGTGGTGGATACCGGCATGCATTACAAAGGATGGACACGCCAGCAGGCGATTGATTATTTTATGGACAATGCGCCGAAGACGGAACTGGATATCACAAACGAAATTGACCGCTATATTTCCATGCCGGGCCAGGCACTGGCGTACAAACTGGGCCAGCTGAAATTACTGGAAATGCGCGCCCTTGCCACAGAACAGCTTGGCGAGAATTTCGATATCAAGGAATTTCACGATACGGTGTTGGCCAATGGTTCTGTACCTCTATCGGTACTCGAAAATATCGTCAACGAGTGGATAGAGGCCTCCCTGCCAGAGTGATGTGACAACCCGCAATGTCACGCAAGCAGGTATGACTCGTGCGTATCGAGATCGTCGTCGGCAACCGGTCTGAAAACGCGCTTCGAGTCCTTATCCCACCTGCTTCATCCGACCGAGATAAGCACGGATCGAAATCGGCTTCCACGTCGGATTGGTTTTGCTCACGAGATGTATGAGACGGACACGTGACCAGCCCTCCAGCTCCCGTTCACGCGCGACCGCACCGGTTAAGCCGGCAAACTTTTCAACGCGGACAACCTTCTGGTACACACGCTTTTTTCCCAACCGGCGACTGATCCTCATGCGATGTTGGCGCACACCGTGTCGCAAATCCGGTACCGCCTTTACAGACAGGTGCTTGTGATCTTTGCTGGCAAGTATATAGACATAACAGATATTCATGGCTCCCTCTCACAGCTTATAAGGTAATTGGATGACGATGACGCTCATTCAAGCCTAGCGAGCCGCAAGTGGATTCGATGCCGGTCTTTGCCGGTTCACGTTATAAGAGATTGGATGACATGCTGGTACGAAAAAGTAACCAATGGCCGCTGTAAGCGTCCCGTGGCAATGAAAGCAGAACGGCAAGCACTATCAGGTGCGTCAAGCCAGTGGTTCAGGAAAGACCGGCATAACGTGACGCTGCAAAAGCAAGACGCCGTTCTCCAGCTTTAGTCCAACTGTTACTCGCTGGTCAGGTAATCAAGCGCAAGGTAAGTCATCGCCTTTACGCCGACAGGCAGCGCGTCCATATCGGCGCGCAAAGCCACAACCGGCGTGTCAGCTGCACCACGGAGTACTCCGACTAATAGCATCGCAATTC
>JBBDIT010000042.1:0-1790 GCA_040880285.1 Pseudomonadales bacterium | reverse complement strand
ACAACCGGCGTGTCAGCTGCACCACGGAGTACTCCGACTAATAGCATCGCAATTCGCATAGAAAACTACTCCCCAAATTCGACCGGATAAGGTCAAGACTAAACCATCATCGAAGGCAGGGCACAAACGGTCGAATTGAGTTTGCCGGAAAATACCCCTAAACTCTGGCGCTTGCTGCTAACTGATTGTAAAAATTGAGGAATTCATGGAACACTTTGACGTATTGGTGGTGGGTGCTGGTATCTCCGGCATTGGCGCAGGTTATCACCTGCAGGACAAATGCCCCGATCGAACCTACGCCATACTGGAAGGTCGCGAGGCGATAGGTGGAACCTGGGATCTGTTTCGCTACCCCGGCGTTCGTTCCGACTCCGACATGCACACGCTGGGCTATGCGTTCAAACCCTGGACCAATCCCAGGGCCATTGCCGATGGTCCCGCGATTCTCGAATACTTGCACGAGACCGCACGGGAATTCGGCATTGCCCGACATATCCGATTCAGCCACCACGTCAGCAAAGCAGCCTGGTCATCTGACAATTCACGCTGGACCCTGGATGTCGAGAACAAGGCAAAGGGCGAGACCGTCAGGTTCACCTGTAATTTCCTGTTCATGTGCAGCGGCTACTACAATTATGCAGAGGGTTACACCCCGTCTTTCGAAGGTACAGAGCAGTTCAAGGGCCAGATCATCCACCCGCAAAAGTGGCCGGAAACGCTCGACTACAAAGACAAGCAGATCATTGTGATCGGCAGTGGTGCCACAGCGGTGACCATCGTACCGGAAATGGCCAGGGACGCGGCACACGTCACCATGCTGCAACGGTCACCGACCTACCTGGTTTCACGTCCTGGCCAGGACGCCATGGCCAATCGGCTCAGGCGTATCCTGCCTGAAAAGATCGCCTCCACCATCGTACGATGGCGCAATATTCTGCTCGGCGCATACTTCTTCCGCATGTGTCGCACGAGGCCCGAGCGCGTCAAAAAAATGTTGTTGGATGGTGTGCGCGCCGCATTGCCAGCGGGTTATGACGTCGATACGCACTTTACTCCAACCTATAACCCATGGGACCAGAGATTGTGCCTGGTCCCGGACAGCGATTTCTTTGAGGCCATCAAATTCAACAAGGCGTCCGTTGTTACCGATTACATCGAGACGTTTACCGAAAACGGAATCAAGCTGAAATCAGGCAAGCATCTTGAGGCAGACATCGTCGTTACCGCGACCGGCCTTAACATGCAACTCATGAGTGGTATACCGATTATTGTTGATGGCCAGGTGATGAATCCAGGCGACTGTCTGAGCTACAAGGGCATGATGTACAGTGACATCCCGAATCTCGCCACATCATTCGGCTATACCAATGCATCATGGACGCTCAAGTGTGATCTTACTTGCCAGTACGTTTGCAAACTTTTAAATCACATGTCCGAACACGGATACACACAATGCCTGCCGAAACGTCCGGTCGACGAAGCCGAAACCGCACCATTTATCGATTTTTCTTCCGGCTATGTCCAGCGTGCAATGGACCAGTTCCCGAAACAAGGCCGCAATGAACCCTGGAAGGTTTACCAGAATTACCTCAAGGACAAGGTAGTTCTGGGCTTTTCAGGCGTTGATGATGGCGTGATGATATTTTCTGCCCCTGCCCCGGTTCAGCCCCTCGCAGAACCTGTGGCAAAGTCTGCATAGCTCCTGCAACCGGTAATCGAACCCTGCTTTCTACTGACTGGTGGGCCGGTTATACTGCGGTTTCCCTCGCTTCCCCCGAAAAACCCGTATT
>JBBDIT010000041.1:84532-109476 GCA_040880285.1 Pseudomonadales bacterium | reverse complement strand
CGATGCCCGGTATCCCTGAAGCCGTGGTCACCACCCTTGATCACCACAAGGTCGTGGGCAACCCCTACTCTTTCCAATTCTGCCTGCAATATTTCGCTGTCTTCCAGCGGCACGAGTTCGTCAGCGTCACCATGGATTAGTCGAACGGGCGGATCGTCCTTTGTTACAAACAAAATCGGTGAAATGGCATCAGCCTGGTCCTTTGGAAAATCCAGTGCCGGGAATCTCTCGCTTGGACCTACCCTGTGCCGGATATCCACCGGGGGATAGAAAGCAACCACGGCTGCAACGGTAGCATCGTCGGTTCCATCGACAGCATAGTGCGGCCCCAACTGCCGGAAACCCTGGCCTACCGGCTCTGCCGGCTTGCCTTCCGGGTTCAAGCCCAGCATAAGCGACAAATGACCGCCAGCGCTGCCACCCCAAACACCCAGTCGATCCCGGTCGACTCCATAGTCTGGCGCTGACTTCTTGATATGGCGAACGGCAGCACGAACATCGGATACGGCCTCGGGTACCTTAAATCGTGGCGCACTTCCGTGGTGCACTGCAAACACGGTAAATCCTTCTGCCAATAGTCGTTCGAAATGAGTGGCACGTCGATCCGGCGCCTGCCAGACCGAGAACCAACCACCGCTCACCATATAGACAATGCCGGCGCCATTCGCCTCTTCTGGCACAAATACATCATAAACCAGGGCCATCCCGTCTTTATGCCCGTACACCACATCACTCACAATCGTCGTTTCCGCGGTTGCGCCGATAGGAGCACTCAACCCCGCAACAATCACAACAATCATCAACGAAATCCGTTGCATTGCGCCCTTCTCCTCTAATGCATTCCAAGCATCACAGCATACTCAAAAACCCCGGCCAGAAGTACATTCAGGTTGGCTCCATGACTTATCTGGTGTAGGTTTATGCGCTACCGATATCAACCAGGGTTTAGAAGATGGGCGTCATGACGAAGATTCCGGGCAATGTCGCAATTCAAGACAATGTGGTATTCGGGCAGGGGGGTGGCCGGGATCTCAAATGTGATGTCTTCACCCCACCCGACGAGAAACAGGACCGCATCGGCATTCTGTTGATTCACGGCGGCGCCTGGTCCCAGGGCGACAAATCGCAACTTCGTGGCTACGGCATTCAACTGGCACGTTACGGCTTCCTTTGTGTCTGCGCCGAGTATCGTCTCTCCGGTGAATCCGTATGGCCGGCCCAGATCGAGGACTGTAAGGCCGCACTCAGGTGGATGCGTGCGAATTCGGCATCATTGGGACTCGACCCCAAACGAATTGCAGTCTCCGGCAACTCTGCAGGAGCCCATCTGGCGCTTATTTTGGGCGGCACGCCAGGTGAAGGGGAATTCGAAGGACAAGGGGGCAATGCCGGTATCGATACCTCGGTCGGTGCTGTTATCGCAATCTATCCGCCGACACTGCTTCGCACTACCGGCACGCTCGCTGGTGCCATTGACCAACTGTTTGGCTCAACCGACGTTTCAACTGAGGTACAGGATCGCGCCAGCCCCATCAACTGGTCGAAAGCGGATTTTCCACCCACCATGCTGATTCATGGCAATAAGGATGACATTGTGCCTGTTTCCGCGAGCCTCAATATGTATTCTCGTCTGGTCAGCGATGGCGCCAGGGTTGAAATGCATATCTACGAGGGTGCTCCCCATGCGTTCGATGCGGTGCAGGAATTTGGCCGCCAGGTTACCGATATGATTGCGTTATTTGTCGATCGCCAGCTGAACACACGCAGGTTTACGGATAGGGAAGCGTTTCGGGAGACCAGCAACTAACCGGGCGGGACATCCAGCCGGCGTCGCCGCCATGTTGCTCTCGCAGTCGATACCGTCAATCCTTGAAAAGATCATCCAGTTTTGAGCGGATCTCACGGTCACCCTGCTCATCCAAACTTTGATCCACATCCACGACGGTTCCAGGGTCAGCGGCAGCAGCATCTTGCGCTCCGAACAGTTCCGCAAAACGGGATTTAGCGATTGCCTTGCGTTCCCCTTCATCCTTCGCATAGGCATTAGTGGGAGAAAAATAATCACAGAAATTTGCGTTCTCTTTCTCTACCGGAGGGTCGGCCCGTTCATGGTCGCAATCACCCGGTCGAGCGGGTGCATACCACCGACACATCCGACAACAGTACAATACCTCATAACAGTCGGGGCAATTGGCATGCCGGCTTATTGGTCTGGGTATATCCGCGAGGTCAGTGCCGCAGTTCCAACATTCGAGATGTGGCATTTAGGACCCTCCACTGGAACGTCTCAAGCTTGCCATCATTTTGCCACGTGATTTGGCCCATTCGTACCCATTGGGCCTCCCCTTTCCGCCGCTTTCAATGGCTACGGCGCGCCACCATCAGGGTATCCAGTGCTATCAGCGACTCTGGGTCGACGCCGCGTTCCTGACCACCGTGCCCTGGATCACTGACCAGTGGACGCTCGACAACTTCCGCCCTGTCCACGACAAATCCTTCCAGATAATCACCTATCTGGCTCGCCGTTGGCAGTAAATCGATATCCTGCGGCCCACCGACTCCTTCAGAGACATTCCGCGGGTCATGGCCAATGTAAACGAGGGCACCGGAAGGGGCTACAGATGCAGCCGCACAGGTCATCCATCGATCCCGTTCATCGGCGCCGGTATGGAGATATACAATCGTAACCAGGTCATAGGCGCCTGGCTCAAGTTCAAATGTTGAAAGGTCGGCAACAATCCAGTTCACCTTGGCATGACGCTTGCGGCTGATTTGCCTCGCTTTGGCGATACCTGTTTCGGAGTAGTCAATACCGGTCACGCTAAAACCCTGCTGCGCCAACCAGATGGCATTTCTACCCTCGCCGCAAGCAAGGTCGACCGCCCGGCGGCCGCCAAGTCCTGACGCCATCAGGGTGCTCACGGTGTCCGCCAACAACTGGTTCGGTCCAGCAGACCATACCAGTGGTTTGGCAGCGTATCGCTTGTTCCAATCCTCTCGATCAGCCATTACTGCATGCCCGGCTACTGTTACCAGCAGCATAAATCATAAAGCGCAGGCATTGTACCTGACCAGGAAGTAGTTAACCCTGTGCTGCCAACAACTTGCGCAGCCAATGGAGCGCGCTTTCACTTTCAGCGATATCCTTGTCAACTGCCGACTCCCTGTTCATTTCATCCAATAACATCTCAAGGTCGACAATCCACCTCGAGACCTCTGCACGCTCATTCCCCTTGAAAAGTGACATGGCAACTCCTTCTTAACCAGGAATCCAATGTACCGTCCAGTTGGCCGCGGCGAAAGTGTGATCGCCGTAACTTTGTGTAAGGAAATTCCTACTTGCCTTCGACCGTCTGTCGCCAGCCCGTAAAAGTGACGTCATCGTAGTGCTGACAGTCCCGCAGGGTCTCGACTCCACTGTCGACCCTGTCTAGCCCCGTGTATCCTTCGACGCAGAATTGTTACAATTCGGGCTTATCCTCAGGAAAAGATTTTAGATGTCGGACGAAGAGCGAGCGACGATCGACCGGGCCATCGGGTTTGCGATCGGAACGGTAGACAAAGGCGTCCGGTTGCTGGGTTCGTCTTTGCGTCTTCCGGGAATCCACAAAACCTCCGAGGGCGCCAGCGGAGTCACGCCAGGAGAATTGGCCGGGATCGAACATCTCCCCGATGTGGATGTGCCGCCTGCGCCCGACGAGGTCAAGGTCAGTTACATCGATTACAGCATTGATCGAATCGAGTCCGGTGAAGCGAAAGACCTGGATCAATTCCTGGCGTCGCCAAAACCCGATTGGGTTAGGGTCAGGTGGATCAATATCAGTAGCATTCATCCTTATGTCGTCAACTTGTTTCGCAATCATTTTGAATTCCACACGCTAACCGCCGAAGACGTATTGCACATCCCACAACGGCCCAGAGTAGAGTTTTTTGACGACCATCTATTTGTTGTGCTGCGCATGTTGCAATTGATCAAACCTGGTGCGCCGGACGCCGTAGCGGTCGACGACCTCATGCTGGACACCGAACAGGTAAGCCTGTTTTTGTTTGAAGATGTATTGATTACGTTTCAGGAACGTCAGGGCGATGTATGGCAGCCCATCCGCGCTCGACTGCAAACGGAAAACACGCGCCTTCGTCGAAATGGCGCCGGATACCTGCTGTACGCTTTGCTTGATGCCATTGTTGATCATTGTTTTCCGGTTTTGGAACAGTATGGTGACGTGCTGGAAGATCTGGAACTTGTCACACTGGAACAACCGACGCCTGACGTCTTGCATCGCATCCACTCGATCAAACGGGAGTTGGCTCTGCTGAGGCGTATTGTGTGGCCGATGCGGGAGGTGACAGATCAGTTGTATCGAGAAGAACAGGGTCGTATCAATGAAGCCACGCGGCCCTACCTGCGAGATGTGTACGAGCATACCATTCAGATCGTTGAGATCATTGAATCGTATCGTGAGATGGCGGGCGGCTTGACCGATCTATATATGTCTGCCGTTTCCAATCGAATGAACGAGATTATGAAAGTACTCACGATCATGGCCTCGGTGTTCATTCCCCTCACCTTCATAGCCGGCGTCTACGGCATGAACTTTGAATTTATGCCGGAACTAAAAGAGCCGTGGGCTTATCCGGTTATCTGGGGAGTATTCATTTTGGTGACGACTGCTATGCTATATTTCTTTCGACACAAGGGCTGGATCGGTAGGGGATAGCGCTGACAAGCAGGCTCCCGTATCCGTCTAGGTAACAAGCTCAGGACGATTTCGAAACTCATCAAGCGCCTCGGGATTAGCCAGTGCATCGGTATTCGCAACCGGTCTCCCGTGGATCACGTTACGTACCGCCAGTTCCACAATTTTACCGCTGATGGTGCGTGGTACATCGGATACCGAGAGGATACGTGTCGGCACATGCCGCGGTGTCGTATTCTCCCGAATCACCTGCTTGATCCGGTCAACTAACCGGGGCGTCAAGTCAAGCCCCTCCCGAAGTACCACAAACAATATGATGCGGACATCACCTCCCCACTCCTGGTCCACACAAATTGCATCTACGACTTCATCGACCTTCTCAACCTGGCGATAGATCTCAGCCGTACCGATGCGAACCCCACCCGGATTCAGAACGGCATCAGAACGACCATAGATGATCATCCCGCCAGTGCTGGTAATTTCCCCGTAATCTCCATGTGCCCAGACACCTGGAAAGCGGCTGAAGTAAGCATCACGATATTTCGCTCCGGTCTCATCATTCCAGAAGCCGATTGGCATGGACACAAACGGCGACGTGCAAACCAGTTCGCCTTTTTCCTCTGTAACTCTCTTTCCCTGGTCGTTATAGATGTGCACATCCATACCAAGCCCCACGCACTGTAGCTCCCCTTCGTATACCGGCAACGCCCGATTACCCAGGGCGAAACATGAAATAATATCGGTACCACCGGAGATTGAAGACAGGCATACGTCTTGCTTGATGTCCCGATAAACGTATCGGAAGCTTTCGTGAGCCAATGGCGATCCAGTAGAAAGAATGGTGTGAATTTTTTCGAGGTTGTGAGTCGACGCTGGTGTCACTTCTGCCTTTTCCGCACTTGCTATAAATTTTGCGCTGGTACCGAATACAGTCACTCCTTCGACCTGCGCCATATCGAACATAGCATTAGCATCCGGGTAAAACGGTGAACCGTCATACAAAACAATTGTCGCGCCACTGGCAAGGCCCGATACTAACCAGTTCCACATCATCCAACCACAGGTTGTGAAGTAAAAGATTACGTCGTCCGGGCTGAGACCGACGTGTAACTGATGTTCTTTGAGATGCTGCAACAAGGTCCCGCCAGCACCGTGGACAATACATTTGGGCGTCCCTGTCGTCCCCGAGGAGTACATGATGTAGAGCGGATGGGCAAACAGAAAACGTTCAAATTCAAACTTCACGGCACCCTGGCATAGACGGCTAAAATCGTGGACCGGAACATCAACAGCAAGGTGTGGCGCATCATCGACGATGTTAACCAGCAGCACATGGTCAATGGAATCCACTGCCGCAACGATCGCGTTAATACGATCAACACAGCCCAGCTGTTTGCCGCCGTAGAAGTAACCGTCTGCACACACGAGAATTTTCGGTGAAATCTGGCCAAACCGGTCGAGCACGCCCTGTATGCCAAAATCCGGTGAACAGGATGAAAACGTGGCCCCGATGCTGCCTGTCGCCAGCATGGCGATGACCGTTTCCGCGACGTTAGGCATAAAGGCCGCTACCCGGTCACCGGGAACGATTCCCCGGTCCTTGAGCCAGGCGGCGAGTGCAGTGGATCGAGCGTAAAGTTCAGTACCCGATAGTACTTGCCGCTGGCCATTTTCCAGAATTGAGACGATGGCGGGTTTATCATCACGGTATTCGCCGGCGTGCTTCAACAGATTTTCTGCAAAGTTCAGTCGCCCATCAGGAAACCATCGTGCGCCGGGCATGGCGTCTTGGTTTTCAAGTACGCGTGTCCCCTTATCACCGACAACCCCACAAAAGTCCCAGACTTTAGACCAGAACGCCACCTTGTCATCAATGCTCCTGCGGTGAAGCGTGGCATAGTCGCTCGCACCCATTTCCTTTTGGAACCGGGTCATTTGTAGCCCTTCAACCATGAGCGGATCAGGTGACCAAAGAGGCTCGGTCATTATTCGGCTCCCGGCGACTTCCAGGAATCAACATAGGCTTTATTTTCAACTGCCATGGCAGCATCGGAGGGATCGAGTGAGCTGCGAGTGTCCACCATGACCGCAACCTCGTCGATAAACGTTGCCGGGTCTTCGATACTTTTTTTGAGCGCCTTCGGGTGGGGCCCGTGAGCAAATCCACAAGGATGGAAGGTCAACATACCCTCTTCTATGTTGTCTCGACTAAAGAAATTGCCCCGATGATAAAACAGGACTTCATCATAGTCGTCATTGTTGTGATAGAACGGAACCTTTAGCGCACCCTCATCAGACTCAACCGGGCGAGGGCAAAAAGTGCAGACTACGAACCCCTTACCGACGAACGTCGTATGTACCGACGGTGGCAAGTGATACCGATGGCTGATCACTGGCCGAATATCTCGCCAGTTAAGTTTGACTACCGTGTTATCACCATGCCAGCCTACCGCGTCCAGGGGATTAAACGGAAAGGTCACTTTACTGAGCATTCCGTCACGTTTGATATGAACCTGCCAGGTCTCCTCTGACTGTTGCGCCTTGAATACATTGTCGATTTCAGGATGTCGCAATACAGCAGCATCAAAGATCGCATTCGGACCCAGCATACCCTTGTCAGGTAACATGTATGCGCCGTCAACATTTTCAATGTTGTAGACCATAAGGCTTTCACTTGTGTCAATTCTCCATGCGGTACCACGGGGAATAACGATGTAGTCACCATCGGTTATTGATAAGTGGCCGTAGTCGCAATAAAACTCACCTTCCCCTTTATGAATGAACAAAAGATCGTCACCATCACTGTTTCGCACGAGATGAGTCATGGAAGAAGTAAGCGTCCACACGCGGATAACGCAATCCTGGTTCGAAAGGACGACAACACCATCAAATGGAGACGTCACCGGGGTAAATAAACCATTTAAGTCAAACGCCCTTGGCCGCAGAGGCCCTTCCCAATTGATCCAGCCAGTGGGCGGGTGCCGATGATGCATGTGGGAGACGGGACCAAAGAAACCCTCGCGGCCCAGTTCTCTCTCGTAAGTCCCTTGCGGCAAATCTGCATGCGCCTGTCGTGACACCTCGCCTTCCTGGATCGGAAATCCAATCCACTTTTTTGAACTCATGGTTCCTCCTGTAAAGCAACCCTTCAGCACAGCCTCCTCGTAAGAGGGTGTAAGATAGTGGTCGATCGCAATCAGGTTACCTCATATCAACCAATTGTTGCACACTAGCATCCTGCCGACTAAATGTTTTCGACTCAGGAAAAGACCACTTGAACCAGCCGGAAAATCCACGCAGGATACTGAACTTTTGAACAAAATCGGGACGAGATGCCAGACGGATTTTATGTAGTCGCTGCGACCTCCGAGTTGAGCGAAGGAAGCCAGATGTATGTGGAGCTTGGCGGTGAAGAAATTCTGCTGTGCCAACATGGCGGCGAATACTTTGCCATTGCTTACCTGTGTTCCCATGCAGAATTTACGCTTGAAGGCGGTGAAATGCGAAACGGTTGCATCACCTGCCCGTACCATGGTGCAGAATTCAGGTTGCATGATGGCAGCGTCGCAGCACCACCTGCTTTCGAACCCATCAGGACTTATCCGGTAAAAGTTGAAGGCGGTACCATCGCCATCGCCGTGAGCGGCTAGCTTAACCCTTACCGCGGGTACGGGTCTTGCCGTGCTTGTGATGTTTTTCAAGCCAGTCAATTACCTGTCCCGCGACATCCTTGTTGGTCGCCGTCTCGATCCCTTCAAGGCCGGGAGAAGAATTGACTTCCATCACGACCGGCCCATGGTTGGACCTTAGAATGTCGACACCACAGACATTGAGTCCCATGGTTTGCGCTGCGCGCACCGCGGTAGAACGTTCTTCCGGCGTAATTCGAATGAGGCTCGCCTGACCACCACGATGAATGTTGGATCTGAACTCACCATCCTTTGCCTGCCGTTTCATGGAAGCAACCACCTTGTCACCAATGACAAGGCAACGAATATCGGCACCACCGGCTTCCTTGATGTATTCCTGCACCAGGACACTGGCATTTAGCCCCAGAAATGATTCGATGACACTTTCGGCGGCCTTGCGCGTCTCTGCCAACACGACGCCAATGCCCTGGGTTCCCTGCAACAGTTTAATTACCAACGGCGCACCACCAACCATCTTGATCAGGTCCTGGATATCGTCCGGTTTGTTAGCAAAGCCAGTAATTGGCAGACCAATACCACGACGAGACAACAGCTGTAACGCGCGCAATTTGTCGCGTGAGCGCGACAGCGCAACTGACTCGTTCAACGGGTAGGTACCCATCATCTCGAACTGGCGCAGAACTGAAGTACCATAAAACGTGACGGACGCTCCAATACGCGGAATGACCGCGTCAAATGTCTCAAGCTCCTCACCACGATAGTGGATTGAGGGTCGATGCGACGTGACATTCATATAGCATCTCAGCACGTCCAGCACTCGTATCTCGTGCCCGCGTTCTTCGGCGGCCTCAATGAGTCTCCTCGTTGAATACAGGTGTCTGTTTCGTGATAACAGCGCAATTTTCATCGTCGCAGTTGCCTCGAGTAAATAATGGATTGGATATTCCCAGATAAGGGAATACACGAAGACAGCAAATCTAACATCTGGCCGTAAGAAAGCAAAGGACCCGGGGCTTTCAGTCGTGGTTCAGTTTGAATTGTCTGTCCTCTGGTGAAACGGTAGCAACCAGCCCTTGTGCGATGCTGTTGCATCCCTGTGCGTGTCGCGTCCATCCCACGCGATTCCAAACCGGTTCACGTTCACTACCTATCTTTCTGTCGGATCCTCGGGGCCAGCGAAATCTTTGATCGCCTTTAGTATCTGTCGGCAAGTCAGCTGCCCAACGAGCTTTCCGTCTACCACCACCGGTCGCCGCCGATGCTTGTGGTCCAGCATGGACGACGCCACATCGATAATACCATCATGGGGATGATTGACTTCGACTTCCGTCGTCATGAAATCCCCCACCAATGCAGCACCGGGATCACCGTCATTGTAAACGTTACTTACAATAGCGCGCAGGCAATCGAGTTCCGAAAGCATCCCCACGAGATTGTCGTCATCATCGACCACCGCAAGACCTGAAATTTTATTGGCCAGGATCAGGTGACAAGCCTCATATATCGTCATTTCCGGCCTGGCCTTCACAGGCTTGCTTAGCATATATTCACGCACTTCTACCGATTTCAACATGGCATCCCTCTCATCTCGCATGTTATACCAACGAGTCAATCATCTCCGTTATCAGTGCTATAAGCGGTGTCGGATACACTCCCAACCACACCAGCACCACTGTCAAAGTCACTACAACCCAACTGCTGGTAAGGGGCGATACACCATCGGTTACTACATCCCCTGGCCTACTGATCATCGTAAAGATGATCCTTAAATAGTAATAAAGCCCGATACCACTGCCCACTATCAGTGTCGCAATCAGCACCCACATCTGGCTGTCAACGCCCGCGATGAACAGGTAGAACTTGCCGATAAAACCTACTGTGAGCGGAATGCCCGCAAGGGATAACAACATGGCGGAAAACACCAGTGCTAACAGGGGTCGCCTCCAGACCAGGCCTTGATAAGCCACCAGCATATCCGCGTCGCGCTCCAGCTCGTCATGGGACATAGCGCTAACGACACCGAACGCCCCCAGCGTCGTGATAAAGTAGGCCACCAGAAATACACTGGATGCCTCTACGGCGAGTTCCTTACCACCTGTGACGCCGCCTGCTATGAGTGCGACCAACAAATAGCCCAGGTGCGCAATGGAAGAGTAGGCCAACACGCGTTTCACATTATCCTGCAGTAACGCCAGCAGGTTACCAACCAGCATCGACGCAATGGCAACCATTGAGAGACCAGCCAGAACCGCTTCATACTCATAGAATCGCGTGGTCCACATGAAGCGCAACAAGACCGCAAAGATCGCACCCTTGGAAACCGTGGCTACAAACGCGGTGACCGGTGCCGGCGCCCCCTCATACACATCAGGTGTCCACATATGAAATGGCACCAGCGACAACTTGAACATGACTCCCGCCAACAACATGGCAAATCCGGCCATAAGCATAAGTCCGTATCCTTGATCCGGAGCCTCAACACCTGCAAAGTTCTTAAGCGTGGCAAAGTCCATCGTACCGGTGATCGCAAACACCAGTGCAATGCCAAACAGGATAAATGCGGACGACACGCCCGACAGGATCAGGTACTTGAGCGCTGCTTCGAGACTCGACAATCCCTTTGCCGGGTAGGAAATCATCGCGTACAGCGACACGCCCAGTAACTCAAGACCCAGTATAAAGGCGGCAAAGTGTGTGCTCATGGTAAGTATGGCGCCGCCTAGCGCCGATGATAGCAATAGAACGAAAAATTCGTCCTGCAATTCCCCCCGGTTCCTGAAGTAGTCGAACGCCAGCAAGCTAACCGCAAGGCACGCAAGCAGGATCAGGCCGGTAAACATAAGCCCAAAGGCATCGACCCGAATAAGCGGTGTCACCTGGGTCGGCCCGGCAGCGAGCACCAGTGGAATCGTCGCGAGCGTCGTTAGCAATCCCAGTACCGAGATCACTACACTCACATTGAAGTTTCGAGCGAACGCGATCGCAAGTAACAAGACACAGATCGTGCCCGACAAGACAATAACCGGCAGCAGTACGTAAAGTTCTGCAGCACTCATTGTCCGTCTCCTGTCCAGGCACCTTGCGTGCCCTCAGCGGCGCCGGAGAATTCATACAAACTCGCAAGCACCGGATCGACCAGGTCAAATACCGGCTGTGGGTACATGCCAAGCCCCACAAGTCCCAGCATCATAAGCACCATCACCAGCACCTCGCGGGTATCGAGGTCGTTGAGTGCGCGCCCTGCGGTGGGCGCTCCCTGGAAAACTTTTTGCATCGCAATCAACGCATAAATGGCGGCTGATATCAGCCCGATACTGGCTATAACGGTGATGACAATATTCACCTTGAAAGCCCCCAGCAGGACCAGGAATTCACCAACAAAATTACCCAGGCCCGGCATTCCCAGTGATGCCACAAAAAAGAACATCGCGATTGCACCCATCCGCGGCATGTCTTGCCAGAGTCCACCCATCTTCGACATGTCGCGAGTATGGAGCCTGTGCTGCAAGGCTCCTGCCAGCATGAAGAGCGCCGCCGTGGAAAGGCCATGCGCGACCATCTGCATGACCGAACCCTGCAAGGTCAGTTCATTCCAGGCGTAGACGCCCAGGAGGACAAACCCCATATGGCTGACCGAACTGTAAGCCACCAGACGCTTGAAGTCGGTCTGGGCGAACGCGAGGATTGCCCCATAGATGATCCCGACAACCCCGAGGACCATCGCAAATTGTGCAATTTCAATCGCAGCGCCGGGGAAAAGCGGCACCGTAAACCGGATCAGGCCGTAGGCACCGGTCTTGAGCAGTATGCCCGCTAAAAGGACACTGGCAGCCGTCGGTGCCTGGGTGTGGGCGTCCGGCAACCAGGTATGGAAGGGAAATCCTGGAAGCTTGACCACGAATGCAATGAAAAAACCGAGCATCAGATAAAAAGCAACCCCTTCAGAGATGGGGATACCGAGGAGGTCAAAATAATTGAATGTCAGGACACCGCTGTTACTGTGGTGCACGAGAACCAGCGCCACAATTGACACCAGCATCAGCAGCCCACTGACCTGTGTAAAAAGAAAGAACTTCATGGCCGCGTAGCCACGTTCTTCATGCCCCCAGATGGCAATCAGAAAGTACATGGGAATCAACATGACTTCCCAGAACAGAAAGAACAAAAATAGATCCAGCGCCACAAAAACACCCACGACCCCCGCGAGCGTCCACATCAGGTTAAACTGGAAAAAACCCGGTCGATAGTCGATTTCGGACCAGGACGAGGCCACCGCGACCACACCCAGCAATAGGGTAAGGGCCACCATAAGCAGGCTCAGCCCGTCGATGCCTACAAGCAAGGTAATGCCGAACCTCGGAATCCAGGTGGATGAAGACACCGCCAGCCACTCGGATTCAGTGTCGGCCAGAAGTACTGTTTGCGGCGTCGAAACAAAAAGCGGCACCATCAAGAGTCCGGCGATCACAATCGAACCTACCGACACCCAGCGTGGCAAGTCCTTGTTCCAGGCCTCCGCTAACCAGGCGATAGCACCCCCGGCGAGAAGGACAAGGATGGTAGCCCAAAGCAACATGGTCAGCGGACCCCCAACAGGATAGCAACCAGCAGGATTAGCCCGACCGTCATCATTGTCACGTAACGCCTCAGTTGACCCGTCTGGGTCAAGGACGCCAGATGGTGCAACCGGCGAGTGATCGTGGCAGTACCGTTGTAGACCGTGTCGACCACGTCGGCCTGGTTGATCCGCGCAACAAATGTGTAGGGAACCACAAATATCCGATCATATAGCCAGTCCATGGCCCAGTGACTCAACCAGAATCGGCCAAGGGCCCTGCCCACAGACGACTCCACCAGCGGGGCAATACGGATTCTTTGGTCGAGAAACATAAAATACGCGAGAATGACACCGATAATGGGAACTGCAAGGGTAACAATGGGAATTGCACCTTCATGGAGAGACTCGCGTGCTTCTGGAAATACAGCGTCCACCGGGATCTGGAACAGACCACCGACAATGGACAACACACAAAGAATAACCAGTGGTATCGCCATCGGCAGCCCCGCTGGCGCATCAGGCTCCGTCCGGACCGGACCAAAAAACACCGTGAACACCAACCGAAAACTGTAAATTGACGTCAGAAGCGCGCCTAACAAACCACCGAGCCACAATGCAGGCCCCGCATGCGGAGACTCAAATGCGGCGAGCAGGATTGCGTCCTTGCTCACAAAACCGGAAGTCAGAGGTAGCGCCGCCAGGGCTGCGCTCCCGATCACAAAACTCAGGAACGCCACCGGCAACCTTCTGCGTAGCCCGCCCATCCTGAAAATATTGTGTTCATGATGCAGGCTATAGATGACAGCACCGGCACCCAGGAAAAGCAGCGCCTTGAAAAAGGCATGGGTCACCAGATGGAATATCCCGGCCGACCATGCCCCCACACCCAGTGCCAGGAACATATAACCGATCTGGGAGATGGTAGAAAACGCCAGGATTCTCTTGATATCGGTCTGCACCAAAGCACTGAATGCAGCTACCAGCAAAGTTGCCACGCCGATGATTGCAACCACGAACTGGGCCGTCGGTGAAAGCAGGAACAGCTCATGGGTTCGAGCAATAAGATAGACGCCCGCTGTCACCATAGTTGCCGCATGAATCAATGCAGACACAGGCGTTGGACCCGCCATTGCATCGGGTAGCCAGGTTTGTAACGGCAACTGCGCTGACTTGCCAACTGCACCACCTACCAGCAGCAATGCAGCAATGGTTGGAATCACATCCCCGGATTGCCAGGTTGCGCTGGCAAGCTGCATTGCCGGCTGAATGTCCAGGGTTCCAAGATGCAGGAACAATAAAAATAATCCCAGGGCCATGAACGTATCGCCAACCCTGGTCACGACAAAGGCTTTTCGCGCCGCCGCGCCGTTGGCAGGGTCCTGGTACCAGAATCCCACTAGCAGGTAACTACAAAGACCAACACCTTCCCAACCCAGATACAGGAGCAGGAGATTGTCAGCCAGCACTAATACCAACATGGCGCTGACAAACAGGTTCATGTAGGCAAAGAAACGGCTGTAATCAGCATCCTCGTACATAAACAGGGACGAATACACATGAATCAAAAAGCCAACGCCGGTGATCACCAGCATCATCGTCAGCGCCAGACCGTCAACGTAAAAGCTCAGTCCCGGCACAAACCCCCCTACCGAGAACCAGTTATAAAGCGAAATGACGACTGGACTTGCACCTGCCAATAACATTTCATAGCCGACGATCAACACGATAAGCGCGGAAAGTCCGACAGAGCCGACACCAATGGCCGCCACCCAGGGACGCGGTAGTTGTCCAGCCGTAATAAACAGCAGTGCGAACCCGACCAGGGGAAGTAGCGGTACCAGGTAGATATGATCAATCACGGCTAGCCTCTCATCTTACTGGCATCATCAATGTCGAGGTTGCGCAAGCGGTTGTGCGCCTGGAGCAAGAGTCCAAGCCCGACAGCTACTTCCGCCGCTGCAATCGACAGTATCAACATGAACATCACCTGCCCGTCAGGCACACCCCAGTGCGCCCCGGCCACAATGAAGGCAAGACCACAGGCATTGAGCATGATCTCGAGGGACATGAGAATGAAAATGATGTTACGGCGCACCATAATGCTGATCAGTCCGATCGAAAAAAGGACAGCGGCCAACAAAAGTCCATGTTCCATGGGAACGACTACAGCAACGCTGACTGGTTCCATAGCCTAGCCTCTCCCACGGTCGAATCGACGCCGTTCTGACAGGTAACCGCGACCCAGATGATATGCGCCCACCAGCCCCGCCAACAAAAGCATTGAGGCGATCTCCACTGCCAGCACATAGGGCCCGAACAACCTGATACCCACAGCCTTCGGATCCACGACCTCACCGGCAAGCGCATGAGACCCGGCGGCAAGGACATAGGTAATCTCAGCCAGTAGTACCAGGGTAAGCAGACTGGGAATCACCCACATTCCGGGTTTCAGCCAGATATGTTCCTGCGCGGTACCAGCAGTCCCGAGATTCAACATCATCACCACAAACACAAACAGCACCATAATGGCGCCTGCGTAGATCACGATTTCAAGCACCGCTGCAAACGGCGCACCCACCATATAAAAAATTATGGCGGAAGCCAGTAGCGAGATGATCAGGTAAATGAGCGCATGGGATGCGTTATAACGTGTCACCGACATGACGGTCGACACGAGGGAAATCCCCGCAGCAACGTAAAATAGTCCCAGTTCAATTGACATCTATTGCGCGTTCCCCGAATACCTGAAATGGTTAATTATCACTTTTTTATGTCGCATCCCTGTCAGGGCAGAAGGCTTCTTATATCCACGGGGGCATCCTCGTTTTCTGCCTCGCCCTTGTCCTTGCCACCGATGGCCTTACCGGCAACATGATAGAAACTGTAGCCCTGATATTTTCCCTGCCCGCCAATCAGCAAGTGCTCTTTCTCATACACCATATTGGTTCGGTCGTACTCACACATCTCAAAATCAGGCGTTAGTTGAATCGCATAAGTGGGGCAGGCTTCCTCACACATGCCACACATAATGCAGCGGGAAAAATTGATACGAAAAAATTCCGGATACCAACGGCCATGGTCATCCTCAGTTTTTTGCAGCGCGATACAGTCGACCGGACAGGCAACCGCGCAAAGGTTACAGGCCACGCAACGTTCCTCGCCATCGGGATCCCGTGTCAAAACAATCCGGCCACGATATCGCGGCGCAAGGTATGGCATCTGTTCCGGATAGGAAACGGTCTCCGCACGGCTAAAGGTGTGTAGCAAAATCTGCCAGGTAGTACGAAATTGGCTTACCACACTGTCGACAAAAGAAAGCATCAGCAGCACTCCGGTGAATCTAGAACCATAAGACCACCGCCCCGGTAACCATAAGGTTTATCAGGGTCAGTGGTAGCATCAGCTTCCATCCCAATGCCATTAGCTGGTCATAGCGAGGCCTCGGTATCGACGCCCGCATCAGAATGAAAAACATCACAAAAAAGAAGCTCTTGAGCCCGAACCAGACAATCGGTGGCAGGAATTCTGGCCCGAGCCAACCGCCACAGAAGATTGTGGCAATCATCGATGAGATCAGGATGACGCCCAGGTATTCACCGAGCATGAACATCCCGAACTTCATACCGGAATATTCCGTGTGGAATCCGGCCACCAGTTCATGCTCGGCTTCGGGCAAATCAAACGGCAAGCGATGGCTTTCCGCAATGCCGGCCACGACAAACACGAAAAAGCCAAGGAATTGGCTCACAATGAACCAGCCATCCCGTTGGGCTTCAACAATCTGGACCAGGCTGAAACTACCGGACAACATCACCACGCCCATGAGTGACAGGCCCATAAAGACTTCATAGCTCACCATCTGGGCAGCAGATCGCAGGCCTCCCAGCAGGGCGTATTTATTATTGGAGGCCAGCCCACCCAGCAGTACGCTGTATACCGCAAGCGATGTCATACCCAGGAAGAACAAGAGCGCGATATTGAGGTCGATCACATGAATGCCGGGCGCATAGGGTACAACCGCAAAGCCCAGCAGCATTGCCATCATGATGGCAGTCGGTGCAAAGATAAATACAAACCGGTCTGCAAAGGGAGGCACCCAATCCTCCTTTGCGAACAATTTGATGACGTCCGCAATCGCAAGGCCGATACCCAGAGGACCAACCCGGTTGGGTCCGAGTCGATCCTGCCAGACACCCAACATCCGGCGTTCAAACCAGACAAGTACCGCGGCACCGCCTATCGAGCCGAACAAGGTGCCGAAGATTACCAGCCATGTTAACCAACTATCCAATACAAACTCCCTTTAATGACTCCTGTCAGAAGTGATGACATCGGCCGAACGTGCCGGCCTTCTCGTCCAGTTCCCGGCTCGCCGGAACACCTTGGCCACGGTATTTTGCAACGGCGCGGTATCGGCAAAGCCATAGGCATAGATGACGCAGCCGTCGGCCACGCCAGCATCGACAATCACTTCAATTTCGTGCGTTTCTCCTGCCATTTCATAACCAAGCCCATCACCCGACTCCACCGACAGTCGCGCCGCAACTTTTGGATGGATCACACAGTAGGCGTGGGGCACAAGCCCGGCGATGGCCGGTGATCGACCCGACAAGGCTTCACTGCCAAAAATGTGATGGCGAGCCACTAGCGGCAACTCATCTGCCCCGACCGGGTCCGGTTCAGATGGTTCAAACAGGCGGTTCGATTCACGCTTGTCGATAATGCATACACTCCTGTCACCACCCTTGAGAGCACCACCCGGTTCTTCCTGAAACTTGTTAATTGACTGGTTTGAATTCCATCCCGGTGCCCAGCTAGTTGTCCGCAGTGACGGGGGTACATTTTGTGTGGCGCCTTCCATGGTAAATGCAAGTGGTGAACCAACATCCACCGGTTGTTGTGGTTCGTGGACATTGATATGGGCATGCATGGCGGTTCTGCCACTATAGCGATGGGTCATCCTCGGTATCCGCGCGCCGCTTATCCTGAAGTCGAGATCAGGAGCGACTCCCGCAATGCCGGTCAGTGCCTCTACCTCTGTCTCACACCAGGCGATGACACTGTCAACGTGACTGATATCATCAAACCCGGGTTTCCCGACAACTTGCCCAAGCCGGGTAAGCCACTCCCATGACGGTGCAATATCGTGCCGGGGCGGAAACACCGCGAATGCACGTTGCGCCATACCCTGATTGTTTACGTAGGTGCCCTGCGCCTCGGCGAAAGTCGCTGCCGGTAACACCACATCGGCCACGCTGGCCGTCGCATTATCGATATGATCAATGACGACGAGATGGTCGATTCGGTCCAGCAGTGCTCGAAACTCATGAGCTGCCAACCTGGTGGCAAGATCGTTCTCCAGTACTAATGCAACGTCAATTCGGCTACCGCCTAAAAGGCCATCCAGACCTGACGGATTTTGATCCAGGACAGAAACGCCAGTTGAATTGCACTCATCCAGGCAAACAACAAGGCCGGTATCCTGATTGTGGCTGGCGAGATTAGTCGCAATATTTGCAGCCGCCTTCAATATTTCACCATTACCCAGACTCGACCCCGTGACTATCAACGGGCGCCTGGCTGACTTCAGTATCCTGCAAATTTCACCCACCTGGCCCTTCTCATCCCCAGCAGACAAGGATGCTGCAATCTCAAATCCAAGCTTTGCTATATTGTCCGGCGTTTCACGGATAGCCAGCCGCGCTACATCATCAAGCCGATCCTGATAGGGCGTTGCGACCACGAGCGGACTCAATTGCTTTTGCCCGATCTTGCGCACCGCCGCATCATGCCATTCAGGGATCTGCGCACCATCTGCCAGTTCCCGTGAGCGAATCCGGGTTGCCTGTCGAAGTGAGAGCGCCAGCCTCGGCGCATGGTTGGTTGTATCCTCGCCCAGTATCAGGACCGCATCATGCGTTTCAACTTCTTTCAAGGTGACCAGTTTCGCACTTGTAGTTTCCAGTATTTCGAGTGCCAACGCGTTGATTGTGCGGGTGCGATCGCTCACACCACTATAATAATTTTCCTTTCCTACCAGCTGCCGGAGCATGAAATTAGATTCAATGCTGGCCCGGGGTGAACCTATACCGATGACCGTCGACGCTTTCTCGAATAACCGCGCGACATGGGTAAGGCCCTCATCCGCTGGCACCGCTTCAAACACGTTGGTTTCGCCTCGAATGCCTATATAAGGAATCCTGTCGGGGCTGTTAACAAAGTCGCCTCCATAACGTCCACGGTCGCACAGGAAATAGCCGTTAATTGCCTGGTTATAGCGGTTATGGATTCGTCGAAGTTCACCGTAGCGTTCCGAGACATGGGTATTGCACCCAAGGGAACAACCAACGCAAATAGAGGGCGCCGACTGGAAGTCCCACTTGCGCGTGTAGTGCCTGGCGAGCGGCTTGTCAGTAAACACACCGGTCGGGCAAACCTCCACCAGGTTGCCGGCAAATTCATTCTGCAGCACGCCGTCGTCAGCGCGGCCAAAATACACATGGTCACGGGACGCAAACGCGGCAAGATCATGCCCACCTGCGTAATCCTGGTAAAAACGAACGCAGCGATAGCAGGTAATACACCGGTTCATTTCATGGCCCACCAGCGGACCCAGGTATTGATTACGGAACGTGGTTTTTCTACCCCGGTACTTCCGATCGCGATGGCCAGCCATGACCGTCATGTCCTGGAGGTGGCACTCACCACCTTCCTCACATACGGGGCAGTCATGGGGATGATTGATCATCAGGTTCTCTATAACGGATGTCCTGAAATTGCGGGCATTATCAGCATCGACGGAGAATCGTGCCCCTTCCGTCACTGGCGTCATGCAGGACATGACAATGCGGCCCTGGGTGTCGCTTTCATCCCGGAATTGCACAACCGCACACTGTCGACAGGCACCCACCGATCCCATCGCCGGGTGCCAGCAGAAATAAGGCAAGTCAACACCTTTTGCCAGCAACGCCTCCAACAGATTGTCGGAAGTCTCGAGTACGATCGGCTCTCCGTCGACAAATACCGTTGGCATCAGCGGCTACCTCCGTATGGGCATCGCTTCGCCTCAATGTGGGTGTTGAAATCATCGGCAAAATACTTGAGCGCACTCGACAAGGGTTCGATCGCACCGGGCGCATGCGCACAATGGGTGTTGCCGATTGCACCGATAAATTTTCCCTGTCGTGCCAGCACATCAAGATCACCAGCCTCCCCGTTGCCAGCCTCGATATCCGTCAGCACCTTGTAGACCCAGGGCAATCCTTCACGGCAGGGTGTACAAAAACCACAGGACTCACGCGCAAAGAACTTCTCCAGATTCGCTACCATAGCGACCGGACAAGTCTTGTCATCGAGAATGATCATGGTACCTGTACCCATACGACTGCCGGCTTTCATAATGGCGTCATATTCCATGGGCAGGTCCAGATGCTCCGCTACCAAAAAATCGGTAGACGCTCCACCCGGCAGCAGCCCTTTAAACCCGTAACCGTCCTGCATGCCTCCGGCGTGTCGTTCCAGAATTTCCCGGATAGAAGTTCCCATGGGTAATTCCCAACAACCTGGCTTTTTGACGCGACCACTGGCGCCAAACAGCTTCGTGCCTGCATCCTCACCGAGGCCAAGCGACTTGAACCAGTCGGCACCATTGGCAACGATATGGGTCACATTGCACAACGTCTCGACGTTGTTGACGATCGTTGGTCGACCAAACAGGCCACTGACCTGGGGAAATGGTGGCTTGGCCCTCGGAATCGCACGTTTGCCCTCCAGCGAATTCAATAGCGCGGTCTCTTCGCCACATATGTATCGCCCGGCACTCGAGTGCACATAAATTTCAAGGCTGTAATCGCTGCCGAGAATGTTTTTACCCAGGTAGCCCTTCTGTTTTGCAGCCTCGATTGCCGCCCGCAGACGTTGGGTGGCGACGTGATACTCTGCCCGAATAAATATGTAACCCACATCAGCGGCGATGGCGTAGGCCGCAAGGATCATTCCTTCCAACAATTGATGTGGGTCATGCTCAAGAATGAGTCGGTCCTTGAAGGTCCCAGGTTCCATTTCATCGGCATTGGCGACCAGGTATCTATGCCCCTTGTCCTCATCGTTAGCTGCAGGCACAAAGCTCCACTTCATGCCGGTAGGAAAGCCAGCGCCTCCTCGCCCCTTCAGGCTGGATTCCTTTACGACTTCTATCACATCGTGCGGGGTACTTTTTCCGATCGTTTTACGCACGGCATCGTAACCACCATTTGCAACGTAAGCAGCAAGATCGGTCGGCAACCCATCCAGCCTGATATTTTTAGTTAGCGGCGTCTCCATAGCTATCCCTTGCCATCCGTGAAAATGTCATCGATAAGATCAGGCGTCAGGTCCCGATGGAGATCTTCACCGACCATCATCACCGGTGCATGGTCACAGTCACCGAGGCAGGTGATAGGCAATAAGGTATAGCGGTTATCAGCGCTGGTTTCACCCATGTCGATGCCGAGTTTCTGTTTGATTCGGGAACACACCTTGTCACCACCCATAATCCAGCAGCTGACACTGTCACAAAATAAAATGACGCGATCACCAACAGGTTTGCGAAAAATCAGGTTGTAAAACGTGGCAATAGCGTCCAGTTCCTCAATCGACATATCCAGTTGCCTGGCAATTGCAGCCAGGCTCTCATCACTAATCCAGCCTCGATGTGCCTGCACAATTTTCAAGGCATCCACCGCGGCTGCCTGCCGGTCAGGTAAGTGCGACACTTCCGACTCAATCTTCTGTATCTCCGCATCACTCAACGGACTGATAATGTTTTCAACTTGTAGGCTCATAATTTTCCTATCCACCTAACGATCGACATCCGCCATCACAAAGTCGATGCTGGCAATGATGGCTATAAGGTCGGCGATCAGAAGACCACGACTGATAAGTGGAATCTGTTGCAAGTGCGGAAACGAAGGCGTTCGAATACGGGTACGATAGGATGTCGTCCCACCATCACTCGTCAGGTAATACATGTTGATACCCTTGGTCGCTTCTATCGAGACACTGCATTCGCCAGGAGGAATTACAGGTCCCCAGCTAACATTCAGAAAATGGTGAATCAAGGTCTCGATATCATGCATGGTTCGCTCTTTCGGAGGTGGTGTCGTGAGGTGGTGGTCAGACTTGTAGGGTCCTGCTGGCATATGATTGAGGCACTGTTCGACGATGCGCAGGCTTTGCCTTATTTCATCCACTCGAACCCTGGCCCTGTCATAGCAATCACCACCGTCATACACTGGCACCTCAAAGTCGAACTGGTCATAACCGCCATAGGGTTTGTCGCGCCGCATATCGAAATCCATACCTGTGGCACGGAGCCCCGGTCCGGTTATGCCCCAGGCGAGCGCTTCATCTTTCGTGTAGATCCCCACGTCACGAGTGCGATTTTTGAGAATGCTGTTTTGCATTGACATCTTGTCAAAGTGATCCATCCTCGCCGGCATCTCACGTACAAAATCGCGAACCATTCTGTCCCAGCCGTTGGGCAAGTCTTGCGCCACACCACCGATTCGAAACCATGCCGGATGCATACGGCCACCGGTAATGGCCTCAATGATGCCAAACAAACGTTCACGATCTGCGAACATATAAAACACTGGAGACAATTGACCGACGTCCTGGGCAAAGGTGCCGTAGAACACAAGATGGCTGGCAATACGGAACAACTCCGCTAACATAATACGTATGACCTTGGCACGCTCAGGAACCTTGATGCCGGCCAGTTGTTCGACTGCCATCACATAAGGCAGGTTGTTCATTACGCCGCCCAGGTAGTCAATTCTGTCTGTATAAGGAATGTAGGTGTGCCAGGACTGGCGCTCACCCATTTTTTCGGCTCCACGATGGTGGTATCCGATCTCGGGAACAGCATCGACGATCACTTCCCCATCCAGTTGTAAGACAATGCGGAAGACGCCATGTACGGATGGATGATTGGGCCCTAAATTCAGGAACATGAACTGGGTATGGTCATCGCGTCTTTGCATACCCCAGTCCTCGGGGTTAAACCTGAGCGCCGCTTGCTCCTTGTCCTGACGCTCGTCAGTCATGGCAAACGGCTCCATTTCCGTCGCTCGTGCCGGATGGTCTTTTCTAAGCGCGTGCCCCTGCCAGGTGGGCGGCAGGAGAATTCTAGCCAGGTGTGGATGACCGGTGAATTCAATGCCGAACATATCCCAGGCTTCACGTTCATACCAATTGGCGTTGGGCCAGATGTCGCAGATTGTAGGTAACTTCAAATCTGTTTCGGCAAGCGCTACCTTGATGCGAACTTCTTTCAGCGTCGCAAATGACCAGAGGTGATAGACAACCGTAAAGTCGCTAGCCGGTAAATGGTCCCGATGAGCGCGTTGACGCTCATCCATACCAGTCAAGTCGAACAGCATTTCAAAACGATGAACGGATTTAAGATAGGAAAGAATCTCCCGCAGACTCGCTCGCGGCACCCACAGTGTAGGAATTTCATCAGGCGTCGCCTGCATGGAAAAGGAGTAAGCGGGAAATCGCCGATCCAGCTCTTGCAATAGACTTAACTGTTCCACTTCAGGAACAACCGACATCTCCCACTCCTCTTGCCTATGACCTCAAATTCACACTCTGCTACTAACTACTTGCCAGCTTGTCTATACCTCATCAGGACCGCGTAATTCAGTAGCCTGCATCCTTTCTTTGGTTCGTTTGTCCCGCTGGCTGACTTTTTCCGGCCGGATAACACCCTGGTCTCCAACCACCCAACTGAGAGGCCTGCGCTCTTCACCGACGGCTTCCTGTAACATCATGAGCCCTTGTAAAAGCGCGTCGGGACGAGGCGGGCAGCCAGGGACATACACATCTACCGGGATAAACTTGTCCACCCCCTGAACAACACTATAGATGTCATACATGCCACCGGAGTTAGCACACGAACCCATGGATATAACCCACTTGGGTTCCAGCAATTGCTCATAAAGCCGTTGTATTACCGGGGCCATCTTCAGGAAACAGGTGCCCGATATCACCATGAGGTCAGCCTGGCGAGGCGTGGCACGAATCACTTCCGAACCGAACCTGGCTATGTCAAACCTGGAGGTAAATGACGTCGCCATTTCCACATAGCAACAGGACAATCCAAAATTAAACGGCCAGATAGAATTCTTTCGCCCCCAGGCCAACAGTTCTTCAAGCCGGGCCACGATCACGTTCTTGCGAATGTGGTCATCAATAGCGGTATCCAGTTCACGTACCGGAATCGTCTCGTTGACCTTCGACAGGCTCCATTCCATCTTTAACGCTCCAACTCCCTGGTCCGATCTAGTACAAGGCCCCGGCGTGACTTTACCCCCCACTCCAGGGCACCGGACTTCCACTCGTAGGCAAGCGCAACAACAAGAATGAAAATGAACACGGATATCGCCAGATAACCGAAGACACCCAACTCATAGAACGCCACTGCCCAGGCAAAGATAAATACGGTTTCGAGGTCAAAAATCACGAAGAACATCGCAATCAGGTAAAACTCAACGGATACGGCGATCTGTGCACTCCCTATATGTTCTACCCCGGATTCAAAGGGCTCGCCACGCGCGCGCTCCATCTTCGAGCGTTGCCCAACGACAGACGACAGCCCAAGGATGGCGATAACAAGAACAATGACAGACGCAAAATAGACTACGAGGGGCCACAGGGGAGATTCAGCCAAAGCGTCGCCCTCCCTTGCCTAACATGACAGCACAGGAATTTACATGTTGCAGGGAGTGGTGTGTTGTGTAGTTGGTTTTTTTAAGGACAAAAGAAAGGGCAATGGGGATTCCCGCCAGGTTGTCGATGACAATCTGTAGATCGCGTGGTGACAGAATTTTCGACTGCCTTGCCATAACCGAACCTCAGGATTTGCCGGTATAGCTACTGCTTCTACTTCATGGGAATTTTTAAGTTCTTATTCTGCTCGATACCTCTATCTCTACCTCTACCTCTACCTCTACCTCTACAACGTCACGCTATACGATCACGTGAATTTCCGCGATC
>JBBDIT010000041.1:83171-84432 GCA_040880285.1 Pseudomonadales bacterium | reverse complement strand
CTCTACCTCTACCTCTACAACGTCACGCTATACGATCACGTGAATTTCCGCGATCTGATCGAAATGTACCACGTGACGAAATTCATAAGCAACAAGGATCCCTCCCGACACCGCACACCTTTCACGATGTGACCGCCGTGCCCGGGTCCAACCTGAACCTATCCAGGGTTTGTCACCCGGCTGGCTTGAATACCTGTCCCTGCCCCTGGAACCCTTACTGGACAGGGCATTCAGCGGGCTTGGCGTGATGCCTCGCCGAGGAGTACCATCAATACATCCAGACCCTGCTGTCCTGGAGAAGCTTGTGCAGTTGCGCTGACGAAATCATATGGCATCTACACTGCAATCATTCAATAACGAACGTTGCTCGAGTCTGAAAACGACATGAATTAAAAGCAATTTCGTGGCTGGATCACCCCATCATTTCTTGAGAGAGGAAATGCTATGAGTGTGTCAATTCGCGGGACTGTTACAGACGTCAATGGAAATCCTTTGTGTAACGTAAAGGTATTAGCCCTGCATGAGCCGACCGGCTCGCTGTTTGCAAAAATTACTGACCAGGCGGGTTTCTATCAATTCGAAAACATCAAACCCGGCGGCCCTTATGCCCTGAAAGCGACCGGTGAGGGACTGCCGACAGTGGAGGAAAAAGGTTTGAAACTTCGCACCAAAGAGATCTATGAACATAACTTCAGTCTGGTCTAGCCGGGGCAGGCGATCCTGTGGGAACTAAAGCGCTCAAGAGACTCGGCAATGAGAGACTCACAAATAAAACACAAGCGAACAAAAGAAAAGTTTTATCTTTACTATTTAAACTGTGACGAGCTTCACATATTTCCCGAATTCCAGTGAATCTCCTGAAAAACTTGTGAATCTGCTCACATTAACTGGATCTTTGGCAGGCTTTAATGGGGTCCCTCAGGGATAGGCAGGGTACAACAACAATGGCATTACAAAGACTGGAAATTTATGTCGACTCATACAGCAATACACCTTTCGTCAAGGATTTCGAGGACACGATCGAACTGTCACGCAGTGACGAGAAGCAACTGGAAGACTGGATTCGATCGACTTCAGGCCGGCAAGTGCGAATAGATCAAAATCTGCGTATCGAGGACATCAAGCACAGTTTGCTCAATGTTGCCCAGGACCATCACGCAACCCGAATCAGGGTCAGTATCGTCGATTAGAAACGCCGTGGCGCCGTAAAACAGCCGTGGCGCCGTAAAACAGCCGTGGCGCCGTAAAACAGCCGTGGCGC
>JBBDIT010000041.1:77440-83071 GCA_040880285.1 Pseudomonadales bacterium | reverse complement strand
TAAAACAGCCGTGGCGCCGTAAAACAGCCGTGGCGCCGTAAAACAGCCGTGGCGCCGTAAAACAGCCGTGGCGCTATAAAACGCCACGGCGCATCTGATCCCTTTCGATGGATTCGAACAGAGCCTGGAAGTTACCTTCACCAAATCCTTCGTTTCCCTTGCGCTGGATGATCTCGAAGAAAATCGGGCCGATCAGGTTCTCCGTAAAAATCTGCAACAAAATCCCTTCATCAGCACCACCATCTATCAGGATCTGGCGACTGGAGAGCGCAGCAACCTCTTCATCGTGGCCAATCACACGCTCATTGATCACTTCAAAATAAGTCTCAGGCGTTGTCTGGAATACGATCTCATTCTCTTTCAATCGGTCCACACTCGCGTATATATCGTCGGTTCCAAGGGCAATGTGCTGAATGCCTTCGCCCTGGTACTCCCGCAAATACTCTTCTATCTGTGACTTGTCGTCCGCAGATTCGTTGATGGGAATTCGAATCTTGCCGCACGGACTGACCATGGCCCGACTGATGAGACCGGTCTGCTCTCCAGTAATGTCAAAGTGGCGAATCTCGGAAAAGTTGAATAGACGCTCATAGTATCCAGCCCATTCATCCATATTGCCCCGGTGCACATTATGGGTCAGGTGATCAACGTGGGTGAGCCCGGTCTTTCTAACTTCGGGGCCGGGTTTGACCGGTTCAAAATCGACATCATAGATCGTGCTGTCACCATACCGGTCCACCAGATACAGCCGACTGCCGCCAATCCCTTCAATTGCAGGGATATTGAGTTCCATAGGACCAGCCTCGCTCGGTACCGGAGTCGCACCCAATTCACAGGCCCGCTCAAACGCCGTCCGCGCATCTCGCACCCGGAAAGCAATCGCGCAAATTGACGGTCCGTGTCGGGTCGCAAACTGCTGCGCGAAGCTGGCCTTTTCCGCATTGATAATGAAATTGATGTCGCCCTGGGAATGCAAGGTCACGTCCTTGTGGCGGTGCCTGCCGGTGATCGGAAATCCCAGACGCTCAAACAGGGTGCGCAGATAGGCCGGGTCCTCCGACGTATACTCGATAAACTCGAATCCGTCGGTACCCATCGGATTTTCAATTGGCTTGTCACTGGTCATCAGGATGACTCCATTTAACAGTTGGCGGCTTACCACGGTGGCTCGGTGTCGTAGCCGGTCAAAGTCCGGCAAACGCCATAGTATAGGCAAGCAGGTCTAGGGAAGTTGAACAATTCTTGCTTCCTGATAGCGATACATTAGGGATTTCCACTAATATTTCCTGGAAGGCCCATTCTTCCCGAATTTCCGCCCCGCCCAGGTGGGCAACGAGTATTTCCATTCAATTGCATGTATTTTTGTCAGATATTTCCTCATTAACTGGTCAATTCCGAGAGTCAACCTTAATATAATCCATTCAGTTCGATATACTTTGCAGCCTATGAATGTTCAAGCACATGATCTGGCCGATTCGATTCTCGCAGCCATCCGAAGAGTTGTGCGTGCCATCGACCTGAATTCCAAGCAGCTGGTGCGTGACTATGGCGTCACCGGGCCGCAATTTGTGACCCTGCGCGCAATCGCCAGACTCGGGCCCATTCCGGTCACGACCCTTGCCCGGGCCGTCAACCTGAGCCAGCCCACCGTCACCGGTATCCTGTTCAGGCTGGAACAGCAAGGGCTGATTCGTCGGGAACGCGACGACAAGGATCGGCGCTCCGTCACCTCGACCATAACCACGCGTGGTGTCGCCGTCCTTCGGGAGACCCCGACATTGCTTGAAGACCGGTTCAGGAAAGAATTGTCCCGACTGGAAGAATGGGAACAGACCCAAACTCTGGCCACCCTCCAGCGCATCGCTGCCATGATGGAGGCAGACGACATTCTGGCCGACCCCATACTGGCGACAGAAACACTGTCACCAGCCCCTGCCCCTGGCGACGAACCCACAGTCGGTTCGGCCACAGGGCAACCTGACGTAAACGTAGCAACTAAAACGGATCCGATATGAGTAACCAAACACCAGGCCTTGCACAAATTCCCGCGGAACAAGACTTCGGCGGGAACCCGACAGAAACACGTGAAAGCGATCACTACCAGTCCGAATATGTCCAGAACTTCGTTGAGGTCTGGGACGATCTTATCGACTGGGATGCTCGTGCCGAAAGTGAAGGTGCGTTTTTTATCGAACAGCTGAAAGCCCGGGACAAACATTCAGTTCTGGATGTGGCAGCTGGCACAGGATTCCACTCCATACGCCTGTTGCAGGCGGGATTTGACGTGGTCAGCGTCGACGGCAACGCCCAGATGCTGGTGAAAGCATTTGAGAATGCCAGGAAGCGAGGCATGATTTTGAACTCGGTTCACGCAGACTGGCGATGGCTCAATCGGGACGTACACCACAAGTTTGACGCGATCATTTGCCTCGGCAATTCCTTCACTCATCTCTTTGATGAAAATGACCGCCGACGTGCGCTGGCTGAATTCTATGCCGCGCTCAAGCACGATGGCATCCTGATCATTGATCAGCGCAATTATGACGGGATTCTCGACCAGGGATTCTCAACCAAACACAAATACTATTATTGCGGAGACCAGGTCTCAGCCGAGCCTGTACACGTGGATGAGGGGCTCGCCCGCTTCTGCTATTCATTTCCGGATGGCTCGGAGCACTTCCTGAATATGTTTCCCCTGCGAAAGAACTACACACGCAAGCTGTTAAAGGAAGCCGGATTCCAGAAGGTGAAGACTTACGGTGACTTCCAGGAGACCTATCAGGAAATAGATCCTGACTTCTTCGTACATATTGCAGAGAAAAACTATGACGCCGAATAAATCATCAGCCGAATCAACGGCAGAAACTTACTATGACAGCGACGACGCTGACCACTTTTACGAAACCGTGTGGGGCGGCGAAGACATCCATATCGGCATCTACGACGAACCCGGTATCAGCATTCCGGACGCATCACACAAGACCGTGGAAATGATGGCTTCCTCCCTTGAGAACGTAACCCCTGACTCCAAAGTCATCGACCTCGGGGCCGGTTATGGTGGTTCGGCCCGTTATCTCGCGAGAAGGTTCGGCTGCCATGTAACCTGCCTCAACGTCAGCGAAAGACAGAATGAGCGCAACCGTATGCTCAACAAGAAACATGGTCTGCAAGACAAGGTCAGCGTCCAACATGGCAGTTTTGAAAATATTCCCGAAGAGGACCACACCATGGATCTGGTGTGGTCACAGGATGCATTCTTGCATAGCGGGCAGCGCAGAAAAGTACTGGAGGAAATCAACCGTATAACCAGACCCGGAGGCGAACTAGTCTTTACGGATCCGATGCAAGCAGACGATTGCCCACCTGGTGTCTTGCAGCCTGTGTATGATCGGCTGGAACTAGACTCGCTCGGTTCGATCAGGTGGTACCAGGAACAACTGGCTGACCTGGGCTTCGAGGAAGTCAAAGTAACGCCGATGGTGGAGCAGCTTCGTAACCACTACGACAACGTGGGTACCGAACTCGCGTCACGTCAGAACGATCTGGTAGGTAAAATCAGCATGGATTATTTGTCTCGTATGCTGGTAGGACTAAAAAACTGGGTGGATGCCGCCGACAATGGCTACCTGTCCTGGGGTATACTCCACTTTCGCAAAAAATAAACCTGGCTGATTCATGCCCGAAAACAAGCGCGAAACTGATCTGATCAGCTTCGACCCGCCGGTATTTTATACCTCTACCGCGGTTCTTCTTGTGTTGGTTGTGGGGGCCGCGCTCTGGCCAGATGCCACCAGTGAACTGTTCCAGGCCATGCAGAACGGTATCGTTGAGAACGCCAGTTGGTACTATGTACTGGTTGTCGCGATCATCCTGTTTTCGGTACTGATTCTGTCCGTCACCCGGCTGGGTGACATCAAACTTGGCCCCGATCACGCTGAACCCGACTATTCATTGATCTCATGGTTTGCCATGCTGTTTTCTGCCGGTATGGGTATCGGGCTCATGTTCTTCGGCGTCGCCGAACCGGTCATGCATTTCCTGACTCCACCGCGAGGCGATCCCGGTACCGTTGATGCCGCCAGGGAAGCCATGAAACTCAGCTTCTTCCACTGGGGCGTCCACGCCTGGGCGATGTATGCCATTGTGGCGCTGATCCTTGCCTACTTCGGGTTTCGGCATCAACTCCCACTCACGTTACGGTCGGCACTGTATCCACTCATCGGCGAGCGAATTTACGGCCCTATCGGCACCGCAGTGGATGTATTTGCAATCATCGGAACGGTCTGCGGTGTAGCGACATCACTGGGGTTCGGGGTCCTGCAGATCAATTCGGGTCTAGCTCACCTGTTTGATATTCCATCCAATACGACGGTGCAGGTCATCCTGATTGTGGTAACGACCGGACTTGCCACAATCTCTGTGGTGCTTGGTCTGGATGTCGGCATCAAGCGCTTGTCAGAGATCAATATTGTGTTGGCGTTTGCCCTGCTCGTGGCAGTTCTATCATTGGGTCCCACAATTCTGTTAATGCAAGCATTCGTGCAGAATACCGGCAGTTACATTTCAGAAATCGTGGATAAAACCTTCAATCTCTATGCCTATGATCCTACGGACTGGATGGGAGGTTGGACGATTTTCTACTGGGGTTGGTGGATGAGTTGGTCACCATTCGTAGGGCTTTTTATTGCGCGTATTTCAAGAGGCAGAACCATCCGGGAATTCGTAATCGGCGCCATGATCGGACCAACCTTATTTACCCTCCTGTGGATGACCATATTTGGCAACAGCGCCATCAACCTCATAATGAATGAGGGGATTACTGAGCTCGGTGAGGCGGTCCAGGCAGATTCGTCGGTTGCACTCTTTATGTTTTTTGAAAACTTCCCTATGTCCGAGCTACTGTCTTTTGTCGCAGTGATCATGGTCATCGTGTTCTTTGTGACCTCGGCGGATTCGGGTGCGATGGTGGTCAACATGCTGTCTTCCCATGGACAAGACAATACACCCATCGCCCAGCGAATATTCTGGACTGCAACCATCGGCATCATCGCGATTGTCCTGCTGCTCGCTGGTGGCCTGCCCTCGCTTCAAACTGCCGCCATCGCCAGTGCGTTTCCATTTTCGTTCGCATTGTTAGCCGCCATATGGGGGTTTACTCGTGCACTTAGAACCGACCGCGCCAAACGCGATGCACTGAGCACCCACAATGCGGCAGACACCCACATTCCATGGCAGGAACGACTCAATAATCTGTTCCAGTACCCCAGCGTCGAGGGTGTACGGGCATTCCAGGCGCAATTCGTTTTGCCAGTGCTAGGCGAGTTCGCCAGCGAACTCGAGGCAAAAGGCATCAAAACCGAACTGGTAGACGACCGCGAAGAACGGGTCGTCAGGCTCGAGGTATACCATGGAGACGAGCTGGACTTCTCCTACACAGTCTATGCCAATGAACAGCCATTGCCGGATGCTGCCCTGGTCGGTCGTGCCATCGAAGAATTGGAAGACTCAGAAAAGTACTGCCGCGCTGAGGTCCACTTGCGTGAAGGCGGCCAGGATTACGATGTGATGGGCTGGACTCGTGAACAACTCGCCAATGACGTTCTCGACCAATACGAGCGGCATTTGCACTAT
>JBBDIT010000041.1:75416-77340 GCA_040880285.1 Pseudomonadales bacterium | reverse complement strand
CTGGTGCTTTCCACTAATGGACAAGACGGACCTGCGTATCCTCGAACTCATCCAGGCAGATGCACGTATCAGTATCGTGGATCTTGCCGAACGGGTTAATCTGACACCGACCCCCTGCGCACGCCGGGTGCAAAACCTGGAGAAGTCAGGCCTGCTTACTGACTATGTCGGACTCCTCGATCAGAGTAAGGTCGGGCTAATGGTCAATGCATTTGTGGAATTACGCCTGGTCCGTGAAAAGGAAGACGAGATCCAGGACTTTGAATCGGCCGTCGCGACCCATCCTGAAGTCATGGAGTGCTATGCACTCTCTGGTGGTCATGACTATTTGCTTCGAGTCGTCGCCCCTGACCTCGAAAGCTACCATCGGTTCTTGCGTGAAAAATTATTGACGATTCGTTCCGTGGATACTATCCAGACCAGTTTCGCACTGGACCGGGTGGTATACCGCACCAGCCTGCCACTAGACCACTTACAAGTAAATTGAGAACGAATTGAAAACAACCGTACGACCAGGCGACTGGCTTCAATCCGGTTTATAGGCCTTGGCCAGTACCGATTCCATTTCTTTTTCGAGAGCCACCATTCCCTTGACGTGGGCGTCGACGAGTTCCTGGACGCTCTTGTAGCGATAAACTTCAATGCCATGTTGCATGACGACAACACCGGCCGGCTCCTTCGTGTAAAAAATACCGGTCTTCCCCTTTTTACAATCGTTAGCCATAACGCCCACCAGTCCACCACATCATGATTATACTACTTCCCCTTGGCGGTGGGAGAAACTAGAATCCGAAGATTGCAACTGATGTCACAGGTGAGCATCCCGGTGACCGCTCACCTAATCAGTCAATCCAGGAGTGTCGTATGAAAGTCGCAATTGGCGTGGGAGCCCCCAACTCAGGGCGTAAGGGAGACTGGGACGAGACGGTTGATTTCGTTGTCGAGGCGGATCGGCTAGGGGTCGATGTATGCTGGTCTGCAGAGGCCTGGGGCCAGGACGCTGTGGTCCCCCTTGCCTATCTTGCTGCCAGAACCAGCAATATCCGCCTGGGTACGGGGATTATGCAAATCAGTGCCCGTACGCCGTCGATGACGGCAATGACGGCACTGACGCTTGCGACTGTATCAGGCAACCGATTCATACTGGGGCTCGGTGCAAGCGGTCCCCAGGTGGTTGAGGGCCTCCAGGGTAGGCCATTCAAGGCACCCCTTACACGCATGCGTGAGACCATTGAGATCATTCGTCTTGCTTTTCAAGGTGAGAAGCTGGAGTACCAGGGCAAGTACCATCAATTGCCGCTGCCTGGTGGTGAGGGGAAAGCACTCCGGTTATCACAGCCGGGTAACCCGAATATTCCGATCTACCTTGCAACCTTGAGCCCCAGAGCACTCGAATTGACCGGGGAGCTGGCAGACGGTTGGGTCGGTACTTCCTTCACACCGGACAAGGGTGCGCCCGTCATCGATGCCATCGACCGCGGTGCCAGGAAAGCCGGCAAGACGTTGGCCGACATTGACCTGCAAGTCGGGGGCAGCGTGGCGTTTGGTGATGATTTAGGCGCGCTGATCGCCCCCCGCAAATCCAGCATGGCCTTCCAACTGGGCGCTATGGGTTCCGCCGAACATAACTTCTATAATGACGCCTTCAAGCGGCAGGGATTTGAACAAGACGCCATCGCAGTGCAGCAATTATGGCTGGCAGGAAAGAGGGATGAAGCAGCAAATCGGGTTCCCGATGAAATGATTACCCAGACTAACCTGCTGGGTAGTGATGCCACCGTAACCGAGCGAATCCAGGCTTACAAAGATGCAGGTATCACGACCTTGCGTCTGGCCCCGGAAGGCAAGAGCCTGGACGAAAAGCTGACCTGCCTTGCCCGCGCCATGGACCTGGTCCGAAAAGTCGGATAAACAGCCCTGAGCG
>JBBDIT010000041.1:66598-75316 GCA_040880285.1 Pseudomonadales bacterium | reverse complement strand
TGCCTTGCCCGCGCCATGGACCTGGTCCGAAAAGTCGGATAAACAGCCCTGAGCGGATGAACAGCCCTGAGCGGATGAACAGCCCTGAGCGGATAGACAGCCCTGAGCGAGTAAACAGCCCTGAGCGAGTAAACAGCCCTGAGCGGGAGCAGGAGTCGACCATGACGGATACAGCAGCGATGGAATGCCCCAAGTGCAAAGGCCAGATGGAAGCGATTATCTACAACGGCATCGAAATTGATCGTTGCGAGCAGTGCCATGGCCTTTGGTTTGACCACCTTGAGAAGGAAAATTTGAAAAACCTTGAAGGCGCCGACTCAATTGATGTCGGTGATGAATTCATGGGTGCAAAGTATAGCCAGATACAGGAAATCATCTGTCCCAAATGCCACATTGAAGCGCGCCACATTGTCAACCATGATCCATATGAGATCCGCTTCGAGTCATGCCCCAATTGTCACGGCTCATTTTTCGATGCAGGCGAGTTCAGGGACTACATGGAGGACCAGATATTCGAGCAGTTCCAACAGCTGATCGCGGATATCAATTCGTGACATATTCTGGCCCTACTCAAATTCCGGCTGCACCTCACGTACAAAAGTACGAGTCTGCTCAAGCATTTCCTTATCGGTCCCGGCAATGGGTAGTAATACAAACTTCGAGCAACCAGCTTCAATATACTCACGAATTCTTCTGATCACATCGCCAGCATCTCCCACCACCATGAATCGTGACGGATCTTTATTCAGGCGCGCGGACAATCCTGCCGCGGTCTGACGTGCAACGTCTTCGCCGGGATGCCCAAACCTGAACGAGAAGCTGGCGCCATAGTGGTCGTGGTCGATGGACCGTCCGGTACTATCAAGTGCCGCCTTGATACCTTCTACCATGACGGCGGCCTGCTCCGGGGAGTCCAATCCACCCAACCAACCGGTACCGTACCGGGCAGTCCTGCGCATCGCGACCTCGCTACTACCCCCGATCCACAAGGGAATGTGTCTATTGGCCGGGCGCGGTGAAATCGACGCATTTTCGTATTGGAAGAACTCACCCACAAATGACACTGATTCCTCATGCCAGAGACGGTGAACCAACTCCAGAGCCTCGTTCGCCTTCCTGCCGCGTCTCCTTGTCGGTGTACCGGTTGCCTTGTAATCCATACCGAGTGCACTGCCAATTCCAAATGCGGGCAACAATCGGCCTCCACTCAAATAGTCTATAGTGGCGCATTGCTTTGCGGTCACTAAAGGATCACGCAGCGCGATCGAAGCCACATTCATGCCAAACCTTATCCGCTCGGTCGCACCAGCAAGCGCTGCCATGGTTGCGATACACTCCAGCATGGGTTCTCTGGACACCAGGCGATCAGTTTGCCAAATGGAATCTACTCCGCTTGACTCACACAGGTCCACCCATTGCCAATAACCCCTGGCAGATGCAAATGGAAATCGGGCAGTACCTAGTCCAATACCAATCGTCACAGGCTGTCGCCAAGGCGTGGCTGCAATACACTGTCCTGGTCTAGAACGGATTGCATTTCGCGCCGATCAATTTCAATCTGCGCTTTTGTCCGGCAAACCTTCTTTGACATGTGCGACCCGGCGACTCTTTCCCTTGAACAGATCAACGCCTGATCCGTACCGACAACCGAGGTACCTGAAGTTTCCTGGTCACCGGTACTCGATGCGCAGCCTGACAAGATCCACAGTAATGGCCAGACAAGTGACCAACTCCACTTTCCCGAAATGACTTTGTCCACAGCCCCTTTCCCCTGTCGCGATCCAACCCGATCCATATTAAGGTATAGCACTTTGCTGAAACACCCCTGAGTGAGAGGAAGTAGATGAGCGACATACAGTCTTTCCAGATCAGTGTTGATGACGATCAGTTAGCCGACCTCAAAATCCGTCTTGCACTAACACGTTGGCCGGATCGAGAGACACCGGATGACTGGTCACAGGGAATCCCGCTTGCCTATATGCAGGAGGTCCACAGGTACTGGCTCGAAGCGTACGACTGGCGATCCCGAGAGGCATTGCTCAACCAATGGCCTGGCTTCAAGACGACAATTGATGGCCTCGGCATCCACTTTCTCCACGTTCGTTCTCCACATCAGGAGGCGAGGCCGCTGATCATGACTCACGGTTGGCCAGGTTCAATCGTGGAATTCCAGAAAGTCATCGGACCGCTGACGCGACCGGATGAGCATGGTGGCCTGGCGGAAGATGCGTTCCATCTCGTGTGTCCGACCTTGCCGGGTTTTGGATTTTCTGACAAACCGGTAACTCCCGGGTGGAACGTTGAAAAAATTGCAACTGCATGGGATACCTTGATGACAAAGCTCGGCTACCAGTCCTGGTACGCGCAGGGGGGTGACTGGGGTTCAATTGTCACCACGATGATCGGCGCACAAGACCTGGGACATTGCAGTGGCATTCATATCACGATGCCCATCGTGGCGCCGGACCCCGGGGCCATGGATAACCTCACCAGCCAGGAACAGGAGGCTCTCGCTGCAGCGAAGTTCTATCAGGAACACGATTCTGGCTACTCAAAGCAGCAAAGTACCAGGCCACAAACGCTAGGTTATGCCCTTGCCGATTCACCCATGGGGCAGGCGGCCTGGATACTGGAAAAGTTCTATCAGTGGATGGACTGTGACGGTCATCCCGAGAATGTTGTCAGCAGGGATGAGTTGCTGGATAACGTGATGCTGTACTGGCTACCGGACTCCGGCGCGTCCTCGGCTCGCATCTATTGGGAAAGCATGGGCAAAATGCGCATGGATCCGGTGCCAATAGCCAGCAGCTGCAGCATCTTTCCGAAGGAAATCTTCAAAACTTCCGAACGCTGGGCTCGCAAACGGTTTACGAATCTGGCCTACTTCAATACGCTGGACAAGGGCGGACATTTCGCCGCATTGGAACAACCGGAAACCTTTGTCAGTGAAGTCAGGGCAGCATTTCGGGCCATCCGTGGTGGCCATAAATGATCATTTGATGACCGTTTTTCACCTTTAAATGCCCTGGGTACGCGTATATAACAACTACCCTGGCGAGCAACAATTGGACTCGAGGAGATCTATTAGGTGACAAAAATCAAATTTATTCAACATGACGGCACAGAAACCGTGGTCGAAGCCGTCAACGGTATGTCTGTTATGAACGCGGCCATCGACAATCTGGTACCCGGTATTGACGCAGACTGTGGTGGCGAGTGCTCATGCGCAACTTGTCACGTCGTGGTGGACGATACCTGGTTCGGTATCGTCGGCAAACCGAGCGAGCAGGAAGAGTCCATGCTTGATCTTAACCCTGACCGGGAAGCCAACTCACGGCTCTCGTGCCAGATTGAAGTGACAGATGAACTCGAAGGACTCGTGGTCCAACTGCCTGAGTTCCAGTACTAGCGTCTCTCCACGAGCGTTCAGGTACTGGAGTTCCAATCCTGAAAGTCAATCACCTGTTTTCCGAGGCAACCTATGAGTGAAGCGGTAAAGACCAACCCCCCGGTTATTGATCCTTATTCAATTCCGTTGGACAGCAAATTCAACGTGGCACAGGCGCACTTGTTCCAGAACGATGCCCACTGGTCTTATTTCGACCGACTCCGTGCCGAGGCCCCGGTTCACTACTGCGATGACAGCGAATTTGGTGCTTACTGGTCAGTGACGAAATACAAAGACATTATGGAAGTGGATACCAGCCATGACATCTTTTCATCCGAAACCGGTATCGTCATCGCTGACCAGGAAGAAGACTTCCCGCTACCGATGTTCATTGCGATGGATCCACCTGTTCATGATATCCAACGCAAGACGGTGAGCCCGGTGGTCGCTCCCATGAACCTTGCAAAAATGGAGAGCGTGATTCGAGAGCGCGCTGGTAAAATTTTGGACGAACTTCCTATCGGCGAAGAGTTCAACTGGGTTGACCGCGTGTCTATTGAACTCACCACACAAATGCTGGCCACACTGTTTGACTTCCCCTTCGAGGAACGTCGCAAGTTAACCCGTTGGTCAGATGTAGCGACCGCCACGGAAGACAGCGGTGTGGTTGAATCCGAAGAGCAACGTCGCGCCGAACTATATGAGTGCCTTGAATACTTCAACGAACTCTGGAAACAGCGAGCTGGCAAGGAAGGCGGCAACGATCTCATTTCCATGCTCGCTAATAGCGAGTCTACCAGGGATATGGTTGAACGGCCCATGGAATACCTGGGTAACCTGATTCTATTGATCGTCGGCGGTAATGACACCACGCGTAATTCGATTTCAGGTGGCGTTCTCGCGCTCAACCAGAACCCAGGGCAGTATAAAAAACTCAAAGCAAACCCTGGTCTGATCACCTCAATGGTGCCGGAAATCATCCGCTGGCAAACCCCGCTTGCGCACATGCGTCGACGTGCCAAAGTCGACACGGAACTGGGCGGCCAGCAAATCAAGGCTGGCGATAAGGTCGTGATGTGGTATGTATCAGGCAATCGCGACGAAGAAGCGATAGATAAGCCATACGACTTTATCATTGACCGGGCCAAACCAAGACAGCACCTGTCATTTGGATTCGGCATCCACCGTTGCATGGGCAACCGTCTCGCTGAGATGCAACTACGCATTATCTGGGAAGAGATTATGCAGCGATTCGAGACCGTCGAAGTTGTCGGTGAACCGGTCCGTATCCTCTCCTCATTCGTCAAGGGCTATTCAGACCTACCCGTTAAGCTGCACGTGAAAAAATAGCTGGATCTGCCGGACAACACCAGAAAAGGATGTGTCCCGCAAGTGATACCTCTTTTTTACCGACGGACAGACTAACCCCCTATTGACCCCGCTTTCGTGGCTGTATAACTTATTGATGCTGCGAAGCGCGGCTATGTCCTTGTCCAGTGCCACGAAGATCGAATTCTCGTCCTGTACTTACTACCCCTTTGCGCAACCCGACACCATGAATTGAAGACAGGATTGGAAAATGTCTGAAACAATCACCGGCAAAGTCAAATTCTTCAATGAATCCCGCGGCTTTGGCTTTATAGAACAAGAAAACGGTCCCGACGTGTTCGTACATTTCAGTGCGATAGAGTCTGACGGCTTCAAGACTTTGATCGACGGACAGCAGGTCGAATTTACGATTGGCGAAGGACCAAAAGGCCCTCAGGCACAGCACGTAAAGCCACTGTAGTTCCCTTTGGCCCCAGCGGGTTTCTAAACGCCATTCCGGACCGGCACTCTGACAGGCACTCTGGACAGGCACTCTGGACAGGCACTCTGGACAGGCACTCTGGACAGGCACTTTAGACTTGGCTGAAGGTATGACTTGCAGAGCGGCTCACAGCGGTGACCATTGCGTCATGCATCGACTTTTCTATGGTGCGCGTAACTTCCGCAAGATTCGCCGTGTTACCTGAAAAAAAGACTTCTTTTCGACTTTTGAACAAAAAAAGGGGGCCCCGAAGGACCCCCGAATTTGCAACGCAAGAGGTCGGGTACCCCTGAACCAATGGAGTTCCCTAGCGTGATGCGACAGGAGACTCGTTCGAGTCAACAGAGAACTCCATCACCACCCGGCGATCAAAGAAGAAACTTTCAGGGCTGTCTTCATCGTTTACGGGCCTGGTTTCACCGAAAGCACGGGTATCAATTCGGTTTGCCGCTACACCGTGGGCGACAAGAAAATCCTTCACTTCCTTCACCCTCAGCTCGGACAACTGCTGGTTGTAGCTCTCCTCGCCACGGCGGTCGGCAAACCCAGACAGAATGACACGAGCATCTGCACTGGTTGCAACAATGCCCGCTATCTCGGCAAGCCGATCTTTATAGTGAGACTCGATGTTGCTGGAATCGGTCTTGAACTGTATTGGCAGTTCCGGCGATGCCTTCGCCACGACTTCGACTGATCTCGCCTCGGACAGGGATCGATTCAAGCTTGCGATCCTGGCCTTCAATTCAGTCTCATTGCGTTCACTCATGGCTGCAATCTGATTCACCGCTTCACTCAGCTCGGCGTTAACCCGGTGTACCCCCATCGTTTTGCCGATAAGTGCGCCGCCGATGATTGCACCTGCTCCTGCGCCGATGGGTCCCCCGACGCTGGCACCAATGAGACTACCAATCACTACCCCCCTTCTTTCCTCCGGCAGTGAGTCGGTATTTGCTGCCAGCGTCTGGGTTCCCAAAAACCCCAACACTACAAATGTAACCATGTGCCTGACTTTCATAATGAATCTCCTTACATTGATGATCGATATGCATTCGGCTGCTGCCTGGATGCTTGAGAGACATTTAAAGCGGGAATCGTGGCAATCCTGGGGTAGCCGATATGGAAATATGGAGGAGAAATGTGGCGAAATTCTGGCAATTACAGTCAAGCACAGTCTTGCCTTTCATCATGGTGTATATTCACGGCAAAGCGTTGTTACCCGGTATCACTATGTCTTACCAGATCGCCATTGTAGAAGATGAAACCGCCATCCGCGAAAACTACGCCGACGCGTTTCGCAGGCAAGGCTACAAGGTTGAGAGCCACGCTAACAGGGTGGATGCTGAATCCGCATTCTCAACCCGGCTGCCCGATCTCGCAGTCATCGACATTGGGCTGGCAGATGAAATCGATGGCGGGTTTCGCTTATGCCAATGGCTGCGCTCCAAATCCGCCGCACTCCCGATCATATTTCTGTCCGCGCGGGACAGTGACTTTGATGTCGTGAGCGGCCTGCGAATGGGCGCCGATGACTATTTGACCAAAGATATTTCTTTGCCTCACCTGATGGCACGAATTGCTGCCTTGTTTCGGCGAATTGAAGTGATGGCAAGACCGGTGACCGATGAAGATGAGGTCCTTAAACGTGGGAGTCTGCGCATCGATAGCGCGCGGGTGGAATGTCTTTGGATGGATAAGACTGTCGATTTGACCTTGACGGAATTCTGGATGGTCTATTCACTGGCCAGGCGCATCGGACATGTAAAAAGTCGCCAACAGCTTATGCAGGAATCACAAATGGTCGTGGACGACACTACCATTACTTCACATATCAAACGTATCAGGAAGAAGTTCGAAGCAATCGACGATGCTTTTGACTGCATCGAGACGGTGTATGGTATGGGCTATCGCTGGCGAAGCGGTAAAAACGACGCCAGTAGGGCTTCTGGTAAGGCATCTTGTATGAATAATTCAGGGATGAACAGTTCCGGGATGAACAGTTCCAGGACAACCAGCTGAACGATATGCGGGCAAGCCTTCGCTTCCAGGCGCTTTTGTTGTCCCTACCGTTTCTGGCAGTGTGTTTACCTGCACTCTATATCCTGGACCAATATGAACAGGATCTACAGGACGCCCAACGTCGCGCTCTTGAACAGACCGCGCTGCAATCCAGGCAACCCGTAAATGCGATCATCGCATCCACGGATTTACCGACCTATACCAATGAACGATCTGATTTCTATGTCTATCGGCTTGACAACATTGTGCAGGTCGACGGGCGAGATGATGACTGGGCAAATTATGTCACTCAGGCGAAACGCCTCGGGACACAAAATACTATTGAGGTAAGCCAGCCCTATGATGAAGCGTCCATGCACTTCTACGTACTTGGCGCGAAGAATCGCAGCGACCTGTACCTGCTCCTGCGAGTCGTTGATGATACGGTTGTCTATCGACAGGCCGGTAGCCTCAGTATCCATCGCAATGATCATATCCAACTGGCTCTCATAGATCCGTCGAACAACTATCGAAGGTTCACCATTGCCCCAGGCCAACCAGGGCCGGCCAGTGCCTACCTCGTTGCACCCGTCAACCAGGGCAGCAGAGCAATCAGGGAAGAATCTTTGATAGAAGCAAACTGGTTGGCAACTGAAGCCGGCTACAATGTTGAAATTCGTATTCCCATCGAAATACTGACAAGGCGACTGGCAATCACCGTCACTGACGTGGACGATTTTAATACCAGGGAGCCCATCGCCACTTTAGGGACAGCCAGCACTGCCCACGCTGAAGATATAGGAAGTATCTTTCTCCCACCATCGAAAATTGAAGACGACTTGTTGGCCCTTGCAGGCACATTTTCACGCCTGCGTCTGATCGACACCAGGCGCAGACTGATCGCCGAAGTGGGTGACATTCGGGAAGCACACGGGATCTGGAGCCTCTCCTCCAAAGGCCAGGATCAATCCTGGTTCCCGGCACCACTGGCGCACTCCATCGACTGGTTGGCGCGCGATCCGCTGACAGATCCAGCACATGTCACAGGCGAGCATATCGAGCAGGCCCTGAACGGACAATCCGCGACGATAGAACGTGGTGCCACGGTCGGCCTGGCAACGATACTCTCTGCTGCACAACCACTGACTGTTGATGGACGAGTTGTCGGTGTCCTCGTGGTCGAACAAACCACCAACGGTGTGCTTACGCTTCGCAACCAGCTTGCGAAGATTATGTTCAACGGTGTCATCATCGTTTTCGCAATCGCTCTACTACTGCTGTTCACGTTCAGCAGCGTGATTTCAATTCGTATCAAAGGACTGACGAGGCAGTTGTCAAACATCGCAGACGCTTCTTCCGTCGCAGACGCTTCTTCCGTCGCAGACGCTTCATCCGTCGCAGACGCTTCTTCCGTCGCAGACGCTTCATCAGTCGCAGACGCTACTGGCAAACTCAAAAAGTGGCCCGGATTTGTACGCCTTGGAGACGAGATCACGGATCTCGGTCACGGATTTGCCCGGGTTAC
>JBBDIT010000041.1:57794-66498 GCA_040880285.1 Pseudomonadales bacterium | reverse complement strand
TTGTACGCCTTGGAGACGAGATCACGGATCTCGGTCACGGATTTGCCCGGGTTACCCATCGACTCAGGCAAAACAATCAGTATCTGGAAAATTTGTCGAAGCGCCTGGCGCACGAATTACGCACTCCCATTGCAGTGGTTCGCTCATCGCTGGATAATCTGGAGATAGTCGAAGGTAGCGCCAGGTCAGCCCCGGTAGCACGTGCCCGCGAGGGGATAGAGCGCCTCTCGACAATCCTGAATAACATGACAGAGGCCACTCGCCTGGAAGAGAGCCTGGATCCGTCTGAGACGGAATACTTCGATCTGCCCCGGGTGGTCAAAGGATGCGTTGACGGTTATCGTATTGCCTATCCGGACCAGTCATTTGAACTTAGCATTGAAAGTGAGTTTGAAAAGCTGAGTGGACTTCCTGACCTCATTGCGCAGATGCTTGACAAACTCGTCAGTAATGCAGTGTCGTTCGCGGCAAGTGGTACGCCAATCAAGGTACGCCTGACCCGGGAAGGCAGCGCAATCATCCGCATCATCAACAATGGACCACCCTTACCCGATGTTTCGCCAGCTACCCTGTTTGACTCTATGGTATCTGTGCGAAGCGATGATCAAAAAGCCAGCGTACAGGGTTCCCCAGGTCATTTAGGCCTCGGCCTGTCGGTCGCGAGACTAATCGCGGAATTCCACGGTGGGTCCATATCCGTTCACAATCGCGAGGATACACAAGGCGTTGTCGTGATTGTCAGCCTCCCTTTCATGCGTATCACCGGACGCGGCTAGGAAAACAAATTGCTAAACACGCGGTGACACCATGACTCTTACCCTGGCCGTGCCAGGCAAAATAAACTGAGCCCGCCGAGACTATTATAGGGGAATATCAGTCGTCGCTCGACATCATGTAGCCAAATCAAGCCCCGATTCAGTATCGGGTGACACTTTCTCAAAGCGCTTCTTTCTTGATGCCGTCCAGGAGCCAACAGCCGGGTCACGGCGGCCATCGGTAACAGCAGGCCAAAGAAATACCGGCTTTGCACGACTTCGAGACCAGCGGCCCGGACAACCGCTTCGAGACTGGGCCTGGTGTAACGACGGTAATGTTCGAGAAAGACATCGTGACCCGACCACAGTGCCGGGAACGCCGGCACGGTGATCGCAACGTGACCATCGACTGATAGCGACGCTGTATATTGACGTAGCAAGGCGACATCGTCCGGCACATGCTCAAGAACATCCATCATCAGGATCAAGTCTTGTGAAGGCCTGTCGATAGTACGAGTAAAGCGTAGTTCCCGGCCATTCACCACTTTAACCGACGAGTTGGAATAGGCCGGATCGACGCAGGTTGCCTGCCCGCACACGTCTGCTTCCAACAACTGACGAGCAAAAATGCCAGAGCCAGCTCCCACGTCCAGAACTTCTCTTGCTCGAATATCTCCAAGCAAGGCAAGGAGAGCTCGACCTTTTGATACATAGTACCAGTGGGTCTCAATTTCAGGGCCAAGGATCGATTCTTCCTTAACATCCATAGAGAATTATCCCGGTTCGAACTTCTGTGCTATATCACGTTTTACCCGCATCAGTCGTCTCCCGACTGCGACTCACCCAATATACCGCACTATGGTTCACCGGGTCAGGCCACAATCCGGTTTCTGAAGTTGTAAGGACCGACGGCTGGAAAGGTCCGGTTTTGAAGGCTAAATCAGGGCTCGAAAGCAGACAGGCAGATCTTTATAATGGCGTCGCCTCAAAACCTGTATCGACTAGACCCATGAAAATTGTAGTGTGTGCGCTCTATCACTTTGTCAACTTGCCCGACTTTGAGTCACTCAAACAGCCGCTACTTGAAGTCATGGAAGCAAACCGGCTGCGAGGCACACTCCTGCTCGCAAGCGAAGGCGTTAATGGCACAGTTGCCGGTTCCCGTGCCGGCATTGACGCCCTTGTCGCACACCTTCGCAATGATGAACGATTCGCCGATATCACTATCAAGGAATCCTTTGACGAGGAGATGCCGTTCCTGCGCGCCCGCGTCAAACTTAAAAAAGAAATAGTTACCATGGGTGTCGAGGATATTGATCCCAATGACATCGTCGGGACCTACATAAAGCCGAAGGATTGGAACCAGTTGATTGACGATCCAGAGGTTACCCTGATTGATACCCGAAACGAATATGAAGTCCGGATAGGGACTTTCAAGGATGCGATCAATCCCCACACGACCTCCTTTCGGGAATTCCCCGCTTATGCCAAAGCTCACCTGGACCCGCAGAAGCACAAAAAAGTTGCCATGTTCTGCACTGGTGGCATTCGTTGCGAAAAATCCACGGCCTACTTGAAGAGGCTCGGCTTCGAAAATGTCTATCATCTCAAAGGAGGTATATTGAAATACCTTGAAGAGGTACCCGAAGAAGAGTCCCTGTGGCAGGGGGAATGTTTTGTCTTCGATAATCGCGTAACGGTTAACCACAAGCTCGAATCCGGCCACTATGACCAGTGTCATGCGTGCAGGATGCCGATTGATGACAACGATAAACTCAGTAATGCCTATGTGCATGGCGTGAGTTGCCCGGCTTGTATCGATAAACATTCCGAAACAGAAAGGCAAAGATTCCGGGAACGCGAGAAGCAGGTCATGCTGGCACGTGCCAGGGGTGAGGAACATATCGGTGCGGACGCCGCCACCGCCCAGCAACTTCGTCGAGCCGAGAAGCAGGAACGGAAAGCAGCGCAGCGTCTCAAGAACCTGCGGGTTCCCTAATCAATAACCGCCTGGTAGACAAGGTTCTTAAATTGTGTCCGGAGGGGATAGGGATTTCGCATCATCTGTACCATCAACACCGCGGTCAATTCTTCCTCAGGATCAATCCAGAAAATTGTACCGGCGGCACCACCCCAATTGATCTCGCCTTCCGACCCAAGCGTCGTAAGCGGTGGCTCCGTCGCCACACTGAATCCGAGCCCAAAACCAAAGCTTCCCACGGCACCGGGCCTTTCACCAAATCCGGCAGTCACGCCCTCGCCAAGGTGGTTGGTGCTCATGATTTCAACCGTTTTCGGACTGACGATACGCACACCGTTTAATTCGCCGCCATTCAACATCATCTGTGAGTACTTGATGTAATCCATGGCCGTACTGACGAGTCCACCACCACCCGAGAAAAAGGTGACATTTTTTGTATAGTTGCTGGTCTCGGGCCGGTCCATTACGGTGAGTTCACCTTCCTTGTTCCGGACATGATTGGTACCAAATCGCGCCACTTTGCTCGTCGGCACCTCAAAGAAAGTGTCCTGCATTCCAAGCGGCGCAAATATCCTTGCTTCCAGGAATTCATCAAGCGGCTGGCCTGCAACTACCTCAATGAGGCGTCCCAGAACATCAACAGAGACACTGTAATGCCAACGCGTGCCGGGTTGGTACTGGAGTGGAATCTGCCCCAGGGCCTCGACCATTTCTTCAAGATCTTCATTGCGAAGGATATTCGCTTCCCGGTACGCCTTATCGACTTCGGTATCACCGAAGATGCCGTAAGTCAGGCCAGCTGTATGGCTCATTAACTCCCGGATTGTAAACTGATGTGTGGCATCAACTTCCTGCCCGTCCACGAGTACTTTCGTATCTTTAAATGCAGGCAAGTACTTCGCGACCGGATCATTCAAATTGAACTTGCCTTCTTCATGCAGAATCATCGCGGCGGTGGTTACGATGGGTTTGGTCATGGAGTAGATTCGAAACAGGGAATCGGCTCCAAGCGGCTCGCCTGTATCCAGGTTCAGCTTACCCACGGTTTCAAACTGCACTATTTTACCCTTGCGAGCGACGACCGTGGTAATACCCGCGAGCTTACCTTCATCGATATATTGCTGCATCACTGGCTTGATCCGCTCCAGCCGTTCTGCCGACATGCCAACCCTGGATGGTTTAGTCCGATCAAGATCGGCGGCTGATGCTGATCCCCATACCAGGATCGACAATACAAGAATAACTACCTTCATCAATACACCCCCTTTCACTATTCAGGAACACTATCGGTTACTGGCTGCAAAGCCAAAAAGTACAAGCGTGAGCGATCGAGCATTGCATATCAAGATCAACCTTGTAAAGATGGAGAGGATGACCAGCTTGACGCCAGAGACTATCAGAGAAAGATTCGCCGCCACCGCGTCGCTACCGGATGATGAGATCAGGCTGGACGAGGCTGCCCTTCTGATTGCAGCCGAGACAGACACCAGTGTCGATATTGACGAGTACCTCGCCAAGCTCGACGCTATGGCTGAGCGCTACGAGAAAATCTTCGACTCCACTACACCCCTTGGCGTTTCGATATCTTCAGTCAACGACTTCATCCATAAGGAAGAAGGCTTCACTGGCAACGTCCGTAATTACTATGCGCCGGAAAACAGCTATCTGAATCGAGTCATTGACTCTCGTTACGGAATTCCTATTACTCTGGCGCTCATTCATATCAACATCGGTTTACGACTGGATTTACCCGTTAGTGGAATCAACTTTCCCGGTCACTTTTTGGTAAAATATGGCACCGGAAGGCACTTGATCATAGATCCGTTCACGGGTCGTTTCCTGAGCGAGACAGATTGTGCGACCCTGCTGCGTCAGATTGCTGGCGCAAGGGCCAAAATCCAACCCCATTACTTCGAGGCCGCCGACAACAAGGCAATCCTTCTGCGCATGCTCGACAACCTGAAGCAAATCTTCTGGCGCAATAAAGAATGGGATGAAAGCGAACGCTGCATTGAGCGCCAGCTGTTACTGAGCCCCGGGCAAGGCGAGTTCAATGTCCAGTTAGGCGCCGTGTATGAAATGCAAGGGAAAGTCATTTTAGCCCAACATACCTATGCAAACGTACTGCAGGCGAGCGAAGACGATCAACTCAAGAGCCTCGCCAGCAAACGTCTTTTGGCTCTCGGGACCTCGAGCACTACGATTCATTAGCAACACACTTGCCCTGGCAAGTAACCCGCAGGCCATCATCGTTAAGCTTGCAACGGCTCTTCATTATCCCTATCTTTGGATATTTTTTTTATCAACCAAAACCAAACGCGGAGCGCAAGGATCAATGTATCAGGAATTAAAATCAGTCTGGGCCGAACTGACCAGCCAGGGTGCACCTTTTGAAATTACCGAGGTAGACGTCCGCGGCACAAAAATCAAAACCTTCGTCAACGCCCCACCATCCTTAAGGGAAATCTGGCTCAGTTCACAACAGTTTGCTGACAGGGATTATCTGGTATACGAGAATGAACGCTGGACCTATGCGGATGCTCACCGTGAAGTTGCCTCCATTGCAACCTGGCTACGTGACCATGGCGTGAATCCAGGTGACCATGTTGCGATCGCCATGCGCAACTACCCTGAATGGCTTCTCACTTATTGGGCCTGTATCTCCCAGGGTATCGTAGTCGTTGGCATGAATGCCTGGTGGGTCCCGGACGAAATGGAATTTGGCCTGTCTGACTCAACCCCGAAAGTACTGGTTTGTGATCAGGAGCGACTGGATCGCTTTAATGAAATTAAAGACAAGTTCCGCGACATTACTGTGGTGGGCGTCCGATTGACCGCAGGTGGTGACAACGTGGTTCCCTTTGACCAGCTTACCGGCCAGGTCGCGGAGCTACCCCCTGCAACGATTGATCCCGACGATGACGCCTGTATCTTCTATACTTCTGGAACCACTGGCCGCCCCAAAGGGGCGCAGCTAACCCATCGTGGCTGCGTCGCTAATATCATGAATATTGCGTTCTGGGGTACCTGTTCCGGCCTTGCCATGGCAAAAGCCAACAATGTTGCACCACCGGACCCCGCCACCGCTCCGCCCCTTTCTGCACTCGTTACCACACCCTTGTTCCACGTGACCGCAAATAATTGCCTCGCCCACGCAGCGACGCTGTCCGGTGGAAAACTTGTTCACATGTACAGGTGGGACGCCGGCGAGGCACTCATACTGATCGAACGCGAAAAGATCACCAACATCACGGGGGTGCCCGTTATGTCGAGGGAACTTATCTCCCATCCGGACTTCGATCAATATGATACCAGCAGCCTCCTATCGGTTGGTGGCGGCGGCGCGCAATTACAGCCAGACCTGGTCGGCAAGATCGACCAGTCGGTCAAAACAGCCAGGCCAGGCACCGGTTACGGTATGACGGAGACATGCGGCATTATTACGTCCATCGGCGCCGACTTCTTTGTTGATAAACCAGACAGCTGCGGCCCGGCCATGCCGACCTTCGATGTAAAGATTATTGATGCCGACGGTAACGAAGTCGAAACAGGCCATGTGGGTGAACTCTGGGTAAAGGGTGCCCCGGTCATTAAAGGCTATTTGAACCGACCTGATGCAACCAGTGAGACGATCACAGACGGCTGGCTGCATACCGGTGATGTAGCAAGAATTGATGAGGACGGATTCTTGTATCTTGTCGATCGAGTCAAGGATATGGTGTTGCGTGGCGGGGAAAACATCTACTGTGCTGAGGTCGAATCTGTCATCTTTGCAATCGACGGTGTGTCCGAGTGCTGCGTATTCGGCGTTGCTGATGACCGGCTCGGTGAGGAAGTAGGCGCTGCCATTGTAATCAAGGACGGTTCCCGCCTGATGGCTGAAGATATCCGCAACTACTGTGGCAAGTACATGGCAAAGCACAAAATACCGCGCTATATCTGGTTGATGAGTGACCCCCTGCCAAGGAACGCGAACGGCAAGTTCCTGAAGCGAGAATTGCGAGAATCCCTCAAGGTCGCAGACGCTGCCTGATTTGAGGCTTGCCCAACCAGGCAATCCATAGACCCCGGCAGGAAAATCAGGGCGGCCCGGATGAATCAGATTCGTCATTAAAGTCCGTTTCAGGTATCCTTGCACGCCTCTCAACCCACGGCGTTTTACACGCCGCTGGGCTAGTTCGACACTCCAAAACGTCGCCTCTAACCAGTTCATTGAGAAGGGACAATTAATGTTAAAAAACAATAAGTTGCAGGCCTGGATAGACGACATGGCGGCACTTTGCGAGCCGCGTGAAGTCGTCATCTGCGATGGTAGCACCGATGAGTACAACCGTATGTGGGATAAGCTGGTTGCAAGTGGTGCTGCAAGGCAACTGAACCCCGAATTGCGCCCGAACAGTTATCTGGTCCGATCCGATCCTGCCGATGTGGCACGCGTTGAGAGTCGAACTTTTATTTGCAGCGATGAGAAGATTGATGCCGGCCCCACCAATAACTGGGTCGCGCCCGACGAAATGCGTACCAGGTTGAGCTCGCTGTTCAAGGGTTGTATGCGTGGTCGCACCATGTACGTCATTCCCTTCAGCATGGGCCCGATCGGCTCGCCGATCGCGCACATCGGCGTTGAAATATCGGACTCACCTTACGTCGTCACCAATATGCACCTCATGACTCGCATCGGTGCTCTGGTACTCGATGAACTTGGCAGCGACGGCGACTTTGTGCCCTGTGTGCACTCGGTTGGCAGGCCGCTGGCGGAAGGCGAAAGTGATGTGACCTGGCCCTGCAATCCAGACAACCTGTATATCGCCCACTTTCCCAAGACCCGGGAGATCTGGTCATTTGGATCAGGCTATGGCGGTAACGCCTTGCTGGGCAAGAAGTGTTTTGCACTTCGTATCGCGTCCGTGATGGCACATGATGAAGGCTGGCTGGCGGAGCACATGTTAATCCTCAAGCTGACCAACGCTGATGGTAAGGTCCACTATGTGGCAGGCGCATTCCCAAGTGCTTGCGGCAAAACCAATCTTGCCATGCTGATCCCGACCATTCCTGGCTGGAAAGTCGAGACAGTCGGCGACGATATCTGCTGGATGAAATTTGGCGACGACGGCAAGCTCTACGCCATCAACCCGGAAGCCGGCTTCTTTGGTGTTGCGCCCGGAACCGGGATGGATTCCAACGCCAACGCTATGTTGAGCCTTACAGAAAATTGTATCTTTACCAACGTCGCCGAAACAGACGACGGCGACGTCTGGTGGGAAGGTATGACGCCGCAGCCACCTGCACATCTTGTCGATTGGAAAGGCAATGACTGGACACCGGATTCTCCCACCCCGGCGGCGCACCCGAATGCACGATTTACAGTTTCCGCCAGCCGGTGTCCGGTGATTGCACCTGAATGGGAAGACCGGGCTGGAGTTCCGATCAGTGCCATCTTATTCGGGGGTCGCCGGGCTACCGTTGTGCCGCTGGTCAACGAGGCGAGGAGCTGGAACCATGGCACCTTCTTTGGATCGATCGTCAGTTCGGAAAAGACTGCCGCTGCCGCTGGCAAAGTCGGCGAGCTGCGCCGTGATCCCATGGCCATGTTGCCATTTTGCGGTTACAACATGGGTGATTATTGGGCGCACTGGCTTGACATCGGCAAAAAAGAGAACGTCGAGTTGCCGGCGATCTATTATGTAAACTGGTTTCGCAAGGATGACAACGGCCAATTCGTGTGGCCGGGTTTCGGTGAAAATTCACGGGTCCTGGAATGGATATTCAATCGTTGTGAGGGAACCGCAGAAGCGGTCGAAACCCCCATTGGTAACCTGCCGACCCTGGATGCACTCAACTTTGACGGCCTTGCGCTTTCTGACGAGGCGAAGGCTGCGTTACTGCGAGTAGACATCGACGGTTGGCTGAACGAAGTTCCGCTCATCCACGAATACTACGACAAGTTCGGTGATCGCCTGCCAAAAGC
>JBBDIT010000041.1:0-57694 GCA_040880285.1 Pseudomonadales bacterium | reverse complement strand
AGTAGCCTGTCGTTGGGCTCGCGCGTAAACAGCACGATAAAGAACTGCAATACCACAACCGCCACCAATACGATTTCAGTCAGCGAGTAAATGATAGCGAACAGGATCATATAGAGTGCACGAAGCCAGGTGTCGATGGCTGTGACTGACTCTTTGATATCTTTATCCATGGAACCTCCTAGTGATAAGAATTGCCTGGAAAACCGCGTGCAAGCCCGGCACCAGTTCCGGAAATCATTTTAAAATCAGGACCTTGGCGAGCAGCAGGGTGTCGACAAGTACCCATTGTGACCGAATTACAGGGTTCTTCGCCAGTCCTGTGATTCAGGGCGAGCCTTTTGCGGACTCCGCCTGCCTAGCCTTCCTCCTCAATCATGGCAACGGCCCGGGTCCAACCCGCGGAGGCGTCACGAATCTTGACCGGGAAACAGGCAACGATAAATCCATCAGACGGTAAGGCTTCCAGGTTGTGCAATTTTTCCATCTGCCAGTACGGAATCTCACGCCCCGCCTTGTGACCCTCCCAAATGATTGACGGATCCTGGTCTCGGTCCCATTGCCTGGCGGTATGATTGAAGGGTGCATCCCAGGACCAACCGTCTGTCCCGACGACCCTGATGCCGCGCTCGGTGAGATACAGCGTCGCCTCGCGACCCATGCCACAGCCACGATCCACATAGCCTGGTTGCCCAAATACAGCACCGGCACTGGTGTTGACCAGGACGATATCCAGCGGCTCAAGTTTATGACCAATGCGCTCAAGCTCGGCCTCCACTTCCGCGGCCGAGACCACATGGCCATCAGGCAAATGACGAAAATCGAGTTTTACACCCGGCTTGAAGCAATATTCCAACGGCGTGTCATCAATCGCAGGGGCCTTGGATTTGCCATAATCTGTCGTGGAGTGAAAATGCCAGGGTGCATCCATATGCGTGCCGTTATGGGTCGATAGCGTAACCGTCTCTACCGCCCAGCCTTCGCCGTCCGGAAGCTGTTCCGGCGTCAGCCCCTTGAAAAAGTGTGCCAGGCCACCTGCGGTCTCCTTGTGGGTGCGGTAAGTCACCTTCGGGCTGCCACCCGGGTGATCGGTATGTTCATTGTTCTCGATGTGTACGGACAGATCGATAAACCTGGTTGCCATCTCCTAACTCTCCCCGTGTTCCCGGCGCGCGCTGCGCCGCTCAACATTTCACCCCGTCCAGCGGCAACATCACGCCGGTCAGGAACGCCGGGTCATCCGACGCAAAGAATAATGCTGCTTTGACCACATCGCTGATCTCTCTCCAGCGATGTAACGGTATCACGCTTTCGACCAGGCCAGACGTCTCGTCACTCTCATATCCGCCACGGGACATGGCTGTCTTCACATAGGTCGGACAGATACCATTTGCGCGTATATTATTTGCGGCGTATTCCAGCGCCACAGATCGTGTGAGATTAGCCTGCGCTGCCTTGGCCATATTGTAAGGTGCCTGGCCGCTGTGAGCACGTAGCCTGGCCGTCGACACAATGTTCACAATGCTGCCTCCTCACCCCCGCAGCAGCAAGTGTGATATCGCCTGCTGACAACCGAACCACGAACCCTTGACAACGACGTTCCAGCAGGCCTGCACATCATCAATCGAAAGCTCATGCATGCGTCCACCGCCGCGATAAATACCCGCACTGTTCACAAAAATATCTAGGCCACCGTAGGTATCAACCGCAACCTTCACCATCTCCCCAATGTCAGAGCTGGACGTGGCATCGCAATGAGCATAAGTTGCCTCGCCTCCCTCGCTTTCAATCAAGGTTGCGGTCGACTGTCCTGGCGCCTCGTCAAAATTACCTGGTGCGATACCCTTATTGATATCACCGATAACGACACTGCCCCTGGCATAGGCGATCGTAATTCCGCGCCCAATGCCAGGTGTGGTATGTGATACAGCGTCATAGCAGTTCTGGCGAGATTGACGAAAATCACCATCCAGATGAGGAGCGCTATGTCACCTTCGACCAGGGGATTGAACAACAAATAGAATGTCACACCCAGTGGAATGGCGGAAGCATACATAAAAGGATGCCAGCGCCCCAGCTTTTATCGCCAATGGTCCGACAGCGAACCCGCCAGCGGGTCCGTGAATGCATCAATGATAATCGAAGTACCAACACCCACGGCTGCGAGCAAGGGTGACATACCAAGGACCTGGGAGTAATAGAACAAATAAATGGCGCGCATTACTGCGCGCCACTCTCAACACTTGCCCGTGAACCGGTTATAGTTCACCAAACCTGTAGGCAATATCCACACCATAGTATCTGGGATCAAGAATCGTACCGGTCAATCGCCAGTTACCTGACTCAGCAGCCGTACCCACGTCGCGCAGATTACGTTCATCAGTTGCATTGTCTACGAAAGCGCGAAGCGTCCAGCGTCGAGTGGGGTCGATCCAGGTGAAACTAAGGTCAATCTGACCACGATCGGGCACTAAATCCAACGCTCGCTCGAATCCCTCATCGAAATACTTACCCGTATAGGCGTAAGTACCACGAAGCGTATAGGTACCAGTCGTCGCGTCCCAGACGTAAGCTGCCCACCCTGTCGCCTTATGCTCAGGAATTTTTTTGAGAGGGCTGCCTTTGGCGTTCCGCACGAACAATGCCGGATCACTTTCCGCATTTCCGAATAGCGATGCAGGAAGGTCAGGGTCATCCGAAATTCCCACAAAGTAGTCTGAGTCATATGCGGTATCAGTGTAACTGTAGTTACCACCCAACGTTAGCGCATCGGTAGCAAGCCACAATGCTTCAATCTCAAACCCGGTATTAGTGGCCTTGTCGGCATTCTGGACCACCCGTGTCTGGTTTTGTGTCGCCTGGTCAAACGCGTTTACTTCATCCTGGTAGTTATCATATTTGTAGGTATACAAGGACATATTAAGCTGCAATGTATTATCCACATGCAGTCCCTTATAGCCTATTTCATAGGAGATGACCTCTTCAGCGTCATAAGTGACAGGTGTCAGGTTACCTGTCACCGCATCTGTCAGACGAGCGTCAACAACACCGAGAGAAAAGCCCCCGGCCCTGTAACCAGTCGTAACAGAAAAGTACATCAGAATATCATCCGTCGGCGTCCAATCGAGGTTCACCCGGAAGTTGGTGTCACTCCACTCGTCCTCGCCTTCGATCGTACTGGAAAAACTGTAAGGTACACCGGACAATCGCAGAGGCGTCGAGCAAGTGGTTGCATCCCATTCACAGGTCGGAACAACGATCCGTGGATCAAACGGATTATAGCTGCCGTTACCCATCGCAATATTGTACAGGGCAAGCGAGGTCAGTCCGGGCGCTGGCGGGATGCCGAAAGTTGGCACGCCAGTCACCGACAAGAAGCCCATGCCAGGCATAAAAGTCAGAATTCCATCCGCAAAACCCAGCGTAGATGGCCCGAGTTCAAAATAGCCGCCACGTACTTCGTGCGCATACTTCTTGTCTTTCGCGTACCTGGCACCCAAAACTAGCGCAAACTCATCGTTAAACGTATAGGTGCCTTGCGTATAAAGCGCTGTCGATTCATTCCGCACCGTATTCTGGTGATGGTAATAATCACCACGGTCGTCACCTTCCCACATACCGAGTATCTGGCTACCGAGCGGAGCCTGGTGCAAGCGTACATGATTGGGTGAAAATCCCAGCAGATCATTGATACTCACGAAACCAGCCGGTATACCCGGAAGCGCAAACGGGATAACTTCATCAAAAACCCCATATTCAGCCGGTTGTGTATACCGATCAATCGCATTGCGCAGGCTGTAATCCTGCTTGCGCAATTCGTCATACCAGAAAACACCGGAAGTCGCGGTCCAGTTATCACCAACACTCCAGAAGAGCTGCAATTCGTGTGACTTGTTTTGAACATCTTCGAGTACAGTCTGGGCACTCTTGTTGAAAGCGCTATTCGCATAGTCTTCGTCGATATTAAAGGTGTATTTGAAGTCAGTGTGGCCAAATATATACTTCAGCGACATGGTGTCCGAGACATCCCAATTCAACTCGGTCTGGCTGGATTTGTGTTCGAACAGTTCATGATTACAATTCCGGCCAGCATAGGGAAACTTGCACGGACCTGTACCATCATCATTGACCATCTGTAGGTTGTTCGGGTCATCGCGGGTAGCACCTGCCATCAGGGCGGCAGAGCCGGTCTGCAGGTAGGCGCCATTCGGCAAGTGACTCGCGGCCACATCAACTCCCGGTCGAACGAAATCGGCAGTAGTAACCACACCGGTGATGGGATGGGTAAATGACATCGGCCCCGTGGCCGAGGCCCTTAATCCGTAGGCATACTGATCGACACTGCGAATACCCCGGACTGGAGTCGCACCCTCAGAAATAAGCACACCACTACCGATAATACGATCAGACAATCTGTCATTGCCACGGATCTTTAGCTCAATCGCGTCTGTGATATTCCATGTCAATGCCAAAGAGTAATTTCGATCATCCACTGAATCTGTGTCCGGTGTCCCTTCTATACCCTCACGGTCACCGTCCCTGTCACGCTTGATCCCCAGCAAACGAATCGCCACCTTGTCATCGATAATCGGGCCAGACAGTACGCCATAAAATTCACGTGTGTTGAGAGAGCCCAACTGGGTACGGACATTGCCGCTCCAATCCCAGGTCGGGTCGTTGGTCACATAGTTTAGCGCCCCACCGATGGAGTTCCTGCCATAGAGCGTGCCTTGCGGCCCCCGCAGGACTTCGATCCGCGCAAGGTCGTACAATGCGTTTTCGGACGCGGCGATTCCAAAATCCGGGGAAAATACGCCGTTGTAATAGGTTGCAACACCAGGGTCACCACCCAGCGCACGAAAGTTTCTGCCAACGCCACGAATACGTATATCGTAGGCATCCCTTGTAGTGGCCGGAATATAATTGACCATTTCATCGGCACCTTGCATCCCGAAGTCTTCGATCATATCGGAACTGAATGCTGTGATTGAAATGGATGTGTCTGATACTGTCGCTTCGACTTTCTCAGCTGTCACGACAACTTCTTCGATCTGACGAGTACGCTCTGCCGCATTAACTGGCAATATGCTTGCGCATACCATACCAAGAGCAGTCAGCGTAATTAACGTCAGGTCACAAACAGATTTACGGACGTAGCGTCTCATGCCTTCCCTCCAATAATTTTATTATCAAGAGACGCACTGAAATCGTGTCCGGCGACAGGATTCCCCCTTACTCAGCATCTCTTCTTTTTGCTCTTATTGTTCTGCCAAAGCAGGTCCAACTCCGAGAACTACTACATCCGGGTGAAAGCCGAATAGCGCCAGAGATACAGCCGACTCTTGGAGTTTCCGATGTCCGATTGCCAAAATCAAGGACTTTCAATAAATATCCGAGAACCTATTGATACCGGGCGAGGTCAGGCAGGCAGCAGTCCATTGATTGCCGAGATAGGCAAGTGCAAACACTAGCTTGAGAATAATTCTTTCCCGGCGGACACGAGTCGTTATACCCTAACGCTTCTGCGGACACTTATTTGACCTGGCATGACCGACCAATCGTTGTCGATGAAGACAAAGCTGTCTTTTGGTGTTGGCTCAACGGCCGAGACGTTGGCACTCTACAGTTATGCGGCTCTGGTGACGCTCTACTACAATCAGGTGCTGGGCATTGAAATCTGGATGGCGGGACTTGCCCCGACCATCGCGATATTTGTCGATGCGATATCCGACCCGTTTATGGGTTCCTTCTCCGATCGCTTTCGCTCAAAAAAATGGGGCAGGCGCCATCCTTTTATGTTCGCCGCACCGCTGCCTATCGCGCTTTCATTCTGGTGTATCTATAACCCGCCTACCGACATGACAGAATTGCAGCTGTTTGCATGGCTGACCTTCTGGGCCATCGCCATGCGCACATTTATGACGATTTATCATGTACCACATCTCGCGCTCGGCGGCGAACTCTCGCAGCATTACACCGAACGCTCGAAGGTGATGAGCTATAACAACTTCTTCGGCTGGCTTGGTGGCGCTGCCATGTTCAAGCTGAATACCATCGTCTTTTTTGCATCCGCGGCACAATTCGGTAATGGCTTTCTCAATCCAGCGGCCTATGCACCTTTTTCCGTCGCAATCGCCATCGTGATCCTGGTGGTCCTGTTTTCTTCCGCCTGGCTTACGCGTGACCGGATTCCTCACCTGCCGCAACCGGCGGCGGACGCATTGGCGTTCAAACCAATGGACTTCGTGCGCGACCTCATTACTGCCTTCTCCAATCGTAATTACCTGTTCCTGATGCTGGCATACTTCTGCCTGTCCCTGATGCTGGGCGTACGTGGCGGCATCGGGACCTACATGGAGATCTATTATTGGGAATTGCCATCCGAGGCCATTGGTAGTCTGCGGTTCTATCCCAGCCTGTTTGGCTATGCGGTCGGCTTTGCAATCTCGGCTCACCTTCACTCCTACTTTGATAAACGCCGGGTTATCGTCGTCACCGCCGTGATGCTCTCGGTGTTTCCGGCGCTGCCGGTGGTACTGCGACTAATGGGGCTATTTCCGGAAAACCACACCGCGGCCCTGTTTCCTTCACTCGTCCTTTGCGCCGCCCTTGGCTCCCTGGCCGGCAGTATGTTGAACATCAGCGTCATGTCCGCGCTAGCGGACGTGGCCGACGAAATAGACCTGAAACATGGCTTACGTCAGGAAGGTATTCTGTACTCGGCCAGAACCTTTTTTGCCAAGCTGGATAATTCCATAGGTCACGGCATCGCAACTTTTGCCATGTGGCTGATTGCATTCCCGAAGAAGGCGGTTCCAGGCGAGGTGGATCAGGACATCATCTGGTGGCTCGGGGTCATCGACTCTCCCATGACCATATTGCCGGGCCTCATCGCTGCCGGGTTCTATGCCAAATACCGCATTGACAAGTCCAGCTATGATGCAACTCGTGCATCCCTGGCGAGCCGTCCGGTTCGTTAATTTCGCCAACTTTTGCTTCCGAAAGGACTTCACTTGATTCCCGTTAGAAATAAGCTCTTGTTTTATAATGACTTATTGTTTGGCATGGCAATTGCTGCACTTTACCGGTGATCTCCGGCGCAGAGCAGCTGCGTCAGTATCATCGAACAAGAATCAGAAAACTGGGGAACGATATGAGCAAGACAAGGTTACTATTGCTAATGCCACTGACTTTGGCACTGACTACTGGCTGTGTAATTACCGTCAATACAGATGATGAGTACAAGGAGAACAACTGGAAGTCACGCCAGTCCCGCAACGAACGTGCCATCAACCGGATGGAACTCGGCCGGAGCGAAGCCTCCATCGTGCGTGAACTGGGCGAGCCCGACTTTGTGGATGCCTTCGTCCGAGCCGGCCAGAAATTTCGAGTGCTCTATTACCGGACCCATCGTGTATCCGATGACGGCCTCACCACCAGGAATGAAACCACACCACTTGTGTTTATCGACGGCGTATTGGTGGGCTGGGGTGACGCCGCCATTGATCACGCCACGGCTAAATAATCCTGCACCTATTTACGGTACACTTGGTTATCTATTGTGGTAAGGAAGTCGACCCATGCATTTAACGATACCAGCGGCGATTGCAGCTGCATTATTGCTGTCCAGCTGCGCTCTGGGTGACCGTGAAGAGCCGCAAACTGGCGAGTCCTGGCTCGCCGGGGACCACCATATCCACAGCCGCTACAGCGTCGGTTATGATCGCGAGAATTTACCGAACTATACAATTGGTGGAGACGCGATCTACCCGACTCCCATGAATGCGTTGATGGCTCGCACCTTTGGTCTCAGCTGGATCGTCACAACCGATCATGGTGGTCCCAATCACAGCAAGATCAATTTCGACAAGGCATATCCAGAACTTCAGCAATCGCGTGCAGCCTTGCCGGATGTCATCCAATTCTATGGAATGGAACTCAATACGCCCGCCGCCGATCATTCCAGCCTGATTATTCCGTTTACCGTAGACGAACGTGAACGCCTCATGGAACTGGAGTCAAGCTTTGACAAATACGAGCCCTGGCCGCCTGAACCGGAACGCGACCGTGAGCAAACCATGATCACTGCGCTCAAAACCATGGCGGGCCTTAAGGAAAAACCGGTCGTCATTGCAAACCATCCATCCCGATCGGCGACCGGACCAGGTGCATATGGCCTGGACGAACCGCGTGAACTGCGTGGCTGGAATGACGCTGCTCCGAATGTCGCGGTCGGCATGGCCGGTGCGCCGGGCCACCAGGCGGCTACATTAAGTGAACGAAAGGTCGCGCGTGGGGCATACCGGGAATTCCCGACCATGGGCGGGTTCGACCAAATGACAGCACGCCTGGGCGGGTTCTGGGACTCGATGCTGGGTGAGGGCCGACGCTGGTGGATTACTGCTAATTCAGACTCTCACGTGCACCATACCGAAGGTGGTATTGATTTCTGGCCCGGAGAATATTCGAAAACCTACGTCTATGCAGAAAAAAGTCATGCCGCAATCCTGTCATCATTGCGGGACGGAAGGATCTTCGTAACCACTGGCGACCTGGTTTCCGAGCTTTACGTTGAGGTTATGGGCGAGTCCGAATCCGCTGAAATTGGAGGCAGCCTCACATTACCCGGTACCGCGGAGGTCAGTGTTCGAATCCGACTGCGCGATCCAGACGTTCCCAATCACAATGGGGACAACCCGAGAGTCAAGCGGGTCGACCTGATTGTCGGCGACGTAACGGGCCCCGTGGCAGACAAAACGGTAGATTCCAACGACTCAACGAGGGTGTTGAAGCGTTTCACCGTGGACGATTGGCACGCAGACGGAGAGTACCTCAGCATGACGCACGTTGTGCCTATCAAGGGCCCATCCTATATTCGCGTACGTGGCACAAACACCGACGAGGCGGAACCGGAACAGGACGCGAACGATGAAGATCCCTGGCAGGATCTCTGGTTCTACTCCAATCCCGTCTTTATCGACATGGCGCCCTGGCCGCAACGCAACTGACCCGGGTTGGGCTGGTCTATTCCAGCCGTTCGATAATAGTGCCGGTACCCAGACCACCACCACAGCACATTGCAATCAAAGCGTACTTACCCTTACGGCGCTCGAGTTCGTGCAAGGCAGTCGTAATGAGGCGCGCACCGGTTGATCCTGTCGGGTGCCCCAGCGCAATGGCGCCCCCATTGACGTTAACCTTTTCATGATCAATGCCAAGGTCCTTTTCCCAGGCCAGGACAACAGATGCAAAAGCTTCATTGACTTCAAATATATCGATGTCACCGACCTCAAGCCCCGCGCGTTCAAGCACTTTACGCGTCGCTGGTATCGGTCCTTTCAACATGGTCACAGGATCCACCCCCACCAGGGTGGTTGCAATAATTTTGGCCCGGGGCTTTAACTTTAGGGCTTTCACCGCTTGTTCAGACGCCATAATCACTGCCGCCGCACCATCAGACACCTGCGAGCTGGTCCCTGCTGTATGAATCTCCTGGCCAGGCACCGCATCAAGCTGCTTGAGTCCCTCAAGTGTAGTCTCACGCAAGCCCTCATCTTTTGAAATAATCCGTGTATCGCCGGTTGGCTTGAAGTCTTCGCCAAGCACTGGCGCCTCAATGGGAACAACCTCCCGATCAAAACGATGTTCCTCCCAGGCCCTGATCGCTTTCTGCTGGCTTTCAAGTCCAAACTGGTCAGTATCATCGCGAGTGACCTGATATTCCTCTGCGATCATCGCCGCACCCATAAACTGGCTGGTGGGCTGGTAATGTTGTGCGTAACTTTCGCCCATGGGAGAGCCGTCTTTCATATTGGACCCAAGGGGTACACGGCTCATCATCTCGACGCCGCAACTCATAATGATGTTCTCGATACCCGACGCAACCATGGTGGCGCCCATCGTCGTTGCCTGCTGACTGGAACCGCACTGGGAATCCACCGTGGTCGCTGCGACTTCCATTGGGAGCCCCTGGGACAACCAGGCGATCCGGGCAATGTTGAATGACTGTTCACCGACCTGGGAGACACAACCACCGATCACCTGATCGATTTTTTCAGCAGGAATACCACTCCGCTCAAGCGCAGCCTTCTGCACTGCACCCAAAAGGTCGGCAGGTTTCAGACCCGCCAGGCCCTTACCGCGCTTACCAATCGGACTGCGACAAGCTTCTACTATATATACATCACCCATTGGGGCCTCTCTCGTTAAAAGTGAACAGCTCAAATAACCTGAATTTCGGACGCCATAGCATATCAGCCATCTGCCCCGCCGTAACCCCTGGGGGCGTTCCTATACTGGCGCCAGCAGGAAATGGCCGTGGGAGGCGGCAATCGGTTTCGCTTTTTCTTCCTGCCAGATCTCGGCCCTGACATTCGCGACCCGCCTGCCCTGGCGCGTCACGATGGCACGGCCGAAAATAGCTTCAGGCTTGCCAGAACGAAGATAGTCGATGGAAATATCCACGGTCTTGGGCAAACGTTCGCAGGATGTATCAAACAACAGTTGGATTACCGAAGTGAGCTCAAGCATCGCACCGATTGCGCCACCATGAATAGCCGGCAAATTGACATTGCCGATCAGGGACTCTTTGAATGGCATAATCGTTGTGATTTCACTTCCCTTTCGATCTACCTCTAGCCCCAAAAAGCCGGCATACGGAATGTGCGCAATGAGCGCTTGCATATCATCTGCACGGCCTTCTTCACGCAATTGTTGTAATATTTTCATTGCCTTGGCCCCGACGGTGTACCCATCATAAACGCAGCAACCGAGGTCGCAACTGGATCATCCTGATCACCCTGGTGGGCTAACGCTTTTACAAAGGCGACATTTCTCGTCATCTTGAAGCATTCTGCTTCAACCACAAGGTCTTCTCCCGGCTCAGCAGGTCGCATGTAATCAATCCGAATGTCGAGCGTCGCCATGCTGAGCCCCTCTTCCCAATCTTCATGACATCGAATCGCCCAGCCAGAAGCATTATCGAGTGTCGCTGTTATAACGCCGCCATGAATTACGCCGGTATCCGGGTCACCCACCAGATGCCTGGCATAGGGCACCTTGACCGTCACCAGCCTGCCGGATTGGCCCACAAGCTCTATGCCGAGAGCCTGGCCATGCGGCGGCATCATCTGCAGATTCTGTTTAAACATGCTTGCCCCACAATTTTTCTTATGACCGGTACCGTCTGGCAAGAATACCTTATCTTGAGACTAAAGTTTCCACTCGCCCTGGGCCACAATTCTGACTTTGCCACCAACTTTGACGTCAAATTCACCATCCGACTTCCGCGCCTGCAGATACAGTGTCGATGGTCTGGCAATTTCATATCCCTGGCCAACTCTAACATCCACTGCGCTATCGCCAAAAAATTTGTGCTCCACCAGATAACCCGCGAGGCATCCATTTGCACTGCCGGTCGCCGGGTCCTCAATAACGTCAAGGGAAGCTGCAAACATTCGGGCACTGATTTGCTGATTCGCGGTGTAGCCCTGGGGGCAAAATGCGAACAGGCCGTGTCCAAAATCATCATTCTGTATCTTTATTCTTTGGAGCGCCGAATGCGAAACGAGCGGCACGATGAGAAATTCAAGCCCGGTGGAGACATACTGGCACGGATTTGTATCGCTAAGGTCAGCGACAGACAAACCCAGTGTCGCTGCGACCTGCTCTCTTGCGATGATGTCCCCGAACACCGGCGCTTTCTGCTTCATCCACAAGACATCATCGTCGGCAAAGGTTACCGGAATCGGGCCAATCCCCAGGTTAAGTTGAACCACTGATTCGTCACCACGGCAATATAGCTGGCGGGCCAGGTAGGCCGAGCCCAGTGTCGGATGCCCGGCAAACGGCAGTTCCCCGGCAGGAGTGAAAATTCTGACGTCGAATCCATCTTTATGGTTGCCACCGACGATAAACGTTGTCTCGGAGAAATTAAACCCACGCGCAATCTTCTGCATTTCATTCATGGACATGTCACTGGCATCCAGCACCGTCGCCAGCTGATTCCCACCGTAGGGTGCCTCGGAGAATACTTCTGTTATATAAAACGTTCTACTCATACCTGATCGTACCTCGAACAATGGATTCGGCAGGCCCAATAATGGCGCCGCAAGGGAAAACCGACAAGCTGCCAATTGAGAGTGATGCCGAGGAGTTTATACTGTCACAATCCAAATACTCTTGACTGGCTATCAATATGAAATTCCTTGGCACCGCTTTCCTGACAGGTCTGGCAACCATACTACCCGTCGCATTGACCCTGTATCTCATCTACTTTCTCGCTGTGTCCTCAGAACAGATCGTGGGTGACACGCTTCGCGTTCTGATACCCAGCAATTACTACTGGCCTGGACTGGGCCTGATCATTTCGGTTGTCGGTGTCACTCTGGTGGGATTGCTGATCCGGTTACCGCTTTTGGATCTGTTCGTCCCTGCCAGCGATGCGATCCTGTCAAGAATCCCCCTGGTAAAAACCGTCTATTCAACGATACGAGACCTGGTCGCATTCATCGGGGATTCAAATCGTCAAGGGGAGATCGGCAAACCGGTCATGGTCAATTTGTTCGATGGTGTGGAGGTGATGGGATTTGTCACCAACTCAAACCCTCAATTTGGTAATGAAGACGGCACGCGATTGATGGTGTACTGTCCAATGAGCTACCAGATTGGTGGCTATACTCTCACCATAGATAAAGACCGGTTAACACCGGTTGCAATGGGTGTCGAGGACGCAATGAAGTTCGTGGTCACCGCCGGCGTCCAACGCCATCAACAAACTGACAAAGCTCCTGATGAGCCCTCAACGAGTAAGGAATAAGCAATGAATCAACCATTCAAACTGACGACGTTTACGGCATGGGCATTAATATCCCTTGCGATGACCGCCTGTACCTGGGTGTCCCTTGAAGAAGGCGGCGAGAGCGTTGCACTCATACCCGCGTCAGCAACTGGTCTCTGCCAGCGCATCGGCGCGACCACGTCGCGCTCTGCTACCAAAGTGGGCCTGTATGAACGCGATGAAGAAAAGGTCGCGATGGAGTTACTCAACCTCGCCAAAAATGCTGCCGCATCTATGGGCGGCGATGCGATTGTTGAAAAAGGCCCCATGACCAACGGCGAACAGGCTTTCGAAGTCTATCGTTGCAAGCAGGATCAACCTGAGTAAAACGGCCGATCGCCCTTGACCGTCACACGAATACCCGAGCGAGTTTCCGGATAGTAATCCCAGACCGCCATGTGTTGGGTGCAACGGTTGTCCCATAGTGCAACCGAGTCAGGCTCCCACTGAAACCGACAATGGAAATTTGGATTCTTGACATGGTCAAACAGCATCCCGAGCAGCGCATCACTTTCAGTCCGACTCAGCCCCTTGATCCGCCTGGTGAAACCGCTGTTGACAAAAAGGGCGTTACGGCCCGTCACCGGGTGTGTGCGAATCACCGGATGCTCTGCATTCGGGTTTTCCCGCTGCGGCTTGTGCTCACCATAAAAGCCGGAATAGTCTGCCGCATGCACGGCGGTTAAAGCTGACAACAGCTTTTGTACAGGCTCGCTCAACGCGTCATAGGCCGAGTACATGTTTGCCCAGAGCGTATCACCACCATGTGAAGGCGTCTGGTGGATGTGCAGGATACTCGCTATGGGTGGCTCAAGGTCAGCGGATACATCGGAATGCCAGCCTTCACCATTGTTCCGGAATGAAGACTTGTCCGTATGAATCTTCATTAAGGCAGGGTTATCGTCCTCATAAGGGGCAGCCGGATGAATGTGGAGCTCGCCAAAGTGCTGGCCAAATGCCAGATGTTGCTCCGGCGTCATGGGTTGACGCCGGAAGAACAATACCAGGTGATCCATAAAGGCATGGTGAATCTCCTCGAACAGCTCATCGGATATGACCTGCGTCAAGTCAGCCCCGTGGATAATCGCACCAATCCGCGGCGTCAGCGGTTCGACTTCAATCTTCTGGTATCGCATCACAGGTAACCTGAACCAATCGCCGAATCATCGTAACGCCATCCGGTCACGAATGGCAATGCAGCGCCCAACAGTCATGGCGCGCCGCCTGCATTCACGTTATGTGCCTCGCACAAGTGGATTTAACGCTCGACCCGCCTGAACGGCGAGTGCTCCGCAATGGTTTCTATTTCCTCGTCCACATACTGGCGCTCCTGCCTGAGAAAATGATCGACCGCATCACGAAAGGATTGATTGACAATCCAGTGGGCAGAATAAGTATGAGCAGGCAAGTAGCCGCGAGCCAATTTGTGGGGCCCCTGGGCACCGGCTTCGACCCGCGAAAGTCCGTGCGCAATCGCGTAGTCGATTGCCTGGTAATAACAAACCTCGAAATGCAGGAAGCGATGGTCTTCGATGCATCCCCAGTTACGGCCAAACAGGCACTCACTACCGATAAAATTGATGGCACCAGCGATGTAATGTCCCCCGCGCTTGCACATGATGAGCAAGACCCGATCAGGCATTGACTGACCAATGAGAGAAAAGAACATCCGGCTCAGGTATGGCCTGCCCCACTTTCGACCTCCGGTGTCTATATAAAACTGGTAGAACGCATCCCAATGATGTTCTTTGATACCAGAACCGGTAATCCATTCAATCTCAATATCGTTATCGCGGGCTTCCTTTCGCTCCCGCTTGATATTCTTGCGCTTCTTTGATGACAGCTCAGATATAAACTCGTTGAAGTCACTGTAACCATTATTCTGCCAATGGAACTGTTTGTGAGTCCGCTGCAAGAAACCAAGCGCTCCCATACGCTCCCACTGTGCCTTGTTGGCAAAAGTAATGTGCACCGAAGAGGTCTCGAGATTCTCCGCCATTTTCATGACGCCGCCCAGCAAAAGATTCTCGGTTTCGGCGGTATCGGTCCTGGTTATATTCCCGGTTAGAAGGCGCCGGCCGGTTGCCGGCGTGAAAGGCACGCAAATCTGTAGTTTCGGGTAGTATTGACCGCCGGCACGCTCAAACGCATCGGCCCAGTGATGATCGAAGACATACTCTCCCTGGGAGTGACTCTTCAGGTACATGGGCACAACGCCAATCACACCTTCACGTTCCTCTTCAAGGACGACATGATAGGGGGCCCAACCCGTTTCAGGACAAACGGACTCGCTTTCTTCCAGCGCACTGAGAAAGGCGTAAGAAACAAAAGGGTCAAACGGGATGCCGCAAGCCGGGTCATCCAGGAACGGATTGGCACATCGATCCCAGTTGTCCTGACCTATCTCGGCAATGCTGCCACAGGCTCTCAGCGTATAGGTCATAAATCGCTTCTGGCTAATGTCACGTTGTAACTGCGCAGGCCTTGCATTGTCGGGAAAACCGGCAGCGGGGCCTTGACCGCCGTCGCACTTCTACAGCATTTCGCTGGCAATCAGCTCCAGCGCCTCAGGTTGCCCTGCACCGATCAACATGCTGCCCACATGACCGCTCGCACCTGCGGCCTTCCAGGCTTTCAGGCGTTCGATTATGCGTTCCGCTGGCCCAACCAGATGTACTGCATCAACCAATTCATCCGGAACTGCCTTCATGGCTTCTTCTTTCTTACCTTCCAGATACAGGTCCTGGATTTTGATCGCCGCATCTTCAAAGCCCAGCGCCTTCGCGTAATCGTTATAGAAATTCTTGTCGCGTGCACCCATGCCACCAATATAGAGCGCAAGATTCGCTTTGATCGGCATACGGCACTTGTCCACGTCGTCACCCAAAATGCAGGTTACGAATGGCGAAATATCGTAATCGTCCAGCGTCCGACCCGACTTCTCCAGACCTTTACCGATGGATTTCTCAAAAATGTCGTAGCGTTCCGGATTCATCCATACCGGGAACACACCGTCCGCAACTTCTGCACTCGCAGCAAGGCCATTAGGTGTGATAGAGGCGGTATAGACAGGAATTGAGGTATCAGCCGCAAGTATGCTCTTGAGGGGTTTGCCAAGACCGGTTCCGTCCGGGCCATTATATGGCAGGTTATAATGATAGCCGTGATATTCGACCGGCGCTTCACGGGCAAAAATCTTGCGCAGTATCTCCACGTATTCCTTGATACGAGTAATTGGCCGGCCATATGCAACGCCATGCCAGCCCTCAACCACCTGCGGACCTGACGCGCCAATGCCGACAATAAAGCGTCCTTCTGACAGCTGATTCAGGGTCATGGCGGTCATAGCGGTGCAGGCAGGTGTACGCGCCGCCATTTGCATAATAGCCGTGCCCACCCGGATTTTTGTCGTATTGGCCAGCAGCCACGCTGCAGGCGTCACCGCATCAGAGCCATAGGCCTCGGCGGTCCAAACAGAGTCATAGCCCAGGCTTTCCGCCAATTTTATTTTTTCCAATTCAAGGTTTACGACCTTGCCGGAGTAACCACTAATGATACCCAGTTTCATAACAGCCCCTTTCGATGTAGATAAACAACCATTCAAAATGAGAAATTTTTTGCAGTAAAAGCGTCATAGGTTGCCTGCGCATCACGCGGCGAGACACAGGAGATAATGTGAGTGGTAATGCCACCCCTGGCATACCCACGAATCCGGTCATGACATTCGTCCATCGATCCCAGAATGGCAATGTCGTCAACCAACTGATCGTCAAGGGCACCGGTAGTCTTGTCACGATTTTTCTCGGCCCAGCCTTCAGCAATGGTTTTGGCAACGTCCTCATAACCTGCCCAGGCGAGGAACTTGTTGTAGACCGGGGTTGCGTAATAGGGTGCAAATCCCGCACGAATAAAGTTGCGGGCGCCATCCTTATCGTCAGTCACAATGACCTGGTGGCGACACACGACTTCGACGTCCTCGAGCTTCTTGCCGGCACGCTCGGCACCTATCCTGATGTGCTCTATCATTCGCGGCAATGCATCCTTCGGAAACAGGTTCAAAATCACGCCATCACTGAATTGCGCAGCAGCCTCCAGCATTTTAGGCCGCAGTGCTGCCATGTAAACCGGTTGCGCGCCCGCTTCCAGCGGAAGCTGACGATAACCATGGCTCGAAACAGTTTCACCATCGAAGTTTGACTTTTCACCGGTTAACATCGACTTCACCAGCAGCGTGGTTTCTTTCACCCGTGTCAGTGGCTTTTCAAATTTTACTCCGTGCCAGTTTTCCATCATGGTCTGGCTGGAAGATCCAAGCCCCAGAATAAAGCGTCCATTGGACAATTTGTGTAATACATGGGTAGTCGAGGCCAGCACGGCCGGCGTACGCGGGTAGACGGGAATAATCGCGGTGCCGATACGGCAACGTGAAGTAGAGAGCGCCACTGCAGCAGCAGTGGTCAATGCATCGACCCCGGAGCTATCGGCAAACCACAGGTCATCGTAGCCTTGTTCCTCCGCCCACTTTGCAAGTTCGATCGTTTCCGTAACACCACGGGGATCCGGTAGTGTCAGCGCTGTTCTCTGTGGCACCGCCATGAATAATTTCCTTTTGAGGTTAGTAATTGCGATCCGGCCCACCGATTGAATCAGGTGAGCAGGAAGATCCTAGATAATATCGGCACTCGAAATCTTCTCGCTGTCATCAAGGCCCGGTCGGTACAGCGCTTTCTTGACACCCGACTTTACCTTGCCGGAGCGTTCATACTTATTGGCTGAAGTATAAACGGGTTCCTGCAAACTGGCTGCACCGAATGAGCGCTTGAACTGTAACTCCGCAGGCCTGCCATAACTGGTAGTGCGCTGCACCGGCGTGCGCCCGGCGCTGCGGATAATCGCTTCCATTTCTTCTGGCGAGGTTTCCTGGCCATGACTTGCACCCGCAGCCCGGGTAATCGTTTCGTTCATCAAAGTTCCGCCCAGGTCATTGACACCAGCACTCAGGCAAGCACGCACACCATCATGCCCAAGCTTGGTCCATGATGCCTGTATATTCCGGAACAGGGGATTTAACGCCAGACGTGAGATCGCGTGGATGAGTATCGCCTCACGGAAGGTCGGTCCCTTGCGCGCATTACCTTTCAGGTACATGGGCGCTTCCATATGGATAAACGGCAGGATTACAAATTCAGTAAAGCCGCCGGTCTTTTCCTGTAATCGTCGTACCCGCAATAAATGCCTGGCCACATGTTCATATCGCTCGATATGCCCGTACATGATCGTGGCTGTCGTATTGAACCCTTGCTCATGAGCCGCCTCCATGACCTCAAGCCACTGGCCGGTATTGATCTTATCAGGACAAAGCGTGGCCCTGACCTCATCATCGAGTATCTCTGCAGCAGTGCCTGGCAGGGTACCAAGACCCGCCTCCTTCAATCGCGCGAGAAACTCTCCGATCGATAGGCCCAGCGTATGTGCACCCTGCCAGACTTCCAGCGGTGAGAACGCATGAATATGCATGTCCGGAATCACCTGCTTGATGGTGTGGCAAATATCAATATAAGTTTCTCCCGTGTATTCCGGATGGATACCGCCTTGCAGGCACACTTCCGTCGCGCCCCGCTCATATGCCTCTTTGGTACGCCGCATGATTTCCTCCGGCGCAAGGTCATAGGGTCGGCCCCGTAGATTTTCGCTCATTTTACCTTTGGAGAATGCACAGAATTGACACTTGAAGTAGCACACGTTGGTGTAATTGATATTGCGATTGACAACGTAGGTCACTTCATCTCCTGCGGCCATTGCACGAAGCTTGTCTGCGGCCTGGCAAATGTGGGTATAGTCATCACCACGGGCCTTGAACAGCCGTACGATTTCCTCGACACGCAGTTCCGTGCCGGCGCTCGCCTTTTTGAGAATTTCTGCCACATCGGGGCTGGCAGCCGCTTTGGCGATGCTGGTCACCCTCGCCAGATCTCCTTGCGGTGGTTTGATTACAGCGCCGGCGGACCAGTCCTCTGTTCTGGCAAATCCCTGGCCATCGATCGCCGTTCGAACAAGTGGCGCAACCCCCGGGTCCAGCCATCCTTCTACGTCCATAGCGTAGTCCGGATAAATCGCAAGCCGTTCAAGTAATAACTTACCCGCATTAGCGGTCTCGCTAGCGAGTTTGGTCAGGTGCGGCCACGGCGCCTCGGGGTTTACAAAATCCGGGGTGATCGGCGACACACCGCCCCAGTCATTAATGCCCGCATCGACGATCTGCTCGAACACGCCAGGGCTTAAGTTGGGTGGTGCCTGGATATTCATTTTCTCTCCGAAAATGATGCGGGCAAGCGCGATAGTCCAGAGTAATTCGTTAAGATCAGGCTCAGTTGCATTGGCCATCAACGTTTCGGACTTCGCGCGAAAGTTCTGGATGATGATTTCCTGAATGTGGCCATAAGGTTCATTGGCGGCCCGCAGCGCGAGCAAGGATTCAACTCGTTCGCGCCGGGTTTCCCCAATCCCTATCAGGATACCGGAGGTAAACGGCACCCGGGCCTCACCGGCAAGGCGTATCGTTTCGAGCCGCACAGACGGCATTTTGTCTGGCGATCCATGGTGAGGCATACCTTTTTCAAGCAACCGCTCGGATGATGATTCAAGCATAATCCCCATAGAGACAGAAACTTTCCGTAGTTCAGCAAACTCAACGGCATTCATGAGACCAGGGTTCAGGTGTGGCATTAAACCGGTTTCATTCAGTACGAGTTCAGCCATATCCTTGAGGTAGGACAGGGTGGAATCCTGTTTCATGCCGGAAAGCGCGTCCCGGGCTGCCTTGTATCGCAGTTCCGGTTTGTCACCCAACGTAAAGAGTGCTTCCTTGCAACCGGCTCGCGCACCGTCTTCGGCAATCTTCAAGACTTCCTCAGGTGAGAGGTAAGGTGCTTTGAGTTTTCTTGGTACCTGTGCGAATGTGCAGTAATGGCAAACGTCTCGACACAGGTGCGTTAAGGGGATAAACACTTTGCGTGAATAGGATATGACGTTCTGGTGTCCACGATCCCTGAGTATCGATGCTGTTTGAACCAGTTTCCCGGTGTCACCGGTCTGCCCAAGGGAAAGCACTTCCTCGTCAGCCAGGCTGCGGTGAAGTGATTGCTGCAATAGTTCGTCAATACCACTCATCATCCAATCCTCAGCCGACGCTCGGCCAGCTTGTCTACGATTCCACTTTCTACAAGGGCCCTGGCAGTATTCGTGGCAAGGCCTGATGTCTCAATAATTTGCGCGACCATGGTCAGGTCCCCGGGAGTATCCACGTCCAACCCTATACCTGGTAATTTGGCAACTTGCGGTTCAACACCACTTTCTCTTGCAAGTCCAAGATGCCGTCGAAAACTGTCTTCGCCAAATCCAAATTCAACACAGTCGGGTGGCGACGTCACGACACAATTGGAGCCGCCAAGATCCCGCGCCGGCACAATCATAAATTCCTTTTGTCCGGATTGGCCAATTCCATCCAGCACCACTTCCAGTTCTTCAACTGAAACCAGCGGAATGTCTGCGGGTAGAAAGACCATCGTGGTCACTTCTTCACGTGCCAGTTGCTCTGCTGCGGAAGTAACCGCTGCAATGAGGCCCGGGCTCGAAGGTTCCGGCCTCACTTGCGCGCCAAACTCGCGTGCGATGCCTGCCACCTCAGGGTCGTCCGTCACGACCATAACGCGGTCAATGCGATCGCACGTGGTTGCGGCTTCCAGCACATCCCGGAACATGGCGGTGAACAGGTCCTTACGGTCTCTCGGCGACAACAACCCGGCCAGGCGTTGCTTGGCATTGTGCAATTGTTTGACAGGGATGACCGCGACTGTGGACATTGAATACCGGCTCAAGAAATCAGAGAACAACGTTATCATGCCTCTGTAATGAGGGCATAGTCGATAAACCCATATGCTAATAAGGGCTAATACACTGGACGCGGTAAAGAGCGGCGATTAGGCCGCTTCTCCCACGATCAGGTCTGCCAGTTTGGTTCGCTGGTACTTCCCGTCGCCATACAGGACGTGGTTATGCATCTGGCGTTTAAAATAGATGTGCACAAAGCACTCCCAGGTAAAGCCGATCCCGCCGTGGAACTGGACAGCCCGGCTGGCGGAGAAAACCGCCATATCACTGGCCGCGGACTTCGCCATCCTCGCCTCACGAAGGGCCTGGCCAGGATCCTCATCAATCGCGCAAGCCGCACTGTAGGTAAGCGACTTGGCGCGATCTACTTCCAGCATCACGTTGACCAGGGGATGTTTAACCGCCTGGAAAAATCCCAGCGGTCGATCGAACTGCACACGGGTACGCGCATACTCGACCGTGGTCTGCAGCAACCACTCTCCCGCACCTACCATGTCTGCCGAAACCATACACAAGATGGCGGGCATGGCGCGCCTGATCGCTTCATCACCGGCGCCTGGCGGGGCAAGCTCCATTGCGTCGACATCCTTGAAGCTGATGTGGGCCTGGTCACGGGTCAGATCAATGATTCCGTCCGGGATTATTTCAACTCCCCTGGCTGTCGGGTCAACCAGGTAGAGTCCGATGCCATCCGCTGATACCGCAGAGACAATAATAGAGTCCGCCTTTTGTGCGTCCTGGACATACCATGCAGTGCCATTTAATTTTTCGTTCCCGAACCTGACATCGGTATCCGAGGCTTCCCACGAACCTTTCGCATTTGTCATCGCGAGTGTTGCGGAGGAACCGGATGCAATATTCGCAAGCGCCCTGGTGGCGGCATCGGTACCACACTCCCTCAGCACAAAGGTCGCATTGAAAGTAGCAATGAGCGGCGATGGAAATGCCGCCTTGCCAGCCTCTTCCGCTATGGCAACTGCCGCAACAACTGGCATGCCGACGCCGCCTGCCGACTCGGGCACGCAAATCGCCGTCCAACCCAGCCCCGTGATTTGTTGCCACAATGCTTTATCCCAATTGCTTCCGATATCCCGGTGAATGTTAGCGTCATGTGCCACTAGTGCGTGGACCTTGTCTGCGCTGCAGTGATCAGCAAAAAATTTGCGCGCTGAATCACGCAACATCATCTCGTCGTCACCGAAGCCAAAGTTACCTGATCTAGCCATTTCGTGGTTCTCCCTACTTCGACTGCTTACCTGGATTTGGGAAGGCCAAGCACACGCTCGCCCAGAATATTGCGTTGCACTTCATTGGCCCCGGCTGCGATCGTTACGCCGAAGCTATTCATGTAGGCAAGCGGGTATTGTCCACCGAGTGGCGCTGCCGGGTCATTGACATAAAGACTACTTGCCGCGCCTTCAATTTCGTAGGCAAGCTGGGCAATATCCTGGTTCATCTCGGTCGCAACGAGTTTGAACTGTAACGGAATTCGCATGGGATGGTCAGTCAACGCGGCAACACCGGCGCGACGCTGATTCTGGCGAAAGCCTTCCTGGCGGATCATGAGTTGGATAATGGCATCGCGAATAGCCGGGTCGTCCGCTGCACGTTTGCCATGACGCGGTGACTGCTGCGCAAGGTCAATCAGCCCCTGGGCACTACTGACGCTGGCACGCCCTTGTTCTCCTGTCACCATACCACCAGCCGACGGGGTCACCAGTACACCGGCACCACGTTCATGGGCAAGTGTCGTCATCGCAACTTTCCAACCGGCACCTACTTCATCGAGCCGGTATTTGTCCTCAACCACCAGATCCTCGAAGATCACTTCATTGAATCCAGTCTCGCCGGTCATTTTAATCAGGGGCCGGACCGTCACGCCTTTACCCAGCGCGGTCTTGATAGGCACTACAAAGTAGGACAGGCCGTTATACTTGTCATCCTTACTGGTTCGACACAGAAGAATCATCCAACTGGCGAAGTGGGCAAGCGACGTCCAGACCTTGTGGCCGTTAATAACCCAGGTATCGCCTCTCTTTTCTGCAAAGGTCTGCTGGTTTGCAAGGTCGGAACCGGCACCTGGCTCACTGAATCCCTGGCACCAGATCTCCTCGCCCGACAGGAGTTTTCGTAGAAGCTTTTGCTTGACGCCATCCTGGCCATGAAAATACACCGTCGGTGCAGCCATACCGAGACCAATAATGTTGGGGAAATACGGAGTCTTTGCCTGCTGCATTGCCTGGTTAGCAATGGCCTGGCAATCGGTCATACCGCCACCGCCGCAATCCTTACTGTAATCGCAGCCAACCAGACCGGCATCATAGGCAGCCTTTTGCCAGGCTTGCAGCCACTCCAGCGCGGCAGGATCCGACAGTTCGAGGGCTCCCTGGGGGATGTGGACCGGGGGTCTACCGGGATGATTCTCCGCCAGCCATTTCTGGCAATGTGCCCGAAATTCAGCCTGCTCGGGTGTGTCCTTCCTACCTGCTTCGGTCATTTACATCTGTCTCCTGTCCAATACCCGCTATCCGGGTAGCCCGGATTATTCCAGTCCGGCAACCGATTTGACAAATCCGTGCCAGAAATAATTTAATTAGCTAGCTATCAATTAGCCTTCTATACTTATACATGAAATGTACATGAAATGCCCGGTACCTTGAATACCCGACAAATACCCGAATACCCGACTGAAAACAGGCAAGAGGCCCGTCCACCATGCGATCCAGCCGCCAGCAATTTGTAATTTCCCTATTCAATGTCAGGAACCGGGTACGGTTTGCGATGGACGATGCGTTCCGCCCCATGGGTATCACCGACGCTACCTGGCGCACCCTTTTTTATCTCGAACAAACCGGCGATGGAGTATTTCAAAAGGATCTGGCCACTGTCATGGGCATTGAGGGTCCCAGCCTCGTGAGGTTACTGGACAGTCTGGAAGACAAACAGCTAATAGAGCGCCGACCCGGCCAAACTGACCGTCGCTCCAAGTCAGTGCACCTCACGCGCAAAGCGCTCAAGCTGCTGGACAAACTGCACGATGTCGCCGACCAGGTCCGTGGCGAGTTGTTGGAAGATATCAGTGACGAGGAAATTGAGCACTGCCTGTTGGTATTCCAGCGGATTATGGATACCAAAGATCACAAGGTAGCCCCATGAACGAGACTCGCGCAACCATATTGACTCCGACCAACCTCATCGCCATTACAATTCTGTTAGCTTCCAGCAGTTGGCTCGCCTGGTGGTTTTACGATCGCTCACAGTATGTTTTCGTAACCGACGCCCGTATCTCCGCCACCATGATCAATATAAGCAGCAGGATTCCCGGTTGGGTGATGGAGTTTCCACTCGATGAAGGCCAGCAAGTTGTCCCTGGCCAGCTGCTAGTAAGAATCGATGACCGCGATACCAGGCTGAAACTGGCGGAAGTCGAGGCAAACATCGAAACGCTTCGCAGTGAGCGTGAACGCCAGCAACTCGCACTGGTGTTGGCGGAGAAGCAGGTTGCATCCTCAATCGCTTCAGCGGAATCATCTCTTGTCGCTGCTCGCGCGGGGTTATCGGAGTCGATTGTAGAGCGAGTCCGTGCCGGCAAGGATTTCACTCGCGCCACTTCATTGCTCGGACGCAATATGATCTCCGAAGAAATCTATGAGGAAAAGGAAGCGACATTTAATAAGGCAGTTGAGGCATTCAATCGTAACGAGGCCGAGGTTGCTGCTGCCGAGGCACGCTTGATGACGGAGCAAGCAGGGCGCTCAAGGCTGGACGTCTTGCAAAAAAATATCGAAATTGCAGAAGGTAAGATCCGGGAGATGAATGTTGAACGTATGCGACTCAACAACCTGCTGGAGGATCATGAAATCACCAGTCCGATCCGGGGTGTTGTGGATGAGACTTTTATCAATTCAGGAGAACATGTTTATCCGGGCCAACGGATCCTGATGCTACACAACCCGGACAAGATCTGGGTTAAAGCCAATATCAAGGAGACAGAAATCCGCAATCTTCGCATTGGCAGCCCCGTTGAAGTATCGGTCGATGCCTATCCAGGTAGACCTTTTGTCGGCGTGATTACAAACATCGGCACTTCCGCAACCAGCCAATTCGCTATGCTCCCCTCTCCTAATCCGTCAGGTAATTTTACCAAAGTCACGCAGCGCCTTGAAGTCAAAGTCGAACTCAAAGAGCCAAATCCTGACCTCAAGCCCGGCATGATGGTTGAACTAAGGATTCCGGTGGCACCGTGAGCGAATCACGATCGCAACGCATTCCGGAAGGCATCGATGCCTCCCCCAGTGTTCTTGCAATGTTCGAAATCTATGGCCCGGCGTACATCTGGTTCGCCGTCATTACAGCGATGCTGGGCTCCTTTGCGACCCTGCTTACCGGCACAATTATCAACGTCGCCATCCCGGAGGTCATGGGTGCTTACGGTATCGGCCAAGACAAAGCCCAGTGGCTTTCCACCGGCTTTCTTGCGGCCGGCACCATCACGATGCTACTCACCGCCTGGTCCATATCCGCATTCGGTATGCGTGTCACCTATGTCGGCTCCATGCTGGTATTCCTGTTGGGATCCTTGCTGGGCGGCGTTGCCCCTAACCCGGAAGTCCTGATCTTCGCCAGGGTTATCCAGGGGACGGCATCCGGTGTCCTTGGCCCCCTGGCCATGGTGATCAACTACCAGATCTTCCCGGTGCGCCATCGGGGCCTCGCGATGGGTATCTTCGGAATCGGCGTTGTTCTCGCTCCGGCACTCGGACCAACCCTCGGTGGTTACTTGATTGACAACTTCAGCTGGCGTTATGTGTTTTTCCTCGCCATACCATTTTCTATCATCAGCATTCCGCTTGCCTTGATGTTTATGCCGCGAAGAGAAAGCGGGGGCCCGATCCCGCCTTTCGACTGGACCGGAGTAATCTTGTCGTCTGTATTTCTGGTCACATTTCTTACTGCCCTGACCAACGGCCATCGTGAGGGGTGGCAGTCCGAATATATTGTCGGCATGTTCGGCGCAGCATTCCTGTCTTTCGTCATCTTTATCTGGTGGGAAAACAAAGTCTCTCACCCCATGCTCAATCTCCAGTTGTTCCGTCATGGCAGGTTCCTGGCAGCTTCGATCGTCACGTTTGTGGTCGGAGTTGGACTCTACGGATCAACTTATATTTTGCCGCTCTTCCTGCAAACTTTGCAGGGCATTACGCCAACAGACTCCGGACTCCTTATGCTCCCGGCCGGCCTTGCCATGGCAGTGTTTTTTCCCATCGCCGGAGCACTGAGCGACCGGGTCCAGCCGCGCTACGTCATTATCGTCGGATTGCTTTTATTCGGTATATCGAGTTGGCTTATGCGGGTGGTTGACATCGACACGCCCTACTCGCAACTGCTGGCCTGGGCCCTCATTGGCCGTGTCGGACTGGCACTGGTGTTCCCCAGTTTGAATGCTGCATCCTTATCTTCATTGCCACTCGAACTATTGAGCCAGGGCTCAGGTGCAGTTAATTTCCTGCGTCAACTGGGGGGTGCTCTGGGCGTCAATTTCCTGTCGATATTTCTCGCCGAACGTGGTGCCGAATTCAGCCAACAACTAACCACAACCCAGGCATCACAACCCGCCACCATTGAGATGCTGCAGCAATTGCAGGACATGATGTTCGGACAGCACCTTGGCTTTTTGCGGGAAATGGAGATGTCCTATGGCTTCTTATCACAAATGATCATGAGTCAGGCCATGACCATGGCATTCCAGGAAGGTTTCCTGCTGGTCGCTGCTGTATTTTTTATCTCGATAATTCCTACGCTTTATATGCGCGTCGACAGACGTTAAGGAACCTCTGAACAAATCCAATCTCAATCGGTCAAGTGGGAAGTCAGGGACTTGTTCAGAAATACCTCAGGTCACTTTGCGCTGAATCCGTTCGGCAAACCCGAGTACATCACGCGCCAGCGCAATTCGATCGTCAAGGGAGCGCATCATGGTATTGGTAACCAGCACTTGCATACCCAACGCTTCAACTTCAAAAGCGTAGTCCTTATCCACCAGATCAAGCACAAAACCGTCAACCCGCCCCACGTAATGCCTTGCAACCGCCAGAGCGGTTTGTGGCATTCCCAGCTCTTTCATCATTTTAGCTGCGGGACCCTTGATAGCCGCGCCACCGACGATCGGTGAAACGGCAATCAGCGGCGCACTGGCACGATTGATGGCATCCATGACGCCAGGAATCGCCAGTACCGGATCGACACTGACAAACGGATTGGAAGGACAGATGACAATCGAAGACAGGCGCCCGGCACCAAGTACATTGCGAAATCCGGGACTGGGGCGAGCAGTCTCGACCCCTTCGAATTCAAAACCTTTGACGACGGGGCTACACCGGTCACGGACGAAATAATGTTGGAATGCGAGCCTCGTGCCATTCCCGGTTCGAACCAGGGTCGGGACCGCATCATCACTCATTGGTATGAGCGCATGCCGTATGCCGAGTGCCTGGCACAAGAAGGTGGTTGCATCTGAGAGTGTACCGCCCCGACGCAGCATTTCACTGCGAAGTACATGGGTTGCAAGATCCCTGTCACCAAGCCGGAACCAGGTCTCTCCCTTGAGTCTCTCCAGTGCTGCCAGAAACGCCCAGCTTTCACCTTCTTGTCCCCAACCCAATTCCTTATTGCTGAGATCCGCCAGCGTATACATGACAGTGTCGAGGTCAGGACAAATCGCGAGCCCCAGGTGTTCAAAGTCATCACCTGTATTGGCAACAATGGCAAGATCCGGGGGGGAGAGCACATGGGATAAGCCCAACGCCAACTTGGCCCCACCAACACCGCCGGAAATCGCTACACATGTGGGATTCAAAGTCATGGCTAACGAAACAGGTCAGTTTCCTTCGGACGGATTAAAGGCCGGACACCACGTAATGCCGGATCACCGGGTTCCTGAGGCTGGTAGCCCCGGACGATTACGACCGGCGTTTTTTCAGTAGTCTGACCCATGACAAGCGATGCGCCTGCCGCCATTTCATCAGCTGCAGCCACGACTGTCACTACCAGTTCCCGACCAAACAGGTCATGACCGCCAATATGATCTTCAAGCGCGGTGAATCCAGCAACGCCGATCGCGAGGCCGAGGGTGCCGTTGCGCCAGGCACGACCAAGGCTGTCATTAATAATGACACCAACATTTATGTCGAGGCGCGACTTGATACCTTCCCTGATCGCATCGGCACTAGCATCAGGGTCAACGGGAAGCAGCAGGCAAATCATGTCTTCTTCGTCATTGTCATGTGGAATATTGGATTGATCGATACCAGCGTTCGCCTGTACAAACCCGAGCTTTTGCTCGACGATCAACACACCCTCGCGTTTGCGGACGACTTCATTGGATTCGTTTAATATCGCCTGAACCTTGCGAGGATCCTTGTCTACTTCCGCGGCAAGGATAATGGCCTCCTGAGTCGGTTCAATCGTTGTTAAATCCAGATATCGATTTTCAGCTTTGGACACTATCTTTTGGGCAATCACAATGACATCACCTTCACTCAAAGGCTCACCCATGTCCGTACTTGCACGGATAATCAGGTCAACCAGGTCATCGCCTGGCTCCACCATGGGAATATTTTCGATACCGGTGAATGTCAGTTTCATTGTGTTTGCGGTTTACCGGTTATAACGATTCCTGCGCCGTCAACTTTGTGGTGACGATTGATGGTAATGAGTACCGAGGTCAGCGCCTCGGCCGCAACCGAGTTAGCCAGCGGCCCGGCGTGCCAGGCCCGCAACCCGACGGCTTCCACCAGCTTGATCACGGCGTCACGCGCGGCACGCTTGTCACCCGTGACCAATACATCACACGCTATCTTGTGATCTTCTCGTAAATGCTGGGCACCCACGTTCTGGAAGGCAGATACCACCTGGACGTCCTCTCCAACGCAGGCCTGAGCCATCAATGCGGCAGAACCACCTGAGGGCATCTGGACAGTGCCAACTTTGGGCGGAACTAACGGCACCGTGACATCAATGAGGATTTTACCCTTAAGTGCGGACCTTACCGATTCCAGTGTGCTGATCTGGTGTGCAAAAGGTACCGTCAAAACCACAATATCTGCTTTGGTCGCTGCATCGAGGTTTTCATGCCCGGTAACGCTGAGGTCGGGAAACTCAGCCAGTAACGCGCTAGCTGCTGCCTGCCCTTTCTCAAGGGTTCGGGAACCGATAAGAACCTTATAGCCAGCCCGCGACCACTGGCGGGCAAGTCCGCCACCCAGATCGCCGGTGCCACCCAGTATGGCGATAGACTCGATTGTGTCTGTCATAAATTGTTACTACCAGAGGGAGTGAAAAAGAGCGTGTGATTATTCACTAATCCCGGACACGAGTACACCGCCGATCGCGCGGGTCACATCCACTCACGCCGGTCCAATTCATTTTGTACCACAGCAACACATTGGGACGCGTGCAACATCACGGGCCCTAAAGACACCCGGATCGCTCCCTGTCGAACCAGCGATTTGCCCAGTTTCCTTGGCATGGGAATGTGATCGGTCAGCAGGAAAACCGCATCACCAGTTACTTCCAGGGCGCGTACATCCTGTCCTTTCCGGTCCAGCAGGTAGACCTTACCAGCTGCCAGGCGATCCCTGGCGATATGCTCGAAGCTGGTGGCCGCAACGCGGATACCCAGGCTCGTGGTGACCGTCGCTTCTTTGGCAAGGTGCCGTCCTTCCAACAGGCTATCTGCAATCACTTCAAGTAGCGACGACTCGTTCAGTCCGCCGAGGCTACCGAATGCATCGCCGGGAATGGACAATGCGCGGGAATAATCGCCGGACTTTTCAAGCACCAGGGTCAAGGTGACGTCATCCCTGTGCCCCTTGGCGATGAACAGGGTGTTAACAATGATTTGTGCCAGGTATTCCACATGCGCACCTGAACCTACTCCCGCCAGTAATTGGGCGGGATCAGTCGGTGCACCGTGGGCACGAACAATATATTCAGACATTTTGCCAGCAGTCCTTACAGCGCCGCGTAGACGCCACCGACCAGCGCCGCCGATCGTGTGTCTCCCATCAGGCCGGAATGCATCCGATTCATAACATAGGTACAGGACATGTGTGCGTCCTGGTCGATAATGACCAATGAGCCACCCCAGCCTCCCCAGAAACAAACATTGGGTTTGGGGGCCAAAGGCATTTCCTTTGAATTAATGCCAAATCCAAGACCAAATCCGAGCGGCGCGCCGCCAGGCATCGGTAGCTGACTCGCTGGCTGCGGCCGCCAGCAATCCTGTGATCTTGTCCCAGTCATACAGGTCTGCCGTCGAGTCCGGAAAGCCCGGCAGCATGATTCATCAGGTGCCAGACGTCCACGGCTTCCTTGCCATTCTGTGCAAATTCAGGCCAGTAAGCTGTCACCTTCTCTTCGAAATGGAGATCGCCCCGATCCGCCAATTTCAGGGCACACAGGAAGGACATGGTCTTGGTGGTACTGTAGACATTGACGATCGTGTCTTCCTGCCATGGCTCTGTTCGAGGTTCATCGAGATGGCCAGCCCAGATATCCACAACCATCTCACCATCCACCGTCGCCGCAAACGATGCCCCGAGGTCAGCTTTCTTTTCAATCGACGCCGCAAGGGCTTCGGCCACCCGCTCAAACCGAGTGTCAAAGTGCCCGTGAATCCCTGCTCCCATCTATTCCTTCCTCAACGGATGTGGCAATCGAGCCCAGACACTAGCCAGTGGCGGTAGCCAGGTCAAATGCCTACACATAAGTTAGCAAGCACTTACTCGGACACCTCAGAGGCTAAGCTGTGGATAACTCTGGTGATAACTGTGTGTAGATTTCCTCATCCCCGCCCCACTGCGATTTTGGGTACGCTGCACCGCAATATCGGCTATAAACAGAATTTCTTTAGTTATCAGATACTTATGATAATTCACGCGGGTTGTACTCCTATTCCGAGCAATATTCACACCAGACCACTCATCCTGGCACCTGATGTGCATAAGTCAGGTCTTGAATCGATCCGATCCCGGTAATTACAGGCTAAACATCGGTTTTAGTGTGGAAATATCGACAACTGACCCCGATCAGGTCCGCAATTTCCTACGTAAATTACAGCATTTTCCTACATTTCACGTTCCGAATAATCACTCACCACGAATACTGCCATTGCCACTTTCCCGGGCCTGCGTCACGTATTGAATACTCCGCTAAACCTGCTCGTTAGAACCATAAATTTGGCCCAGGCTCCCAGCTAACCGGAGTGCCCGCCTGATGCAGCCCCAGCACAATGTGGGTATTATGATTGCTCCCTACGCTGACCCTGAACCGAAATTAGAGAGGAATACCCATATGGGGGCAATTACCGATTTCGTTGGCAATTTGAGCGTGCTCGTGTCCGCCGTCACCGCCAAACCGCCCAAAGATAACGATACCGGTTCTATCGCGCTTATGGTCGAAGACAACGCCCGGAACTATCCCGAGGCTGTGGCTCTCCTGTGTGAGGACGAGGTGGTCACCTGGGCAGAGTTAAACGAGCGCGCCAATCGGGTCGCCAGCATGCTGTTAGCCCAGGGCATCAAAAAGGGTGATTGTGTATCAGTCTTCATGCAGAACCGGATCGAGTTTGTCGTTGCGCTACTGGCCATCGGCAAGCTCGGTGCCATTGCAGGCATGATTAATACCAACCTTACCAAGCAGCCGTTGGTCCACTGCATCAACCTTATCGAATCAAGGAAGTGCCTATTCGGCGAGGAGTTGACCGAACCATTAAACGAGATCAGGGAGCAACTAAACCTGAAAGATGGTGAAGACTATCTCTACGTTGCCGATACAGGTAGCCAACCGCCCCCCAATTGGGCACTTGAGATTAACTCGACTGACGAGAGCGTTACTTCCCAGAACCTGCCACAGTCGAAAGAAGTCAGGTACGGCGACACCGCATATTACATCTTTACTTCAGGTACGACCGGCCTGCCCAAGGCTGCGGTTGTCTCCTCTAAACGCGTTATGCTGGCAGCAGGAATGTCTTCCGATTTCCTGATGCGACTCAAACGCTCTGATCGGGTTTACAACTGTCTGCCTTTATACCACGGCACCGGTTTGATGATTGGTCTGGTAGCCGCAATTCATGCCGGTGCCTCCACCGTCCTCAGGCGCAGACTATCTGTATCGGCATTCTGGGATGATATACGCCAATATAACTGTACAAGCTTTGTCTATATCGGAGAGTTCATACGTTATTTGATGAACCAGCCACCGCACCCACAAGACAACCAGAATTCGATTCGATCAATCGTTGGCAACGGGCTGCGTCCCGACATCTGGCACGAATTCAAAGAGCGATTTGATATCCCCAGGATCGGTGAGTTCTATGGTGCAAGTGAAGGCAACGGCGGATTCGCCAACATCTTCAATAAAGACTGCACAGTCGGTCTTGGAACAGCACCGGTCAAGATCGTCAACTACGACGTTGCCGAGGACGAAATTATGCGCGATGAAAATGGACGCTGTATCGAGATGCCAGAGGGTCAAACTGGATTGCTCCTGATTCAGGTCACCGACAAATCGCGCTTTGAAGGTTATACGGATGGAGCCGCAACAGAGAAAAAACTGGTGCGAGACGTGTTTGAAGACGGCGATCTTTTCTTCAACACCGGCGACTTGATGCGGACCGTTGATGTCGGCTTTGCGTTTGGCCAGACACATTATCAATTTGTCGATCGCGTCGGTGACACTTTTCGTTGGAAGAGCGAGAATGTTTCCACCAACGAGGTAGGAGAATTAATCAACGAACACAGTGACATCATCTTTACCAATGTCTATGGCGTTGCGATCCCCGGCACTGATGGTCGTGCTGGTATGGCAGCAATCGTGTTCAAGCAGGGTAAAACTCTGCCTGAGATTGATCTCGCTGATCTCTCCTGCCACATCACCGAGAACCTGCCCGGTTACGCACGCCCAATTTTTATTCGGATACTAAAGGATCTGCCCACTACTTCTACCCACAAACTGCAAAAAAATGACCTTCGGGATCAGGCCTACCATCCTGAAAAGGTCCAGGACGACCTGCTGGTTATGAAACCCGGGACGGATGTCTACACAAGACTCGATACCGACTTTTATGACAAGATTATGCAGCGACAAGCTGGCTTTTAAGCGATACCTCCTATGAGTGATTTCAATAAGGCAAGGCCAACTTCCCACAGCTATTTCTCGCAACGACTTCGCCTGCATTATCTCGACTGGGGTAATGAAGACAAACCTCATGTGCTGTTAATCCATGGAGTACAGGATCATTGTCATAGCTGGGACTGGGTCAGTCACAATCTTTGCGCCGACTATCACGTCGTCGTACCGGACCTTCGTGGGCATGGTGATTCCGAATGGAACAAGGGTAGTTCTTATAGCACCCTCGATTACGTTTACGACATTGCACAACTGGTTGATCAGGGAAACCTTGACCCGGTTCATATCATCGCCCACTCCATGGGCGGAAACATCGCTTCAATATTCGCCGGGACCTACCCGGAGAAGGTAGCGAGTTTCATTTCCGTCGAGGGTGTCGGTGGGATACCTGGCTGGTATCGGGGCGAGGGGCATCCACAGGAACGGCTTCGCAACTGGATCGACCAGGTCAGAAATCTTGCTGGCCGCTCTCCCCGAAAGTATGAGTCCTTAAGCGATGCCTTCCAAAGGATGCAGAAGTTGAACCCTCACTTGAGTGAAGAACGCGCACGCCATCTGACCATTCACGGTAGCAACCGAAACGAGGACGGCACCTATACCTGGAAGTTCGACAACTACACTCATTCGCGCGCCGCCTATGGAATGCCGTTCGATGACATGACCGCGATCTGGGAAAAGATTGACTGCCCCATGTTGCTCATTAACGCAGAGCAAGGTTACGGGCATCGAACCGGGCAATCAGACACCCTGAAACACTTTCGCGGTGCCCGCCTCGTCGATATCGATAATGCCGGGCACTGGGTCCACCATGACCAGTTTGACCAATTTATGGACCTGGTCAGGGACTTTCTCGCAGGGCAACCCCAGGGGACTCAATTGATTGGCCAGGTCCCCTGGCCCTGATAATCTGGTCATCGCGTTAGCCATATAACAATACAACAATCAAATCAGGAAACAGCCCATGAAACCAACTCTGATCGGCATCACAGTAGCTACCATTGTACTTTACATCTGGGGATATCTTTACTGGGGCATCAGCCCGATCCCTTACGAATCAATGAACCAGACACCCGATGACGCGGCAGCCCAGGAGTCGCTACGCCAGCACTTTCCGGAATCCGGTTCTTATCTGTTACCAGGCCCGGACCATGAACCCGATGTACTCAATGAACTCTACGCCAATGGCCCGATCGCTATCATCCATATCAAACTGGAAGGCGGACCGGTTATGGACCCCGCTGTTCTGGTGCGCGGATTCATACACAATCTCGCCTTCGTTGGCCTGTTGGCAATATTTTTCAAGGTCGCCGCAGCACGTGAATTCAGGGATTTCGCCAGGCTCTCGCTCATTTCGGGTGCGGTGGCTGTGGTTCTGATCGACGCTGGTGATATCATCTGGTGGCGGGAAACCATCAGCTGGAATGTCTGGCAGGCAATTTACAATTTCACTGCTTTTTTGATCGCAGGCCACTTGTTGGGCGTGTTTATGAAGACAAATCCTGAGGCAAGCACCGCATGATCGAACTCTATACTGCTGGCACTCCAAATGGTCACAAGGCCTCGGTTACGCTGGAAGAACTGGCGATCCCCTACGAAGTATTCCCGATCAACCTGTCATCCGGAGAACAAAAGACACCCGGGTTCCTGGCCCTGAATCCAAACGGCCGCATTCCGGTGATTCGTGATCGCGGTAACGATGACTTTGTTGTGTTCGAGTCTGGCGCCATCATGGTCTATCTTGCCGAGACAGCCGGACAGTTATTGCCTACCGAACGCAAGGCCCGGTCCCGGGTGATGCAGTGGCTGATGTTCCAGATGGGCGGAATCGGCCCAATGATGGGACAAGCCAATGTGTTTTACCGCTACTTCCCGGAAAAAATTGAACCAGTGATCGCTCGCTACCAGCATGAAACCCGTCGCCTGTTTGCCGTGCTGGATACGGCGCTGGCTGATCGTGAGTGGCTGGCTGACAACTATTCGATTGCCGATATAGCAAACTGGTGTTGGGTACGAACTTATCGCTGGTCCGGGGTGTCTCGTGATGGCCTACCGAACCTCGATCGATGGCTTGCCCAGATGAAGGAACGTCCTGCTTGCCAGAACGGCATCAATGTCCCAACTCCATCACCGAAACACAACAATAGTGACGATGAGACAGCCAGGACATTTATCGAGGGCGCGCGGAATATGCTACAAACCTGATGCCGGGCTAGTCCCCCAGGCGTCCTTCAGTTACCGCATCATCAAATAACATCCTGGAGAACCGATAGGTGCGCACGCCCTCACTCCCGTGTCGATAAGTTACGACGAACCCCAAGGGCCCCCCAGGTGAAAAATAGCATCAGCAAAGCGGAAAAACCGGCAATACTGATCCAATTCGATATTCGTTGAACTACTGGTAGTTCAAAATCATACGACCTGTAGCTTGTAAACCGTACCAGCGCGGTTGCTTTGCCAGCCGGGAAACGATCACCTTCCTTGCACTGGTTCTGTTCCGGGAACAGGAAACACTCGGGTCTGTAAAAATTAAATGCGCCCTCTCGTTGGTGGAACACCTGGCCCTTGAACACGCCATCGAAGCGGAAGCTCTCAAGGCGGTAACCAAACAAAGGTTCATTACATACAATTTGCGATGCCCCACGCGTCAATGAGTCGCCAGCGTTGCCGAGAGGAACACGCACGCCATCTACCAGTGATTCTTCAAGAGTCCGAATTAGAGGGACTTCTTCACCTGCGCGTACACTGGTGTAGGCGTTGACAATCGTGGTTGCGTCCGCCCGCCGCGATCCCGAGGGCAGATAGGTTACGACAGAGACAAGCAGTATCAGTATGGCAACCGGTGCAAGCCACGGTTTGTTGATTTGATCAAGTGCGCGTACCGACAACAAGATGACCGGCAGGATGTAGATAAGATTCCAGCGAAACAGGGTTGAAGCCTGGGAGTAGTACGGCAAATCACTCAGAATCGCGTTCCACGATGGATTAAAAGTATTGAGCAATACCGGCAAAGAGAGGATAGCGAGCACCGGGACCCAGCGCCACGTGGGAACCATGGCTTTCACGGGTGACCGTGCAAGGATAAGCCAGGCCAGGCCGATCAGCATCGGGACAATCCCCAGAGCATAGTTCACCTCAATCTGGTTGATCGGAAACGCCGTGTTAACGATCAGCGTGTCGAGTTCAGCATCGGTCAACGGCCACACCAGGCTTCGTAATGATAGATACAAAGAATCCAACAATGTATTAGTGCCTGGCATTGGATACAGATCGCGTGGGAACCGGGCCATAAAGTGTGCAACAGCAACCAGCTTTCCCAACGACAAAGTCAGGGCGCTACCTGCAGCGATTGCCAATTTATAGTAACAGTCAATGCCTCGACCTATCGCAACCAGCACCAGCATGATGCATGCGGCGACTGGTATAACGATCACGCCAGCTCCGGCGTGTATAAAGTAGGCCATCAACGCCCCCGCAAGGACAGCCTGCATAAAGGCATTAAAACTGCGTCCGGGACACAATAGTAGATAGCAGATAAGGGGCAACAGCATGAACGCGTGAAAAGTAAGGTGTCCCTCATAGATTCTGGACAACGCCATGCCATTGAGTCCAAAAATGAAGCCTGCAAACAACATGATCATGAATGAACGCGTCATTAAAGACGCCAATAGCGCACTACCTGCGAAGCCGGTAACACCGAAAATCCAGGCCGTGATGATCAGGCTCTGGCGTGGATCAACCACCAGGGACACAAGCTGGGGAACAGAGTAGTAAAGCGACTGGGGGTTAGCAAAATGTGGAATGCCAGCACATAGAGCGGGGCTGAACCAGGGAATTGAAAGGCCGTTTTCCAGAAACCAGAAATAACCCGCAAGCAGCCAGGGCAAAAAGTAACTGTAATCGTTCCCGAGGCCGCCCACAAAAAAGCCATTGGTTATTGCATAAAAGGCCATGAGGAACAACACAGTCCAGACTAACACCAGCAATCCATTCGTATTCATCATAGGTTCCCACTGGATACCCCACCAGCAGCGTGCCGGCTGACTTCGACCACGCCCGGCACAACCGTCATCAGCTAATCAATGCAGGTCGCCTTAGAAGATTGCGAGCATTTCCTCAAACGCTACCATCTGGCCACCTTTCGCCGATGAAGGTACCAGGATCGGTGTTTTGATTCCGGCGTCAAACCAGGCCTCAACACCGTCCCGAACCTGACTCGGAGTTCCAAACAAGGTTGTGTCTGCAAGCCATTTGTCAGTCAGGAAGTGTGGCACCTTGTCACGGTCACCAGCCTCAACAGCCTTTTCAATGCCCTCCATTTCCTCGACATAACCTGCTTCTTTCCAGTAGTTTCTGTAGTTCGGCAACATGGCGTAAGATGTCAACGTTTTGCGATTAACTGCTTTGGCAGCTTCCACATCATCGCTGATACAGGTCGGGATCATATCGCCGATAAAGAAAGCGTCATCTGATTTCGTCGCATCGGAAATGACAGACAAGGATTCCTGCATATGTGACCGTGCGCCGTTGGCGAACACCATGCCATCAGCAATCTCTTCCGACAACGCGATCATTTTCTTGCGCAGGGTTGCGAGAATGATGGGCGGCAATTCTCCTGCCCTCGGTACCGCCCTTAAAGCCTCGACAAAGTTGCGTGTATCAGTTAAAGGTTTGCCTGCCGAGATACCCCTTGATTGTAGTGCCGGGGCATGACTCACGCCGATACCAAAGCGGAAGCGACCATCCGAAATCTCATGAATGAATGATGCTGTCTGGGCAAAATCAACGACTTGCCTGAAGTACATCGGCATAATACTGGTGCCAAAAGTAATCTCGTTGGTCGAAAAGGCAAGCGCCTCACACAGCGCAAGGGAATCGCCAAGGCTCGGCGCGTAGATACCGGAAAATCCACGCTTTTCAATTTCTTGCGCAAGCTCAATGGTAGCCTTACGGCGACCGGGTACTGCAGCCAGACTCAATGCGGGCATTCGTGTCATGCCATTCTCCTCATATTGTGTTAATAAAAGAAAGAGTATACAGATGTTGTCTGGGGCCCACGACCGCTATAATCCCGTGGACTGTCACCAAAATCAGGTAGTAGATGTCATGGCAAAGAAAACCAATCGCTTCCTGCTCGGACAAAAGATTGTTGTTGGCGCTGCTATTGTTCTCGCGGTGGGACTAATGGGTGGGCTGTATTTAATGGTCCTAACGGAAGCACCTCTGGGTGAATTCGTCGAAGGCGAACACTACACCCTGATCGAAAACCCCCGAAGAGTACGGGGAGACAAAGTGGAAGTCATGGAATTTTTTTCCTACGCCTGTATTCACTGCTACAATTTTGACGACCGGCTCAATACCTGGGCAAGGAAAAATTCAGAGCAAGTTGAATTTATTCGCACGCCCGCCATTGGTAGCAATTCCTGGCGTCTCCTGGGTCGCGCTTACTACACCATGGAGGAATTCGACATCCTTGAGGAAAACCACTCCCGGTTATTCAGGGAGATCCATGACCTGGGGCGCAACATCAACTCCATCGATGCCCTGGCCAGCTGGATCGATGGCCAGGGCACGACCTCCACGGCATTTCGTTCCATGTTCAATTCGAACGTGATCAACCGCAAGATTGAATTTGCCGACCAGATGTCCCGGCGCCTGCGCGTCTCGACCGTGCCAACGATCATCGTAAACGGCAAGTACATGGTACGGGTTACCGCCGACGTGGGTCTCTCACGAATGCTGGATATCATGGATCACCTGGTGAACAAGGAATTGACACCCACCGGTACCGATTCTAATCCTTGATGTTAATCGGTGACTCCGGGCTCTCCCGTTCCAGCCGAAATGGCCCATAGGGATCCGAGATTTGCGGCACTGTGCGCCTGAATTTTCTCATCGCGGACATTTCGAGTGTCCATTCTTTGACCTCGGCGTTCAGGACCTTGTTAATCACTGCCGGATCCCTTGCCGCAATTTTATCCGCCTGTGCCCGTGACTTCGCCTGGATTACTACCAGTTCACTCCGACCACCATCCAGCGAACCACCCAACAAAAGAATGTTGGCGTCATAGAGCCCCATGAGGTGTTCCGCGTGCGCCCTGATACCAGGCTGGGCATCATAGTCCAGCGTCTCATCCCAATTCGAACCTGGTGAGTACAAAAGGACATACAGGTCATCAGCTGCTTCCGGCGCGGCAAAAACCAACACTGGCACAGACACCAGTAGCCAGAACAACACTTTTCGCATAACGCTAATCACTCAGCTTTTTATGGAAGTGCGGCATGGTTTGTGAATCGCCAGCTTTGACGTACCGGGATTCAGTTCCAGATCGGGTTACATTCTCATAGACACCGTCGTCCCGCTTGACGAGTTTGGTAAATCCGAGGCTCTTGAGATGGCTGTCGCCTGCGGGCGTATTCGCCATTGGGGCCAGGGTAATCACCTTGCGGACCTCAGAGGAGAGATCTGTGTCGCCTGGTTCTATTCCTGCCCGCGCGCACAATTGTCCCCAATTGGCCATCCGCTCGTTGATCGAATGGACCACTTCAACGGTTTCGCCATTGGCATCACAATGGTAATCATACCTTGGCATCAGACAGTTCCCTTAATGTGCAACGAGGACCGGTTTTATCATGTTTCAATGCAGAATGGGACTCCACATCAGGTACCGGTAAATTTTGGATCACGCTTCTCCAGAAAAGCAGCGCGCTGTTCTTTCTGGTCGCCAGGGGACTTACGGGCAAAGGACAACCCGAACATCTCATTTTTCAGTGCACGATGAAAATCAAGGTCCATATTGGATTGCAGCACACGTTTACCCGAGCGGATCGCCATCGGGGGCAGTGCCGCCATTTGGCTCGCAAGCTCCCTGGCACAGGCCATGGCTTCATCGGCATCGACATACCGGTCCAGTAACCCCAGGCGGTAGGCCTCTTGGCCACCAACATTACGGCTGCTAAAAATAAGGTCGGCAGCACGGCCGTATCCAATCAACCTTGGCAGGAAGTAAGACATACCGGAATCGGGTGACAGGCCACGCTCCGCAAAAACGGTTTTAAAGCGCGACTGGTCACTACCCACACGCAAATCGCAAGCCAGCGACAGACTCATACCCGCGCCCGCAGCAACACCGTTAATTACCGCAATGGTAGGTACTCCAATTTCATAGATGCCGGTAGCAAGCCGACCGACCCAACCCAGATCATCCAGTCGTTCGTTTTGAGATAGCGCGTTAGTTGCTTCCGGGCGTGGACCGGTGACATCCGCTCCGGAACAAAAGCCACGTCCCTCACCGGTAAAAATAACCGCACGGACCTCGTCATCTTCGTAGATAGCGGTGCAAACTTCACCCAGTGCTTCCCGTAATTCACCATTGATCGCATTTAACTTTTCCGGTCGATTCAAGGTCACCGTGGCAATGTGGTCATTCACGTCATAGCGCAGGCACTCGTAACTCATAGAATACTCCAAAATAGGCCATTCAAATGGCCGGTTATCGCCCCACCAGCCCCCGGGAAATCAACTCCTTCATGATCTCACTGGTCCCGCCGTAAATTCGCTGAATCCGGGCGTCGACATAAGCCCGGGAAATCTTGTACTCCTTCATATAGCCATAGCCACCAAATAATTGCACGCAACGATCTGCAACAGTACCTTGCATCTCACTGGCAGCCAGTTTACAGATTGAAGCTGCCTCGGTGGTCAATTCACGCGCGACATACTGGGCTACACACTTTTCAGCAAAGGCTTTATTCAATTCTATCTCGGTTTTGATATCAGCAAGGACATAACGGGTATTCTGGAACCTGGCGATGGACTCGCCGAAAGCCTTGCGCTCAAGCGTATATTCAATCGTCCAGTCGAGCATGCCTTCTGCCGCTGCAACCGCGCCTACACCAAGAATGAGTCGCTCTCTCGGCAGCTCGTTCATCAATGCGGCAAAGCCTTTGCCGATTTCGCCAAGGACTTCGGTTGCCGGCACTCGCAGATCCTGGAAGAACAGTTCTGACGTGTCACCGGAATGAAGCCCCATCTTTTCGAGATTACGACCGCGTTCAAACCCCGGCAACCCTGCATCGACAGTGAACAGTGTCATTCCCTTTGCGCCCTGCGCAGGGTCCGTCTTGGTTGCAAGCACGATGACGTCACAGTGTTGGCCGTTGGTAATAAATGTCTTCTGGCCGTTGATCACATAGTCATCGCCGTCTTTTACGGCGGTCGTTTTAATTGCCTGAAGGTCACTGCCAGCTGCAGGTTCGGTCATACCTATAGCGCCAACAGCTTCACCTGTGACCATCTTTGGGATCCACTTCTGTTTCTGTTCTTCTGTCCCGAGGTGCAGGATATAAGGCGCAACGATATCGGAATGTACTGAAACTCCCGACGCGAGCGCCCCATAACCAGCCCTGGAGATCTCTTCAACGACGACACAGCTGAGCTCGAATGAAACATCATAGCCTCCGTAAACCGAAGGCATATCAACACACAAAAAGCCATTTTCACCCAGTCTGGTCCACAGTTCCCTTGGCCAGATTTCGTCCTTTTCCCAGGTATCGTAATGGGGCTCGACCTCTTGCTCCAGAAACTTCTTTACGCTGTCCCGAAACAGTTGTTTGTCGGCCGTATCCAATTGCGTCGTTTGAGTCATATCAATTTGTATCCGCATCACAATATCACTCGAATTGTAGGCGTTTCCCACGGTCAGGTCGACCGGGAAGCCTCGCCTCGCCTCCACGGATTCCTGTGGTACACTCAAACCAACTCTTGTAAGGCAATAACAAAAAAAGAGAATGACCCCCGATGTAATCAAGCCTGCAACTGGCAGCAGGATAGTTCGCGAAGCGGATCACGTCTTGTTATTCGGCCAACCACCAGAGGTCCTGAAAGGCTTGCTGCTGAACAAGATTAATCGATTCGACACTCTGGTCCTGACCGACGTCAAAGAGAAGGACGGCTCGGTGATTAACAACCTCGAGTTCCCATTCTACTTCTTTTTGTTTGTGTGCAATGGCCTCAAGGACGGCAGGCGACTCAATATAGTCGGGGAACCAACTGATATCAGCCATGCCATGCGTTTGCTTCGCCTAACCCTCCTCGGGCCGACGCGGGAAGAACTGGACAACTGGGGTACCGATGATGCGCAGAAGAACGAGTGGCTCTCAGTTTCAAGGAACCTGGCCCTGACCGATGAGGCGGGACGTCCCATTCCAATTGAAGATTTTTTCAACCTCATGCCGTTCGAGGAAGGAAAAGTAACCGTCGAAGACGTCATCATTACACATACTGGTCCCGATACCTGGACAATTGCGGGACCCACCGGGGTCGTCGATATTGATTTGAATGAAGACCAAAAGATAAATCCGACCTACCACGTCCAATCGGATTATGTACCGGGTGGCCTGGTCAAGATGGGCCTCGAAGTCCTGGGTGGCGCGTCCGGATTCACGCCGGATGAGCCTTGTACCGGCCTCGCCCTGTGTTATAACGGCGACTACCTGCTGATCGATGCGGTTCCGTTCCTTGACCAGAACCTGCTCGCTCGAGGCATAGCGAAAAATCAGGTCTCTGCGGTATTCCTGACGCATCTGCACGATGATCATTGTGCCATGTTCCCACTAGTGATGATGCCGCATCGAGTCGATGTCATCACCACGCGTGAAATCTTCAACATGGCCATGGAAAAGCTGGCCTGCAATCTGGGTTGGCTTCCGCAGGTTATTGCTGAACACTTTCGCCTGATCGAAGTCACGCCCGGGGTCCCACGCAACTACTTCGGACTGACTATTTTGCCTCACGTCACAGTCCACAGCATTCCGACCATAGGTGCCACCTTCATATCACATCACAAGGGCATGGACCGCAAGCTTTGCATTGTCGGCGACAACCACAGCATGGGGGCGATCCGGAAAATGAACCAGGAAGGAATAGTGCGAGACGAAACCCTGTCCAATCTTGAACGAATCTATACCGAACGGTTCAGCATGTTGGTTGCAGATGGTGGCGCTGGCGCGATTCACGGCAATCCCATTGATTCCATGGCGTCAAATTCCGACCGCATCGTTTTCGTTCACGTTGAGGAACTTACCCAGGAGTTTAATACCACCTTCTCACTGGCCAGCTCGGGTAAGCGCTATACAATTATCGATGGTGACCAGAGTCTTTACACGTCCCAGGTCAATCACTACTTGACCAGCTGGCTGGGCAGACCATTTCCAAATCGCTGGATGCGCAGTCTGCTGGCTGAGGAGGATGTCAGGCGATACAACCAGGACGATGTCATTATCGTTCAGGATGCCGAGACACGAGGCTATGTTTACCTGATCCTGACAGGATATTGCGATGTCGTTCGCCATGATGGCAAAAGGTTCAATGTCGTTGCCAATCTACAGGCTGGCGACGTTATTGGCGAGATGGCAATCGTAACCGGTACGGGGACCCGCAACGCCAGCGTGGTTGCGAGGTCACCGGTTACCGTCTGCGTCTTTGCAGAAGAAATTTTCAGATCGTTCATCGAGTCGGAAGGCCATGCGGAACATTTACTGGAACGTTGGTCCGTGCGCCCCATTGTCAAACAACTCCCACAATTCGAGAATTTATCCTCCACGTCGCTGGAGCGGCTCGGTTCCATTGCGAAGATCGAATACCTGGAAGCTGGTGATGCCCGCCGATTTGAAGATGATGCCTGGTACATTCTTGCAAGCGGTCGCGCCGTGGACGACGAACAGGAACTAACGCCGGCAACGGAACTGGGATGGCGCCCATTTTCAGAGACTGACATAGGTCCCGTGACCTGCCGTGAGGATTGCACTTTTCTAAAGTTCAGGCGGGATGAGTTCGATCGCTTGCGCTACGATCTGCCACAACTCAATTACCTGCTTCGAAAATATCGAATTGTAACGGCCAACCCGGGCGTGGATTGGCTTCTTCCCGCTGTGGCGAGTAGCCAGGATTTATCATGAGGCAGCCTTTATCATGGCAAGGTCAGCTACAAGGCGTGCCCGGGCGTTTTCTATTTGCCTCACCTTCTCATCTGCAGACCAGTCAAGTGCGTTGGCCAAAAGGTCAGCAGTAGGCGCCAGTATCGCGCCAACCTGGCCCGGCGAGTAATAAGCGGCACGCATCCTTCGATAGATGAGATCCTCGAGGCTATTGGCACCTTCGTTCTCGACGGCCCATATCACCTCACCTTCAATCATGTCGCTCTCGCCAATGGGTGCCGGGCCCTTTGCTGCGACATCAACGCATTCAGCACCATAGAGCGACGCGAGTCTTGCCGCGGTTTTGTGCGGCAATGGGAATCGTCGCGTAAACTCCAGGGCAACAGCTTCAACACGACCTTCAAAGTCCCCACCAGGCAGGGGTATGTCATCGGTAGGATCCGGACGCGAACAACCGAGAAATCGACAAGCTTCATCCACCGTGTCTTCAGCCATCTTGCGGTAACCTGTCAGCTTACCACCGGCAATGGTAATCATGCCGGAATCGCTAATCCAGATTTCGTCCTTGCGGGAAATTTCTTTTGTTGATTTTCCCGGCTGTGCGATCAATGGACGCAACCCGGCCCAACTACCGATGCAATCGGCGTCGGACAAGACGATACCGAGATAGTGTGCCACCGGTTGATACAAGTAGTGTGCTTCTTCCGCCAGCACTTCCGGCCAGGCATTGGCACCAGGATATACAGAATCTGTCGTCCCAATGTAAACCACATCACCCCGCGGAATCAGAAACACTGGTCGTTTGTCCTGAGTGACCGTCAGGATCATCTGTGACAGGGGTATAGTCTCCCGGGACACACAGATGTGGATGCCCTTGGACAGAACCAGCGACTTAGGTGAGTCAACACCATCGTAGGCACAAACCTCCTCCACCCATGGACCAGCCGCGTTGATCACAACCTTCGCCTTGACCAGGATTTCTTCGCCGGTCATTGCACACCGCGCACGTACCCCCGTTACATTGCCGTGGTCCTTAATGAGGCCGGTGACTCGAAGTTTGTTAATTGCCGTTCCACCTGACGAAACGCCGGCACGAATGTTACCGAGCACCAGCCTCGAATCATCGGTGAGATATTCTCTGTATACACACGCATAAGGAAACCCCTGCCGGTCCAACAGTGGTTCATGGGCCGCAAGTTCAGTCCCGGATACGTCGAAGTGTCGGTCTTTGGCTTCAACCTGACCTAACTGCTCATACACCATTACCCCGACTTTGTACTTGAGCCACTCCAGTCGGTTCCTCGCGGGCAAGGTCAACCACTTGGGTTCCGCAAGGTGGGGGGCTATGTCATGGACGCGCTTGCGCTCACGAGCTGCCTCGCGCACCACATGTATATGCCCCATCGCAAGGTAACGGATACCACCATGGATCAGTTTGGTTGACTTACTGGATGTGCCGGACGAGAAGTCATCCCCTTCAATCAAAATAGCGTTCAAACCGCGCAGGCTGGCATCCCTTAAGATGCCAGCACCCGTTATACCACCACCGACAATGACGATGTCATAGGCACGCGTCTGAATCTCTCGCAGTGTATTCCCGCGCTGGCGGGTATCCAGACAACTCATCGACCGGTGTTCCGACGCCATTGGGCTTTATTGATCCCAGACATTACACTCCCTTCTACTACCAACAGATTCCAATACATCAAAGTCCACTAGATGAAAGTCCACTAGATGAAAATCCACTCTATCAAAACCGTCACACCGGAAGACCTCGAAGTCATCCGCGATCTCGCGCGAAAGATCTGGTTCGAACACTATCCCGGTATCATTACCAACCAACAGATTAACTATATGCTGGACCGAGGTTACACTATCGACACATTGCGGAACGACCTTGTACAGGGCATTACCATGACCATTTTGATGGTCGAAGCTGAACCTGCCGGGTTTGCCGCATTTGGGCCAGCACCGAAAGAGACCGGAACAACAAATGGCACCTGTGCGAAATTGCATAAACTCTATCTGGCCTCATCCTTTCAGCGTCATGGTTTCGGCTCAGTGCTTCTGCAAGATGCAGAAGCAAAGTGTCATGATAGTGGCTATTCATGCCTGACACTATCTGTTAACAAACACAACGCAATCGCTGTCGCTTTCTATAAACGTCATGGTTACCAGATTATTGCCTCTGTGCTGGATGCAATCGGTGGCGGCTTTTTTATGGATGACTATCTCATGGGCCGGCATATTGGCTGGCAAATCGGACATTAAGGAATCACAGCTTCGATAAGGTAAGGACCCCGTTGGTCCATCGCTTCCCGATAAAGCTTGTTGAATTCGTCTGTAGTGGTTGCTCTGGCTGCCTTGACACCCATCCCCTGGGCAAGCTGGATAAAATCCAGATCCGGATTGCCAATATCCAGCATATCCAGCGTTTTTTTATTCATTGACTGCGCGCCCACGCGGGCAAGTTCTATCTGCAGGATCTGGTATTTTCGATTCGCCAGGATAACGATGCAGATATCGAGTTCCTCCCGCGCCATGGTCCAGAGAGCCTGGATGGTATACATGGCACCGCCATCCCCATGGATACACACCACTTTGCGATCCGGACAGGCAACCGCCGCTCCGATCGCGGTCGGCAGGCCAAATCCAATAGAGCCACCAGTCAGGGATAGCCAGTCATGTGGCTCGGCCGCGGCCGCACTGGGATAGCATCCACCACCCCCAGTAGCCCCTTCATCTACAACAATGGCATCGGTTGGCAAGTATTCGGCAAAGGTGCCACCCAGGCTCCTTGGTGTCAGGTCACCGCTACCGGCGCCGGGCCTCGCCATTGCAATCCTGTTCGGCGAATACTTGCCGGCGTCGAGTTCATCTACCAGCTTGGCCAGTGCGTCTTCAGCATCTTCTTGCTCAGAGGCCAATACATGCAGTGTGCTACCTTCCGGATAGAATTCACTGGCCTTGCCAGGATAGGCGAAAAAAGCAACCGGTGCCCTGGTGCCCACCATGACGAACTGGCTGGTACCATTAATCTGTTCCGTCGCTTGTTCAGCGAAGTATCCCATTCGCTCTACCTGACAACGTCCCTCGCCCCTCGGCAATCTTGTTGTAAACGTATCGCAAAAAATACGCGCGCCGGTTGCTTGTGCAATCTGGTCAGCTAGCTCGATCGATTTTTCCGACAAACCCATATTACCCATTAAAATGATGGCGGGCTTTCCGTTCGTAACAATTTCAGCGGCACGCTTGACAGCTTCATCAGAAATCTTTGGCGTCCCCTGCAACGGCTTTTTGGTGACCGGCTCAACCGATTCATTCCAGGCACAGTCGGCCGGCACAATCAGTGTAGAAATCCTACCGGGTTTGACGTTAGCAGCCACGACCGCATCCGCTGCATCACCGGGAAGGCTGCCAGCATCCTTGACTGATCTCACCCAATGGGAAACAGGCCCGGCCAGCGAAATAATGTCTGAATTCAACGGCGCGTCGTACTGCTTGTGGTAAGTCGCATGGTCACCGATCAAATTGAGTACCGGCGAGTTCGCCTTGCGGGCATTGTGAAGATTCGCAGAGCCGTTGGACAATCCGGGGCCCAGGTGCAGCAATGTGCAAGCCGGTTTACCTGCCATACGCCCGTAACCATCGGCTGCCCCGGTGCAAACACCCTCAAACAGGGAAAGAATCGGTCGCATCCCTTCAGTCTTGCCTATTGCTGCGACCATATGCATTTCAGAAGTACCGGGATTGGTGAAACACACCTCAACACCATTATTTATCAACGTCTGTAACAGACTTTCGGCACCATTCATCAACTTCTCTCCTCAACTTCTTACAACATCTACCCCGGACAGCCCGGCATGTGACGCGAGTATAACCCAATCGAAACCATGTTCTCGCCCCGGCCAGGTGGTGGTGAAAAAAACCAAATCTCATTGAATTTCGCAATCTACCTGACGACCGGGTTATTCGAATCGGTTAGAGAATGATCATATTTTCTTTTTTTTCAATCACTTAAGAAATACATGCAAGGTTGGCATGAATCCTGAAACAAGAACTCCAGGACAGGAACAAGCGACACAACCGAACCAAGAGAGACCAGGCAAATGAAATACGAAATCGGCACCTTTAAACGCAGTAACTGGATTACCGTCACATTGTTGACGATAGTGATGGTGGGCTTCGGCTTGTTTGCAGAGGCACACGTTGCCACCAACAGTTCAGGAGAACCCGCTATCGCCCGGTCGCAATTGCAAGTCACGCCAATTGCCGGTGACACGTTGGCGGGTGAACTCTTTCACAATTTTTTCTAAAGCCAGATAACGCTATTCGGGAGCACGACTATGAGCGTATTTAGTAGACTATCAGACATTATCAATTCCAACGTCAACGCCATCCTGGAGCAAGCAGAAGACCCGGAGAAGATGGTCAGGATGATCACCCAGGAAATGGAAGAGACGCTGGTCGAGGTGCGATCAGCATCCGCACGTTATATCGCCGACCGCAAGCACCTTACCGCCAGGATCGAGTGGCTGAAAAGGGAATCAGGGGCCTGGGAGGAAAAGGCAGAGCTCGCAATCAACAAAGGCCGGGATGACCTTGCCAGAGCCGCTCTGCACGAAAAGAGCAGACATGATGAGGCGGTCTCATTGCTTGCGGCCGATCTGGAAACCATCGACAGCGCAATCGCCAAACTGAAGCATGATTCCGCACAGCTGGAAGAAAAACTGCGCAATGCCCGCACTCGCCAGAAAGCATTAATCATGCGCGGCAAGACCGCCCGATCACGAATCAAAGTTAAGCGGCAAATCCATGATGTATCCTGCGATCAGGCGTTCGACAGGTTTGAGCAATACGAGCGCCATCTTGACGAAATGGAAGGTGAAATTGAGTCTTACGAGCTGACAAACCGTACGCTGGCAGACGAAATCTCGGAACTTGAGAACAATGAACAAATCGACGCGCAGTTGCAGGCGCTCAAAGCGCGGATCAGCGATCAATCACGAGCCAATTCCTGAATATTGGCCGATCTGTGAGGTTAACGTCATGAGACAAAGACGGCACACTGACATTGGGGTAACATCCTTGTTCGTTATTCCATCGGCGGTACCGATTTGTTATCGGATTGCCCGCCTTATGCTGCACGATCGGGCCTGACAACCAATAATAAAGGAGCCATATACATGGGCGTATTCGACATGATCGTCATCGTAGTTGTGGTCGGTTGCATCACCGGCGTCATCTCTGACTATCTCAAAACCAAACGCAAAACAGGCGGCATCCTCACCGAAGAGCTGGACGAAGCCCTTGATCGAATCGAGGACCTCGAAGAGCGCATCAAAGTCCTGGAGCGTGTCGTAACTGATGACAAGTACGACCTTGGGCGACAGATCGACCAACTTAACGACTCACCATAGGTGCAACGTCTCGGCCGCATAAAGTGCTGCATTCCAAAAGCCGCACTTGTGCTAGTATCCTTCCATGGCCGAGAAGATCGTATTCCCACGCATTGGCGTAGACCTTGGCGGCACCAAGATTGAAGTCATCGTACTCGATGGTGACGGGTTCATTCGCTTACGCTGCCGCTGCGATACGCCGAAAGATAACTACCAGGCCATTGTTGATGCGATCGCGCAAACCATCATCGCCACTGAGTCGAAAGCCGGTACCGGACACGAACTGCCGATCGGGATAGGCACGCCCGGCGCGATTTCCCACAAGACCGGCAAAATGAAAAATTGTAATTCAACCTGCCTGAACGGCATGCCACTGGTTGCTGACTTGTCAGACGCCCTCTCCCGCCCGGTTCGCATTGCCAATGACGCGGACTGTTTGACCCTCTCGGAAGCGAGCGACGGCGCCGGGGCCAGCGCGAATATTGTATTCGGTGTAATTCTCGGTACCGGCGTGGGTGGCGGGATTACCGTCGGTGGCAAACTGTTAGCTGGCGCCAATGCCATCTGCGGGGAGTGGGGCCATAACACGCTGCCGCTCAACGCCCTCCAACCCTTGCTCGATGACGACGCTACCATGCCTGTACTATCCCCGGTTGGGCGCCAGTGCTTCTGTGGACGAGTTGACTGTGTTGAAACGTGGATTTCAGGTCCTGCGTTCGAGCAAAGCTGGCTGGAACACGCTGGAACGACGAGGTCTGCTGTAGAAATTCAACAATCAGCTGACCAGGGCGATCACATCGCCGAAGCGGTACTTGACCAATATTGCAATCTACTGGCACTCGCGCTATCCAACGTCATCAACATCGTCGATCCTGATGTAATTGTCGTGGGCGGTGGCATGTCCAACATGTCCACCATCTATGGCAAGGTTCAACACCTGCTGCCACGCTACGTCTTCTCGGATCAGGTCAAGACCCACTTGGTAAAAGCCATGCACGGCGACTCCAGCGGCGTCAGGGGTGCAGCGTGGCTATGGCAACCTCATGAAATTTACGGCAGTGGCTCAGTTTGAACTGACCGTCTTTGCGTGAAGCTCAGGTGAAGAGATGGCCGGTTCTTGCAATAAAATCTACCCCTACCAATCCCTCACCATTACTCGCTTGCCCGGATAAATGCGAGGATCCAGGCCGCCACCAGGGCCGCATCCACATCGAGGCCAAGGGACGATATCCCGACCGCAATCTTCTCTTCCCCGAGTAGATCCCGTCGAAATTCCATCAGCGCCCTGGAGTAACCTTTGCGAAATTCCGGATGGCCCTGGAATGCCAACATGTGATTGCCGATCCTGAACATGGCATAGGGGCAACATTCGCTGGTGGCCAGCAATTCTGCCCCGGTCGGCAATTTTGTGACCTGATCCTTGTGGCTCACCACAAGATTGAAACCGTCCGTCGTTGGTGTAATGAACTCCGGTAGTGACAGCATTTTGCTGCGGTGGACTCCGACACACCAACCGACACTGGCCGCCTCGGTCTTGCCATCGAGTGCGTGCGCGATCATCTGGTGACCGAAGCAAATACCAACAGTTTTAACCCTCGCCTCGTAAAGTGACACCACAAACCCGGCCAGCCGATGGATCCAGGGTTCATCATCGTACACACTTTTCTTGCTACCAGTGATGATATAACCGTCACATTCCGCCAGGGACGCAGGGTAACAACCTTGCTCAACATCGTAAGTCGTAAAAGTCACGTCAATGCCGGAAACATTCTTCCCCACCGCGGCGCTGAGAATCCATTGGAACATCTCCGGGTAGTCCCCGAACTCGTCCTGGAACTGCGGCAGGACAGAGTCCGCTTTTAGAATACCGATATGCATGGCGTCCTCAAAGAGACTAGATAATTTCGAAGTAGCGTTTTAACTGCCAATCGTTGACGTAACGTTCGTATTCACGCACTTCCCAGTCGCGGCTGGCTACATAGTGATCGATAAAATCTTCACCGAACATCTGGCGAGCCTCGGCACTTGCCGAAAGATCACGTGTGGCATCCCGCAAATTGCCGGGCAATTGCCACTCGTGCGGTGAGTCATCCTGGATTTCATAGGCATTGCCAACAACCGGAGGAGACAATTCCAGTTGTTCTCGAATGCCGAGCAGGCCGGCAGCCAGGTTCGCCGCTGCAACCAGATAAGGATTCGCATCTGCCGAGCCGACACGGTACTCCACGCGCTGTGATTTGGCGGAACCTGTGATCACCCGCAGCGCCGCGGTTCGGTTTTCAATCCCCCAGGTAGCGGCGGTTGGCGCCCAGGCGCCTTTCACTAGCCGTGTATAGCTATTGATTGTCGGCGATGTTAACGCAAGAAAGGGCCGCAGATACCGCTGCATACCAGCCACATATTGTCTCTGGGTCTTACTCATCCCGTCATTCGAACTGGAATCAAAAAATACACTGTTGCCTGCCTCATCCAGCAAAGACTGGTGACAGTGGCCGCTCTGACCGGGATAGTCCATCGACCACTTCGCCATAAAAGTTGCCATCAAGCCGCGTTTCTGGAAGAAGGACTTCGCGAAGGTTTTGAACAAAGACGCCTTGTCGGCTGCATTCAGGACATCATCCACAGCAAGGGCTGCTTCCCAGACGCCAGGGCCAGTTTCGCAGTGCAATCCTTCCAATTCAAACTCGTGGGCGATGCAATAATCCATCAACTCATTGAACAGGTCGGAATAAGTATTCGTTCTTAACACCGAATACCCGAAGTTTCCCGGCGACAAGGGGGTCAGGTTCCGGTAGTTCTTGTCGCGCACGCTCTGGGCGGTTTCATCGAATACAAAAAACTCATATTCGAACGCCATCCTGGCTGAAAATCCCATTTCGCGGGCTACATCGATTACCTGCTTCAGCCTGCCCCTGGGACAAATCGGGTGAAGGTTTATGGCATCATTATCAGGATCCCTGGCTACAAATTCGCCGATGAAATAGGGAATACCATCTTCATCCATGAGTCTGCGTTCAGTCGACAGATCCAGTCGATATAAAGCATCCGGAAATGCGGTATGCCAGCCCGTAAAAGTTGCATTGTCATAGAGTTGGTCGTCCACGTCCCATCCCAGCACACAGTCACAAAAGCCCGACGTGGATCCGGCAATCGACTCGAACTTATCGAGGCTGATGTACTTGCCCCGAAGCACACCATCGATGTCGGTCAGGCCCAATTTAACTCGTGGAATACTTTCCTGCCTGTAGCGGTTAATTCTTTCTTCCGGTGACTCCATCTAACCTTCCTCATGCCAACTCACTGTGCAGCTGGCTTTATGTACGTGGTACCCGGATATTCTGCACGATAGCCTGGATCTCTGCCGGGGGCGCTGGCGTAAAACGTGACACGATGAGCGAGACCGCAAAATTCAGCAACATACCCAGGGTGCCTATTCCTTCCGGGGAAATACCGAAAAGCCAATAGACAGCATTGTCGCTTTCCGGGCTGACGAATTTGAAATACACAATATAGCCAAAGGTAAACGTCAGCCCGGTGACCATTCCGGCAATCGCACCTTCCTTGTTCATTCTTGTAGAAAAGATGCCCAACAGGATTACCGGAAAGAAACTCGCCGCTGCCAGACCAAACGCGAAAGCCACAACCTGGGCTACAAATCCAGGAGGGTAAATGCCAAACAGTCCGGCAACACACACAGCTACTGCTGCCGCGATCCGGGCAAACAGGAGTTCCTGCCGGTCATTGATCCGGGGCATAAACGTTTTTTTCATGAGGTCATGCGAAATTGCCGTTGAGATCACTAGCAACAATCCTGCTGCAGTGGACAAGGCGGCGGCAAGACCCCCGGCCGCAACCAGGGCGACCACCCAGTCAGGCAACCGGGCGATTTCCGGATGTGCCAGAACAATGATGTCACGATCAATATATAGCTCATTGTCGTTGTCTGATGCCGCGTTGTTGAGCATTCGCTCCCCGGAGTCACCACGTCCCTGGCCATAGTCCGGTGTTGCAGGATCAAGAGCACTGCCACCACGGTACTGCACTTGCCCGTCTTCATTTTTATCCAGCCATGCAATCAAGCCTGTGTCTTCCCATTTCCGGAACCATTCGGGGGCCTGCTCATACACTATTCCGTCAACATGATTGATGATGTTGATGCGGGCAAACGCTGCGACTGCCGGCGCCGTGGTGTACAAAAGCGCAATGAAAATCAGCGCGTAGCCAGCAGAGATACGCGCATCCCTGACCCTTGGCACCGTAAAGAAACGAACGATTACATGGGGTAATCCTGCCGTTCCGGCCATGAGTGCTGCTGTAATGAAGAACATGTCGATCGTCGACTTACTGCCGTCGGTAAATGCCGTCATACCCAGTTCAGTCGTCATACCGTCCAGCCGATCCAACAGGTAGTCGCCGGAACCGTCATTCATTTCACTACCGAGCCCGAGCATCGGAAACGGGTTGTTGGTCAACATGACTGAAATAAAAATTGCCGGCACCAGGTATGCAAATATCAGCACGCAGTACTGGGCCACCTGCGTGTAGGTGATCCCCTTCATCCCTCCCATTACTGCATAGAAAAACACGATGCCCATACCGATTACGACGCCGAGATTGATGTCCACTTCCAGGAATCGCGAAAATACGACCCCGACACCGCGCATCTGGCCTGCCACATAGGTAAAGGAAATAAATATTACACAGACAACCGCCACCAGCCTCGCGGCATGTGAATAATAGCGATCACCAACAAAGTCTGGCACCGTGTACTTGGCAAACTTCCTGAGATAGGGCGCCAGTAACAAGGCGAGGAGCACATAGCCCCCGGTCCATCCCATCAGGTAACGGGCCCCGTCTGCACCTTCAAATGCAATGATCCCGGCCATCGACAGGAATGAAGCAGCCGACATCCAGTCTGCCGCGGTCGCAGCACCATTGGCGATCGGGTGGACATGGCTACCGGCAACATAGAAGTCACTGGTGGACGCAGAGCGGCTCCAGATCGCGATACCGATGTACACAGAGAAGGTGGCACCGACAAAGAGATAGGTTAAGAATTGGGCACTCAATCATCACCCTCCTCATCGACCCCAAACCGCTTGTCCAGTCGGTTCATGCGCCAGGCATAAACGAAAATAAGCGCGACAAAGAAGTAGATGGAACCTTGCTGGGAGAACCAGAAACCGAGTTTGTACCCGAACAGGTGGAACTGGTCGAGATAGTCAACGATCAGGATACCGCACACGAACGATACCAGAAACCAGACCAAAAGCAGGACGACCATCAGGCGAAGGTTTGCCCGCCAGTATGCATTATTATTGGACATCACGAATCCCCGGCGACAACTGAACGCCAAAGATTACCTTGTTGGTCGAACCCTGCAAATAGCGGCTGGCCACGACAACAAGATATACACATTTTTTGTGGATAACTTTGGGGGTAACTTCTGCAATGAACAGGTTTTGTCGGGAAATCTGCACTTTTATGAATTGATCATTTTTTGATCAGTTTATATTTTATTCATTAATATCAGAGAGTTACTACCGTTTTTTAAGACAGGCTTTATAAAGATGACGTAAAGGAAAGCCTCTCAAAGTGCTGACAGGGCGATGGGTCAGGTTGTGAATAAAATGCACTGCAGCACGACCCCCGGGTTAGTGTCTGCACACGGGCAACAGTATAGCTTGCACGGATCTGACTACTTGCTGAGGTGTCTGTCAGCGTCCCGTACTGGCATCTCTACCAGGTTCCGAGGTAAGGATTTGCTGGACTTGGCACCCAGTTCCCGCATCCCTTCGGCCCGGGAAACAAGGTTGCCCTTGCCCGAGGCAAGCTTATTGTGGGCCTTGTCATAGGCGTCCTGGACTGACGACAGCTTTGCCCCGATATCCTCAAGGTCTCCGACAAAATTGACGAATTTGTCATACAAGGCACCGGCCCGGCGGGCAATTTCCTGCGCGTTCTTGTTTTGTTGTTCGAATCGCCAGATGTTGTGAATCATCCGCAATGTCGCAAGTAGCGTGGATGGAGAAACCACCATAATGTTCCTGTCAAAGGCATCGGAAAAGAGCTCACTGTCATGCTGGATGGCAATTCCGAATGCCGCCTCGACAGGCACAAACAACAGCACAAAGTCCAGGGTCCTGACCGACTCAAGCTTCTGGTAATCCTTGTCACTCAACTGCTTGATGTGTTGACGCACAGACTGGATATGAGCTTTCAATGCATCGGCCCGCGCCGCTTCTTCGTCGCAAGCACAGTAACGTTCATAGGCTACCAGGGAGACCTTCGAGTCAATGATGACATCCTTTTCCTCGGGCAAATGCACGACCACATCCGGCTGGCTCTTACGACCGTCGTCATTGGTCATACTGACCTGGGTCTCGTATTCCCGGCCTCTCGTCAGACCGGACTTCTCAAGGACACGTTCGAGAATGACCTCGCCCCAGGTACCCTGGGTCTTGTTTTCGCCCTTCAATGCGTTGGTCAGGTTCACCGCATCCTTGCTGATCCGCGCGTTCAGGTCTTGCAGGCTCTTGACCTCCCTGATCAGGGAAAATCGTTCTTTGCTTTCCTGGTTGTAAGTGTCTTCAACCCGCTTCTCAAAATCCTTGATTCTTTCATTCAGGGGTTTCAGCAAACCGTCCAACTGGGTCTGGCTTTGTTCCCGGAAAGTCCGCTGCTTGGCATCGAATATTTCATTGGCGAGATTTTTGAACTCAGTATTAAGACTGGCTTTTGCCTGCTCAAGTAACTCCAGTTTTTCCTTGTTCTGCTTTTGTTGCTCGGCCAGCGTGGTTTCAAGATGAGAGATTTGCTCCCGGTATCTTGAATTATCACTCCGCAACTGATCTGCAAGTTCCGAGGCGGCATGGAGCCGGGTTTCAAGTGCTTTGACCTGGGATCGCAGACCCTCGACCTCCGGGCGAAGCGAGGCCTCGGTAACCAGCGATTTCTGCAATACTTCATCACGCTCTGAGAGCTTCTGCTGGAGTTCCTGCAAATAAGAGTTCAGGCTGTCAACATCGCGTTGGCGCGCTTCAAGGTTGGCATTGACGACCGCCTCGTTGACATTTCGGTCCTGCTCCATCTGCCGCTCGCGGGTACCTGCACGCACAATCAGAATCCAACCGATCACAATCGCACCGATTACAAAACCGGAGATGAACAGAATGGACTCAAGGTTCCCGCTGTAGATGGCTTCGAAGTTCATAGCGCACCCTTCAAGATCTGACCCCCACAGTCTATCAGGCGGCTGTAAATCTATACAGCCTCAATGCAAAAACGTAAACATCTTACGTCGATAGGCAGTTGCCAGTTCATTTCCCTTGCCCAGGAGATCAAACATTTTGATCATCGTCCTTCGCGCCAATTCGTCATCGTAATGACGATCCTGCTTTAACATTGCCAGCAGTTCTTCAAGGGCGGCCTCGCTCTTGTCATCTGCCACAAGCCGCACCGCCAACCGGTACCTTGTGGCCAGGTCCTCCGGATCAGCTTCAAGGCTGGCTGCCAATTCGCTCGCAGACGGTAAGTTGGCGGCTTCCTCCAGGAACTCAATACGATTCCTGGGCTTACTGATGCCTTCGGTATCCGGGGGTAAGGGTGCCAGGATCCGCTTGGCCTCCTCGACCCGGTCCTCCAGAATCAGCAGGTCCGCTAATTCCGCGTGCAACGCATAATTTTTGGGTTCTTCTGCAATCGCCTGCTCCAACAATTTGATCGCATCCCCACGGTTACCTTCTGCAAGTAAGGTGTCCAGCTGGGCACGAATCATTTCCACCGGACTCATCGTCAACTGGTCCAGAATTGCACGCAATTGGGCTTCACTCTGCGGTCCTTCCAGGTTCTCCGCCATCTGGCCCTGATAGATAATCTTGATCGTGGGCAGGGCGCGAACCTGCAACTGTTGGACCAACTGCTGGTTTTCACGGATGTTGACCCGTGCCAGCACAAACTTGCCCTGGTACTCACCAGCGAGTTTGCGCAAGACAGGCGCCAACTGCGCGCTTTGTTCAGCCTCATCGGCGTAAAATTCAAGCAGTACAGGAACTTGCTTCGATTTCTCTACGACTTCAGCCTGGAAATTCTGAATTGAAACCTCGACGATATTCGTCGGTGCATTTACGTTCATCTGGGTGCCTCTAAGCAGGTATACAATGACTCAGCAGGTAGAGCCGGAAAAACGCGTAGCCTACCCCTTTGGCAGGCTTTTTTCACCCGCCCTTCGGCCAAGGGTGAGTATAAGTGGGCTTATGGCTGGTTTAGCCAGTAAGGCTTGTGGCGAATTGGCTCAGGCGACCCGTGCCATTATCTTACCGTCCCGACGCAGTGCCGAGGCGATAACCCTGGGCGTACGCCAGGGATTGGAGGGCCCCCGATATAAGACGCGATTGCCTTTGGTCAGCAACCAGACGTCGAGGGAACGAATGTGTCTTATTTTCAT
>JBBDIT010000040.1:0-24516 GCA_040880285.1 Pseudomonadales bacterium | reverse complement strand
TCCCGTTACGTCCCTGTACCTAGCCTTCCAAAACAGGTCCCTGACTTCTCACTCGTGCGATCGAGAAGGACTTATTCAGAGGTTTCCTGGATATTGCTTGAAGGTGCCCCCGACCCTCTCTCATAAATAAAGTGTCCGGAACCGGGGGTTTCAGTCTTGAAGCGGTCACAAAGGGTTCGGTGAAAGGCCGGGGACGGGTTTCAGGACACTAAACTCAACCCAGCGCCGCCAGACTCCGATACAAGTGATCACTGGACTCACGCAAACCGCCTGGGCGATTTCGAGCCAGCCACAGGCGTTCGTGTTCCCCGATCGCGACCTCAAGGGTCTCACGCAAAGGCTCTTTGCGCCGCCGCGTACCACGGAAATACTGCAACCGGTGAATACTATGAAGCGCAAATGCAATCGCATTGTCGAGTTCGCCGCGAACCAACGACTCGTGGCGGTCTGGTCGAATACCGCCGAGTTCCGCACGGATATCCGAAAGGGCCGATTCACAGGCCTGCAGTTGCGCACCCGTAATCTGCTGCGTCGCCGACGGCTCATGGGTCATGTCCCAGAACAACAGCCGATTGAAAATCGTTGCATTTCGAATCTTCGACGGCGCTAACTCCAACACCTTGCCCAATTGAAACAGCAACTCACCGGATTTGCCCGAATCATCCCCGAAAAAGACTCGATTCACACCGTCCACGAAATCCAACGACCTGCTACCTCTATGGTTCCACGCGTGGCACGCACCCATCAGGAATCCCGGATAACTGGTGGGTAAATACTGGTGGTGACCATGGTCACCCCAATCAGTTACCAGATACCCACTGGCACCATTGGCAAGACCCGCATGAGCCGCACTCGCCAGATTCCTGGCGGCATTGGTAATACGCCCGGTGAGCGCATTCCAACTGGAAGTGCCGGGGCAGACATAGTATGGGATACCGACCTCGCCCATTTGCCGGCACTCGCGATTGAACGGATGGTTACCCTCGTATCCCCAATTCAGCGCAACGACATTTCTCGACAGTTTCTTAAGGCAAGACGGTTCGCGCAGCACAATATCGCTCCAGAACATCATCGTGCGGTCATGGGCACTCACCTGCTTGGCGATCTTATTCATGAAATCCAGGTATACGTTCGTCGTCCCCACACGCTGGCAGCGTGCTTTGCTTCTGCCCTGGCCCAGTTCCCAGGGCTCGTCACCACCTATATTGAAAAACCGACTGTCGAACAGTGGCAAATACTCATCGTAAAGCGACGCAAGCAGATCCAGACTATTGCGATCTGGATACAGGGTAGAACCAAACGGAATCTGCTGACCGGAAAGCGGATGTTCAAAACCGTGTGGGCACTCGGCGTGGCTATGGTATTCCGGGTGACGGAGCCAGCGCTCGAAATGGCCAAAGGAATTGAGGTTGGGGACCAGTTCAATGAATCGACTCGCACAATAGTCCTTCAGCGCGATGATGTCTGCTGGCGAAAGCGGTGAGGCATTTGCCCACACCAGTGGATGGTTTACGAACGCAAACGTGTGTTCAGTGTAGAGTTGTAACTGATTAAACTTCAGCGCGGCAAACTGATCCACCAACTCCAGCAACGTCTGCAGGGTGGGTACCTTGCATCGACTGATATCCAGCATCACCCCGCGATGGGGAAAGTCAGGCGAATCCTCGATCGAGAATCCCGGCAGGTTGTGGCCCCACTGATCCAGGATCTGGGTCAACGTCTGTAAGCCATAATAGACACCGGAATCACTGGACGCCTCAAGAGTCATGCCGCTGCCACTGGCGCGCAACGTATAGCCTTCATCAGCGAGACCCCTGGCAAACGTTACCGACATAAAGACCTGGTTGGGGGACGGATCGCCGTGAGTCAGCACAAGGTCGTGGCAGGATGCAAAGTTTGAGAGAACAGTATGAACTCGTGGGCTGCAACCGCCCAGAATCCTGATTAACCGACGCTCGCCCCGTTTAAATCCGGATTTCAATGAACGTAAGCGCTTTGGTGGCGGATACAATTGCAAGGTGTCTTGTGGCATCAGTCGAACCGAATCATTGACAGGAGATCTCTAACAGACGCATTCAAACAGAAGACACCTCGGAAGGACAATCCCGCTATTGGCCCGGATTGAAATCGCCTGGCAAGGCTCCCTTCAGGCAATGAGTACAGGCATAATCACTGTTTTGCGTGCAAGGGGGAGAGCCATGCCCAGTTTTATCCTGGCCATAGATCAGGGGACCACCAGTTCCCGGGCGATAATTTTCAACCAGGCATCCGAAAGTGTCGCCGTTGCCCAACGCGAGTTTGGACAGCACTTCCCGAACAGCGGGTGGGTTGAACATGATCCTGAGGAAATCTGGTCTACCACGCTTGCCGTGATCGGGGAAGCCATTGCCAATGCTGGCATCGACGCCACAGACGTGGCTGCGATCGGAATCACCAACCAGCGCGAAACCACGATCCTCTGGGATCGAAGTACCGGCAAACCGATACATCGAGCCATCGTCTGGCAGGATCGGCGCACTGCCGATTATTGTGAATCTCTGCGCGATGACGGCTACGAACCCACCGTGACAGAAAAGACCGGCTTGCTGCTGGACCCGTATTTCTCCGGCACCAAAGTCAAATGGCTGCTCGATAACGTCGAAGGCGCGCGTGAACGAGCCATCAAAGGTGAGTTGGCATTCGGCACAGTCGATAGCTTCCTGTTGTGGCGCCTGACGGGTGGCAAGGTTCACAAGACCGATGCAACCAACGCATCGAGAACCCTGCTGTTTAATATCCATGACCAGGCCTGGGACCAGGACCTGTTGGCTAAATTCGAGATCCCGGAGAGCCTGCTGCCGGAGGTAGAGGACTGTGCGGCTGACTTTGGAGTCACCGAGCACTCCTTGCTCAATGCCGAAATACCCATTGCCGGCATCGCTGGTGACCAACAGGCGGCATTATTCGGGCAGTGCTGCTTTGAACAGGGAATGACCAAAAGCACCTACGGTACTGGCTGTTTTGTGATCATGAATACCGGTGAGAGCCCTGTGACTTCAGACAACAAATTGTTGACCACCGTCGCTTATCGCCTTCATGGCAAGGTAACCTATGGACTGGAGGGGAGCATATTCATAGCTGGTGCCGCGGTACAGTGGATTCGAGACCAGATGCAATTTATTGCCGATGCTGGCGAAACCGAAGCAATGGCCGAGGCCAATCCGGATTCAGGTGGTGTCTATATGGTCCCGGCGTTTACGGGCCTGGGCGCACCCTATTGGGATGCCAATGCCCGTGGTGCCATTGTCGGATTGACCCGTGACAGTGATATTGCCGACATCGTAACCGCCACCCTGCGATCTGTCTGTTACCAGACCCGCGATCTGATGCGCGCAATGACCGATGATGGTGCCGCACCAACGGTGCTGCGGGTAGACGGTGGGATGGTCGTGAATAACTGGGTGTGCCAGAGCCTCGCTGACATCGTAAGAATTCCGGTCGACAGACCCGGTATTACAGAAACCACCGCGCTGGGTGCCGCCTATCTCGCCGGGCTGCAGGTAGGCATGTTCGATTCACTGGCCACCCTGTCATCGAAGTGGAGACTGGAGCGTAAATTCGAGCCAAAAATGGCTGAGAAAGACAGTAAAAACCTGTATAACGGGTGGCTGGAGGCCGTTGCCAGGGTTCGAAGCCGGTAGCCGATAGTAGTTCCAGATCGCGGTTTCAATACTACAAAGCCTTTACAAATTAGCGACATCGATTTACATGCAGGTGCTCGACATGTGCTAAAAGTGTCGGCCCGGACAGGCCAGAATCGGTGGGAACTTGCGCTTGACGAATAATAATTTCATGGATACAGCGACCCAGCAGAAATCCCGGATCTACCGCATCGCTACAACCGGTGTAGGTATTTTTGTGCACCTGATCGTGTGTTGGGTCGTATTGTCGATCGGCTACCTGAGTATCGAGCCGATACAGTTTATTGCCCTCGTATCCCTGGCTGCTGCGGGGTTTCTCGCATTCATCGTCGCCGTTATGATGGAGTGGAACCTGAAGCTCGAAGATCCAGACATGTCCCTTGGGCATATGATCTGGGCGGTGAGTATTGTCGTCATGACAACCTATTTTGTGGAAGAGATGAAACCGCTGGTGGCTTTGTCGGGACTGGCAATGATCGTAGTCGGTGCCAATCGATTGACCACAAAAGAGATGACCATATTTGCCATCTATGGCCTCAGCCTCTATGTCGTGACGGTATTTTACAAATCCCAGTTTGTCTCTCTTTCATGGATAACCGAAGCTGTTGTATTGATCGCTTTCGGCCTCGTGTTGGTATTTGGACCGGTCCTGTACCGGTTTGAAATGTCCATGATTGAAAATATACTCATAAACAAAAATGAAGAACTAACCACAGCCCTTGGTCGCATTTCCGAGTTGGCCGTCCGAGATGAATTGACGGGCGTATACAATCGCAGACATCTACTTGAAGTATTGGCGCAACAAAAAGCGATTGCCGATCGTCGCAAGGACTACAGTTTCACGATTTGTTATGTTGACCTTGATTTTTTTAAACGTGTGAATGACAAGTTTGGCCATAGCACTGGTGACCATGTCCTGCGCACATTTGCTGAGATCGCAAGCGACCTGTTACGAGAGGTCGACTGTGTTGCGAGAATTGGTGGTGAAGAATTTGTGCTGGTGTTGGGCGGTACGAGTCAAAGGGATGCCTTAGTGGCAACTGAACGCTTGAGTGAAAGACTACAGGATTTGCAGGTGAGCCCAATCGAGCCACAATATCGTATCACCGCCTCAATAGGGGTAACCGGCTATAGACCAGCGGAAGATGTAGAAACCACGATGGAACGTGCCGACAAAGCGCTTTACGATGCCAAGAGAACTGGCCGTAACAAAGTTGTAATCGCCGATTCAGACCAGAATGTATCGATAGTGTAATCACGGCGGCTTGCCGTCATCGATTGGTGAGATAAAGACGAGCACATGGATAAACGTAGAAGTCCCCGGTACGCCATCAACTTGAATGCGCTAGTGCATCCGCGAGTCGGACGTTCCTGGCTATGTTCTATTCGGGATTTCTGTGATGGTGGCATGCTCCTGGTCGAGCAGGATGTCAATCGTCGACGTTCCCTGCCGGGCATTGCCCAGGGCGAAATGGTAGGCATTCACTTCTCGGTACCGTCGAGTGGTAAAGACCAGCACTTTCGACTCGAAGGAAAGATCATCCGCGTCATGGAAAGTGGTGTCGGGATTACATTTCCCTCAGGCGTTGATGACGATGCCATGAGCGCGCTGCTCAATTATTCCAATAGCCAGCCCTTGGCAAGTAATCCGGCCAACGCTGGCGAAAAAAAATCTGAAGCCGGCGAGGGCCCGGGCGGTTCGACAGCCAGCGCGGAACAAAAGTCCGTGAAGCCTGAACAGGATCGGGAAGACGAGGGTGGTATCGCTGCCGATGATGCGTACCAGATAATTGCCGGTGTGAGGAAGGAAGTTGCCAGCGTATTGCCGGAGATGACTTCGGCGTTCTTCTCCTATATGGATGAACAGCTACTCATTCTCGCGCGTGATGCCCGTACCAACGCGGAGCAAAGTGAATACTTTGCGGCCATGTCAAATCTGGAAAAGACCAGGCAGGAAGTGAGCCGGTCGTTCGCCGGTGAGGTGCTCGACCAGATTGATAATCCCCGCAACCTCAAGAAATTACTGGAAGACAGGAAGACAGCCGAAGCAGAACGAAAAGACAAACAAGCCAGTCGGGTCAAACTATCGCTGGTGAATACGGATGAATTTGAGGATTGGCTGGCCGTTGCCAATATTATTTCGCGCAGTGAGCGTGTGTTCGAGAAACAGTTGAATGAAATCCAACCACGCCTCGGAATGCTGGTTGATTCCTGGGGCCACAATGAAGCCAATCCGCTCGGTACAGCGGTCATCTGCCATGCTTTTGACAATGCTATCCGTAAGATGGATTTAAACAAAGAGATGCGACAGAAAGTGTACAGCGGCTTTGAGGCCAAGGCTGTCCCGCTTTTTCGAAAATTATATCTACAGGTCGCAAAGTTGCTGGAAGACAGCGGACTGTTTCCCGATATCAATGATGACTTTATAGTGCCTTCTGCGATCGTGACCAGGGAAGATAGCGCCACGGAAGAGCCTGTAGCGGGCGTGGATCAATCCAGCCAGGTAGAGGAAGAGCCTTACGACGCGGAACCGGAAACCGAACAGGATATCGATCTCAACAAGGAAATATCCGACCTTCGGACCCAGTTACAAAAGCGCAATGCAGACCGGGACACTCGACGTGACAATCGCGCTGTCGAGCCGGTGACACCGTCAGGTGCACGTGCCGGGGCTGCTTCCCCGGATGCCGATGCCGCGCCAAAAAACCGGCGCGGAGACATTGGCGAGGCCATCAGCAGTATCTATTCGACGGTTCGTAACCTGATGGGACGAAGTGAGGTCGAGGCAGGTGGGGATTTTGATAGTGGCGACGTTGAGCTTGTACAACTCGATGAAGTGCAGCAACTGCTGACTACCTTGCAACAGGAAGTCAGTGGTTCAAGTGAGCGGATGCCGGTGCGGCGACGATTGCAGGAATCGATCACCGCCGGTGGACGTGCCAGGCGAATACCGCCACAGTCTCTTGAGAGACTTGGAGTTGTCGAGAGCCTCGTCGATACGATAGAAAGTGACAACATGTTATCCGGCAGTGCCAAAGACTGGATTCGACAGCTTGAGTTAACGCTCGACAAGGTTGCTACATCCAATGATGACTTCCTCAATGCGGAAAACCCCCACGGCTCACTTGAGGTTATCAACCAGTTAGCGAAGCTGGGGGGCACAGAGTCTGGTAGCGTCAAACGAAATGTTGACGAAATCGTCGCGAAGATCAATCAGAACTACGACAGTAATCCGGCGATCTTCGATGAAGCCTTAACGCAACTCAAGCCGCTGGTGGAGCGACAGTCGCGCACTTTTACCGGCAATGTCCAAAGAACCGTCAAGGCCAGTCAGGGTCAGCAGACATTGGTCAACGCCCAGCGCGCTGTGGTGGAGGAAATGAACACCATGTTGTCCGGGCGAGAGGTCCCGGAAGTGTTGCTTAAATTGTTAGTGCCGGGCTGGCGTAACCTTATGGTCAATACCCACCTTCGGCAAGGCGAAGACAGTCCAGACTGGAAGAGACATGTGCAGGTGCTTGAACAGGTATTCAAGCAGTTGCAGAAAGTCGAAGACCTGGACCAATCGCCTGACTATCTACCGCCCGATGAGTTGATCAGATCTATCGAGCAGGGCCTCGACTCGATTGCGTTCGAGCCGGGCCAGCGTGCACCGCTCTTGAATTCGCTCAGAAAGTTTATCCTCGAAGGTGCGGATACCGCCGCGATGCCGATGGTGGAAGTGCCGGAAGTAGCCGTCGCCAGTACCATCGGATTTGCCGATGTGGGTGCCAGGGACCAAAGGCGCGAGCAGCTGCTGGCAGAACACAGTAGTGATTCTGATTGGCTACGCTGGCTCGAACGTGCCGGGGAACTTTACGTCGGTGAGTGGCTTGAGATTAACGACGGCAAGATTGACGACAAGATTGCTATTGTGGCCTGGAATGACGAGGAGCATGCCAACTATGTATTTGTCAATCGGCGCGGCGTCAAGACTCATGAGATGATGGTGGAAGAAATCGCCACCCGTTTGCATGAGGGGACGGCAAGAATCATGGAAGAGGCCGACATCCCGTTGACGGATCGCGCCTCCCACCAGATGTTGCAGAATATGCACAACCAGCTGACGCACCAGGCAACCCACGACGAATTGACTGGCCTTATCAATCGCAAGGAGTTTGAGCGCCAGCTCCAACGTGTCCTGGGGTTGACGAAACGAAACGACACTCATCACCTGGTGGCGTACATGGACCTTGACCAATTCAAGGTGGTCAATAACGCGGCTGGACACGAGGCTGGCGACAAACTTCTGATTCAGGTGGCGAGACTGCTGGAAGATAAGCTCAGCGAAGGTAGTGTGGTGTTGTCCCGGCTTGGTGGAGATGAATTCGGGCTCCTGATTGAAAATTGTGAGAAGGAATCAGGTATTTCAGTGATTAAACAATTGGCCGATGCGATCAGGGCGCTTCGTTTCGAATTTGAGGGGCACGCGTATTCTTTGACAGTGAGTTGCGGTGTCGTCTATGTGGACAAGGATATAGAGAGTGTTACCAGTATATTAAGGGGTGCCGATTCTGCCTGTTTTAGTGCAAAGGATGATGGGCGTGATCGGATACAGGTATATGAAGCGGATGATTCGGTGATGGAGCACAGGCGCGACGTCATGGAGTTTGTATCTCAGATTGACCGTGCCATCAAGGAAGATCGCTTTATTCTCAATTGCCAGAAGATTGTACCGATCGATATAGATTCAAAAAGTGATGTCCACTACGAGATTTTGCTTACTGTTCTGGACCAGAATGACAATCCCATGCCGCCACAGGATTTCATTGTTGCTGCAGAGACCTATAACCGGATGGGTGCCATTGACCGTTGGGTCATCAAAAATTCCTTCAAATTTATCGCGAGTAATATCCTCAAGCTGGAGTCGCTGGGACCCTTTTCGATCAATATTTCGGGTAATTCGATCAATGAAGATGACTTTATGGAGTTCGTGCTTGATCAATTCAATGAGACCCGGCTGCCCACTTCCAAAATCTGCTTTGAGATAACCGAAACGGCTGCGATTAATCGCCTGGATGCTGCAATCGATTTTATGGAAAGGCTCAAGGTTATCGGTGTTAAATTTTCACTGGATGATTTTGGTACAGGGCTCTCTTCCTATTCGTACCTGCGGAACTTGCCGATCGACTATCTGAAGATCGATGGTATTTTCGTGAAGGATATCAAGAACAATCCCAACGATTACGCCGTGGTTAAATCCATTAATGAGATCGGCCACTTCATGGGTAAAAAAACCATCGCCGAATTTGTTGAGGACGATGAAATTCTGGAAATTTTACGGGAGATCGGCGTCGACTATGCCCAGGGTTACGGCGTCGAGCGTAAACGACCAATCACTGATCTCATTCCTTAAAATTCCTCGATCAACGTTGAAACGATGTCGCAGATGCGATCTGCCTCTTCGTCTGAAATGATGAGCGGCGGCAGCAGCCGGATTACCTTGTCCGCGGTTACGTTGATTAAAAGTCCTTTCTCGAGGGCGCGGCCAACCAGCTCGCCGCAGGGGGTATCGAGTTCAATCCCGATCATCAATCCCTTGCCGCGGATGTCTTTGACGTTATTGAGTCCTTCGAGACGTTCCCTGAACTTGTCCAACATGTGTGTCCCGAGTTCGGCAGCGCGATCGCAGAGATGATGATCTTCAATCTCTTTGATAACGCGCGAGGCCACGGTGCACGCCAGCGGATTGCCGCCAAAAGTTGAGCCGTGATTGCCTGGCTTGAAAACTTCTGCTGCCTTGCCACGCGCCAGGCACACGCCAATTGGCATACCGTTGCCCAGACCTTTTGCGGTGGTGACCAGGTCCGGCAAAATGCCTGCCTGCTGGTAGGCAAAGTAAGTCCCCGTACGGCCATTGCCGGATTGCACTTCGTCCAGTACAAGAAACCAGTCGTGTTCATCACACACGTCGCGCAGCGCCTTGAGATAGTTTTCATCGGGCACACGGATGCCGCCTTCGCCCTGAATTGGCTCCAACATCACCGCCACGATATTATTACTGTTTTTGGCGATCTGGCGAATGGCATCTATATCGTCAAACGGTGCTCTGACAAAGCCATTAACCAGTGGTTCGAAGCCAGCTTGTACCTTCCGACTCCCGGTTGCCGTCAAGGTTGCCAGGGTTCGTCCATGGAAGGACGATTCAGTAACGATGATGGTCGGATTCTCTATCCCTTTTTGCTTGCCATAAAGTCGGCTGATCTTGATCGCACACTCATTGGCTTCGGCGCCAGAATTGCCAAAGAACATATTGTCCATACCGGATACTCTGGCGAGCCGGGCTGCCAGCTCTTCCTGGGCCGGAATCCGGTACAGGTTGGATGTGTGTATAAGGGTCGAGGACTGCCTTGCAATGGTCTCGGCGATTGCCGGATTGGCATGGCCCAATGCCACGACGCCGAGTCCTGAAAGTGCGTCAAGGTAGCGGTTTCCGCGATCGTCGATAAGCCATGCCCCTTCGCCTTTCTCAAAAGCGACGTCGAGTCGACCGTAAGTATGCATCACAGGATCCATCATCGTCCTTTTCCTGAGGAAAAGTGAGCGATGATAAACCAGATTCGATAAACTCGAAAGGAACAAAGACTTAAGACCCGGTTTTAACCATGTCCCCGATTGAACTTGCAATCCTGATTAGCCGTGTTGAGGCAATTTGTGCCGAGATGGGTGCGGTGCTGCAGCATGCAGCGTTCTCACCCAACATCAAGGACCGGCTCGATTTTTCCTGTGCGCTGTTTGATAGCAGTGGCGCCCTTTATGCGCAAGCAGCCCATATCCCGGTTCACCTCGGCAGCATGGCATATGCCATGACCAGCATCATCGATGGAATTGACTGGTCAGAAGGTGATGTATTGGTGGTCAATGACCCATTCCTCGGTGGTACTCACCTGCCGGACGTTACGGTCGTTTCCCCGTGTTTTGTCGACGACGAGCTCATCGGTTTTGTTGCCAATCGAGCGCACCATGCCAACATCGGTGCCTCAACGCCTGGCTCCATGCCGATTTCACGGAGTCTGGATGAGGAGGGGCTGGTGTTGCCGCCGACGCTGATTATCAAAGCGGGAGAGCGGGTACCGGCTGCGATGGCGCTGATTGAAAGTATCGAGGGCGCCGATACGCATGGGGACTTTGCGGCACAGATCAGCGCCAACCGTATTGGCCTGTCTCGCCTCGTCGAACTCGTCCGGGCACGCAGCATTGAAGGCTTTAATTCCGGTGTGGAAGAAATCAACGCCTATGGCGAGCGACTGGCACGGGCAAGGTTATCGGAGATTCCGCACGGCACCTACCGATTCGAAGATTATATGGATGACGATGGTTGCGGCACGGACGACATTGTTATCAAGGTCCAGGTGACGGTTTCGAGCGATCGTATCCTGGTCGACTTCGATGGCACCTCCAAACAGGTACCGGGTAATATTAACTGTCCACTATCCGTTGCCGCGGCCGCGGTATTTTATTGCTTCAGGTGTTTGTTGCCGGACCACACCCCGGCCTGTGCCGGCACCTTTGCCTGCGTCCAGCTGACGGCAGCAGCGGGGACTTTGGTCAATGCCACCCGTCCTTCTGCCACCGCCGCCGGGAATGTTGAAACGTCCATGCGTATAGTTGATGTGGTGCTGGGGGCGCTATCTATGGCCATGCCGGGTTCGATCCCGGCGGCCAGCCAGGGCACCATGAATAACGTTGCCATGGGTAACCATCGCACTGATCCATCCTGGGACTATTATGAAACCATCGGAGGTGGTACCGGCGCGCATGCCGGGGGCGAGGGCTTATCGGCGATCCAGTCGCATATGACCAATACTTTGAACACGCCGGTTGAGAGCCTGGAGATGCATTACCCGGTGAGGATCAGGGAGTATTCCATCCGCCGTGGCTCCGGCGGGCAGGGCCGGCACCGTGGTGGTGACGGGCTGGTCCGGGAATTTGAGTTCCTCGCGCCAGCAGAGCTGACCCTGCTTACGGAGCGCCGGTCATTTGCACCCTGGGGCCTTGACGGTGGTGGTGCCGGTGCTACCGGCATAAACTTGCTAAATGGAGAGGCCCTGCCGGCCAAGTGTCGGGTCCCTGTGTCCGCCGGAGACCTACTCAGGATCGAGAGCCCTGGCGGTGGCGGTTTTGGAGGGATATGAGTAAAGCATTATTTTTTATAAGCCGCCCCTAAGCAACGACGTTCAAACGCGTTAGAATTCGCCTTCCAGGGATCTACTTGCCTGGATTGATACATTTTTAAATGCGAGAGTTCAAGACCCATGGAAACTACTGAAGCGATAAAAGAGCAAATCGAATCCAATACCATTTTGCTCTATATGAAAGGCTCGCCTGAGCAACCGCAATGCGGCTTTTCAGCGCAGGTAACGCAAATCCTGATGGCCTGCGGTGAGCGGTTTGCTTACATAGACATTCTGGCCAATCCCGACATTCGCGCCACTTTGCCGCAGATCTCCAACTGGCCCACTTTTCCCCAATTGTTCATCGACGGCGAATTGGTGGGTGGTTGTGACATTGTCACCGAAATGTACCAGAACGGTGAATTGCAACCGTTGATCAAATCTGCGTCGGACGCAGCGAATCAGGCGTCTGACGGCTGATTCGGCTTTTCAGTCAAACACGAGAGGTATGCTATGGAACTCAAGGGAAGTAAGACCGAACAGAATCTGAAAGACGCCTTCTCCGGTGAATCACAAGCCAATCGGCGCTACCTGTATTTCGCGTCGAAGGCAGATGTTGAAGGCTATAACGACGTTTCCGCGGTATTCCGCTCCACTGCCGAGGGTGAAACCGGCCACGCGCATGGACACCTGGAGTACCTGGAGCAGGTTGGCGATCCCGCCACGGGCCTGCCCATTGGCGCTACTGCAGAAAACCTGAAAGCGGCAATCGCAGGCGAGACCCATGAATATACGGATATGTATCCCGGCATGGCCAAGACCGCGCGTGATGAAGGTTTCGATGAGATTGCCGACTGGATGGAAACCCTGGCGAAGGCCGAACGGTCACATGCCAATCGCTTCCAGAAGGCGTTGGATGGTCTGGACGACTAGACGCCCGCTTACAGGCCGCCCAACTGCTTCCATCGGTTAACGATGTAGCAGAAAATCTCTGCGGTTTTTTCACAGTCATACAAGGCGGAATGGGCCTCTTGCGCATCAAATTCGATGGCCGCCGCCTGGCAGGCGCGAGCCAGTACGGTCTGGCCAAAAGCAAGACCACATAGTGTCGCCGTGTCGAAACTCGAAAATGGGTGAAACGGATTGCGTTTAATGTTGCAGCGTTCCGAGGCTTCGTTCAGGAATCCCAGGTCAAAGGAAGCATTGTGTGCGACAACGACGGCCCGTTGGCACCCGGTTTCACGAACTTCCTTGCGAATCGCACGAAAAGTTTCCGACACGGCGGTCTTTTCAGGCACTGCACCCCGTAACGGATTATCAAGGTCAATGCCGGTGAACTCCAGCGACGCGGATTCGATATTTGCACCTGAAAACGGTTCGACGTTGAAGAAATGTCTTTCCCCGGGTACCAGAATCCCGGAGTCATTCATCTCGATGGGGATAGCGGCAATTTCGAGCAGGGCATCTGTTCTTGCGTTAAAACCGCCAGTCTCAACATCGACGGCAACCGGTAGATACCCACGAAAGCGAAAAGCGATGGGTTTTTTTGTGTCGGTCAAGTTGAGTCCTTATCCGGTGAGTCGACAACTTTCCAGCTGACTTTTTCTCCTGTGCGTACGGGAACCAGGGTCTGGGTACCAAAGGCGAGGGACGCGGGCACTGTCCAGGGTGATTGGGCAAGCGTGATCTGGTCCTGGTTCCTGGCCAGTCCATAAAAGTCTGCACCGAAGTGGCCGGCGAAAGCTTCCAGCTTGTCGAGGGCTCCTGCGGCATCGAACACCTCAGCATACAGCTCGATCGCTGCGTGGGCGGTATAGCAGCCAGCCGCGCAACCGCAGGCATTCTCTTTCGCGTGCCTTGGATGAGGCGCGGAATCGGTGCCAAGGAAAAATGCCGGGTCCCCGGACGTGGCTGCTGCAATGAGCGCCCTTTGGTGCACGTCACGTTTTAATACCGGCAGACAGTAATAAACCGGCTTCATGCCACCCGCCAGCAGATCATTCCGATTGAACAAAAGGTGATGCACGGTGATCGTTGCCGCGACCTCGTCACCAGCCGATTCAACAAATTGAACGGCTTCTTTTGTGGTCACATGTTCGAACACGATCTTGAGTGCCGGAAAGGTGTCTACGATGGAAGCCAGTTGTTGGTCGATGAATACCTTCTCACGATCAAAAATGTCGACACTGTCGTCGGTCACCTCACCGTGGACGGCCAGTACCATGCCGTGCATTTCCATGGCTTCAAATAGTGGATACAGCGTTTCGATCCTGGCGACTCCAGCCTCGGAATTTGTCGTTGCGCCTGCCGGGTAGAGTTTGAATGCGTGAACAAAATCGGATGCGCTGGCGGCTGCCACTGTGTTTTTCGATGTCTGGTCAGTGATATAAAGCGTCATGAGTGGCGAGAAGGAGGAATCCTTCGGTACCAACGAGAGAATCTGGTCGCGATAGTTGCGCGCGGCCTCAACATCAGCTACCGGTGGCAGGAGATTCGGCATGACCAGCGCGCGACCGAAGTAGCGGGCAATGTCCCTGACCGTATCCGGCAGGAAATCACCATCTCGTAGATGAACATGCCAGTCGTCGGGCCGGGTGATAGAGAGAGTTCGCATGTTTGCCATTGTACTCGGATAAGTCCGTGGCGACGAGGGCAGTCATTTGCAATAACGCCTGTGTTAACATACTGCCCTTTTTACGCTACAGCCGGAGACGCAGAAAAGATGGCGGATTTCGACAAAATTGTATTGTCCTACTCAGGTGGACTCGACACCACGGCAATCCTGAAGTGGCTTCAGGAAACCTATCAGTGTGAAGTCGTAACCTTTACTGCAGACCTTGGTGACGGCGATGATTATTCAGCAGTCGCTGATAAAGCAAAGAGAACTGGCGCGATTGCATCTTACGTTGAAGACTTGCGGGAAGAATTTGCACGCGACTACGTCTTCCCCATGTTCCGCTGTAACACGATTTATGAGGGTGAATACCTGCTTGGTACCTCCATTGCGCGGCCGCTGATTGCGAGGCGCCTGGTCGAGATCGCCGAGGAAACCGGAGCCGGTGCGATTTCCCATGGGGCAACCGGTAAAGGCAATGACCAGGTGCGGTTTGAGTTGGGTGCCTACGCACTCAACCCTGACATCAAGGTCGTCGCGCCCTGGCGTGAGTGGGACCTCACTTCACGTGAGTCCCTCATGGAATTTTGCGAGAAGCACCAGATCAAAGTGGATAGAAAGCATGAAGGGGCACGTTCTCCCTATTCCATGGATGCAAATCTGCTGCACATTTCCTACGAAGGCGGCATCCTTGAGGACCCTTATGCGGAACCGGAAGAATCCATGTGGCTGTGGACGAGGTCACCACAGGCAGCGCCTGACTCGCCGACCTATCTTGAACTGACTTATCTCAACGGCGACGTGACGGCAATCGATGGCAAGGCGATGACACCGGGCGAGGTCATTACACAGCTTAATAAAGTGGGTGGTGAGAACGGTATCGGGCGAGTCGATATCGTCGAGAACCGATACGTTGGCATGAAAGCACGGGGATGTTATGAAACCCCTGGCGGTACCATCCTGCTCAAGGGCCACCGCGCCATTGAGTCCATCACCCTGGACCGGGAGCTTGCGCACTTGAAAGATGAACTCATGCCGCGCTACGCCAGCTTGATCTATAACGGCTACTGGTGGTCACCGGAACGTCACGCGCTGCAAGCTTTGATTGATCAATCACAGGAACACGTTAGCGGTACCGTGCGCTTAAAATTGTACAAGGGTTCGGTTATGGTCGTTGGTCGGGAGTCTGAATCCGATAGTCTGTATGACGGTAATATTGTTACCTTCGAAGACGATGCCGGCGCTTACGACCAGAAAGATGCGGCAGGATTTATCCGCCTCAACGCACTGCGCCTCAAAGTTGCCAGTAAAAAAGGCAGGAACAATCGATAAAAGAGAGCCGACAGCTTGTCATCCTGAGACTGCGCCTCCCGGCGCAGCGAAGGATCTCAGCTGTTGCCTGTAGGCTGTGGGCTTTTTTTACCTGTAGGCCGCCTTGCGGCCGTTCTGTAGCGCCGAAGGCGCGTTCTGTAGCTCGCAACGCGAGCGTTCTGTAGCCCGAAGGGCGTTCTGTCACTCTACGGCCCTCACCGAACCACGAGATTCTTCGGCGAGGTCCTTCGACTCGCTAGCGCTCGCTCAGGACGCGGCTTGCGCCGCGTCTCAGAATGACAACGGTTGTCTGTCGGCTGTTGGCTGTCGGCTTCTTTTGGCTGTCAGCAGGTCTTTTTATTGTATTCGCACAAATCATAAATAACGCAAGCGCCGCATCGCGGATTGCGTGCCGTGCAAATATAACGCCCGTGCAATATCAGCCAGTGATGGGCATCGTGCTTGAACTCATCTGGCACGAACTTCATCAACTTCTCCTCAACTTCGACGACGTTCTTGCCCGGTGCCAGCTTGAGCCGGTTGGACACCCGGAAAATATGTGTGTCGACCGCGATCGTGGGATGGCCGAACGCGGTATTCAAAATCACATTGGCTGTCTTGCGACCGACGCCGGGCAATGCCTCAAGATCCTTGCGATTGTCCGGGACGACAGATCCATGCTGTTCCATCAGGATTCTACAGGTCTTGATGATGTTCGCGGCCTTGGTGTTGAACAGGCCGATCGTCTTGATGTAGTCCTTAAGTTTTGCTTCGCCGAGTGTAAGGATTGTCTCCGGAGTATTGGCGACTTCATACAATTTTGCGGTCGCCTTGTTGACACTGACATCCGTGGCCTGGGCGGACAGGATAACGGCGATCAAGAGCTCAAATGGCGACTGATAATTGAGTTCAGTCGTCGGTTTGGGATTTTCATCCCGAAGCTTGGATAGAATCTGGTACCGTTTGTCTTTGTTCATATTCCCCTGGTTCCTGTCCCCTGGTTCCTGTCCCCTGGTTCAGGGCCGACCAGCATCAAGTGATGAAGGTGCGGGCCTCGCAGGTATCGCCGCAGCTGATCCTGCCCAGTTCTTCAGCGCAATGAGGCAACCCAGGGTGATAAATGCGCCGGGAGGCAACAGCATGAGTAAAAAGCCGGTATCGCTGAACCTGATGGTCGCGTTCGTTGCGCCTGTACCCGCCAGCAAGTGAAGGTTGGCAAATAACGTGCCCTGACCGAAAATTTCCCGCAGTGATCCCATGATGAGGATGACAACCAGAAACCCGATGCCCATCATAAAGCCATCGAAGATCGCGTAACGAATGGGCTGGCGAGAGGCGAATGCCTCGGCTCGCCCGAGTAGCGTGCAGTTGGTAACGATGAGTGCGATAAATAGACCGATCCGCTGATGGATCTCGAAGAACCAGGTCTGCATGGCGATATCGGCCAGTGTCACAAAGGTTGCGATCACCATGATTTGTGCCGGCAGGCGAGTGCTGTCGTCCAGCAGGCCACGGACGAGACTGATCACAAAGTTTGATGCAGTGAGCACGGCAAGGGTCGCAAGCCCCAATCCGAGGCTATTCACGAACGTATTGGAAACCGCCAACAACGGACACAGGCCCAGCAGTTGTACCAGCGCCGGATTGTTATGCCAGATTCCTTCGGAAGCGATGGATCTATAATTCATTGCGCCATTCATCCTTTTGTTGCTCATAGCGGACAAGGCCATCGCGAACTGCATGGACCACCGCTCTTGGGGTAATCGTTGCGCCGGTGAATTGGTCGAAGTCACCGCCAAATTTCCGAACGTCCCAATGGGTTCCGTTAGCGGATTGGTGGCCATTAAACGCGAGTATCCAGTCCGACACAGCCAACTCGATCCGGTCGCCGAGACCCGGGGTTTCCTGATGCGATCTCACCCTGACGCCCAATATGCTCGCTTTCGAAGGGTTGGAAGCGTTGATCTCAACGCCGAGCCAAAGGCTGATCCGACCATTGTAGCCCTGGTTTGTTTCCACGCCGAAGACAAAGCCTCTTGGTTGTCCCGCGTCCAGTAGCAGATAGCGCTCGTCATCGATCTTGCGAATCTTGCCCTTGTGCCCGGTCACTTCGAGCAATTGCCTCTCGGCAAAAGCCTGCCGGTTAGCCTTGATCTGTGCTGATGTGGCCAGGTTCGCAAGACCCAGTAACAGACCACAAACGGCTGCCAAACCGGTCAGGCGAAACACCAGCGTATTCATGCGTATCTCCACCGAATCTGATCGATGAACGGTGTCGCCGTATTCATGAGCAGAATGGCGAATGCGAGACCTTCAGGATAGGCACCGATATTTCGAATCACAAACGTGAGGGCGCCCACGCCCATGGCAAAAACGATCTGCCCTTCCTGGCTGTCTGGCGAGGTGACAGGGTCCGTCAGGATAAAAAAAGCACCCAACATCGTGGCCCCGCTGAACAGGTGGAATGCAGGGGATCCCAGGCTCTGGGAACTACCACTGTCGTAGAATACGAGGGCAAGAATAGTCAGGGTCAGCAGCATGATTGCCGGCATCAGCCAACCGCAGACACCGCGATACACCAGGTAAATTCCACCGGCGAGAAAGCCTGCGTTGACCCATTGCCAGCCAATACCGACACTCATACCGCCGACCCTGTGCATGACGGCACTGCCAGCAACGAATTCGCCCACGGTGGTGGCGCCGCGAAATTTAAATGCATCGAGCGGCGTTGCCGCGGTGATGCCGTCGGCGATGGGGATGCCCATCTTATAGGCCATCACCGACAAGGCATCAGGATTGGTCAAGGGTGCTGGCCACAGCGACATGGCCAGCGGAAATGAAACGATCATCATCGCGTAACCGACCATGGCCGGATTGAACGGATTGTGGCCAAGGCCACCGTACAAGTGCTTACCGAAAATCATTGCAAAAACGACGCCGGCGACAATGACCCAGACGGGAATGAAGGGAGGCAGGCAGATTCCGATCAGGATGCCGGTTACAACGGCACTGCCATCCAGCAACGTTGCCAGCGAATGTCCTCTCAAGTGGAGGATGACAATTTCTGTTGCGACTGCCGCCGCGACGGCGACTACCAGATTGATGACGATGCCGACACCAAAAAACCAGGCCAGCATACCGATACCCGGTAACAACGCCAGGACAACCTGGTTCATGAATGACGGAGTGCGTATTGGCATGTGGGTTTACCGTCGCTTTTGTTTGATCGCGTCGAGCAAGGAGGCTTTTTCGTCTGTCGACGGCCGCTGTCGCACCAGCTGTGAAGATGCCACCTGGCGTTCGAGATGATGTTCATACCGCGCAAGGGTATGTTGCGCGCGGTTCGCTTGCCCGATTTGCTGTTGTTTTTCCAGCTTTGCTGACCTGAAGAAATCCGTAAGCGGAATGTGGCTGGGACACGCCCGGTCACATCGCCTGCATTCAATACACTGGTCCAGCTCCAGCGATTCCAGCTTTGATGGGCTATCTCGATACCAGTACAGGTCCTGGGGCAAAAGATCCCTGGGGCAGACCTCCTCGCACAGGCCGCAACGGATACATTCGAAACCGGACGCCGGTGGGGAGACCGTATGAGGCGGTTGCATTGCCAGTGGATGTAAATCGATACAGTCAACGGGGCAGGGTGGCAGGCACAACTCACAGCCAGTGCACTCGGATTGAATGACCGTGTGCATCAATTGCGCGGCACCGACAATGGCGTCTACCGGGCAGGCCTTGATACATAGCGTACAGCCTATGCACTCTTCCTCACGGATCACAGCGATGACTTGCTCGTCAGTCGCAACACTTGCCTTGCGACAGGAAGGGTCGAGCCCCGTGACCTTGCGGCCTAACAGGTCAGCGAGGGCGGAAATTGTGTCGTCGCCACCCGGTGGGCATTTGTTAATGGCTTCGCCATCGGCAATTGCCGCGGCATAGGGTTTGCAGCCAGGATATCCACACTGTGCACATTGAGTCTGTGGCAATAGCCGATCGATGGCATCCACAACCTCGTCCGTATGGTTGACGAAGTGCTTTGACGTCCGCGATAGCAGCAGCGACGAAAGCGCCCCGATCAAGGCCAGCCCCAGTGTACCCGTTAAGACCATCTCCATACCTAACGCCCCATGCCGGTGAAACCAAGAAACGCCAGGGAGATAATTCCGGCCGTGATCATGTTGATCGCTGCACCTCTAAAAGGTGCCGGGATGTCTGCATGTACGAGCCGCTCTCGCATGGACGCAAACAGGACAAGAAGCAAGGAAAACCCGAGGGCAGCGCCGAGCCCAAAAAAAATCGAGTCGATAAACGAGTGTGACTGCCGGACATTCAGGAGTGCGACACCCAGCACGGCGCAATTGGTCGTGATCAGCGGAATAAAGATACCAAGTATCTGGTGCAGCATAGGTTGGGTTGCCCGGATGACGATCTCCGAGAACTGCACCAGTGCGGCAATGATCACGATGAAGCTGATAATACGGAGATATTCGAGCCCGAACGGCACCAGCAAGTAATGTTCGACCATGAAGCTGATGGCGGCCGCCAGGGTGAGCACGAAGGTCGTTGCCGCCGCCATACCGATCGCACTGTCGAGCTTCTGGCTTGCGCCCATGAAAGGACACAGTCCCAAAAATTGCACCATCACAAAGTTGTTAACGAATATCGTCGTCAACAGAATGATGAGGGCATCCGGCATGGTAATCAGGTGACCTTGAGTCCCGGTGTAGCGCCGGCGTCCGGTTCCAACAGATAAATGTCCTTGCCCCCGGGTCCTGCCGCCAGCACCATACCCTCGGACACGCCGAATTTCATCTTGCGGGGTTTCAGGTTGGCAACCATCACGGTCATTTTACCCACCAGTTCATCGGGGGCGTAGGCTGACTTGATTCCGGCAAATACCGTACGTTGTTCGTCGCCGAGATCCAGCGTCAGACGCAGGAGTTTGTCGGCGCCTTCGACCTGTTCGGCCGAAACGATCCTGACGATGCGCAGATCCACCCTGGCAAAATCATCAAACTCGATCAGGTTGGAAGGTTCGGGTGGTGCCGCGGCGTCTTCGCCGGGTCCGTCTTTCGATGATTCCACCATTTTAGTGACGTCCTCCGATTCGATTCGCCTGGCAAGTGGCTTGAACTTGTTGATCTTGTGATCACAAAGAAGATTGCCGATACCGTCCCAGGTCAGTGGCTCAATACTGAGGAACGCTTCTGACTTCTCCGCCAGTTGCGGCATGATTGGCTTCAAGTAGCTGATCAGGATCCGGAACAGGTTGATGCCGTCGGAACAAACATTCTGGACCAACTGTTCATTGCCTTCCTGCCTCGCCAGCACCCAGGGCTTGTACTCATCGATATACTGGTTGGCCTTGTCTGCCATGGCCATGATATCGCGAACGGCGCGGCCGAATTCTCCGGCCTCATAATGGCGTGCAATGGCATCCTTGCTGCCAACCAGCTCTTCTACCAGCGGTGTCGTCGGACCCGCTGATAGTTGTCCATTGAACTTACCGTGAATAAAGCCCGCACAACGGCTGGCAATATTGACCACCTTACCGACGACGTCGGAATTAACTCGTTGCACAAAGTCGTCGAGGTTCATGTCCAGGTCATCGATCCCACTCGATAGTTTCGTTGCAAAGTAATAGCGCAGGTACTCCGGCTCCAGATGATCCAGGTAAGTTCGGGCATTGATAAACGTGCCGCGGGACTTTGACATTTTGAGGCCGTTGACCGTAACAAATCCATGCGCGTGAATCTGGGTTGGCGTACGGAAACCCGCAACCTTGAGCATGGCCGGCCAGAACAGCGCATGAAAATTGATAATGTCCTTACCGATAAAGTGGTGCACCTCGTAGGGGGAATCAGGCTTCCAGTAATCATCGTAGACGACATTGCCGACCCGGTCACAGTAGTTCCTGAAACTGGCCATGTAGCCTATCGGCGCATCCAGCCAGACGTAAAAGTATTTGCCCGGTTCATCCGGAATTTCGAAGCCAAAGTAGGGTGCGTCCCGGGAAATGTCCCAGTCCTGGAGCCCGGCGTCCAGCCATTCGCTCAATTTGTTGGCCACTTGCTCATGCAGGGTGCCACTCCTGGTCCACTGCTTCAGGAAGTCAGTGAAGTTCGACAGGGCAAAGAAAAAGTGCGTCGAGGCCTTGAGTGTCGGCTTTGCGCCCGATAGCTTTGAAACCGGATCGATCAGGTCTATGGCATCATAGGTTGCGCCACAGGCCTCGCAGTTATCGCCATACTGCCCTTCGGCCTTGCACCTCGGGCAAGTGCCGACGATGAAGCGGTCCGCCAGGAACATATTTTTTTCGGGATCATACAACTGGTCCACAGATTCGACCCGGATTTGGCCCGCATCCTTCAGGCGTGTATATATCTGAGATGACAATTCCTGGTTTTCCGGCGAGTGGGTCGAATAGTAGTTGTCATGGCTGATCAGGAAATCCCGGAAATCGCGTTCGTGTTCCTCTTTGATGCGGGCAATCAAGGTCTCAGGCTCGACCCCGTTCTCGTCGGCCTTGAGCATAATTGCGGTGCCATGGGCGTCATCGGCGCACACGTAGATGCATTCATGACCGCACAGGCGCTGGAAGCGTACCCAGATATCGGTCTGGATATGCTCGAGCAAATGACCGAGATGAATCGAGCCGTTGGCGTTGGGCAGCGCGCTGGTAACGAGGATATGGCGTTTTTGCATGAAATTCCGATAGTTAGGGTCGAGTCAAAGGGTGCTAAATATACTGGTGCAGCGCCAGAGAAAAAAGGGTAAAGCCCCTTTTTATCATGATCGCCCTCCAGGGTGCGTGGGTCAAAAACCGGCGAGACCGGGTGGGTTCGGATTCCAGGTGAAACAAATCCTGTCATGCGTTTTAATGGCGCCTCGATCGCATAACCCGATGGTGACACGGCAGCATGGAAAAATTTGAACTCCCGGACATCAAGCACGTGATTGCAGTGGCTTCCGGCAAAGGTGGGGTCGGTAAATCGACCGTCTCGGCAAATCTGGCACTGGCGTTTGCCGCAGAAGGCTACCGCGTCGGACTGCTGGACGCCGATATCTATGGCCCCAGCCAGGCCCTGATGATGGGCGTCGCCGAGGGCACGCGGCCAGCGGTAGTGGATAACAGGCTACAGCCGATTATCGCCCACGATATTCAGGTGATGTCGATGGCTTTTGTTACATCGGACAAAACCCCGGCCGTTTGGCGCGGCCCCATGGCAAGTAGTGCGCTCCAGCAGCTATTGACCCAGACTGCCTGGAAGGAGGTTGACTACCTGATCGTCGACTATCCACCAGGGACCGGCGACATTCAATTGACGCTGGCCCAGCAGGTGCCCATGAGCGGTGCCGTCATTGTAACCACGCCCCAGGACATCGCGCTGCTGGATGCCCGAAAAGGAATCGAGATGTTTCGTAAGGTTGAAGTACCGGTACTGGGCGTCATTGAAAATATGAGCATCCATACCTGCTCCCATTGCGGTCATCAGGAACCCGTATTTGGTGAGGGCGGCGGCGAGCGGATCGCGGCGGAGTACGACTCCCGGGTGCTGGGGCAACTGCCCTTGTCGCTTGCGATTCGGGAACAGTCAGACGGTGGCAGGCCGCCGCTGGTTACCGATCCTGACGGTGATGTCGCAAGGATCATGCGCGAGGTAGCCCGTCTGATCGTTGCGAGTGTCGAACAAAGCGGTGATCGTAAGGGACCGGTGATCCGGGTGATGGACGACTGAGCCCCAGGTAACGGACTTTGATTGAATACAGCATGAGCCACCAGTATCATGCGGCGTTTTGTCACAGGGTTGCATTATGTCCATAAAGTCTGATCGTTGGATCAGGGAGATGGCCGAAAAGCACGATATGATCTCGCCGTTCGAACCAGGGCAGGTACGGCAATCGGAAGACGGGGCAAGAATTATCTCCTACGGCACTTCAAGCTATGGCTACGATGTGCGTTGTTCCAGTGATTTCAAGGTCTTCACCAATATTCGATCGGCCACGGTTGACCCGAAATCATTCGATGAGAACAGCTTCGTCGATATTAAAAATGATGTATGCATTATCCCGCCCAACTCGTTTGCGCTGGCGAGTACGGTTGAGTACTTCAAAATTCCGCGAACGGTACTGACCATCTGCCTCGGCAAGTCCACCTACGCCCGATGTGGCATCATCGTCAATGTGACACCGCTCGAGCCCGAGTGGGAGGGTCATGTGACGCTCGAATTTTCCAACACCACGACCTTGCCAGCAAAGATCTACGCCAATGAAGGCGTGGCCCAGATGCTATTCTTTGAGTCAGACGAGGCCTGTGAAGTGTCGTACAAGGACCGTGGCGGCAAGTACCAGGGGCAGCGGGGTGTCACATTGCCCAAAGCCTGATCCTGATCACAGATTTTTGAGGTAAGATTCGCTAGGCTTGTCCCCGTAATCCAATCAGGAGTGAGTTATGCCGTCTAGAAGAAATTTCATTAAGGCCTCAGCGTCCCTGGCCTTGATACCGCTGGTCAGCCTTGATGTCAGGGCGGCTGAGAAGGTTCCCGCCAGTGATGCGACCGCGAAAGCATTGAAATATGTCCAAGATGCCGCCAACGCAAGTCGAATGGACAAGATGGGCGTAGCGGGTGCCGATCAGTATTGCGACAACTGCCAGTTCTACACGGTGACCGATGACAGCTGGGGTGGGTGTAGCCTGTTCCAGAATCGACTGGTTGCCGCTAAAGGCTGGTGCATGGGCTGGGTACCAAAGGCCTAG
>JBBDIT010000039.1:6291-26403 GCA_040880285.1 Pseudomonadales bacterium | reverse complement strand
CCCTCGACATTGACTACTTCTTCCGGCAAACCGAGTTCGCGCAAGCACGCTAGTGTCATGGCGGCGAATGCTTCGTTGATTTCTGCGCGATCAACGTCGGCCACTGTCCACTGCGCGCCGGAACCACAGACGCGATTGACCGTAAGTGCTGGCACGTCAACGGGCAGGTGTTGGCGCACGTAGTGCAGCCGACCCTGCAATTGAGTAGATCAATCACTACCGGTTTTTTGCGCTCGAAATCATAGCGATAAACCAGGCGGGTTTAGCCTGTAACGCAGGCGCTGCAGCCGATACAGGCCTCCTGGAGTATCAGTTGGTTCGCTTCAGTACACCGCGCAGCTGTGTTCCCGGCGCCACTGTATTGAAAACCGTGCCGTACTTTTTCACGTTGTCGTGCAGCAGTTCCAGCCGGTGGTCGCTTTCATCCGTATCGATGAAGATTTCATAGTCGATGGACTCCATTTTCGGCGGTACGTCCTGGCGCACGCCATGCAAGCGGACGTCCACGCCAGAAAGCTCGAATTTGAGAATGGGAGTCACCCGTTCGATACCTTTGATCATGCAGGCCGCCAGTGCCGCCATCAGCAGTTCCGCCGGATTGAAGGCGTCCGGGCGTCCGGCCAGATCGGTGTCCAGGGTGATGTCAGCGTCTTTACAATGCGCCAGACTGCCGTAGGCATCGACGCGCCGAGCACTGACGGAGAAGGTCATCTTTGTTTTTGTTTCGCTCATGGCAGGTCCTCAATGAAAGTTATGGGTTAATTGGTTACAACTGCACGCTAGCGACGATTTCACCCCGGCGTATCGCAAGCACCTCACCTTCCTGCATGGGCGTCCATGCTTCGTGTGTGAGCGGCACGCTGGCCAGCAGGATCAGGCGCTGTGCTGCCTGAGTCTCCACAGATTCAGAGTCGCGCATCAGTGTGGTTTCACTGCCAGGCGGACACTCCAGGCGATAGAGCGCCGGCGCGGAGACTTGACCCGTCAAGGGTTGCAGCCTTCGGTCGGCATGCGCGAATAACACATCGCCATCTGCATAGAAAAAGCTGGAAGGACCCAATGCCCTATGCGCCGCGGCTATTTCAACCACGGCATCCAGTCTGGCTTGCAAAGGTGGGAGTTCGCCGGGGACGTGTTCCAGTCGCCTGATCCGTTCCAGCAACAGGCAGAAAGCCAACTCCGAATCTGTCTCGCCCACCGGCTGAAAACATCCGCTGTTGACGAACGGAAGTTGCGCCAGATTCTTCAGATTGCCGTTGTGGGTAAACACCTGCATGTGGCCATTGAGTTCTCGTGCGAATGGCCCGGTATTGGCCAGATCGACGGGGCCTTGTGTGGCGTGGCGTATGTACCCAAGGGACAAGGTCGTTGCCGGACCGTTGGCTTCCAGCCAGGGAACCAGTGGGCAGCTGTCCGCCGGAGTTGTGTCGCGATACAGGGCAACATCGCGGCCCTGAAAAAACGCAAGCCCCCAGCCGTCGCGATTGCGGCTGTCGCCGGCGGCATGCGAAGCGAGCGCCGTCAGAGAGGATGTCAGTCTGGTCGGATGCCGACACGACATGGCCAGCAGCTCGCACATCAGGTCACATTCGGGCCGGTGCCGGGCACCAGAATCCATGGCAACTCGTCGGCAGGTTTCTCGGCCAGTTCCTGATCGGTCAGGCGGGCATATATTTCGATCAAGGTGCCGTCGGGGTCGGTCAGCCACAGCTCGTGCAATGGCTTGCCCTTCCAGGTGGTGCGCGGCGGCTTTTCAATGGACGCGCCAAACGCGACGGCCTGGTGGTAGGACGCAATGACGGCATTGCGGTCGGCAACACCGATGCCCAGATGGTAGAGGGTGTCGTGGTGCAATTCCTTGCCGTCTGAAACCAGCAGCACAAAATTGAGGTTCAGGTCGCTGCGAATAAAGGTCGCATAGCGATGGGTCCATTCCTTCGGCCAGGTGTTCAGCAACCAGGCGTAAAAGCGCACGCTGTCAGGCAAATGGTTGACCCGAATGCTGCCGTGAAATTCTTCGGCCGGCGGCCCTGGCGGAATGTCGAGCAAGCCTGCCAGCACGGCGATGCGGGCCTTGATCTGATCGCGAGCGGTGCGAAAGCGCATCAGATTTTCTTCACTGCTCAGCGCATTCGCGCCACTGGCTGGATCGCTCACCGGCCAATGCAGGCGTTTCACCTTGCCCGGAAGAATCGGGCAGATTTCTTCGGCACACAGGGTGACCACCATGTCGATGGCTGCTGAGTCGATGGTGTCCACCGACTTGCTTTGCTGCTGGCTGATATCGATGCCGATTTCCGCCATGGCTGCGATGGCATGCGGGTTGACTCGCGACGGCTGGGAGCCAGCGCTTATCACCTCGGCGTGTGCGCCCAGCAGTTGCCGCGACAAGCCCTCGGCCATCTGGCTGCGGGCAGAGTTGGCAACACAGAGAAACAGGATACGCATGGTCTCAGACCTCGTTGTTCTGGAGCGGCGCCACCAACACGGGGCGGCGCGCGATTTCGCAAAGCTTGGCGGCGGTCGAGCCAATCGCCATACTCTCGACCCAGTTCTGTCCATGCTTGCCGACGACGATCAGGTCGACATCGCGCTCGGCGGCGGCCTTTGCTATTTCCTCGGAGGGCTTGCCCTTGGCAAGATGGATCTCGGCCTTGCCACCGGCGGCGATGATTTCGTTCGCGATGTTGTCGAGGGCAGCGCGTGCCATCACCGGCCAGCGTGCATACCGGGCTGCCTCATCCGGACTGACGACATGGATCAGATCGACGATGCCCGCGTGTGGGCCGAGTACGGCCGCTGCCGTTTCTGCGACGCGCGCCTGAGGCGAGAAATCGGTGGCCAGCAGAAGCCGCCGCAAGCCGGCGTGGCAGCTGCGCTCGCAGGCCGCGTCGCCGTCCTCGCCGGTGGCCTCGATCCATTCCAGACGCACCGGCAAGGTGCTCAGGCGGATCACCTCGCGCGCCACCGAGCCGAGGAATAGGCTGCGGATCATGTTCTGTCCGCGCGAGCCGATCACGATCAGGTCCGCACCATGCTCGGCGGCGGCCGCGAGGATGTCCTTCGCCACCTCGCCAGCGTCGCGGATGTCGATCTCGACGTCGAAGCCTGTTTCGCGCAGCGGTGCGGCGTGCTCGCTCAACCAGTTCTTCAGTTCATCCTCGTGGCCGTACTCGCCGCTCTGTGTATAGCTCACGTGAACAATATGGGTCAGGATCACGCGGGTCACGCCCATGTCGCGCAGGTCGGTCAGGCAGGCGATGATTGGGCCTTGGGCAGCCGAGTAGTCGAGGGCAATCAGTGCGGTGCGAAACATGTGTACTTCTCCTTCATCATTGATTTGAGAATGTTGTCTGCGCTCTCGTCACACGGGTAGCGCCCTGCGCCTGCCGCGAGGCCACCCGCTGCACCGCGGCACCCCGCTCGTACCAGCCCTTCGAGACGTTGACGATGTAGACGACCGACAGCATCACTGGCACCTCGACCAGCACGCCCACGACGGTGGCGAGCGCCGCGCCGGAGCTCAGGCCAAAGAGGCTGATCGCGGTGGCCACGGCCAGTTCGAAGAAGTTAGAGGCCCCGATGAGCGCCGAGGGCGCAGCCACGCAATGCGCCTCGCCGGTAGCCCGGTTCAGGAGATAGGCAAGGCCCGAGTTGAAATAGACCTGGATCAGTATCGGCACTGCGAGCAGGCCGATGATCGCAGGTTGCGCAATGATCTGTTCGCCCTGGAAACCGAAGAGCAGGACCAGCGTCACCAACAGCGCCATGATCGACGTGGGTCCGAGCCGGGCGAGCAGCGCCGAAAGCGCCTCCTCGCCGCCCTGGACCAGCCGGTTTCGGCGGATAAGTTGCGCGATGATCACTGGCACGACGATGTACAGTCCGACCGAGAGCATCAGTGTGTTCCAGGGCACGGTAATCGCTGACAGCCCAAGCAGCAGCCCCACCACCGGTGCGAAGGCCACTACCATGATGGCGTCGTTCAGCGCGACCTGGCTCAGTGTGAAGGCCGGATCGCCGCGGCACAGGTTGGACCAGACAAACACCATCGCCGTGCAGGGTGCGGCGGCAAGGATGATCAGCCCGGCGACGTAGCTGTCGATCTGGTCGGCAGGAAGATAAGGCCGGAACAGCCAGCCGAGAAAGAGCCAGGCTAGCAGCGCCATCGAGAACGGCTTGACTCCCCAGTTGATGAAGAGCGTGACGCCCACGCCGCGCCAGTGCCGAGCGACCTTTTTGAGTGATGCGAAGTCGATCTTCAGCAGCATCGGGATGATCATCAGCCAGATCAGCACCGCCACCGGCAGGTTGACACTAGCCACTTCCAGCCCGCCGATCGCGGCAAAGACGCCGGGCATCACCTGACCCAGCGCAATGCCCGCGACGATGCAGAGTGCGACCCAGAGGGTTAGGTAGCGTTCAAAAAAGCCAATCGGTGATGCGGTGCTCATGCTTCCTCCTTTTCCTGTCTTGTGGCTTGGGTCTGTGACAGCGCCCGCAGGTGCTTCTGCCCAACCGGTTCGTCTTTCAGCAGCGGCACCAGCGCATAGCGCTGGGCATGCACCTTGGCCACGGCATCGATTTCGCGACGTTCATTGGCGGCGCGTTGCAGCAGCAGCGGCGAGCGGGTACGCGCGGCGGCAATGCTGTTGTTGATGATCCAGGCCCAGGGTTCGATGCCGGCTCGGCGCAGATCGCCTTGCAGATTGGCAGCTTCCAGTACCGGGGTGGTTTCCGCCAGCGTGACCAGCAGCACCTTGGTTTGCTTCGGGTCCTGCAACTGCATCATCGGGGTGGTGAAGTGGATGCCCTTGTCGCCCATCTGACGGGCAATTTCCCGGTGGTAGGCGCCGGTGGCGTCCAGCAACAGCAAGGTGTGTCCGGTGGGCGCTGTGTCCATCACCACGAATTTCTTGCCCGCTTCGCGGATGATGCGCGAGAAGGCCTGGAACACGGCGATCTCCTCGGTACAGGGTGAACGCAAGTCTTCTTCCAGCAAGGCACGACCCTGGGCATCGAGCTTGGCGCCTTTGGTTTCCAGTATATGCTCGCGGTAGCGTTCGGTCTCGGCCTGCGGGTCGATGCGGCTCACGCTCAGGTGATCGAGCGTTTCGCTGAGGGTTTCGGTGAGATGCGCCGCCGGATCGGAGGTGGTGAGGTGAACCGGCAGGCCGCGCTGCGCGAGTTCAACGGCCACTGCTGCCGCCAGCGTGGTTTTGCCCACGCCGCCTTTACCCATCACCATCACCAGACCGTGACCATCGGCGGCGATCTCATCGACCAGGGTGGCCAGCGTTGGTGCCACTATTGGTTCGGCGTTTGTTGCTGCCGGTTGCTCGGCCAGCGTTTCGACGTTGTCCAGCAAATGGTGTAAGGCGTCGAGCCCCACCAAATTGAAGGATTTAAGAGCGATCTGATCGCGCGGCAGTGCTTTTAGTGCATCAGGAATCGCGGTTATGGCCGCTTGTTCACGGGCAAAGACGGCGGCGGCGAGCTCGTCATCACCTGCCGCACGCTCGGGTAACACGCCGTTGATCACCAGGTATTGTTGGCGCAGGCCAATGTCCGCGAGTTCCTCGTGGGTCCGGGCCACTTCGCGCAGTGTCGAAGCTTGCGCGCGTGCAACCAGAACCAGCCGCGTGCGCGCGGCGTCGGCCAGTGCGTCGACGGCCGTCTTGTACTGTTCCCGTTGCTTTTCCAGACCCGCCAGCGGGCCCAGGCAAGAGGCATCACCCTTTCCTTCTTCCAGGAAACCACTCCAGGCGCCGGGCAACTGCAGCAAACGAATGGTGTGTCCGGTGGGCGCGGTGTCGAACAAAATGTGGTCGTAGTCGGCTGTCAGCTCGGAATCGATCAACAGCGCGGTGAATTCGTCGAAGGCCGCGATCTCGGTGGTGCAGGCCCCGGAGAGTTGTTCCTCGATGCCTTTGACCACGGTATCAGGCAACACGCCGCGCACCGGGCCCACGATGCGGTCGCGATAGGCTTGCGCGGCGGCCTGCGGGTCGATTTCCAGAGCAAAAAGATTCGGTACGGCGGGGATAGCGGTCATTGCATTGCCAATGGTTGCGCCGAACACCTGCCCCACGTTGGAGGCCGGGTCGGTGCTGACCAGCAGCACGCGCTTGCCTTCACCCGCCAGCTTGACGGCGGTTGCGCAGGCGATGGAGGTCTTGCCCACGCCGCCTTTGCCGGTGAAGAAAAAGAAGCGTGGCGGGTGATCCAGAAAGTGCATCATTTCGTTGTCTCCAGTGATCAATCAGCAGCAACCGGTCTTTCCTGGACGGGAAACATCGCTCTTCGGCCCGCAGCAAGCACCACCTGCCGCATCCGCTGACACGGGCTTCGCATTGGTCGACATCGAGGCGCCTTTGTCGAGGTAGCGGCTGGCCAGTTCAAGCATGGTCCGCGCAGGGCTATCTTTTACCTTTTGGGCAAGATCGACCGCCCGGCGCATGTCCTCATGGCTGACGCCGAGTTTGCGTGCGACATCGTAGTGGTGCTTGAAGCATGGCTCACAGTTAGCCGCGATAGCGGCACCCATCGCGACCAGTTCGGCGACCTGCTCCGTGAATAATGAATTCTCTGTGTGCTTGCTGATCCAGGCTGCCAGTTCATCGCGTGTCGGGTAACGCCCAGTCAAGGTCACATCACCATTCACCAAAATCAACGGCAGGCCCTCCTGACCGTGTTCATCAAGGAAGGTCTTGACCTTTGTATTTTCGGCAAACGCCATCGGTTGTTGCGCCAGATTGAAGCGTTCGATCTGCGCACCTTTCTGCCTGGCCCAATCCGCATCAGCGGAAAAGCTGACCAGTGCCTGGTCAACATCAACGCCGCATACACCCGTACTGCAGCACAAGGCCGGTTCATAGATTTGAATGGTCGTCATTGGGTATCTCCATCAGAGTTCACGTGGGTTGAAGCGAGCGGGGAAAGTACTGCATCTGAACACCCAGAGGCGGGGCCCAAGTCACCGCATTGCTCAGGGTGGCCCGCGCAGCACTCTTCCGTCAGGTAGGCGATCAAATCCAGCATCAGCGGAATGTTGGCCCGATAGCGCTGGAAACGCCCTTCCTGTGTAACGGCGAGCATCCTGGCCTGGGTCAGCGCCTTGAGGTGGAAGGACAGGTTGGTCGGGGGTATGTCGAGCGTGGACGCGATCTCGCCAGCGACCATACCGTCCGCCCCTTTCTTGACGAGCAGGCGGTACGCATCCAGCCGCACACCCGACGAGAGCGATTCAAAAATCGTGGTTGCTATGCTCTTTTCCATATTTTGATTCTTCAATAATGATTGTAATATTGAAGCAATAAGAACTCATTCCCTCTCAACAGTCAATACCACAATCCAACCGCTTGATTCGTATGCGCATAAGTCTTTGATATATTTCAGAATGATTTGTTACTTTTGCAGGCCGCTGGCCAATTTCAGGGAGCGAGGCCGGAGCAGGGAATGGCCAGAAGAGAGTGGGATGTGGCCCGGAACGGCCAATTCGGACGGCAGGCGAAGTCTGCAGGCTTACGCAGGAACCCCCAACAACACGCGGGAACCGGCGCGATTGGGATCGAGTGGGAGGGAATTTCGCAGTTCCAGTCCCCCCACACCACCAGACATACGGTTGGGTACCACGGATCCTTTCTTACCCAACCTAATCGACGCACCAGACGCATCATCTCGTTGATGATGCGTCTACCTTCGTTCAGCGCTGCTTTTACTCCTTAAAACAAATAGCTAGACTTATTGTCATTCCCACTCAATGGTGGCAGGTGGCTTGCTGGAAATATCGTAAGTAACGCGGGAAATCCCCTTGATCTCATTGATAATCCTGCCGGACACCCGTTCGAGGAACGTATAGGGCAGATGTGCCCACCGTGCGGTCATAAAATCGATGGTTTCGACGGCCCGCAGTGCAATGACATATTCGTAACGCCTCGCGTCACCAACAACACCGACGGATTTGACCGGTAAAAATACCGCGAACGCCTGGCTCACCTTGTCATACAGGTCGGCCCTGCGGAGTTCTTCAATAAAGATGGCATCCGCCTGTCGCAGCAGGTCGGCATACTGTTTGGTCACAGGTCCCAGAATTCTCACACCGAGTCCCGGACCCGGGAATGGATGACGAAACACAATTTCCTGGCTAAGGCCAAGTTCCAACCCGATCTTCCTGACTTCATCCTTGAAAAGTTCCCGCAGCGGTTCAATCAGGTCAAGCTTCATAAAGTCAGGCAGTCCACCCACATTATGGTGTGATTTGATGACATGGGCTTTCCCGTCCTTGTTGCCGGCACTTTCGATAACATCCGGGTAAATAGTACCCTGGGCCAGGTACTTCACATCATCGAGCCTCGCCGCTTCTTCATCGAACACCTCGATAAAGGTATTGCCGATGATTTTACGTTTTTGCTCAGGGTCCTCGATATCTTCCAGCTTGCTGAGGAACCGTTGCTCTGCGTCAACCGCAATGATGTTGAGTTTGAATGCATTGTCGGATCCTGTCCCCAACATGGCGATTACCTGATCGACCTCCTGCAGTCGCAGCAGGCCGTTGTCGACAAATACACAAGTCAGCTGATGGCCAATGGCGCGGTCCAACAGCGCGGCCACAACCGAAGAGTCGACGCCGCCGGAGAGACCCAGTATGACCCGGTCACTACCGACCCGGTCACGGACCTGGGCAATGATATCCTCGACAATATTGGCGGGTGTCCACAGGCCCTCGCACCCACAGATGCCAATAACAAATCGATCCAGGATCGCCAGGCCCTGCAACGTATTGTTAACTTCCGGGTGGAACTGGACACCGTAGAAGTTCCGGGCCTCATCGCACATAGCGGCGAACTCGGTGGTTTCAGTAGAAGCAAGGCCGTTAAAGCCTGGCGGTACTTCCACCACCTTGTCGCCATGACTCATCCAGACATCAAGGTAATGCTTGCCGTTATCCTGCTCATCATAAATATCGCGCAGGAGTTCCCCGTCGCCGTCCACTGCCACACGAGCGTAGCCAAATTCCTGACTCGAGGAAGGAGCCACTTTGCCGCCCAACTGCAGCGCCATGGTCTGCATGCCATAGCAAATACCCAGCACTGGCACGTTCATTTCAAAGATAAATCCGGGAGCACGCAGGGTATCGTCTTGCGTGACCGATTCAGGGCCACCCGAGAGGATGATCCCCTGGGGGGCAAATTCTTCTGCCTTCTTCTGGTCAATATCGAACGGTCGAATTTCACAATAGACGCCCACTTCACGCACGCGGCGCGCGATCAGTTGTGTGTATTGCGACCCGAAGTCCAGGATGAGAATACGTTCTCGGTGGATGTCAGTGTCGGGGGTGACCAGGTTTTGGCTGTCAATGGCGGGTGCTTTGGGACTGGTCATAAAGTGCGGCAAGCTCCAAAGAGTCGCATTATACACATCCGTTTGATCAGGTATCATCAATTGACCCAATAAATGGACCGAAATCGGCAAAAATTCCCAGATGGCCCACAACCCGATCTCCAACCGCGAAATTTTTTCAGTCACCGATATCAATCGGACGGCTCGCAGGCTCCTTGAAGGGGAGTTTCCCATGGTGTTCGTCGAAGGTGAAATCTCCAACTTCACCCGGCCCTCGTCCGGCCACTGGTACCTGACCTTGAAAGACGAGAAGGCGCAACTTCGCTGTGCGATGTTCGTCAATCGCAATCGGCTCATTCGATTTACCCCGAAAAACGGTCTGCAGGTAATCGTGCGTGGTCGTATCAGCCTGTACGAGGGAAGGGGTGAGTTCCAATTGATCGCCGAGCACATGGAAGAGGCTGGTGATGGTGCCTTGCGGCTCGCATTTGAAAAGCTCAAAACGAGCCTCGACGCCGAGGGCCTGTTCTCACCAGATCAAAAGCTACCCGTTCCTGCCCTGCCCCGGCATATCGGCGTCATTACTTCACCCACAGGCGCGGCTATCCGGGATGTCCTGCATGTGCTGGAACGCCGCTTTCCCGCAATCCCGGTTACCGTTCTACCGGTCGCTGTGCAGGGTGAGGAGTCGGTGACTCAAATCGTGGCCGCGATCGAACTCGCCAATCGATATGAAAAAAATCCCATGGACGTCCTACTGCTGACCCGTGGCGGCGGCTCGCTTGAAGACCTGTGGTCGTTCAATACCGAACCCGTGGCACGGGCAATCTATGCCTCGAAAATTCCGGTGGTTTGTGGTGTCGGTCACGAAACTGACGTCACCATCGCAGATTTCGTCGCTGACTTACGTGCGCCCACGCCATCGGCGGCGGCGGAAGCCGTGAGCCCGGATCAGGCAGAATGGCTGCAGACATTTGAGCGTCTTGCTCGCACATTTACCCATACCATAACCTCTCACATTCGGCTCGATACCAATCAACTCGGACACGTATCCCGGCGCCTGCGCCACCCGGGCACGCGATTGACAGATCTCCACCAACGACTCGATGAGCTGGAGATTCGATTGCGGCGGACGTTTAGCCGCTTTGTTTCCGGATTTCGTATCGAAGACTCGAAAGCAAGACTGGTGCGTGCAGCGAATCAGGGACTGGAACGCAATCAAGCCAGGCTGCGCCTTGCTGACTCTCGCCTCACGAGTCCGGGCGGACAGGTTCGGCAGGCACAGGTACAACTCCGGCATGCAACCGGGCGCCTCAAGTCGATCATGGATCATGATCTCAAAACCAGGCTGCGCCATCTGGCCGCCATCGAGCAAAACCTGGCTGCCTACAGCCCGACTGCAGTCCTTGATCGCGGCTACGCAATTGTACTGAAGCAAGGTAAAGTCCTTCGGGATGCGCGTGAAGTCGCGCCGGGTGACGAAATCATCGCAAGGCTCAAACACGGCGAGATTACTGCCAATGTCACTGGCGACGGGACCGGACCCAGGGCCAGACGTGGGCCACGCAAACGTTAATTGTCTAAAATTTGAACAGAGACCCAGGTAACATGATCGGACAAAACTCAAGACGGCTACTACTACTGGGTTTACTCTTCAGCCTGCAAGTCCAGGCCTTGCCCCGCCACGAACCGGTGCCAGGCGGCATCGCGATCGTTACCGTGGCTGACACCGCGGTTGAAGCCCGGTTTCTTGGCCGCCGTGTCATGATCCTGAATGAGAACGGCGGCCGCTATGCGGTTGTCGGCATTCCCCTGTCTACCAGACCCGGCCGCCACCAGTTGCTGGTGGACGATGAGCCCATCGCATTTACGGTAGAAGAGAAAGCCTATGCGGAACAGAGACTCACCATCACCGATGATCGAAAGGTCAATCCGTATGCAGAAGATATGGATCGGATCATTCGGGAGCGGGATGAAATGAACGCAATCTTCCACAGTTTCAATCCATTGGAACCGGTCACCACTTTCCGGTTACCGGCAACCGGCCCGATCTCGAGCCCGTTCGGCCTGAGGCGATTTTTGAACGACCAGGCAAGAAGCCCGCACAGCGGGCTCGATATCGCCGCCCCTATGGGCGATAACATCATCGCACCGGCTCCCGGCAAGGTTGCGGCGACGGGAAATTACTTCTTTAACGGCAACACCGTGCTGATCGACCACGGCCGGGGTTTAATCTCAATGTACTGTCACATGAGCAGGATCGATGTGGAAAGCGGCGATGCGGTTGAAACCGGGGACAGGCTTGGTGCGATTGGCATGACCGGCCGTGTTACTGGCCCGCACCTGCACTGGAGCGTAAGCCTGAACAATGCCAGGGTTGATCCCAATCTGTTTCTGGAGACCGCAACAGACTAACGCTTCTTCTTGTCGTTCTTCTTGACGTGACTCATCAATCGACGCTTGCGACTAACCTGTCGATCAGTCAATTCGTTCCTTCGCCCCTTGAAAGGATTGTCAGAAGTCTTGAACTGCAATCGTATGGGTGTTCCTTCAAGTTTTAGCGCGGCACGGAATCGGTTTTCAAGGTAACGCTTATAAGTCGCCGGGACTGATTCGGTCTGGTTGCCATGGATTACAATGACCGGTGGATTATGACCACCTACATGAGCATATCGCAGCTTGATGCGGTGCCCCCGCACCATGGGTGGTTGGTGTTCCTCCACTGCCATCTGCAAGATCTCATTTAAACGGTTAGTCTTGAGCTCACGAGTTGCAGCCTCGTAGGCACTATGTACAGATTTGTACAGGTTGCCAACGCCAGAGCCATGCAATGCAGATATGTAGTGAACACTCGCGAAATCAAGAAACGTCAGGCGACGTTCAATTTCCCGTTTTACCTGGTTTTTCTGATCGAGATCCGTACCATCCCACTTATTTACCGCAATGACCAATGCCCGTCCCGCCTCGATGACATGGCCAAGCAGGTGTAGGTCCTGCTCCACAATGCCGTCCCGCGCATCAACAAGCAGCACGACGACATTGGCATCCTCGATGGCTGCCAGGGTCTTTACGATCGAGAACTTTTCCACTTTCTCGCTGACGCGACCGCGCCTTCGTACACCGGCCGTGTCAATCAGCGTGTAGCGCTTTCCATCACGCTCATAAGGTACGTAGATACTGTCACGGGTGGTTCCTGCTTCATCGAAGACAACGACCCGGTCCTCACCCAGTAAACGGTTAACCAGCGTGGACTTACCAACATTGGGACGCCCGACCACGGCGATTTTGATACCCGGGTCAACGACGGTTTCTTGTGTCTCCACCAGGGCACTTATTATCACCTCATGGCTGCCAAGAACCTCGTTGACCAGTTGCGCGACGCCCGTCCCGTGAGACGCTGAAACCATGACTGGCTCACCCAGCCCCAGGGTAGCAAATTCACCTGCCACATAATCAGGATTCTGGCCGTCGATCTTGTTGGCCACCACCAGCGTCGGTTTACCACCACGCCTCAGGGATTGCGCAATGGCTTCATCTGCAGCCGTACGCCCGGCCCGTGCGTCGACCAAAAACAGCACCAGGTCTGCCTCATCGATTGCGGCCCTGGCTTGCATCGCCATGGGACCGTCGATACCGTCATCGGCGCCAGACAAGCCACCTGTATCGACGACGATATAGTTAAAATCACCCAGCGCGCCCTTGCCATACTGGCGATCCCGGGTTAAACCTGCAAACTCGGCCACGATCGCATCGCGGGTATGGGTCAACCGATTAAAGAGCGTGGATTTGCCGACGTTCGGTCGACCTACCAGTGCGATGACGGGAAGCATGTTTTGTGCTATCGAAGTTCGTAAGTTGCGAGCCGGCCGTCACTCGATTGCACATACAGACGGCTGCCGTCGATTACAAACGGAGCCCTGAGGGCATCGCGTGCCACGCGTTCACGACCCACGAATCGTCCGTCGGATTGCGCAATCAGATGGACATAGCCTTCGAAATCGCCCACTGCAATATAACTGCGGATCGTAACCGGGGTGGTCAATTGCCGGTGTTTGAGGCCGTCGATCTCCCAGACGAGGCTGCCTCGTTGCGGATTGATCGCTGAGAGTTTGCCGTCGGCGTGGGCAAGATAAATGTTGCCAAAGCCCTCGCCGAGACCGACAGTCGAAGAGGCAGGCAGGTTCCAGTTCTCGTTACCGCTGGTCAGATCAATAGAAGCCAGGTTGCCCTGGTAGCTGGCGACGTAAAGGTTGGGTGGAATCAACACCATACGGCCATCGATGTCCACCAGTCGTTCGAGATCTGATTTACCCTGCGACGCCGCGACCCGCCGATCAATACCAGCGAGCCCTCTTTTTCGATCCAGTACTGCAATACGCCCATTGGAAAATCCGACGATGACAACGTCACTTTCAAGTATTGGTGTTGAAGTTCCGCGGAGGGTCAAACTGGGGACAGAGGTAGAATAGATCCAACGGCGTGTCCCATCCAGGGCATCAAAAGCGGCGACCTTGCCATCGATGGATTGTGCAATCACGATATCCCTGTCAACTTGTGGCGGCGCCAGCACTTCGCTGGTCGTTCGGGCACGAAAGACCAGACTGCCGTCACTCTGATTCATCGCAACGATTTCACCGGCAAATGACCCGACCACCAACAGGTCACCTCCAGCACCGACACCACCTGTGATCAGGTCTGATTTTTTACCAAACGCAGTCGCCCGGTCTTCGTCAGGATAGAAATCCCTCAGGTGTTTTTCCCAGATTACCCTGCCAGAATCGACTTCCATCGCCATGATCTTGCCGGAAGCACTGGCGGCAAAGACTCTTGAGCCAGCAATTGCTGGTATCAACTGGCTGGCGCGATCATTGGCGCCAGGCCCCAATTTCCGGTCCCAGACTTTATGCAGTTGCACTTCCGCATCGATTCGGGTGAGTTCTGCCGGCCGGACCTCATCATCATCACCGCCGAACCAACTACAACCAGAGACCAGCGTGGCGAAAACCGCCAGCATAAAAACGATTCGCATTATTGCCCCTCTGACCCGGATTCGGATTCGGTGGATGCGACAGGCGTATCGATGATTACCGGATCGCTCGGAACCACAAGGTCATCGAGTTTCATTCGCAACATCGGCCGGGTTTCTCCCTGCGGCAAGGAGTTGAGCGCCAATTGATAGGATTCCCGTGCCTGGACTGAATTGCCCATGGCAAGGTAGATATCACCCTTCACTTCTTCAAACGTGGGTCTGTGTTCCCCCGGCCTTACGTTTGACAGCACCCGCAAGGCTTCTTCATGCTCACCCCGTTCAAGCTTAACTTGTGCCAGACGTGTCTTGACGATCACGCTCAACGAGTCGTCAACGCCATTTTCAAGCACCCACGAAAGCTCCTTGTCAGCCGCCTCGTAGTCACCGTCAACCATCGCAAGTTTTGCTAAAAACATCGCTGCAAAGTTCGCATACACCGAATCGGTATACGTTTCTTTTAACTGGCCCGCGATGAATCGCGCGGTGGCAAGCCGTTCTTCATCCAGCGTGCCGAAAGGATCATCCATTGCCATTGCAGCCAGCATATCTTCGTGCAGTGCTGATGCCGCCTCGCCAGTCTGCCGGACATGATTGTCCCACGCCTGGTAACCAAACACGCCGCCCAGCGCCAACACGATACCGATCAATATCGACTTGCCGTTTTCGTCCCACCATTTTTTTATGGCTTCGATTTGTTCTTCATCAGTTTCGGCCACTTCTACTCCTCAAAGACCTTTTTCAAATAATCGTTCAATTCTGTACTGTTCACACTGACTTGCTGGCCGTCCTTTCGAAGATGCTTTATCGAAATCTCGCCCCTGGCCATCTCGTCTTCACCAATGATAAGGGCAACCTCGGCACCGGCCGAATCCGCTTTTTTCATCTGGCTCTTGAGCTTGCCATCACCACAATGCACCGTGACCCGAACCCCGGGCATTGAATCCCTTATCTGCTCACCCAGCATGAGCGCATAATCGCGAGTATTATTACCGAACGAAGCGACAAAAATATCCGCCTCATGCTGGTGGTTGAATGCCGGTTCAAGCATCAGCGCTAGTCGGTCCAGCCCCATGGCAAACCCGATTGCAGGCGTCGATTTGCCGCCGATCATCTCCATCAGGCCATCGAAACGGCCGCCACCACAAACGGTACCCTGCGCTCCCAGTGTGTCGGTAATCCACTCGAATACAGTACGATTATAATAGTCGAGGCCCCTCACGATGTTCGGATTCACCTTGTAAGGTAGCTGCAGGGTATCAAGGGACCGCCGCAATTCATCAAAGTGAAGTTTCGATGCTTCATCCAGAAATTCGTTCAATTTGGGTGCGTCTGCCAATATCGCCTGTGTCCGTTCGTTCTTGCTATCCAGAATCCGCAGCGGATTCGTATCCATTCGGCGAATGCTATCCTCATCGAGGTCGCTCTTATAATTGCCAAGATAAGAAACCAGCGCATCACGGAATGCAGCCCGGGATTCATTGCTGCCCAGCGAGTTCAATTCGAGCTGTACATCTTTTTCAACCCCCAGGGCCTTCCAGATTCTCGACAATATAAACAACAGTTCCGCGTCGACATCCGGCCCCGGCATGCCAAAACACTCTGCGCCGATCTGTTCAAACTGGCGGTAGCGTCCCTTTTGCGGACGTTCATGGCGAAACATCGGACCCATATACCAAAGGCGCTGCACCTGGTTGAACGTCAGTCCATGTTGTTGCGCTGCCCTCACGCAACCAGCGGTTCCTTCCGGCCTGAGGGTCAAGCTGTCCCCGTTGCGATCCTCAAAGGTATACATTTCTTTTTCGACGATGTCGGTGGCCTCACCCACCAATCGCTGGAACAGGTCTGTCGATTCCAGGACCGGCAGCCCGATCTCACGATAACCATATTGATCGAGCACATCCCGCGCCGTTTCCGAGATAAATCGAAATATCTCTTGTTTTTCCGGCAACAGATCCTGCATGCCGCGTACAGCTTGAATTTTCACCAGTTGATTCTCAGGAGGTCTTTACGATCAGTTTTTCCAGTTCGGCTTCTTTCTCGGCAACCTTTCGCCTGATCATGGCTTCAAGTTCATCGAGTAGCCCTTCGTTCTTGATCTTGTGATCCGGCTTGCCTTCGATGTAAACAAGATTGCTGGGTGATGCCCCGGTAAGCCCGACTTCCGCCTCTTTCGCCTCACCTGGGCCATTGACAATACAGCCAATGATTGCAACATCAAGCGGTGTCGTGATGTCTTCAACCCGCCGCTCAAGCTCATTGACGGTACTGATGACATCAAAATTCTGGCGTGAGCAGCTTGGACAGGCAACAAAATTAATTCCCTTGCTACGCAGGTGCAGGCTTTTCAGGAGGTCAAATCCCACCTTGACTTCCTCGACCGGGTCGGCAGCCAGCGAAATCCGTATCGTGTCACCAATGCCATCCATCAGTAACAGGCCCAGGCCCACAGCAGATTTCACCGTGCCTGAGCGCAAGCCGCCTGCCTCGGTAATGCCGAGATGCAGCGGCTGGTCAATCTGGCTTGCGATGGACCGATAAGCCTCAACGGCCATAAATACGTCGGACGACTTCATACTGAGTTTGAAATCTTCGAAATTTTCCTTGTTCAACAGGTCAATGTTACGAAGCGCCGACTCCACCATCGCTGTCGCGTTGGGTTCCTTGTACTTGCGCAACAAATCCTTGCCAAGTGAACCGGCGTTGACCCCGATCCTGATGGGGATGTTGTGGTCTTTCGCGGTCCCCACAACTGCTTTGACCCGTTGTGCATTACCGATATTGCCCGGATTAATACGCAGGCAGTCGACGCCCAATTCGGCAACTCGTAGCGCAATTCGATAGTCAAAATGAATATCGGCAACAAGCGGTACGCGCACTTGCTTCCTGATCGCACCAAACGCCTCGGCCGCCTCCATTGAGGGCACAGAAACACGCACGATGTCTGCGCCTACATCCTCAAGGCGCCTGATCTGGCCCACGGTCGCAGCGACGTCAGTGGTCTGTGTATTCGTCATGCTCTGTACTGCAATCGGGGCATCGCCGCCGACGGGTACATTTCCCACCATAATCTGGCGGGAGAGCCTGCGTTTTATTGGAGATTCCTGCTTCATACTTGCCTCAGGCCCGATTACAGTCGGGCAGTTCGAACAATGGCAGTTTGGTCGCTGGTCATCAGACGTGCAAGTTCGATGGGGTTCCCTTGATAGGTCATCTGGACCACTGATGCTTTCCCCAGCAACACTTCAAAAGGCGCGTTGCCGTAGACCGTCATTACATCACCACCACGATTGAGGTCACGGTAAATTATGTTGTTCCCTGCATCTTTAATCTGTACCCAACATTCGTTGCTGAACACGAATTCCATTTCCCCATCGCCACCACCGTAAACCGTTATGTACTGGGTCTGCCCATCCCTAACCCGGTCGATTTCAACGCCAGGATCCAGCCTGACCTCGGTAATCGTCTGTTCTTCCTCGCTGGCAGCTGACGGTACGGACTCTACTTCCGGTGCCGCGGATATTGCGGCTGCTTCAGGGGTCAACCGGGCTTCACCACTCACAATAGAAGCATCTCTATAGGGCAACGGCGTCACATCGATAGCAGTAGGATCGACCCCAGGGGCCTGGTCTCCTTCGTGCACGTCTTGGTCCTCGTGATCCTCGTCTTCCCCGGTTGCACCTGATGCGATTGTCCCTGCCGGCGCTGCAACAATACCCGGCTGCTTGACGACCGGTGGCGGCGCGTCGCCTGCACCTAACCACCAGACCAGCGCCACAACGATAACAATCACAATCAATCCAACAACACCGGTTTGTGCCACGGGTCCCGTAATACTGCCAGTACCAATGGATTCACCAGCCAGATTGCCTATTTGCGGTGCCTGGGGTACAACACTCTGTTCTTGATTGTAGGCTTCAATCACTGCATCGCCATCCAATTCCACAACGCGGGCATACGAGCGTAGGTAGCCCTTAATGAAGGCCGGTTTCGGGATCTTGTCGAAAGCACCCTCGTCGATGTAGCGTATGAAGGTAACCGTCAGGTACAGCTGTTCTGCTACTTCCTTTTGGCTAAGGCCCTTCGCCTCTCGCGCTTCGATCAACAGTTTGGAAACAGCGCTGACTTGCTCTGGCTGTGAATCCTGATCATTCTCGATGGAGTCATGCGCCGTCATTTACTTACCAGCTCCCGGTACTTTTTGTACTCATTTGACCCTGGGAAGACATTCTTGAGCGCCAAAGCACAACTGGCCTCCTCATTGTTGTCTTTGAATACTCGCGACACACGCACACATAAAAAGAGACCGCGTGCACTTTGCGGGGCGACCCGTGCATGCCGACGATAGAGTTCGCGTGATTCAACAAAGCGTTGCTGCTCAAGCCGAATCAATCCCAATTCCAACAATGCACGCGGCTGCTCGGGGTTAAGGGCAACGCTTCGCTCAAACGCCCTTTCGGCCTCGGCAGAATTTCCCAGGCGAGTATGGGCAACTCCCAAATTTTCAAATACCGTGGATCGACCGGCATAAAACCGGTCCTCCGATGCCTGTTCGAGCTGTACAATTGCATCTCGATACCGACCGCGCTCAAATAAGAATGCTCCATAGTTGTTTCGTGCCCGGGTAAATTTCGGGTCAGTCTTGATAGCGATCTTGAAGTGATCCTCAGCCGCTTCATACTCTTGCTCGAGTTGGAACACCAGGGCGAGCGTGTTGTGAGCAAGCGGTGAATTCGGATTAATCTCGAGTGCCCTGGTAAGGTTTTCCTTTGCGCGGGCATACTCGCCATTGCGCAGGTAACCAACTCCGAGGTCCACCAGCGACTGAACCTGCTTGGCTTTACTCTCAGCCCTGTTGGATTGGGAGGTTTCGGATACACAACCAGCCAGCATGAGCATCAATATCGCAATCACAGCAAAACCTACTTGATTCATGCAACTGCCTCCGTGGCAATCTTCTTGTAACGTGCCGCCCGTCTGGTCTTGTCCTGTACTTCGCCAACCAATTGGCCACACGCGGCGGCGATATCCTGGCCCCGGGTGGTCCTCACGGTGACCGATAACCCCTCCTTGACCAGTCGCTCCTGGAAACCGCGGATCGCCATCATGCCAGGACGCTGGTAGCCGGAATCCGGAAAGGGGTTGAATGGTATCAAGTTGATCTTACAAGGGAAGTCACTCAGCAATCTGGCCAATTGGCCGGCATGTTCCGGCTGGTCATTGACACCACTTAGTAGCGTGTATTCGATAGTCACAGTGCGTTTTTCACCAAAGTTCTCGGCGTATCGCCTGCAGGCAGCAAGTAGTTCGGCAATTTTGTATTTTCGATTAATCGGTACGAGTTGGTCACGAAGCTCGTCGTTTGGCGCATGCAGTGAAATCGCCAGCGATGCGTCAGTTGTTTCAGCCAGTTTATAGATCGCCGGCACAACACCGGCTGTTGAAATCGTCACCTTTCGCTTTGATATGCCGTATCCCAGGTCATCCATCATTATGCTGACAGCTGCTGTGACATTATCGAAGTTAAGAAGCGGTTCCCCCATGCCCATCATGACAACATTCGTCACCGTGCGTACTCGTTCTGGATAAATTTTTTCGAGCGCACGTAGCGCGAGACGCAATTGGCCAATAATTTCCGCAGCGGTCAGATTACTATTGAAACCCTGCTTGCCGGTCGAACAAAAACTGCAATCCAGCGCACAACCCACCTGGGAGGAAACGCACAAGGTCCCGCGGCCTTCCTC
>JBBDIT010000039.1:0-6191 GCA_040880285.1 Pseudomonadales bacterium | reverse complement strand
TTGAGCCTGGCAGTGAGTTCAGTCATGAGTTATCTAGGACAGATCTGGTTGTCGTTGAAAAAGTAGGCGATTTCCCTGGCGGCGGAAGTTGGTGAATCAGATCCATGCACTGCATTGGCGTCAATGGATTCGGCAAAGTCGGCGCGAATGGTGCCCGCATCGGCATCCTTCGGATTCGTTGCGCCCATCAATTGCCTGTTCAAGGCAATGGCATCCTCACCTTCAAGTACCTGCACGACAACCGGTCCTGAAGTCATGAACTTGACCAGATCCTCATAAAACGGTTTGCCCTCGTGTTCTGCATAAAAGCCCTGCGCTTCTTTCTCATTCAAGTGCGCCATACGCGACGCAATGACACAAAGCCCCGCCTTTTCAAACCGGGATATGATTTCGCCGATCACATTTTTCGCGACCGCGTCCGGCTTGATGATGGAAAAAGTTCTTTCTACTGCCATTTACCACTACTCCTGATACAAAATGATGAAGTCCCTGGAGATCCCGGCTACCAGACCCGGCCGCCGTCAAAAGACAAACCCGATATTATACGCGGAATTTGCCAATTCTCTTAGTCGGCTTCCTCGATCCAGGCCATCTGGACGGCCTCAAGGATTTTTTCGCCACAGTGGGCCGGATCGTCGTCAAAATCAGGCAGATTCATGATCCAGTCGCGCAAGTCGGTAAACCTCACCGTGAGGGGGTCTACATCGGGATGGCGATCCGCGAGCTCTATCGCAATCTCATTTACATCGGTCCACTTCAATGCCATACCCACTCCACTAGTGATTCTCAGACACCTGGTTAATGGTATACCTGGGAATTTCGATTACCAGATCTTCCTCACCCACAATAACCTGGCAACTCAGTCTCGAATCAGGTTCCAGGCCCCAGGCCTTGTCCAACAGATCATCCTCGTCCTCTTCCGACTCGGCAAGGGAATCGAATCCTTCCCGCACGATCACGTGGCAGGTAGTACAGGCACAGGACATCTCGCAGGCATGCTCGATGTTGATGCCGTGTTCAAGACAGAGTTCGATCAGATTGTCACCGGTCTTTGCTTCCAGCACCGCGCCGTCTGGACAGCGATCAGTATGGGGTAGTATCACGATTTGCGGCACGGTTTATTTCACTTCCTCTTCAAATTCCTCAATCGAATGTCCCGACAACGCATTCCTGACACTGTCATCCATCCGTCGTGCCGCAAATTCGTCGCTTTCCTGCGCCAGCGCCTCGGTGGCTTCCCGGATTACCCGGACATCCCCCGTATCCAGTACCGATTCAAGCTGCCGGATGCCGCGATTCAGTACTTCGACCTCACCGCCTTCAAGCAATCGCTCGCCATCGGCGGCAAGTGCTGCACGCAAGGCATCGATAACTCGCACCGCGTCCACACGCGCTTCTGTAACGACCCTGGCGCTTGCGTCCTCTTCAGCGTGTTCGAACGAGGCTTTTAACATCGCAGTGATTTCATCTTCTGACAGGCCATAGGATGGTTTGACCTCAATGCTGGCTTCAACACCTGTGCTCATTTCAGTCGCCGAAACAGATAAGAGGCCGTCGGCATCCACCTGGAATAAAACCCCAATACGAGCAGCGCCAGCTACCATTGGCGGAATTCCCCGCAACTCAAAACGGGCGAGGGAGCGACAGTCGGACACCAGTTCACGCTCACCTTGAACCACATGAATCAACATGGCGGTCTGGCCATCCTTGTAGGTTGTAAACTCCTGGGCTTTTGAAACGGGTATGGCGGTATTCCGCGCAATGACTTTCTCTGCCAGGCCACCCATGGTCTCAAGGCCAAGCGACAACGGCAGTACATCGAGCAGCAGCATCTCATCATCCGGTTTGTTGCCTACCAGGATATTCGCCTGGATGGCGGCACCTATGGCCACCACACGATCCGGGTCGATTTCTCCCAGCGGCTGGGTTCCGAAGAATCCGGCGACCTCGTTTCGAACCAGCGGCACTCGCGTGGAACCACCGACCAACACGACATCAGTGATCTGGCCCAGGTCAACGCCCGCATCACGGACTGCTCGCCGACAGGCCTTGATTGAAGTTGCCACCAGGTCCGCGATCAATTCGTCCATCTTCTTTCGGCTTAACTCGCCTTCGAAGAACAAGTCGTCCATTGCGATGGAAACCGGGACCACATCGACCGATGACAAGGCTTCCTTCAGTGCCCGCGCCTCTGTCATCAGCCCACGGTATTGGCCGAAACTGATTTTGCCTTGATAGCCCGACTGCTCGATCAGCCACTCGGCAATCTTTCGATCGAAGTCGTCACCACCGAGGGCAGAATCGCCGCCCGTGGAGAGCACCTCGAATACGCCCTTATTCAACCGTAGCAGGGAAATATCAAATGTACCGCCTCCCAGGTCATAAACTGCTATCACGCCTTCTGCACCTGAATCGAGGCCATAGGCAACTGCCGCCGCCGTGGGTTCATTGAGCAAACGCAGTACGCGTGTACCGGCCAGGGTCGCGGCGTCTTTGGTCGCCTGGCGCTGGGCATCATCAAAATAGGCAGGTACGGTAATCACCACACCTTCAAGTTCTCCGGCCAGCGCATTTTCAGCCCGGTGTACCAATGATTTCAGAATTTCCGCTGAAACTTCTACCGGGCTCACTTTTCTCCCGGCAACATTTAAAAGTGGCATTCCGCTGTCGCTCTTCGAAAATTCGTAAGGCAGTCGGTCACCCAGCGTACGAATATCCTCCAGCCCACGGCCCATAAACCTTTTAACTGAACTTACCGTGTTGAGCGGATCCTCTCGCGCCGCAGCCAGTGCACCTTCACCCACCTCAACCTTGCCTGTGGGTAAGTAACGCACGACTGACGGCAGCAGGTGCTCACCGGACTCATCAGCCAGGGTCACCGTCTCACCGCCCCGAAACGTGGCAATCAGGGAATTGGTCGTACCAAGGTCAATGCCCGCAGCGCGCTTTCTGTCATGCGGGTCGATGGCCTGGCCGGGTTCTGTTATCTGCAATAACGCCATAAATTTCTTTGTGTCCAGCGACTTTCTATCCTGTTAGTAGTCAAGCAGCTTTTCTTCCAGCTGCTCTGCTGCAATCATCAATTTGTTCATGAACTGCATTTTCAACACCGACTGTTCAGCCGCGTGGAGGTCCTTTTCGATATTCACTTCAAATTCACTCTCGAGGCGCTCCATCACCTCCCGGACTTTCGCCTTGAACTCGTCCAGTTGCGAAAGTGCATCTTCGTGTTCAGCAATGGACTCAAGGTCCTCGCGGAGCTCAATCTGCTCCATCAAAAACGCCGGTTCTACCGGCGCGTTTTGTTTTTCACCCATGTCGATGCCGTTCAGCTTGAGCAGGTACATTGCACGCGGCAATGACGATTTAAGCGTCGTGTAAGCTTCATTGACCTGGGTTGCCCACTGCATGGACATTCTCCTGTCCTGCTCGGAGGCATCAACATATTTATCGGGATGAATCTTGCGTTGAAGCTGCCGATATCGCTGTGCTAGCAGTTCGGTGTCGATCCGGAATTCAGCTGGTAACTGAAAGATCTCGTAGTAATTCTGTTTAAAATCCACATCAATCCGGGTGCAGGCAGCTCAAGTTAAACCGTAAAGCTCTCGCCGCAGCCACACTCGCCAGAGACATTCGGGTTTTTGAATTCAAAGCCCTCATTGAGTCCTTTCTTGACGTAGTCCATCTCTGTGCCATCTACATAGACCAGGCTCTTCGGGTCGACATATATATCGATACCCTGGCTTTTGTACAGTTGATCTTCAGGTGCTGCCTCGTCAACTGGCTCCAGCACATACATAAGGCCAGAGCAACCGGTAGTCTTCACAGCCAGGCGAATACCCACGCCCTTACCTCGACTCTCAAGATAGCGGTTAACGTGCAACGCAGCGTTTTCTGTGAGGTTGATTCCCATAGTATTCGATTCCACCGTTGACTTAACCCGCGACCCCGGCTTTCTCTTCTTTCCTGTGCTTCTCACGAAAATTTTGTACCGCAGCCTTGATGGCATCTTCTGCCAGCACTGAACAGTGAATTTTGACCGGAGGCAGCGCCAACTCTTCTGCAATCTCAGTATTTTTAATGGATGCGGCCTCATCAATGGTTCGCCCCTTAACCCATTCCGTCAGCAACGAACTCGATGCAATTGCAGAGCCACAGCCATAGGTTTTGAATTTTGCATCCTCAATGACGCCATCCGCGTTCACTTTGATCTGCAGACGCATGACGTCACCACAAGCCGGCGCGCCAACCATACCGGTCCCCACGTCTTCTGAATCGTCATCAAGCTTACCCACGTTACGCGGGTTCTCGTAGTGGTCCAATACCTTGTCACTATAAGCCATACCAATGTCTCCAATTACTCAGCTTGCCAGGGTCTAGTGTGTTGCCCATTCAATCTTGCTCAGGTCCACACCATCTTTATACATATCCCACAACGGGGACAATTCACGCAACTTCTCGACTGCAGCATGCAGACGCCCAATTGCATGATCTATATCTTCCTCGGTTGTAAAACGACCAATCGAAAAACGTAGCGAACTATGGGCTAACTCGTCATTTAATCCCAATGCCCGTAATACATAGGAAGGCTCCAGACTCGCCGATGTACAGGCAGAACCCGATGAAACCGCGATATCAGGAAGGGACATGATCAACGACTCACCTTCAACGTAGTTAAAGCTGACATTGACGATGCCTGGAACATGATGATCAAGCGTCCCGTTAATATAAATTTCCTCAATATCCTGCAGACCATCAATCAGTCGTTGGCGCAGCTTCAGTATCCGCACCGCTTCCTCATGCATTTCTTCCTTTGCGATTCGAAAAGCTTCACCCATACCAACCAACTGATGGGTAGCAAGCGTGCCGGAACGCATACCACGTTCATGGCCACCACCATGAATCTGGGCCTCAAGCCGCACTCTGGGCTTACGCCGGACAAACAAGGCGCCAACACCTTTGGGTCCATATACCTTATGACCTGAAAATGACATCAGGTCGACTTTCAACTCTTGCAGGTCAATATCAACCTTGCCTGCACTCTGTGCTGCATCCACATGGTAGAACACTTTGCGTTCCCGACAAATCTCGCCGATCGCGGCAATATCATTGATCACACCAATTTCATTGTTTACCTGCATGATCGATACGATGGTAGTGTCGTCTCGAATTGCGTCTGCGACTTTTTGCGGTTGTATCAGGCCATCAGAATCAGGATCAAGATAAGTCACCTCAAAACCCTGGCGTTCAAGTGCCCTGCAGGTATCCAGTACGGCCTTGTGTTCGATCCGGCTGGTGACGATATGTTTGCCTTTATTCTGGTAGAACTGGGCCACACCTTTGATTGCAAGGTTATCCGCTTCGGTAGCACCAGAGGTCCAGACGATCTCCCTGGGATCACAATTCACCAGATCTGCAACCTGGCGTCGTGCAACTTCGACTGCTTCTTCTGCCTCCCACCCAAACACGTGGGATCGACTCGCGGGATTCCCGAACTTGCCTTCAGCAAGCAGGCACTCGCTCATCTTCTGCGCGACCCTGGGATCAACCGGCGTTGTTGCCGCATAGTCAAAGTAAATCGGTGTCTTCATTCTCAAACTTCCTGCGCTGGCATTCTTATCAGTTCATCGCGTAGTGCACTCTGGCGTGCGGCAACCTCCTGCACCTCGCGCTTGGCAATGATACTGGCAAGGTCAATATCACTCAGGAACTGGTGGATCTGTTCGCTCAGATCAGACCACAATTCGTGCGTCAGGCAAGTTTCACCCTGCTGGCAATCTGCTCGCCCGCGACACCGGGTGGCATCGACATTTTCATCGACGGAATCAATGATTTCAGCGACGAATATCTGGCTCGAACCACGACTCAGCTGGTAACCGCCACCCGGGCCCCGAACACTCTTGACGAGGCCGTTTCGTCGTAATTTTGCGAATAACTGTTCAAGATACGACAAGCTGATGCCCTGCCGCTCCGAGATGTCTGCGAGGCTGATCGGGCTTTCATCCTCATTGACGGCGAGGTCAAGCATCGCCGTGACCGCATATCTACCTTTTGCCGTTAGCTTCATGTGAACCTTCCTGTTTGTACACCCAGACCGCTAATTCCACTGGCCTGAAGGGATGCGAAGTATGTAATACCTGACTAATTTAGTCAACTAAATCCCCCGGAAGTTCCACGGCCTCCGCGCGCCT
>JBBDIT010000038.1:21805-26799 GCA_040880285.1 Pseudomonadales bacterium | reverse complement strand
CAAGAGGTTTACGAAGATGGGCATATTTTCCAGATTCAGCGACATCATCAACTCCAATCTCAATGCCATACTGGACAAGGCGGAAGATCCGGAGAAAATGGTCAGGCTGATTATCCAGGAGATGGAAGAAACCCTCGTTGAGGTCCGGACCCAGTCGGCCAAGTTGATCGCTGACAAGAAAGAGTTGGGTCGGCGCTCGGAACGCGTTAAAAAGGAGGCCGGGGAGTGGGAGCATAAGGCCGAAATCGCCCTTGCCAAAGATCGTGAAGACCTGGCCCGGGCTGCCTTGAAAGAAAAGACCGAGGCCCTGGCTGCGGTCGATACGATGACGTCAGACCTTGAGCAGATCGAGCACAACCTGCAGAAGCTGTCCGGTGACATTGGCCTGCTACAGCAGAAGTTGGTGGATGCCAGGGCCAGGCAGAAGGCGCTGGTAGTACGCAGCAAGACAGCACAATCGCGAATGGGTGTGCGCCGGCAATTGCACGATGTCAACATCAACGATGCGATGAGCCGGTTTGAACGTTACGAACGAAAGATTGATGATATGGAAGGTGAGGTTGAATCCTACGATCTTGGGCAAAGAACACTTGCCGATGAAATTGAGGATCTGGAAGCTGACGAACGGGTTGACGAAGAATTGGCTCGCTTAAAGGCTCGGCTGGGTGGCAAGGCAGGTGATGAAAGCGAGGTGAAATAATGGACGGCATCGTTGTGGCTTTTTTTGTCCCGATTGTCGTGTTCCTGGTCGTCGTGGCGCCGATCTGGATTATCGTTCACTACAGGTCCAGGGCAAAGACAGCCGGTGGCCTGACCAATAGCGAACGAGCCGAACTCAATGAGATGATTGAGGTGGCCAATAAGATGGCTGCGCGCATCGAGACGCTGGAGTCGATTCTTGATGTGGAAAGTCCCGGCTGGAGGGACAAGCAGTCACAGACTGGATAGAGGACGCAATGTGAGTGGCTCGGATCGAAGGTATAGCAAAGAACGACGTGCAGCGAGAGAAGCGAGGCGCGCGGAACGGCTGGCACAACGAGAGAAGCTGAGAGCAGAACGTAAGGCACAGGATGCGAGAAAGGCAGCGCTGCGGGCCAGTGCACTGGCTGAAGAGGCGAGTCGCTCGGCATCAACTTCAACCAAGGCGAGCCGATCAACTCACAGGGGCCGTGAGCGTTCCATCGAAGATTACGTGGACGACTTTACAGAGAAGTGGGAAAAAAAGGCCGAGGCCTGGTTCGAAGAGCAGGGACGATCCATGTTCGGTGCCGATACGGATGACGTTCATGCGACTGCCGATGAGACCTACGGAACCGGAAAGACCGGGGAGGAGAGAATGGAAAGCAGCAGGTCAAGGTCTCGCCGGTCCCGCCGATACAGTACTAAACCTCGCGGTCACCGATCATTTCGAAGTCGTTTCAACTCGGGGCGCGGGCTCTATCGTGACAAGCGACGCGGGAAAATCTGCGGTGTGTGCGCCGGTGTGGCCGAGTACCTTGAAGTCGATACCTGGCAGGTTAGACTGGTTGCTGTTCTGGGTTTAATCTTTGTACCAAGCGTTGCCATTACCGTCTATTTTATTACCTACTTCCTTATGGATGACAAACCCTATTATCGCCGGGTCACTGATCGTTACAAAGACGCGGATGCCACCGATGTTTACGACGACGTCTATGACGATGGTTACGATGATGCGGGCGATAGCAGGGGTGGTCCACGCCTTGGCAACGCCGAAGCGTTGCGAACCGCGAAAGACAAATTTTCTGATATCGAAGTACGATTGCGCAACATGGAGTCCCATGTCACCTCATCGAAGTTCGAGCTACAGCGAGAACTTCGCAAGATTGCCGGGGAAGATGCATGACAGTAAAAGTGCATGAGGTTCGCCGATTCGACCAGGTTCGGTTTATGGGGCCTGGTGTGCTCAAAATTACCCAGGATGATGCAGAATCCCTGACAGTACACGCGCCTTCCTACGTCATGCGGGATATCCACGCGGTTGTTGTCGACGGCGAATTGCGCCTCGGTTACAAAAGCCCCAGGGTGGTGTCCCTACGCGTACATCGGGAAGTCATTTCCTACTCTCTCAAGGTCAGGGAACTGCGTGGGCTCAAGGTGACTGGCGTCGGGCGCGTGATCATTCCTGATCTCGACAACGACCAGATTCAAATCAGTGTTACCGGCATCGGTCAGGTAACGCTGGAACATGTTACCGCTGATCGCTTTGATGTAAAGATTAGCGGCGCCGGCATCGTCAAGGCGCAAGGTGATGTTGAAGCACAGTCAATCGCAATCAGCGGTGCTGGACGTTACCAGGCGAGCCGGCTTATCAGTGACTTTGCCCTGGTCAATATTTCCGGCGCCGGCACTGCTGATGTCTCCGTGGCAGAGGACCTGGATGTGGTGATCAGTGGTGCTGGAAGCGTTACCTATGCCGGCTATCCCGAAATCACTAAAAGAATCTCACCGATGGGGCACCTGAGTAGACGCCGACGCGGCAGGCGCGAAGAAAAGGGAGAAGAACATGGATAAAGTACTGGTGGCCTTTAACTTTTCATCACCAGTCGTTGATACCTAATAGTCCACCAGATCGTCCAGGTCATCCGGCATATCTGCATCGGTCGCACTCTGGAAGGTAAATGTGTAGTTGCCACCGACGGCCGTGCCCGGCGGTTGCTCATTGTAGTGGTTGCCGGTGTAATCGCTGATCACTTGACGCCAGAATGGATAGGCGTTCCTGTTACTTTTGAGCACGCGAACATTCCACCTGCCTGGAAACAGGTCAAACAGGTGTCGTGCCGCTGCCGTCCCCACCCGGCTTCTCCGGAATTGGGGTAGTACAAAGAATTCGGCCATCTCCATGGCCTGGCGACCTGCCACCGGGTCTACCTCAAACCGTAGCAAGGCAAATCCAGCGATGTCGCCATCACATCGAATCAAGAAAGGATATCGGTTTGGATCTTCCCAGTAATGAGACAGGAACGGGTAGACATAGCGCCCGGTCTGGTCTGTCTCAACGGATTCGAAGGTGGCAAACTCCGCCAGGTAAGACTGCATCAGTTGATCGAGTATTTCTGCCTCTCTTTTCCTGGCGGACCTGATATCGAGATTCATAGGAGTTTCAGCGCCTTGTCGGGATAGTTCGTAAAGATGCCGTCAACGCCCATGGCGATCATGGCTTGCAGGTCTTTGGTCTGGTTGACTGTGTAAACCAGCACTCTGAAGCCGTGCTCGTGAGCTTGCCGGACGGTCTCCGCTTTCACCAGCGCAAGATCGAGGTTGATAGACCAGGCGCCGAGCTCTTCGGCAGCCGTAAAATAGTCTTTTCGGCTGCGGCGGCCAAACAGTGCCCCTCTGCGGTAAGTCGGGTCTGTACTGGCAAGTTCCCTGTGATCGAATGATGAGATGAGGAATTGCTCCGGGTGCCAGCCCTTTTCACAGTATGCATCCAGCAGGGCGGCAACCGGTCCTGCGGTGCCTGCGCCCTTTAGTTCAATATTGACGCCGACACGTCCGTCCACCAGGTCCAGGACCTCCCCCAGGGTCGGAATCTGTTCACCATCGCCAGCGTCGAGACCACGGAGGTAAGCAAGATCGTGATTTTCGAGCTTGCCCGCGCCATTGGTAGTCCGCTCCAGCGTCTCGTCGTGGAATACAAGCAGGGTGGCGTCCACAATGTACACGTCCAGTTCGATCCACGGGCACCCCATCTCAATGGCAAGCTCAAAGGAAGCCAGTGTATTTTCGGGTTTGTAGCCCATGGCGCCACGATGCCCGATGATGAGAATCTCCGGGTTATTCACAGATTCAATTCTCCTGACAGTGATCTATTGGCCAATTCTCCGTACAATCGAACCTCCCAGACCAGTAATGATGTACAGATGGGTTACCAGGTACTTGCGCGTAAATATCGCCCCTCAAACTTCCAGGAAATGGAAGGGCAGGAGCATGTGTTGCGCGCCCTTATCAATTCCCTTGCGCAAAACCGGTTACATCATGCCTATTTGTTCACGGGTACGCGAGGAGTCGGCAAGACGACCATCGCAAGGATACTGGCGAAGTGCTTCAACTGCGAGACAGGGGTAACCGCAACCCCTTGCGGACAGTGCAGTACCTGCCTTGAGATAGCGCAGGGACGAAGTGTCGACCTGATTGAAGTGGATGCAGCTTCCAGGACCAGGGTTGAGGACACACGTGAACTACTCGATAACGTTCAGTACATGCCCACCCGGAATCGCTTCAAAGTGTACCTGATCGACGAGGTACATATGTTGAGTAATCATAGCTTCAACGCATTGCTCAAGACCCTGGAAGAGCCGCCGGAGCATGTCAAATTCCTGTTGGCGACCACGGATCCGAAAAAATTGCCGGTTACTGTGTTATCGCGCTGCTTGCAGTTCAACCTGAAAAACCTGTCACCGGAACGGATTGTAAATTACCTCAAGGGTATCCTCGAAAAAGAAGAGATCGGCTATGAAGAGCCTGCGCTGTGGCAACTGGGTCGTGCCGCCGACGGTAGCATGCGCGATGCCTTGAGCCTGACGGACCAGGCGATATCGTTCGGTGAAAATACTCTCTCGGAAGTGGACGTCCGTGCCATGTTGGGCACCATTGATCATCGGGAAGTTTATGAACTCATCGATGCGTTGATCGAACGTGACGCATCGAAACTGTTGTCTAAAATTGCTGGTCTGGCTGAATTCGGTCCCGACTTTGAAATGTTGTTAGGTGAACTGTTAGGTGTATTGCACCGCATTGCCGTGGCCCAGGCAGTGCCGGACGGCGTTGATAATAGCCAGGGTGACCGGGATCGGATCCTGGCGGTGGCCAACAACCTGGCGCCGGAAGAAGTGCAGTTGTATTACCAGATCGGATTGATTGGGCAGCGTGACCTGCCACTTGCCCCGGATCCCCGGGATGGATTCGAGATGGTTATGTTACGCATGTTGTCATTTGCGCCGGAACGCCTGATGGACGGTGACAGTGACAGTGAC
>JBBDIT010000038.1:15059-21705 GCA_040880285.1 Pseudomonadales bacterium | reverse complement strand
GGCAGAAAAGGCGCTGCAGCGGGCGGGGATGCGATACCCTGGGACGATGGTGAAAGTGTACAAGCCCGCAAAGAAACCGTGGCTTTGCGACCTGAAGATTGGCATAAAGTGTTTGAAGCACTCGGCCTGACCGGCGTTACACGCACGTTAGCCGCCAATTGCATTATCACTGAAGTCGACCAGGAGGTCTGTGTGCTGGTTCTCAATGAACATCATGCGAGTTTATGGAACAAGACCCACGAATCACGAATTGAGAAGGCACTTACAGAATATTTGGGGCGCAAAATCGCACTTAAAATAGAGGTTGGTGCCACGCCGGGAGAGACGCCGGCGCAATCAAAGGAACGAACGGACGAAGAAATTCGGGTCCAGGCAGTCGATGCAATTTCCAATGATGAAAATGTGCAACAGTTGATTGAAACCTTTGACGGTAAGTTGAAGGTTGATAGCATCGTTCCGCGTTCGCACATGGGAGAATGAGATGGCGATGAAAGATGGGTTTGGTAACTTGATGAAACAAGCCCAGGAAATGCAGGAAAAGGTCAAAAGTTTACAGGACGAGATTGCGGCCGCCGAGGTCACCGGCTCAAGTGGTGGTGGGCTCGTCAGTGTCATCATGACCGGGCGCCATGATATCAAGCGAGTTCAAATTGATGACAGTCTGATGCAGGAAGACAAGGAAGTATTAGAGGATCTGGTGGCAGCGGCGGTCAATGACGCGGTAAGGCGGCTCGAAGAGGCCCAGAAAGACAAGATGGCAGAACTCACCTCTGGAATGTCATTACCGCCTGGCTTCAAGTTTCCCTTCACTTGAGTACCCGGCGAGCGCGTGAATAGTAAACCCCTGATTGACCAATTGGCGGATGCGCTTTGCTGCTTGCCGGGCGTGGGGCCCAAAACTGCCCAACGCATGGTCTTGTACCTGCTCGAGCGTGATCGGGAAGGCGGTCGATATCTTGCCGGTCAGCTGACGGCGGCCATGGATCGGATCAGGCATTGCGCTCGTTGCCGGAACCTGACAGAGCTTGAAGTTTGTGAGATTTGTGACAATCACCGTCGTGATCGAGCCTTGCTATGCGTGGTGGAGTCACCGGGAGATGTCCTTGCAATAGAACATACCGGCCATTTCCGTGGAAATTACTTTGTACTCATGGGGAACCTGTCGCCGATTGACGGTGTCGGCCCTGCCGAGATCGGCGTGGACGAATTGCTAAGGCGTTGTGATGAAAAGGTGTCAGAAGTGATCCTTGCGCTCGCATCAACGGTTGAGGGTGAAGCGACCACCCATTATCTTTCCGAGGCGATCAAGGATAAGGGGATAAAAGTTACGCGAATCGCCCAGGGTGTGCCCCTCGGTGGCGAACTCGAATATATCGACGGCGGCACGCTTTCCCATGCCTTGAACGGACGTCAGGTACTCTAATGCCAACATCACATGTCAAATACCATTACATCGACGATGAAGCCGCATTGGTGCGCATGGTGACCGCTTGTTCAGCGCATGATGTGATAACCGTGGATACAGAATTCGCACGATCGCACACGTATTATCCAGAAGTTGGCCTGGTACAGATTTACGACGGAGAGAACTGCTACCTGATCGATCCGGTTGCCATTGGCACGCTGAAGCCGCTTGCGCCGCTGCTGGAAGATTCCTCAGTGCTTAAAGTGTTCCATGCCTGTTCGGAAGACATGGAAGTGTTCCAATATGCAGTCGGTGCCTTACCGTCACCGGCATTTGATACGCAAATTGCGGCAGCGGCAGTCGGTGTCGGCTTCTCCATCAGCTACCAGAATCTTGTTGGGCACTATCTCGGGATTGATGTTCCCAAGGAAGAAACGCGCTCCGACTGGTTGCAGCGCCCCTTAACCCAGTCACAGCTTGACTATGCGGCGCTGGACGTCATCTACCTGCTGATGGTGTTCAATAAACAGCAGGCGGAATTGACCCGCTTGCAGCGGCTGGACTGGGTTGCAGAAGAGTGCGGCCTGTTGACCTCGGATATTGCGATCATTGTCGATCCTGACCAGTATTACCTGCGGGTCAAGAGTGCTGGTCGCATGTCGAAAGCCGAGCTCAATGTCCTGCGCATCCTGTGCGCCTGGCGCGAGCGAGAGGCAAGGAAACAGAATATTCCCCGGAATCGGGTGATTGAAGAAAAGGCCCTGGTTGCATTGGCAAGGGCGGGTGCGAAAGACCGGGATGAGCTTCGGTTGGCAGGGCTATCGGAACGGCAGCTGAGGAAATTTGGCGATGACGTGCTTGAACTTCTCAAGCTTGCCGATGCCAGACCGGAAAGTGAATTTCCGGAACCCATTGATGACGGTACCGCGGTGAATATACGGAATGACCAGATCAAGCGATTGAAACAGGTCGTTGACAAACAGGCCGCTGTGCTCGGGATCGCGCCTGAGATGCTGGCGAGGCGCCGACACCTGGAGCAATTACTGCGCAGCGGAATGACCCGGGGCCATTACGAATTGCCACAGCCTTTGTCGGGTTGGCGTAAAAGGGCGATCGGACAGCATCTGTTGGCGGCACTGGAAGCCAACGACCCATGACCGTTGTTTGTGATGTGTTCAAGAGCACCAAGCATGCGGATATGTACCTGTATGTGCGGCAGGAAGACGGGCTGAGTCGGGTGCCGGAAGAATTGATCGATCAATTTGGGTCGACGGAAATGGCATTGTCCTTTGAATTGAGACTGGATCGAAAACTCGCCAGGGTTGATGCGGGAAAAGTGCTCGCCAACCTGGAGGAACATGGTTACCACCTGCAAATGCCACCGCCCAAATATGGTCCAGGGCTGCAGCCGCCGGCTTTGTGACCCCCGTGACCAGGACCAGGCCCTTCTGGCAGACGATCGCCCTTGCCGATATGGACAAATCCCAGTGGGAGTCATTGTGTGATGGTTGCGCAAGGTGTTGCCTGCACAAGCTCGAAGATGAAGATACGCATGAGGTGCATTACACGTCTGTGGTTTGCCGCTATCTCGATAGCGGTTGCCGCTGCACCGGGTATGAAAGTCGGCACACGCTGGTACCGGACTGTGTGGTATTGACGCCTGATCGCGCTTTGTCCTTCAAGTGGTTGCCCACGACCTGTGCCTATCGATTGTTGGCGGAGGGCAAGGATTTGCCAGCCTGGCATCCATTGGTCTCCGGTAACCCTGAAAGTGTGCATGAAGCCGGCATTTCAGTTGCGGGGAAGACTGTCAATGAATCCTATGTGCATCCACAAGCGGCTGAGAGTTATATCATTAAATGGGTAGAGACGTGAGCAGCTGAAGGTATGGGAAACGAATATATGATTGCATGGACGCTCTACCTCGCTGCAGGCGTGGGCTGCTGTCTCGTTTGGTGGCGGCTGACGAGATTCATTGGCAGTCGAGGCCTCCGCGAGATCCTGCGTGGTCTTTTGATCGTACTGATTTTTACGCCCTGGTATGCGGGAGAGTCGCCGGAATTCTATGCGCCGGCGATCGTCGTGCTATTGATGGATTTACTGCTCGAGGGCGCAAGAAGTGGCATGAAGGGCGGGATTGCGCTGTTATTTGCGACTTTTTTCATGTTGCTGGTATTGACTGTGAGGCAGTTACGACGCCGCTAGCCAGCGGGCTTTATACTCTTGATATGTAAGGGCTGGCAAATTAAAGTACTGGAAGTTATATTCCCTCAGCTTCATTCCTTGGTTTTATTGATATTATGAAATTTTCGAGCACAGCAACTTATATTGCGACAGAAGAATTACAAATGGCTGTCAACGCGGCCGTTACCCTCGAGCGACCGCTGCTCATTAAAGGTGAACCTGGCACCGGCAAAACAATGCTGGCGGAAGAAATCGCCAATTCACTTGGGCTCGACCTGATTTCCTGGCATATCAAGAGTACTACCAAGGCCCAGCAAGGCTTGTATGAGTATGATGCCGTGTCTCGATTGCGGGATTCCCAGTTGGGTGATGATCGCGTCCACGACATCAGGAATTACATCGAGCGAGGTAAGCTCTGGGATGCCTTCTCGGCTGACAAAAAAGTGGTACTGCTGATTGATGAGATCGACAAGGCAGATATCGAATTTCCGAACGACCTGTTGCTGGAGCTGGACAGAATGGAGTTCCACGTCTATGAGACGGGCGACACAATCGTCGCCAAACAGCGACCGGTTGTCGTTATCACCAGTAACAACGAGAAAGAGTTACCGGATGCTTTCTTGCGTCGTTGTTTCTTTCATTACATTCAGTTTCCGGATCGTGAAACCATGCAGGAGATTGTAGATGTTCACTACCCGAACATTAAGCAAGACCTTGTCAAGGAAGCGATGGAGATCTTCTTCGATGTTCGCAAGGTGCCAGGCTTGAAGAAGAAACCTTCGACTTCGGAATTGATCGACTGGTTGAAGCTTCTGATGGCTGACGATATTCCGGAAGAAATTCTGCGCAACAGGGATACTTCCAAGGCGATTCCTCCACTGTATGGCGCCCTCGTCAAGAACGAGCAGGACGTCCAGTTGCTTGAGCGGTTGGCGTTCATGAACCGGCGGCAGAGCAGCGGCAGCGGAGGCGGTGGTACCCAGCGAGGGTAAGCAGCTCTATGCTCATTAATTTTTTCCTGGCGCTCAAGAAGGCCAGAATTCCAGTCTCCATTACCGAACTCCTGCACCTGATGGATATCCTGAAGGCGAGGCTGGTCTACGCTGATATCGATGACTTCTATTACCTGAGCCGGATGGCGCTGGTAAAAGACGAACGTCATTACGATAAATTTGACCGGGCATTCGGTATCTATTTTAAAGGTCTGGAGGATATGGCGAGCCTTCTGGCGTCCTTGATTCCCGATGACTATTTACGCCGGGAATTCGAAAAGTCACTGACTCCGGAAGAACTCGAAAAAATTAAATCCCTGGGTGGCCTGGAAGCACTCATCGAGGAATTCAAGCGCCAGGTCGAAGACGCGGCACGCGGTGAGGGTGACGAAAAGGACAAGGAAGGTAAGGGCCGTGAGGGTAAGGGTAAGGATGGCAAGGATGAAAAAGGTAAGAAGCGCCGCGGCAAACGAAGTTGGGACAAGCGAGATTACAAGGCCTACGATGACAATGTAGAACTCGGTACACGTGGTATGAAGATTGCCATGCGACGGTTGCGCAAGCTTGCCCGCACTGGTGCTGCCGATGAGTTCGACATCGATACCACGATCGACAAGACCGCAAAGAACGGTGGCCTGCTTGATATCATCATGCGGCCGGAACGCCGTAATACCGTCAAGGTTCTGCTGTTTCTGGACAATGGCGGTTCCATGGACGCTCACGTCAAGGTCTGTGAGGAATTGTTTTCTGCAGCCCGCTCTGAATTCAAACACCTGGAGACTTTCTATTTCCACAACTTCCTGTACGACGGTGTGTGGAAACAAAGCAATCGGCGCATGAGCGAACGTATTGATACCTTTGACTTGCTCCACAAATACGCGCATGACTATAAGGTCATCTTCGTGGGTGATGCCACCATGGCGCCCTATGAGATTACTCATGCCGGTGGCAGTGTCGAACACTGGAATGAAGAAGCCGGAGCCGTGTGGTTACAGCGCATGATGGACAGCTTCGACAAGGTTATCTGGATCAATCCGACGCCACTGGATACCTGGGAATACTCTAACTCTGTGGCCCTGACCAGGCGGCTGGTGGACGACCAGATGTTCCCGCTGACCATTCGTGGCATTGAAGACGGAATGAATTTCCTCTCCAAGAGGTAATGCCTATAATAGGCATCCCAAATGATGTCAGCTGCGTCCAACCCGTTCGCGACAAGTCCCGGAATCCTTGAATAATCAGCCTCACCAGGAATTGGAAGCGGCAATTGATCATTGCATGATCAAGGATCGATTTCGCCTGCGCAAAGAGCTCTACAGGAAGCAGGCTCGCACGCGGGTCGCTGGCAAAATCGAGCGTTCCCTCGCCCATGTACAGTCCCGTGAAGCGCTGGTACCGGTGGTTGAATTTCCGCCACAGTTGCCGGTCAGTCAGCAGGTCACTGAGATTGCATCGGCCATCGCGGATAACCAGGTGGTGATCATTGCCGGCGAGACAGGTTCAGGCAAGACCACCCAGATTCCGAAGATCTGCCTGTCCATGGGGCGTGGTGTCCGCGGCCTGATTGGCCATACGCAGCCCAGACGGGTTGCTGCACGCACCGTGTCATACCGGATTGCAGAAGAACTTAACGTCAGGCACGGTAAACAGGTCGGCTACCAGGTGCGCTTTACGGACGCGACTGACCAAAATACGCTGATTAAGGTGATGACGGACGGCATCCTGCTGGCAGAGACCCAAAACGACAGGTTTTTGGAAGCGTATGACACGATCATTATCGATGAAGCCCATGAACGCAGCCTCAACATCGACTTTCTGCTCGGTTATCTCAAACGAATACTGCCGAAGCGGCCAGATCTCAAAGTGATCGTGACATCGGCGACCATCGATGTGGAGCGATTCTCCCGGCACTTTAACAATGCTCCGGTTATTGAGGTATCGGGTCGAACCTATCCGGTAGAAGTACATTATCGGCCGCCAGTTGAGTCCCAAAAGGATGATGCCGATGAATTGGTTTATCGCGGCGTCATTGATGTGCTGGCCGAGATCTCGCGGTTTAAGGTCA
>JBBDIT010000038.1:2610-14959 GCA_040880285.1 Pseudomonadales bacterium | reverse complement strand
TGCTAAAAGAACTCCAAGCCGTCGACGATCACCGAAAGGTCACGAGGTTGGGTAAGGATATCGCACGGTTTCCTGTGGACCTCAAGCTTGCCAGAATGTTGTTGGAGTCGGCTCGTAACGGATGTTTATCCGAAGTGTTGACCATCGTGAGCGTCATGGCGATTCAGGATCCACGAGAGCGTCCCCTTGAATTCCAAAACGCTGCCGATGAGAAACACCGGCAACACTTTGATGAACAGTCTGACTTTATCTCATTGGTTAACTTGTGGCGCTTTTATGAGGCCGAAAGACAATCCTTGACGGCGAGTCAGCTGCGAGCCTTCTGTCGTGATCATTTTCTTTCTTTCTCTCGCATGCGTGAGTGGAAAGACAACCACCGCCAGCTACGCTTACTTTGCAAAGAGATAGGTTTGCGAGAAAACCAGGAACCAGCAGACTACGCCAGTATCCACCGCTCGCTCCTGTCGGGTCTGCTGGGTAACATCGGTGAACGCGGGGATAACAACGAGTATCTGGGTACGAGGAACTCTCGTCACTATATCTTCCCCGGATCATCCCAGTTCAAACGCAAGCCGCGTTGGATCATGTCCGCGGAATTGGTGGAAACCACTCGATTGTTTGGTCGTACGGTCGCCGCCATTGATAACGAATGGATTGAACCCCTGGCAAGACACCTGGTCAAGCGGAACTACAATGAGCCACACTTTGACCCGAAACGCGGGCAGGTCTTTACCTTTGAAGAGGTGATGCTATACGGACTTTCGATCATCAAACGTCGTAAGACGGACTTTGGTGCTGTCGATCCCGTTCGTGCCCGGCAGATTTTTATACAGCACGGCCTGGTTGAACATCAATTACAATCTGATGCGCGCTTCTACCTTGAGAACCGGAAATTGATCAAGGAAGTGGAGGAATTGGAGTCCAGGACACGCAAGCGCGATATCCTGGTCGATAACTATCGCGTTTATCGCTTTTACGATGACAGGATACCGGCAGAAATTTGCAGTGAGATTCAGCTTGCGAATTGGTGCAAACAGCTAGCGCAATCCGATCTCAAATTGCTGTATCTCTCGAAGGCAGATTTGATGAGGCAGGAAACCAGTCTGTCGACAGCCTTGTACCCGGATACGATGGATATGGCCAATGCAAAGCTCAAACTTGAGTATCACTTTGACCCCGAGGATGCCAATGACGGTGTAAGCCTGAAGGTGCCGATTGCGATTCTTCGCCAGGTCGATGAAGCCAGGCTCGACTGGTTAATTCCGGGTCTGCTGCGGGAAAAGTGCCTAGCCCTTTTAAAGTCTTTACCCAAATCCATTCGGAAAAATTTCGTGCCGGCGCCGGACTATGTGGACCGAATCCTCGATCGGTTAGTATACGATGGCCGACCGCTGCATGAAGTCATGGCAAGCGCCTTGTTTCGCGAAACTGGAGTCAGCGTTTCTGCTGATGCGTTTGACCACTCGAACCTTGATCGTCATCTCAAGATGAACATCAAAGTGATTGACGATAAGGGTAAGGTGCTGGGAACCGGTCGCGACCTGTCGGCCCTGGTGACTGAATTTGAAGGGGCAGTTGATGAGGAGTTTTCTCGCCGTGGAACTCATGAGATTGAGGTGGCATCAGCCACAGACTGGGTGTTTGGCGATCTGCCAGCGTATGTGGAATTACGGCAGTCAGGTATCAGTGTCCGTGGCTATCCGGCACTGATCGATAAAGGCGAGACGGTCGCGCTCGAAATTGTCGACAATGAGTCTACCGCGTCTCGCTTGAGTCAGGATGGGTTGGCACGGCTCATCATGCTTAACCTCAAGGAGCAGCGAAAATACATCGAAAGAAACTTCCCCGGTTTTTCCCGCTTTGCGATCTATTTTGCTGCTCCTCGTTTCAAGGCGGGTCTCAAGAAGAGTAACCGGGATGAATTATTGTCAGATCTGGTTTATGCGGTCTTTCGATATACGTTCATTGAAGACAAGCCGCCTGTCATGACACAGGCGATGTTCAGGGCAAGGCTTGCAGAAAAACAACAGCTGGTTACGAACGCCAATTTCGTAGGTCACCTGATAGAGCGGATCCTCGAGACGAACCATCGGATCGAGCAGCTATTGGGCGACAGGCAAGTGGAAGTCTTGCAGCACGCCGTCGATGATATCCGTCAACAGCTGGACCGGCTGCTGGGTGCGCACTTCATCAAAAGCACACCCATGGCGTGGCTGTCTGAGTATCCCCGTTACCTGGCCGCGATTGAATATCGATTGGAGAAATTACCGGGTAATCTGGTTCGGGACAAAGAGCGTACAGCTGAAGTGAATCGGTTCGAAGAACGTTTTCTCTCTCTGGATGGGAAAGGACAGGAGATGGCCATGCAGTACCGTTTTATGTTGGAAGAATTCAGGGTATCGCTGTTCGCCCAGCCGTTGGGCACCAGCGCGCCTATATCTGCCAGGCGACTTGAGAAACTGTGGCGGGAAACGCTGTGAAGGGGCTCTTTTTCATACTGATGATGCTTGGATTCCCGGCCCTGGCTGAACAGGCAACGGATCCCGATCCCTGGCAAGGACTCAATAAAAAAGTACATGAGTTCAACGAGGTGGCAGACCGTTACGTGATGAAACCGGTGGCGCGTGGCTACAAGGCGGTGATGCCGAAATTCGCCCGCACTGGAGTACAGAACTTTTTTGCCAATCTGGGCGATCTGAACAATGCGGCCAACAACTTCCTCCAGGGCAAAGTCGGTGATGGCCTTATCGATCTGGTTCGGATCGGTATTAACTCGACTATGGGGCTCGGTGGGTTATTTGATCCAGCCTCGAACGTGGGACTGGCCAGGCACAATGAGGACTTTGGTCAGACGTTTTCAGTATGGGGCGCGCCGAGGGGGCCATACCTCGTATTGCCGTTTCTTGGTCCTTCAACACTGACAGATGCGATAGGCCGCCCTTTTGATTCCGCACTGGATCCGGTTCGCTATTATCATCCCGTTGATCATCGCAATACGCTCTTCGCGCTGGATCAGGTCAGGGGACGTGCGCAACTGCTTTCGGCCGAGCAAGCGGTCTTCGGTGACAAGTACCTGTTCTATCGCGACGCCTATCTGCAGCGGCGGAACTATCTCATCAATGACGGTCGGGTCAAGCAGGATTTTGATGACGGGTTCTAGCCGGGTATTTATATTGAAATTTGATGAAGTTTTTGTGGTAAATAGTTGTAAATATTAGGTTTTAGGGGTAAAGTTTTTTGTCAACTTTTGCCACGAAGGTGGTGAGCACCAGCGATAATGAGTGCCAGTCGCAGTGAAGTGCTGGTGGTAAACAATACTACCGGTGCCAACAACCAGATAGCGGTCGCGCTTGATGACCGTGTCTATAAAGTGACGCCGATCACAGGCCCGGAACGGTGTCTCTCCACGATTCGCGATCAAAGCCCGGCGCTGGTATTCCTTAGCCTGTTTGATGACTCCTATGACGTCGCGGACCTGTTAAAACAAGTGCGAGCACTGGAGACTGATCTGCCGGTTGTCCTGATGGCGAATAGCGCCACCGTCGCGCAAGTCACTGCGCTATTGGAGTCGGGTGCCACGGATTATCTATTGTTCCCGGTACCGGACGACTCGCTCATTGATTACTGTGTAACGAATTGTATCCAGCGACGCCGCGAGAAGCGCAAGCGCAAACGCGGCGACCGGGACCTGAAGCGTTTGAACAAGGCGCTGGTCGAAAGCCTCAAGGTGCTGGAGATGGACCAGCAGGCCGGATTCCGTGTACAGCAGGGCATGATGCCGGATTCTCCCTACCTTGCCGATGGCTTTACGCTGCGTCACCTGATCGTGCCTTCCTTGATATTAAGTGGTGATTTTATCGATTACTTCGAGCTGCCAGATGGCCGATTGTTGTTCTATATTGCCGATGTCTCCGGTCATGGAGCCTCTGGCGCCATCGTCACCGTACTGCTCAAGAGCCTGTCCGGCCGGCTGTTCAGTGAAGTCGATGAACTTGGCGCCGCTGACGCCGGCGAAGTCCTCACCTGGTTCAATCGTGAGCTGCTGGCCTGTAATCTCGAACAGCATGTCACAATGTTTTTAGGGTTATTAAGCGAAAATGGTCGCAGCCTGCAATACGCCAACGCTGCCCACTTTCCAGCCACCATATTGCGAAGTGAGGAAACGACCCGATATCTGGAAGTTGGCGGTTTACCGCTCGGTATCTATCCATCCGCCAGTTATGAGTGCAAGGAAGTCACTTTGCCGCAGGTATTTACCATGGTCATGTTTTCAGACGGAGTGTTCGAAATCCTGCCTGAAGAGACACTGAAAGCTAAGGAAGAACATCTCCTTTCACTGGTACAATGTGACCTTGGTGATATTGACACCATGGCGGATCATTTAGGCCTGGGGGAGGTCAAAGAGGTGCCAGACGATATTGCAGTATTTACCGTGGCAAGGGCCGGGTGATCATTATGGGGAATATCTTATTTGCCGAGCAAGAGGGCGTTAACGTCCTCAAGCTAGTAGGGGACATTCGTGCCGGCCTTGCGCCAACCATCACGCATTTCCTGAACCAAATTGGTCACCAGCCGGGCATGCGCGCGGTTGTGATTGACCTTCGGGAAGCCCACTCGATTGACAGTACTTCATTGGGGTTATTGGCGAAAATCTCACTTCGCTGCCAGGAAGCCCTCGATAATGTGCCCACCATCGTTTCCACGTCGCCCGACATCAACCGCATTCTCGTTAGTATGGGATTTGATAACGTTTTCGTTATCGTCAATGAGTTTGAGGAGCCCCTGGACCGGTTGGGAGAACTCCCGGTCCAACTGGTCTCCGAGGCTGTGCTATGTGACCAGGTGCTTGAGGCACATCGGGTACTGATGAGTTTGAACAAACACAATGAAGAGGCTTTCCAGGATCTGGTGAAAGCGCTGGAACAGGAAAAAGAGGACATCACGCACAGCCAGCATCGCCTTCGCGCTGTTTAGCCACGCGCTTCGATGCGTGCCAGGACCTCGATCTTGGCTTTGATAAAGTCAGCGGTTGGCACATGCAGCAGACCGGAGACTTTTCGGATGAATTGCTCCTCATACCGGTCGAGCCTACCGTCTGCATAGGCCACTTCCCACAGGTTTTCCACTAACTGTATCTTGTCTGCGTACTGGTAATGCTCGTTTACCAACTGGGTGAACTGGTAGATGTCATGGGCGTCATCGGTGGCAGCCCCGGCAACTTCCATCAATTCGTCGATGACATCGTCGCCAAGATCGAAGGTATCCCGTAGCATTGCGACGATGAGTGCGCGTTCCATCGGGTCTTCGTCGAAATCCGAACGGGCAAGCTCAATGAGCAGTGCGGCCGTGGCGTATTGAATTTCCCTGGTACGCGCTGCGGGGTCGGTATCCTCTTTAGGCAAGAGTTTTTCATCGAAGAATTTTTTGATGTTGTCCAGCATATGGGTCACGTCCCTGTTGGTAGCTGACTGTCAGATCGTACAAGGCCAGATGCCAGTAGCGCATCATCGATCAGGCTTGCAGGCGCCGTATTCTTGAACATGTGCTCACTCAGATAGCGCCTGAAAGCCCTGGCGCCCGGGTAACCGGTAAAGTAACCCAAAAGGTGCCGGCCCATGTGTTTGAAATTTTCACCTTTTGCGATCTCGGCGTCTACATAGTTGCGATATTCCGCCAAAATCCGCAGCCGATCGGTGTTGGTAGGATAGGCGGTGCCGTGGAGTGCCTGTTCCAGGTCCGCCAGCAACCAGGGATTCGCGTAGGGTGCGCGACCGAGCATGACCCCGTCTACCCGGGAGAGTTCGGTGAGTGCGGTCTCGACATTGTCGATGCCTCCATTGAGGACAAAGGTGGCAGCGGGGAAGTCGGCTTGAGCGCGGTACACAAAGTCATATTTAAGTGGTGGTATTTGTCGGTTTTCCCTGGGCGAGAGTCCTCTCAATATGGCTTTGCGAGCGTGCACGATAAAGACGTCGGTACCAGCGGCCTGTACGGTTTCGATGAATCTGTGGAAATATTCATAGTCGTCATGGTCATCAATACCAATTCTGGATTTCACGGTTACCGGAATGCGTACCGCGTCCCGCATGGTAGCAAGACAGTCACCCACAAGGGCCGGCTCTGCCATCAGGCAGGCGCCAATACTGCCATACTGGACCCGGTCGCTGGGGCAGCCGACATTGAGATTGACTTCCTGGTAGCCAGCATCCTCGGCCATACGGGCACAGGTGGCGAGGTCGGAAGGATTGCTGCCTCCCAACTGTAAGGCGCAAGGGCCGTCTTTCTCGTGGGCCAGGAATTGCCCTGCGTTGCCGTGAATGAGAGCGCCGGTTACGACCATCTCTGTATAAAGGAGTGCGTGCGGCGAGATCATTCGCAAGAGGTAGCGAAAGTGGCGGTCGGTACAGCCCATCATGGGGGCAACCGAGATAGTTCGATCCAGCATGAGTCAGTCGATTAATCTTGAGCAGGTAATAGTGTACCATTTGTGGCCTTTTGAGCTCTCGTATTCCTATGACTGTAAGAACCAGAGTTGCACCGTCACCGACAGGCGATCCCCATGTCGGTACCGCCTATATGGCGCTATTTTGCCAGTGCCTGGCGCGCCAGCACGGTGGCCAATTCATTCTCCGAATCGAGGATACCGACGCGGCACGGAGTACGGCGGACGCTGAAACTCACATTCTCGATGCGCTCCGGTGGCTTGGGCTCCAATGGGACGAGGGACCTGACAAGCCCGGCCCCTATGGGCCCTACCGTCAGAGTGAGCGAATCGCGATTTACCGGGACCACATAGAGCAACTACTCGAGGCCGGGCACGCGTTTCACTGCTTTTGTACCGCCGAGCGGCTGGACGAAATGCGGGCAGGGCAGATCAGGCGAGGCGAAACCGGCAGGTATGACGGCCATTGCATTTCGCTTGCAAAAGCTGAGGTCCAGGCGAGATTGGCCGGTGGCGAGCCCAGCGTTGTGCGCATGAAGGTGCCGCAAACAGGTACCTGTATCGTCCAGGACAAGTTGCGTGGCCAGATAGCAATCGACTGGTCACAGGTGGACATGCAGGTGTTGCTGAAATCCGACGGTAACCCGACGTATCACCTGGCGGTTGTGGTCGATGATCACCTGATGGAGATCACACACATTATTCGAGGGGAAGAGTGGATCAATTCCGCTCCCAAGCACATCCTTTTGTATGAGTACTTCGGTTGGGATCTGCCGGAACTGATCCATATGCCGCTTTTACGTAATCCCGATAAAAGCAAGTTGAGCAAGCGCAAGAACCCCACCAGTATCCGGTTTTATGAACGCATGGGCTTTTTGCCGGAAGCCCTGCTTAACTACCTCGGCATGTTGGGGTGGAGTATGCCTGACGGAGAAGAGAAATTTTCACTGGAAGAGATGATTGCCCACTTCGATATAGACCGGATCTCATTGGGTGCCCCGGTATTCGATGTGGAGAAGCTCAAGTGGCTCAATGGCCGTTGGATTCGGGAGAACCTGGACGACGAGGCGATAGCGGATCGCATCAGTGCCTGGGCTTATAATCGCGATAATTTGCTGAAGGTGATTCCATTGGTCAAGGAGCGGGTGGACGTCTTTTCGGAGATCGCGCCCATGGCGAGTTTCCTGTTCGAGGGGTTGCCAGAGGTCGCAGCGACGGATTTCGAATTCCGTAATACGGACAAGGAAGACACGCTCAAGGTGCTGCAGTTTGTGCTCTGGGACCTGGAAGCCTTGATTAGTTGGGACCGGGAGTCGATCAATCAATTATTTATTGCGCTTGCAGCGAAGCTGGACCTCAAGATTCGCGACGTTTTGGCACCCATCTTTGTCGCCATTACCGGCAAACCGGTATCGCCGCCCCTGTTCGACTCTATGGCCCTTCTGGGGCCCGATATGTGCCGGGCACGGGTTCGCCATGCCATGGTTGTACTGGGTGGTGTGTCGAAAAAGCAGGCCAAGCGCCTGGCGAAGGAGTATGCGGGCGCTTGACTGGACGCGGGGTTCGTAAGAAGCCTTGACTCACGTCAAGGCTGTTTTACTGGCATCTGGCTACACTCCAGATTCACCTTGAAGTTGTGGATTACGCCATGTCCTCGGTAGACCTGAATCTGATCAGAAGATACAACGTGAACGGTCCGCGTTATACGTCTTACCCAACTGCACTGCAGTTCTCAGACTTCAATCAGGCCCAATACGAAGAGGCGATCGAAGACTCTGACCGGAGTGATCGACCACTGTCACTTTATTTCCACATCCCGTTTTGCAGCAAACTCTGTTATTACTGCGCCTGTTCCAAAATCGTAACCAGGGATAAGGAGAAAGGAGTTCGATACCTGGAGTTCCTGAAACGCGAGATCGATTTGCAGGCCCGGTATTTTATCGGCCGCAGCGTTTCCCAGTTGCATTGGGGCGGAGGGACACCGACATTCCTCGACGATGACCAGATATTCGACCTGATGGACACTATCCGGAATCGATTTGATCTTGTAAGCGATGCCGGGGGTGAGTACGGGATTGAGATTGATCCACGCACGGTGGATGCAAGACGGGTCGGCCAACTCAGGCAAGCAGGCTTTAACCGATTGTCTCTCGGTATCCAGGATTTTGAACCGGAAGTGCAGAAGGCCGTCAATCGCGTCCAGTCTTATGAATCTACCAAAGAAGTCATCGATGCCGCGCGGGCAGCGGATTTTCGTTCCGTCAGCGTCGATTTGATCTATGGACTGCCGCACCAGACGCTTGCCACCATCGCCAATACCCTCAGGCAGGTGATTGAACTCTCGCCGGATCGGATCTCTATCTATAACTATGCACACTTGCCGGATCGATTCACCCCACAACAACGCATCAACGTCGTCGACTTGCCCAGTGCCGACCAGAAACTGTTGATCCTGAAAGCCTGTATCGAAATGTTGACCGATGCCGGGTATGTCTATATCGGCATGGATCACTTCGCCAAACCCACTGATGAACTTGCAATCGCCCAGGTAGCGGGCACTTTGCACCGCAATTTCCAGGGTTATTCAACCTTCGCCGATTGCGACATGGTAGCCATGGGGATTACATCGATCAGTCAGGTGGGCAACTGCTATAGCCAGAATACCAAGTCAATGGAAGCCTATGAACAGGCACTGTCGCGTGACGAGCTACCTATAGAGCGAGGCATCCTGATTGATGAAGATGACTTGATTCGCAAGGCCGTGATCATGGCACTCATCTGTCAGTTCGAACTGCAATACGCGGATATAGAAAACCGCTATGGCATCGTCTTTACGGAATACTTCAGCGAGGAACTGGCCCGGTTGCGGGCAATGGAGTCAGACCAACTGCTTATAATCGATGATGAGGCGATCCGGGTGAATCCCGTTGGCAGGCTCCTCATCCGTAATATCTGCATGGCATTTGACCGGCACCTGAATCCGACTTTACAGGCCCAGAGCTATTCAAAAGCGATTTGACGTTGCCAATTGAAGCCAAAGATGGTTTATTTGTCGCACCGCTTCTGGGTCCGGGAATGCGCCAGGAACATGCTTTGTGAACGAGCAATCGAAACGATCTGAAGTACTAATCGTTGGCAACTTCTCGGATGATCCATTCGCGATTGATCTTGCCTATGGTGTCGGCCAGACAGAGGATATTGCTGACCTGATCAGTATCAAGACGTTCGCAAACTCCGAATTCTGCCCTCGCTTTATTTCCGACGAAAATGACTACGGCCGCATTGGTAACAAGCTGGCAGGCAAAACGGTCGTGATTGTCAGCACTGCCAATGGTTATGTGAGTCGCCAGAACCTTGCCATGCGGACGCTGTTGATTGCTCGAGCAGCCAAGGAGAATGGTGCTACCGAGGTCATGCTGGTCGAGCCTGACCTTTTCTACAGTGCCCAGGACCGTGGGCCGAGGAGTGAACTCGGTGAGACCACTGGCCCGCGGGACGAGGAGGATCTGAAAAAATTCGACGGCCAGCCCTTTACGGCGCGCCTGTATGCCGAGATGCTCAAACTTGCGGGAGTGGACCGGGTCTTGACGGTACATAACCACTCCTATTCGGTACAAAAGATGTTTTCCGACGTCTTTGACAATCGGTTTCACAACCTGATTCCCTACGAGATTTACGTCGATTACCTGAAAAACTCGGATATCGTAAATTACGGGCCGCAAGGGGAAGGGCTGGCCTTGTGTGCCCCGGACCAGGGTGCCCGGGATTTCGTCAAGGAGATGTATAAACGACTTGAACTGCCCAAAGCCAGGTTCATCCTGCTGGACAAGGAAAGAACCGGAGAGCGTCAGGTCGACATTAAACTGCACGCACAGAGTGAGTCGACGTTCGATGAGATCCACGGTCATGATGTGGTGCTGTTCGACGATATGGTCAGGACCGGTTCCACGGTGGTCAAATCCTGCCAGTTTTTGAAACAAATCCGGCCTGGTAAGCTGGTATTTGCCGTCTCTCACTTTTATGCCAGCGATGAGGGCCGGGAAAAGATGGCCAATACTGCCATCGATGAAATCCTGACGCTCAACACCTTACCAACGGTACTGAACCGGGATGTGCAGGGTAGGCTGCGGCGAAAAATGGTTGTCCTCAAAATTGAAAAATGGTTAGCGCGAAACCTGTGCGAAATCCTTGGGCTCCCCGTTCTCCTTTCTGACTCCCTCTATAACATCGATATGTCCTCCAAGAACCCGCGTTTCCGGCGTAAAATCTGGTCGAACGATGAGTTGCAGGAACTCAAGCGCGTTGCGGATGACTGACACGCTTTACTGCTAATATTCCTTGCTAATATTACTTGTTAATTAAGGTCAGGGGCGTAAGCTGCACGGCATCGAAGCAAGGTAGAAGAGATGGGTATGGAAGGCATTAGCGACATCAAGATTTGCGGTATCGATGAGATGAGACCGCCAAAGATTCTGAGTTCACCCTACATCGACCTCATATTCAAACTGACCCACGAAGCACCCAAAGAGTGGTGTGACGACTTCAATGCCCTGGGCGGTAAGCGTGAATATAAGGCCAAGATTGACCCGAAGGTGGGGCTCTATGTGGAAACCTGGGTTCGCAAACCGGCCGAGGTTGAAAAGGCTTTTATGGCAATGAAAGAATTGGTGGATGCCGCCACGAAAGAATATATCGCACGTGCCAGGGCAAAAGCCGGTATCAAGGAAGATAAAGGTCCCGCAGTGGTATTGAGCCCGGAGCAGGTGGAATTGAACAGGATCGTTGCCGGGCTTGATTATGATGTTCCTGAAACTGATTTCGAGGCTCGACGCGTTAGCCTCGATTAGCCTGGCGTGGCGTCACGCCTGCTGAGATAGTATGGTTAGGGCTGAATTAGTAGCCGAACAAGAGCCCTCGAATGAAATCCTGTTTTATCCTATTGATGTGGCTTGGTATGCCCCTCGCCGCACTGCACAGTTTTGCGTCGGGACCTGATTCGGATTCGAGTCATCGCTTCTCTGCCCTGGATGTGTTCGAGCTTGAGTACGCTGATGATCCACAGGTGGCACCGGACGGCCGGAGTGTGATCTACGTACGACGTGCCAATGACATCATGACTGATACTACTCGTGCCAACCTGTGGCAGGTTGGAATCGAGGGCGACAGTCACAGGCCCCTTTATTCGGGCACCACAAGATACGACTCACCCAGGTGGTCCCCGACGGGCGATCGAATTGCGTTTCTGTCGAACGAGGGTGGTAGTACGCAGATTTATGTACGTTGGATGGACACGGGCCAAACGGCTCTCGTGACTAACGTGCGCGATGCTCCGGGATCGCTGGGCTGGTCGCCGGACGGCCACTGGCTGGCGTTTACCATGAACGTGCCCGCAGCGACAAAACCGATTGCGAAACCGAGAGCGAAACCTGAAGGCGCCAAATGGTCCGCGCCGGTGCGGGTAATTGATTCGGTGCGTTATCAGTTTGATGGTCGCGGAATTGTTGAACCTTCCTACCGCCATGTATTTATCGTGCCCTCGGACGGCGGCACACCCAGGCAATTGACGCGGGGTAATTTCAACCACGATGGCCCCTTGTCATGGGCGCCGGACAGTAGCCATATTCTATTTTCTGCCAATCGGCATGACGACTGGGAACTCGAATCCGACGAGGCCGACCTTTTCAAGGTCGATATCGAAACTGCCAAACTGACCGCCGTTACCAGTGAGCCGGGTGCAGAGAGAAATCCCGTTTATTCACCGGATGGCAAACGAATTGCGTTTACGGTAGAAAAGCGGCGACCACTTGCTTATACAAATAGTCGCCTTTCGGTGATGGATGCCGAGAGGCCAGGTTCACCTGGTCAATGGCAGTTATTGACCGGGAATCTGGATGCATCGGTCAGTGA
>JBBDIT010000038.1:0-2510 GCA_040880285.1 Pseudomonadales bacterium | reverse complement strand
TCGTTTGATGGCATTGAGATCCAGGGTTGGTATGTCACGCCTCCAGAATTTGATCCTGGAAAATCCTATCCACTGATTCTCGAAATTCATGGTGGTCCGCACTCCGCATACGGACCCTACTTTTCAGCCGAGCTGCAGTTGATGGCAGCCGAGGGCTATGTCGTCTTTTACGACAACCATCGTGGTAGTACATCCTATGGCGAAGACTTTGCACTACTATTGCAGTACAAGTACGCCAGTGAAGAGGACTTTGCAGACCATATGTCCGGCGTCGATGCCATGATTGCAAAAGGATTTATCGATCCGGAAAACCTGTTTATTACTGGCGGTTCCGCTGGCGGCATCAGTACAGCCTACGCCATCGGTTTGACGGACCGGTTCAATGCGGCGGTGGCAGCCAAGCCGGTCATCAACTGGGTGAGTAAAACACTGACTGCCGATTCTTCTGTCGGACAAATCTATCACCAGTTCCCGGGAATGCCCTGGGATCATCTCGAGCACTACTGGAAGCGATCACCCCTGTCGCTGGTGGGCAATGTTACGACACCAACCATGTTACTAACCGGTGAGTCAGATCGTCGAACCCCTATCTCGGAAACCGAACAATATTACCAGGCACTGAAGCTACGCGGTATCGATACGGTGATGGTCAGGGTGCCGGACTCACCCCATGGCATTGCAGGGCGTCCGTCACGGCTGATCGCCAAGGTTGACAATATCCTTGCCTGGTTCGCACGTTATCGCAAAGAGGAGCAGGATAGTGAGCAGTAGTGATTCCACAGTGACCGAACTCGATGCCATCATCGTCGGCGCCGGTTTCTCCGGCATGTATATGTTGTATCGATTGCGTGCACTCGGCCTTGGTGTCCGTGTGCTCGAAGCCGGCAAGGACGTTGGTGGTACCTGGTACTGGAATCGTTACCCTGGTGCGCGATGTGATGTGCCCAGTATGGAATATTCCTATAGCTTCTCCGATGAACTTCAGCAGGAATGGGATTGGACCGAAGTAATGGCGGCGCAACCTGAAATTCTCGACTATGCGCGCCATGTGGCCGATAAGTTCCACTTGCGGGATGACATTCAATTCGACACACGGGTTGTCTCCGCCCACTTTGACGATGCGTCCCATCGTTATCGCGTCACCACAGAATCAGGCGCCGTGTATGACGCTCGTTTTTGCATCATGGCGACCGGTTGTCTGTCAGTACCCAATACACCAGAAATTAAGGGCGCTCACGACTTTGATGGACCGGTCTACCACACCGGCAAGTGGCCCCACAATGGTGTCGATTTTTCCTTTAAAACCGTCGGCATAATCGGTACAGGTTCGTCAGGTATCCAGGCGATTCCGGAAATTGCGAGGCAGGCGCAGCACGTCACTGTGTTCCAGCGCACGCCTAACTACACCATGCCTGCCAACAATCGACCGCTGTCGCGAGAATTTCTTGAGAAAGCCAGGGCCAACTATCCTGAAATCCGGCAGACGCAGCGCCAATCGCAAGCCGGTATTGTCGGCTACGGATTCGGGTTTGGTGGCGCCGACATGGCCATGCCAACGGCCACTATTCTCGATACCACGGAAGAAGAACGAATGGCCGCACTGGACCAGCATGGATTTGCAGCAGTCAGGCAGTATGTCGATATCGGTATGGACCTGGCTGCGAATGAATTGGCTTGTCAGATGTACCGGGAACAGGTCAGTCGGATCGTCAAAGACCCGGTTACCGCCGAGGGACTTATGCCGCGTGGTTATCCTATTGGTTGCAAGCGACCGGTCATTGATTCGGATTACTATGAAACCTTTAATCGAGACAATGTCACGCTGGTAGACTTGAGGCGTGGTGGCATTGAACGTATCACTAAAAATGGCGTTGAGACGGCCCAGGGCTCCTTTGAGTTTGACCATCTGGTGTATGCCACCGGGTTTGATGCCATGACCGGAGCCCTGCTCCGAGTTGATATCAGGGGCCGGGGTGGTCATAGCCTGCGTGAAAAATGGGAAGCCGGGCCGAGGAGTTATCTGGGATTACAGATTCATGGTTTTCCCAACCTGTTCACTATTACGGGTCCCGGAAGTCCGTCGGTGCTTAGCAATATGATGGTGTCCATCGAACAACACGTGGACTGGATTGCCGATTGTATTTCCCATATGGATGAACGCCAACTCCGTTCCATTGAAGCGACTGCCACGGCGGAGGATCGTTGGGTTGCGCATGTCAACAAGGTGGCTGATGGTACCATGCTCACGGCGCCGTCCTGTAATTCGTGGTACCTGGGCGCCAACATTCCTGGCAAGCCGCGAATCTTCATGCCCTATGTCGGCGGTGTCGGCCGCTATCGCAATAAATGTGACGAGATAGCGGCCAATGACTACGAAGGATTTGAACTGCAGGCCTGAGTCGAATTCGTCCGGAACAACCTGTTACAGTGTTCTGGTTTCACCCACTTGTGCTATGTGTGCATTGACGTTATGCCCGGACTTTAATTGTCGGGACAAGGCTTCAAGCGCG
>JBBDIT010000037.1:0-4214 GCA_040880285.1 Pseudomonadales bacterium | reverse complement strand
CGGGTACCTTGACCACCGAGTCAGCAATCTCCTCGTAGACCAGCGGCTTGGACATCTCATCCCAATTGATCCGGCCATCACTCGGCAGATCCTGCAGGTCGAGTACACCCAGCGCCTCCCACATGGGTTTGACGCTGTCCGTCAAAAGACCGATGCGTTTGAGGTTCGGCATAATGCGGCCAAACAATTGCGTACGGAATTCGCTGCTGGAACGGTCCAACTGGCTCTGGCGCAAATGTTCCTTGACCTCGTCACGATTCCAGCCATATCGCTCATAGAATCGGGTCTGGTTACCGCGCGAACCACCCATGCCGGTAGCCGCCTGAAATGCAAACAGTGCACGCTCTTCTCTTTCTTCCTTCGATAATGTCTTGATGTATTCTTCCAGGTAATTGATACCGAAAGTCACATGCCGCGCCTCGTCGCGAATAACAAAGTGCAGGCCATTTTTGTGAACCGGGATATTGCTTTGCATCTTGGCCGTATTGAACGCCGCCAGTGCAAGCCCCTCAATGATTACCTGCATACCGATAAACTTGAGATCCCAGCGTTCGTCGGTCAGTACCTTGTCCAGCAAACTTTTTAGCCCGGCACCCACCGGATACATAATACCCACCTGTTTCTGGATGAACTTGTTGAAAAACTCAACATGCCGCGCCTCATCAAACGTCTGTGACGCCGCGTACAGCTTTGCCTCATAGGAAGGTGCACAACTTGCCAATTGTGCCGCAACCAGGAGCGCACCCTGTTCTCCATGGAGCATGCCGCTGGCGGAAAGGCCGGCACGGTGCCAGGAAAATTCCACTTTCTGCTCGTGGGTCAGGTCATCATAAGGCTTGAAGCCGACGTACGGGTTGTATTGTTCGTCTACCGGGAACTCGTCTTTTGAAATCATACCGTTCTCCCAATCGAGATCGGTTTCGACGTTCCAGTTCAGCTCCTTGCCCAGGTTGTACAGCTTCTTGATTCGGGTTTCGGGGATGGAGTAGTCCCAGTTGTAGCTGCCAATAAGCGGCGTTTTGAACATCTCGGCAATTTCTTCAACGACTTCCGGGTCCATTTCCGCTTCGGTATCAAAATACCGGATTTCTTGTGGTTGTTCTTCTACTTGTCGATAGGTTTTCATGACACAGGGTTCTCCATCCAATATTTAAACAGGCGGTATCCCACTATTGTATAGTTCTGGTTTGAAAGAGGAATAGCCGAAAATTCACAAGATTTATGACATTTGAGCACAAATCAGATGAGCGGTACACCAGCCACCCACGTGTGATAGGCGTACATCAGCACGTACAGAATCACACCCACCACAATGGCTATCCAGTCCAGTTCTTTGATGCCAAGCGTATTCCTGCCACTGATGATGGCACCAAACGGCCAATAGGAGGTTTTTGCAAAGAACGCCTGCCACTCTGGCTCCTGGCGCCGCCTGAATTTGGCATCCAGCGCAACCATACCGCCACCGGACAAGAGCGCGAAGGTGCCAAAGAAAATGATCGAGGCGACATCCCCGTTGGCACCCAGGTGGGTAATCGCCCATAACAAAATGCCCCACTGCACCGGGTGGCGTGTGATCTTTAAAATAGCTGCCAGATCCCTGCCCACCGCTTTGTCCTGCATAACCGCGGTAGGATTGGGCGCAAGTACACCGCTCACCACGAATATAAAGGCAAACGGCATGATGGCCCGGGCCAGGGCATCAAGCGGTTTTGAGGGTGTCCAGATAAAGTCCACATGGGATACCTGGCTGTATGCATAGATCATAAATCCAAGGGTTACGCCCGCCATCACGGAGTAAAAACCAAGATAAGCAGAACGGCCCATCACGTCGACCAGGACACTTCGCAATGAAGTACTGGAGACACCCAGGTGGGTAATGAGGAATGCGAGACAAGCAAGAATCAGTAAGGTCACGGCGCGGTTCCTGATGACAGTCGTCAGCTTATTCTAGTCCAGGAGGCACAGGACTTTACAGGGTGACCGGCCGCAATGTGACGGTTCGGCTCAAATTGAACTAACCAGCCGTCGACGCAGGCGTTCAAATTCAGCCTCGGTGATGGCGCCCAGTTCACGCGCCTCATACAAGTCCAACAGTTGATCGCCAAGCGTTGGTGCATGTTCACCGATATCGACCCGCACACAACCTTGCAGCAACAGCACGATGACGATGCTAATCAGCCAGACGCCGGATCTACTAAATTTCATCGGCCCGCCTCCTCAGGTAAACAGCCCCGCCAATCAGTCCCGCCGCAATGGCGAGACTGACGATTAACTCAACGGAAATCATGCGCGCGCTGGCCACCATCAGATCACGCCCAAGCTCCTCCCGGTAACCGAGTGGTGATGAATGCTCGACGATCCATGCGCCAATCACGTTGCCAGGAATCAAGAAATAATCGATAAAACCGACTGCGATAGGCCCTGCGAGCGCGATGGCGAGCGGTACACTTCTCGCCCAGGCGGACGTGAACAGGAGCCATGCATAAAACGGCAGGCACCAGACCACCGTCAGCAAGTGAAATCCCGCCATCGTTAGCCAGTTACCCAACACATTTGCCGATTGCCACAGGGTCCCGGACACCTCAAAGTCATAGGATAATGCACTAAGACTGGAGGCGGTCAGCAGGCAGAGATGTAACAACGCGGAACACAGAAAGTAAATCAACGGCGCGACAATCAATCCGGCCAACAATTTTGATGCGACGGTCATGGCATCACTGACCGGCATGGATTTCCAGAACAAAATGCTCCGATCCTTGCGATCATCATAAAGGCTACCCAGCAAATAAAAGGCGATCACTAACCAGAGCGACAGGAAAAGTGGACTGCTGGCGGCAACCTGGACCCTGGCAAGTTCCGATTCGCGCTTTGACGGCGACATGGCCGCAAATGCTCGCAGACGCTCTTCCCAATAGCCGCCAAGAACCACCGACTTTTCCGTTACTCCCACGCCGTCACTACGATCGGTGGTTACATTGATGTGCAGCGTATCGGCACCGAAGTGGATTGACAGCAGCACGAACACCATGACCGCGAGCAAAAAGGCAGTAATCCCCAGCGGTACATAGATGAAGGTACCGCGATGCTCCTGGCATTCGCGCTTGAGCAATCGGAACATTACTGCCGGAGATTTTTTTCGCTCAAGCTGGTTCATGATTCCCCCCTTTGCATCTTGGCAACGAACAGGTCAGTGACGCTGGGTACCTGTATTTCACCGAGCCCGGAAAGCGCTAACTTGTCGACGCCTTCAAACATCATTCGCTTCTTGCCCAGCAGGTCGCGGACATAGATGGGGCCAAGCTTCATCGCCGCTTCGACCTCCCCTGGTGCCACCAGCAGGTCCGTATAGTGTTCCGACAAGGCATCCATTGGTAAGTCCAGCACAATTTTACCGTCGTTGATGAACAACAAGTGAGTCAGCAGGGATTCGACTTCTTCAACCTGATGGGTACTGATGATGATGCTGGTCTCATGATCAAAATAATCGTTTAGCAAATGATCGTAGAAGGATTTTCGATACAGGATGTCAAGGCCAAGAGTCGGCTCGTCGAGCACCAGCAAGTCCACGTCAATCGCCATCACCACCGCCAGGTGCAGCTGCGTCACCATGCCCCTGGACAATTGTCGAATCTTGCTGGTGGTTTTGATCTCCGTACCAGCCAGTAGCGATTCTGCTTTCTCCCGCGAAAATCGCGGATGCACTTCTTCGACATAATCGATCAACTGGTGCACGCGCATCCAGCGCGGCAAAATTCCCACATCGGCAACAAAACAGACGTTTTCCATGATCTTGTGACGGCCATGGCGTGGGTCCTGACCCATCACGGTGAGTTCTCCCTCGAAATTCGTCAGTCCCAGTACCGCTTTGAGCGTCGTGGTTTTACCGGCGCCGTTAGGACCAATCAGGCCAACGATCGCACCGGGTTCGACAGAAAAATCGACATTGGAAAGAGCGGTGAAGTCGCCATAGCGTTTGGTTAGCCCTTGCGCGCGCACAATTTCAGTCATGACCGGCACCTCCTTTATGACCGGTGATAAGATCGTCAACCGACAAACCGAGTCGCTCGATGCGTTCACAAACCAGCGGCCACTCCTCGAGCAAGAATCGGTCGCGTTCTCCTTGCAGGAGTCTGTCGGTCGCACCTTCACCTACATACATACCAAGACCTCGCCTCTTCTCAACCAGGGATTCGTCCACCAACAGCTGGTAAGCC
>JBBDIT010000036.1:24345-28184 GCA_040880285.1 Pseudomonadales bacterium | reverse complement strand
GATCCAAAATTGTCGTTTCAGCCGGTTTGACATCCTGAAGCAAGTCCTCAACCAGGAAGGACAGTTGCTCCTCGGCAGTCCGGGGTGCCGCCGGTACAGGTTCGGACGCGATGACTTTGGGCGCTTCCATCGGCAGCGGCACTACATCAACCACGGTCGCGTTCGAACCAACAGAGGCGAGCAAGGGGCCATAGACAAATCCCAGTTCGACTCCGTCACGGGCCACCTTATACCAGGTACCACCTGGCGTAGTGGATTCCCCTACTGCCCACACAAATGCACCTTCCTCGAGTTGGCCTACACGCGACGCGGTAGGAAAAGGGGTTTCCCGAATGTTCGCAACGCCCGATGCCTGCATGTCCTGGTCGATAAATTCAACTTTGAAGATCTTCTCGGCCTCGGCCCTGGCGCGTGAGGCCACCAGCTTACGTTCCAACTCGGACTTTCTCACCATCGCGAGCGATGCAAAGGTACCGTCAGGGTACTGCTTGAGGTAAGCCTCAAACTGGCCGGCACTGTCACTATCTTTGATCGAATTCCAGAATGCGATTTCTGCGTTCCGGCCTGGGCCCGGGACAGGCGCATTGGGTAGCGAGTTCGCTACAGCACCTTCCGGCAAGATAAAAACAAAGTCGCCTCGATCGAAGTTCTTGTCGCGTAATTTTCCATAGCGAGGAGTCTGCAACGACTGTGTAAGATTCGTGACCCGGTCTCCAAGGAACATACCCAACTCACTGGCTGTCACATAACCATCACCGTTCGCATCGGCACGTTCATCACCATTGATGGAACGAATGAACAATTCCCGAAACGTACCGTCATCGGATACGGTCTGGTCCACGTCACCAGAAGTCAGGAATTGACGCACTGGCATGGTGGTTGCCCGGGTAATCGCTGCTGGTGGCAGTGCACGCTGGGATGAGAATACGGTTCCGGCAAAGCAGGAATCGAATACCGCATAGACGTGTTTGGAAACTGCCTGGCGCATGTAGGTACCAAAATCGCGCAGCGCAACCGACGCAAACTTGAACTCTGACCTGTTGGTGTTGGGAGTTGGCGCATCAGCCGGTATCAGGTAACCCTCGCCATCGACGGTGGCTCCATGGCCCGCAAACCAGATGAACAAGCGGGCGTTTGGATTGTCTCCCTTGAGGATAAAAAAACGTTTGAAGACGCCGCTCAATTCCGAAGACGCCAGATTCTTGTGCAGTTCGACGTTAAATCCCTTGGCCTCCAGTTGCGATGCAATCAGTTCCGCATCCTTGATTGCATTGCTGAGTTTAGGCCAGCCGTTGTTGTATTCATCAATGCCGATAACCAGGGCATAGCTGTCGGCATAGAGTTCCACCACGTCTGCAATCGGTGCGTCGACTGACTCGGAGGTGCGCAGATTAACGATGAGACCCCTTGACGCGGCATCGGCATCGAGATGCAGCACCATCGCGAGAAAGCACGCCATTAACACACGAGCGGGAAAGATGGCCATGGCGCATATGATGCTGAAAAAGTGAGACTTTTGCCAGCATGAGCACCATCTATATTTGGTATAGAATGAAACTCTCAATTATCTCATGGACGCTTTCCGGCCAATGCGCAAATCGACGATACCGGTACGATTTTTAATCATCTTGAGCCTGGCCCTGCCGGTGGCCTCTTTTACTGCCGGGACCCTTGCCCGGGATGTCGTTGTCGAGAAATCCGGCGGTGGTATGAATTGGACCCAGGGCTTTGTCTATGCCCACGGCTACGGTACGGCGCGGCCGGAACAGACCGATGCCCAGCGTCGCCTGCTGTCACGACGCGCTGCCATCGTTGATGCCCAACGTAACCTCCTTGAAATCACCAAAGGCGTGCGCATTACCTCGGTGCTGCGGGCAGACCAGGCGATGCAGGACAGTCGCGAGACGGCGACCAAAATCGAAGGTATTGTTAAAGGTGCCCGGGTGATCCATGAGCACTACCAAAATGAAATTCACACGGTCACCATGGCCATACCAATGGCCGGTGAGTTCCTCAAAGTTACCTGGCCTGAGGCACAGCGTACTGCCTGGGAATTAAGGTCAGGTTTCCCTTCCCTGACCAATCGGATTGTGGGGATGTTGATACCGCAGGCCCGGGCAGCAGAATCCGCTGTAAATTCCCGCTCAGGGTCTATCGTGATTCGCTCGAAGCAAGAAGCTGATGCCTACCACAGGCTCCTCGAGTGGATGAGGCAGGGAAATGTAAAGGAAGTGGACGCTGTATTGGTAGAAGCGCTCAGGAATTATGAACGCCAGAATCAGTATTCCGGCTTATTGATCGATGCCAGTAAAATTCAAAATTTTGAGTTGGCAACGATTCCCCAGATCAGGGACGAAGCCGGTAACATTCTCTACCCCAACCCCCAGGTGAGTTATGATGACATCGTAAACAAGCGTGGAGTCACTTACGACTTTGACTTGCAGGATGCAGTCCGCAACCAACGTGTCACCACCACACCATTTACCATCGAGGCACTCCATACCTACAAAAATCTGCCATCTGACCTGGTCATACGTGCTGAGGATGCGGCGCGAGTTCTCCAGAGCGCAAGTACCGTTGAAGCAATGAACAAGGCAGGCGTTCTTATTGTTGTAGCGATCTAGGCTATATTGATTATGCATACATTCCGCTCGTTGTTTTTACTAGCCTTGTATTCACTAACCCTCAATCTGCATTCGGCCCATGCTGCAGAGTTTGACGAGGAAGTATTTTCATCCGCCCGTCGCGCCACAATAGAAGCGCAAAAACTGATGGAGGATGAACAAACCCGAGCGGCAGAGTCCTTACTTGCCGAGTCGATAAGGCGGTTCCCGTCAGACGCAATGCTGCTCGCTACCTACGGTGATGCGTTATTCAATCTGGAGCGCTATGGTGAAGCCGAGGCGGTACTCAATCGCGCCCTGCGGATCCGTGACTTACCGCTCGCGCGTAATCGCTTAGCGGACATTAACGAGAAGTTTGAGCAGTACACGCGCAACCTCAATATGGCGGTTATTGTCATGCAGAAAAACACGGATGCAGGCAACTACGACACCACTGTGGCGATCAGCGATCGAGCTATTTCAAAATTCCCGGACAGAGCGATTGTTTACAATGCCAGGGGCGAGGCGCTGTATCGCAAAGGTGACCTTGAAGCCGCAGAGGCCGCATTCAGGAAATCGCTGCAGATTGACCCTTTTAACAAGGAAGCAAGAGATTACGTAGAGGAGATCCGCACGACCTCCCAGGCAAGAACCAGCACAGAGCTTGCAGAATGGATCAGCATTGCCAAGGACAAGGTCGGTGATTTCATCGTAACCTTCCTGGCGCTATTCACAGCATTTGCAGTTAATTCTGCGATCGCACCTGTTGCCCTGCGTATCAAGTTAAGGAACGCGCGGAAATTATTCGAACAAGGCAAGTACGACGAATTTACTGATCTACTCGAGGGCCTGCTCGACCAGGAAAACTTCGTCCCCCTACGTGCCAATTTCCGTTTTATGCTTCGACACCAGGGCCTCCATGGTGCAACCGAGATTCTCAACAAATACGTTAATACGGTCGACCGCTTACCCACCCTGCTTCGGATACTGGAACGTGAAAATGAAAAAATGCGTGAAGAGGGCTAGCCCCCTCGGCACTGTCGTGCTGATTGCGGTAATGGGCTGCACGAATTCAGCATCAGAACCGGTATCGCCCAGGTTCCATCCGCTTGAGCAAAACGCGATGAACGCCCTTGGTCGCTCGAACGTAGAAGACGCAAACCAGGCCCTGAAGGTGGCCCTTGATCGATACCAGAGTCTGGACGATCTGGCTGGACAATGGCGCATTACGAGGCT
>JBBDIT010000036.1:20414-24245 GCA_040880285.1 Pseudomonadales bacterium | reverse complement strand
TTGATCGATACCAGAGTCTGGACGATCTGGCTGGACAATGGCGCATTACGAGGCTCCTGGCCCATCTGGCACTAGCCTCAGATGATACCGTCGCGGCAACACGCCATGCCGGGGAGCTCCACTTTCTTTCCGAATTCCTGGATGAAGCAATGGTTGGTTATGACACGCACCTGACTCTTGGTCGTGTCTCCGGCGACGATGAAGAGTTTGAGCGGGCGCTGGGCCACGCACGCACACCACTTGAAACAGCAGTCGCCAGAACCTATTTGGGCGACAATGATGATGCGATCCAGCTGCTAGAACCTTCTGCCACCGATCATGCCGGTGACCGGGCGTTCGTCTACTACTCACACGGTGTCAGCGCCAACGATAAATCATCATTTGAACGCGCACTTGCCTATTATCGACTGGCGGAGGATCCGCGCGGCATCGCCGATGCTTTGTTGCGCCTCGCGCAATACGCAGAATCGGAAAATCGATACGCTGAGGCGCGGGCGTTGGCTCGACGGGCATCGACTGTACTCACCGCATCAGGTGACGACGATCGTGCCGCGACAGTCGAGCGCTGGCTGATGGAGCTTGCAAACTAGTGGCAGTTTACTGATGCGAATTGTCGAAACCATCGGACGGATACCAAGGGAGTTTGTGCTCTACCTACTGGATATCGTCGGCCTGATTTCGGTTGCACTCAACGCAACCAAAGATCTCGCAAAACCAAAACGACGACAGATATTTTTCAATCTGTTTGTGCGCCAGTTGTATAACACGGGGGTCAAAGCCCTTTACATCAACGGCATGATCGCCATATTTATCGGCGCCCTTCTAATGTCCCGTCTGTTCGATTACATTCCCCAGCAAGTACTTGCGCAGCAGTACGGCTATCTGTTCGTCGTCATTATCTTTCGTGAACTGGGCCCGCTCATTTCGGGCATAATCCTAATCGCCCGTTCAGCCACTGCAATTACATCGGAGATAGGGTTTCTACGTATGACCCGGGAGTTCCAGGTGCTCCATGGCCTTGGTATCAATCCTGTATTTATGTTCCTGCTCCCGGTTTTCTTTGCATTTCCAATTTCACTATTTTTGATGTTTATCTACTTTGATTTTGTGTGCATCCTGGCCGCGTATACGTTTATCTGGTTTTCCGATCCCACCGTTGAATTTATGGCGTTCCTCACAAGTATTCTCAATCAAATTACCTGGAATGAAGTCGCCATCAATGCAGTCAAGGCGTTACTCGGTGGTACCGCTATCGGCCTTATTTCAATTCACTTCGGTGCCAAAGCAATCGACAGCTTTGACGACGTCTCTGAAGCGATTTCTAATTCCACCACTTCTCAGCTTATGGCGTTCTTTCTTATCAACATTGTCCTTTCACTATTGGCTTATACCCAATGAGTGTCAGCATAAAGAAACTGCACATTGAATACCCGGATCAGTTGGTGTTCGACGAGGTAAACCTGGATGTGCGCGACGATGAAATCGTCGCCATACAAACCGACGTGCTCGACGGTGGTACAAGCCTGCTCAAAGGCGTTGCGGGTTACCTGAAAGGTGTGGGCGGGAGCGTCGAACTCGAAGGCGTAAACCTTCTGGCCAGTCCGCCGGACGCAATCTTGTACAAAATTGGTTACGTGTATGAAGATCATGGGCTGGTGAGCCTCTATAGTGTGCTGCAGAATGTAGGGCTGCCCCTCCAGTTTCATTCCGATCTGACTGGCGATGAGATTTATACGGCAGTCGAACAAACCTGCGAAGACCTGGGTATCGACAAAGCGTTGTACGATTTGCGCCCGCATCGGCTGAACGATGTACAAACACGCCTGGTCAACCTCGCCAGGGCCCTGGTAACGAGGCCACGGTTACTCCTGATTGACGAGCTGGAAGGCGGGATGTCAGACGAGCTATTACAAGCTACAATGAATACGCTACGCCAATACCAACAACAAAATCCAATGGCGATTATCGTGACAACTTCCAGTGAAGTAGTGATGGAATGTGCTGACCGAATCTATGCGATCGAGAATTATACCTTGATAGAACAACCAGGAGTCGCCAGGAGCAGATGAAATCATCGGCTTATACTCCGTTTGAAGTAGGCGCCAAGGACCGTATCGTTGGATTCTTTGTGATTGGAGCGGTGCTACTGTTCCTGATCGGCTTCCTGATACCCATCGTACAGCGCTTCCAGGCCGACGAAGGTATTCCATTTTATACATTACTCGATCAGACTTACGGCATAGCCCCTAACGCAACAGTGACCCTGCGCGGCGTCCTGATCGGCAACGTGACCGATGTGGCCATCACAGATGACGGCACGGTCCGCGTTGATATTTCACTTTCCAATGAATATGCAAACTACTATACCTATCGTAGTAAGTTGCTGGTAGATACCGAGCTTGGTGTAAGCACCATACTGACGGGCAGTGGTTTGATTCTTCACCCTGGTAGTGCAGACAACGACATCCTGGAACCAGGGGCATTGATTCCCTCGGAAAAACCCGGCGGCATCAGTTCGCTTATGCAGCAACTTGACCTGCCAACGCTCACGCAACAGGTCACCCGGATCGTCGCCAACGTCGAAGAAATCACAAGCGGTGTTAACGAGAACCAACAAACCTTATATCGCAGCCTCGAAAACCTTGAAGTCATGACCGCAAGCCTTGCCGAGGTCACAAGTTCACTGCCAAAGATGGTGCTGTCTGTTGATGAGAGTCTTGCTGCACTGCGCGTCAGTCTTGAGAACATCGATGGCCTGGTTTCCAATACAGACGAGAACCTCCAGCTGACTTTGCAGAATACCGCCGGGTTGACTGAACAGGCGACCCGCACGCTTGCTGAGGCGGAAATCTTGTTTCAGACAAGTGAACCAGTGTTACGCCAGCTTCCTACCGTTATGGTAACCACTGATATAGCCTTGCAAAGCATTACAGACTTGACGAACCAGCTCACTCGCTCCTGGCTGTTTGGTGGTAATGGCGAGAAACCCGGGGCCCTTGTGCCCACGGGACCTTCCCCTCATCCCCATGACGAGGCTATCTATAACAACAATCGGAATAACTAGTGCAATGAGGTTACACGTGAAAAATAAACCAGCTTTGTTGATTCCTGTCTTGCTGATGGCGCTCAGCGGTTGTGCCGTCTCGACCGATAATACCGTTTTGGGCGGTCCCGCTATGGGCACGGGCGCCTCCAAAGAAACCAGTCGAAGCGATGCGAAGCTGCCAACGACCGTGGCCATTTTGCCGTTTTCAAACAACACGGATTCGGATTTCGCCTATGACGTGGTACGCCGGACCATGGCAAACCACTTTGCTACCAGGAATTATCGCTGGTTGCATTGGAAGGACGTTGACAACCGCTTACAACTTGCCGGCTTTGACGAGACAGTGATCCCGAATATGGACACACAGGAGCTGGCAAATGCACTCGGTGTCGACGGCTTGATCTACGGCAAGATCACCCATTATGACAAGACGTTTGCCGGCATCTACGCACAGATTGCGGTCGGCGTGGAGCTCAAGTTCGTTACTGGAAGCGGAGAGGTCATCTGGGAAGTCAGGGATGTCCGGCGCAGCCATGCTGGGGGCGCTTCCACGACACCAGTGGGGCTACTGATGAATGCGCTGGTAGCTGCCCGGCACCTGTATGGTGACCTGAATCTCTATCGCGCCGCCGATGACCTGGGTCGAGCCCTGTCGGCAGAGATCCCCGAGCCCGCGGCGCTATCGCAACGGGAGAAACCGTCCATTACCAATGTTGTCCACTCGGGCGTCGGCCAGTACCTGAAGTACGGGGACACGCTTCAAATCGGCCTTGAGGGTGAAGCAG
>JBBDIT010000036.1:17301-20314 GCA_040880285.1 Pseudomonadales bacterium | reverse complement strand
GGCCAGTACCTGAAGTACGGGGACACGCTTCAAATCGGCCTTGAGGGTGAAGCAGGCATGATGGCCGCTGGTGTGGTCGAAGGCATCGGTATCATCGACCTTGAGGAAACCGCACCGGGTCAATATGTGGGCAGTATCAGCCTGGGTCGTGACCTCGATCTCGATGGCGTCGTCGTCACCGGCAGGCTGCAGAATGACTATGGCCAGACCGCCAGTTGGATATCTCCTTACGGCCTGTTGATTGTCGATAACACCCCCCCGGGGCAGATTACTGATGTCATTGCCTTGTCCAGGGATGGCGGTGTGCAGTTGCGGTGGCAGCCGCCTTCCGACCGGGATGTCGCAAAATTCCAGATCGCCATCGCGGAAAGCCAAACTGGTCCAGCCAACGCTACCTTCGAGTCATCCGACCCAACCTATATGGTCGCCGGCCTTACCAACTTTGAGCCGATCCACGTACTTGTCTCGGCGCGGGATCTGGCCGGTAATGTAAGCTCACCCACCCGAATCCAGGCGATTCCGGCACCCGATGAACGGTTTGGTACAGCGACTCAACTGGACGCTGAGATTCCGGCAGTTATTACCGGCACCAAACGACTGACCGCCGCCGGTAATCCTTACCATCTACGCACCAGCAGTCGCATAGAGACAGGCGCATCCCTGTTCATCGGTCCAGGAGTCGAGATTTCGGTCAGTCCGCGGGCAAAACTGTCCGTCCTGGGGGAGCTTCACACGTTCGGATCAGCTACCGCCCCTGTCGTCGCCAGTGATATTGATGGCCAGGGGTTCGACGAGTTTCTGGTGCTGCAATCCAACGCACCGGTTTCATTGGATGGCCTTATCGTTTCCGGCGCGGGAATTCCGCTGCAGATTACCGCCGGCAATCCCCTCATCGCCAACTGCGCACTGGAGGACAGCCAATTCAACGCCATCTCAATTTCTGGTGCGGCGCGGCCTGTGATTCGTAATTGTACGATTAGCGGGGCCATGGCAAGCGGCGTGATTATCCAGGGACAATCGCAACCAACATTTGAAGGGAATCGATTCATTAATAACGAGCCTTTCCATCTGCAGAACGGCTCGAACTACCAGGTCAATGCGTCCGGCAACACCTTTGAACCACCGGCTTCAAGCATGACGGTATTGGGCGACGTACTTTACTAACTTGCGGGATGTCATCATGAAAACAATCAGCCTAATCTCGAGCACCCTCTTCTGCTGCCTGTTCTCCGCTAGCCTTGCGGCAGAAGAATACGTGGAATGGATCGGCGCCAACGCGGGAGTCAACTGGAGCGCCGGAGAAGCCCAGGCGGAAGGTGCGGGGCTGCGCCCACCGGATTCAGCACCGGCCGCTGGCCGCTTGCTGGCGTGCCGTGCGGCGGTTGTCGATGCCCAAAGGAACCTGCTCGAGTCCATTGAAGGAGTTCGAGTCCAGGGTACCACGCTGGTCTCCAATATGATGGTCGAAAGCGATGTCATAAAAAGTAGTGTCGACGGATTACTTAAAGGCGCACGAATCGTCAAACGGGAACCAAAAGACGACGGTAGTTGTGTCGTTCAGGTGACCGCACCACTGGGCGGCCAATTCGCAGCGGACGTATACGGCCAGGTATTTACTAACCAGCAAACAGCCAGACACAAGCCCACTCTGGACGTGTTTAGCAGGCTCCTCCATACTGGCATCGGACACCTGGTCCCGGCTGCCACGGCGGCCAATCCGGCACAGGCGCAACCGCAACCCTGGCGAGACGCTATCGACCGTTTGTCATCACGCTTGTCTGCTCTTGAGGACCTGCTTTCAACCCACCCTGCCATCGTGGAAGCCCAAGACCAGGGCCCGTCCGGCCTGGTGCTTGATGCGCGTGGTAGCAATTTTATTCCGTCCATGTCACCAAAAATCCGCAAGCTTCGATCGGGCGTTATCTATCCCAATGCAAACCACCAGAGTGCGAGGAGAGAACGCGGCCAGTTGGTGTCTCTGTTTACACGCGATCTCGATACTGCCCTTCGACATCCCATCGTGGGTGAACGTCCGATGGTGGTTAAGGGTTTGCGGACGTTTGGTGATACCAGAACAGAAATCGTCCTCGGCGAGGATTCCTCTGCGCGGCTCGAAGGGCTCATTGCAGATGGCTTTCTTAATGATGCCGGTGTGATCATTGTACTTTAGGCTATGCTGTAGAAATCTATACCAAGGAGTGTCCGACTAATGCGAACTGCCGTTTTCCTGTTGATACTGACGATATTGTCTCCCATCGCCCATGGCGCTCAATCTTCCATCACCGAGGCCGACGGCGAATCCTGTATGGGTGATGATAAATCAAGACGCCAGACAGAGCGCGTCGCCCTGGAGTCCGCTAAACGACTGGCTGTCGAATTCAGTTCAACTCATATCAGCAGCACCACAATCGTTGAGAATTTTGAACTCAAAAACGACATCGTGGAGGCATTCAATAAGGCTGAAGTTAAAGTGCTGGACGTTCTGAACGAAAAGTGGGATGACCCACAAGTCAGCGATTGTTACACCATCAGGATCAAGGCGGAAGTCCTACCGAGCCAGGAAGTCATGCAAAAGGTCGATAATACCCAAATGATGTCTGACCCGCGCTTGCCCCTTGCGGTTAATCTCTGGGTGAATTCATCCAGTGCGACCTACACGGAAGGCGAATCCATGAAGATTTACCTTCAAGGTAACAAACCTTTCTATGCGCGGCTGATTTATGTTGATTCGCAAGGCAATAACGTGCAATTGCTACCCAATCAGCACCGGCGCGACAACTATTTCGCCGGTGCAACCATGTTTGAGGTTCCCACGGGCCAGGACCAGTTCGAGCTCAAGGTCAGCCCGCCGTTCGGCAAGGAAAAGCTGGTACTGTACGCCAGCACCATGCCGCTCGGTCAAGTCAGTACTGAAGCTGCCGGACCGGACTTATATCTTGTTACTGACCAGGCCCAGGCGATTGGAGTAAAAACCCGCGGTATCGCCATCAAGTCCAAGAATACAGACACCGCG
>JBBDIT010000036.1:0-17201 GCA_040880285.1 Pseudomonadales bacterium | reverse complement strand
GATTGGAGTAAAAACCCGCGGTATCGCCATCAAGTCCAAGAATACAGACACCGCGAGTGGCGGCACCAGCCAGAATGAAGTCGCGGAATTTACCGAGGCGGAAGTCGCCATAACCACGCGACCGCGAGGTACCTAGTCGGACGTACTTAGGCGTCAGGGGAATTCGAACCCGGATGCTTTGCCAGATAGCAGGTCACGTCAAGTCCAGACACGTGGATCTGGCGTGGTTCAAAATCGGTCAGTAACTGGTGCGATGCGGCACTGAACGCGTTCTCGGTTATCAGCGTCTCGCCGCCATCGGCCGTGTCTTCACCCAGCTTGGATGCCAGGTTCATTTCCTCGCCAAAATAGCCTTCGAGCGTTTCAGAATACAGCATATCACCGTAGCCAATACCGACACAGACACTGAAAGGTTCATTCTCCGTCAACATCAGCTTCTCATTTTCTACCTGATGATGCACAGCGAACGCTGCCTTGATGGCGTCGTCAGGACTTTCAAATATTGCAAATGCATTGTCCGCTTCAAATTTTGACTGCAGGCAATTATTGGCGACGAGAACAGGTTTTACGATGTCCCGCAACAACACCAGTCGTGACAGGAAATGGAGTATCCCATACTGTTCGGTCACCCGTGAGAATCCGGTTGAATCAAGGACCATAACCGATACGCGTTGCCCGTAGGCTGCCCAGATTTCATCTTCACGATCCAATGGATCAATCCCGTCAGCGAGGATTTGGCGTAAGTGTTGGAACAGGTTTGAATTTTCGGAAGACATGAACAGATTATAGACGATCTCTTGAAGAAGGCCACAACCTGTTTAGACAATCGCTTTGTACATCGCCCGGAAAGTTAAATTGCAACGACGATCAGGACGCCGGTTTTATTCATCGCGCCGGCTGTACCAGGGCTACTCACAATTCGCTTCGCATCTTCCTTGCTGATAACCAGGTCGGAATTCAGGTTCTTATAAGTATTGAGCGCGTTGACCACAAAAGGGGTCGTGGCAACACGTTTGTTCCTTACCGCGTCTTGCAAGTCCAGATCGTAAGTTACGCCTCTCTTATTGACGATGTCATCATAGGAAGTATCCTGATTAGGGTAAATGACATTGCCCTCCTCATCCCGAATATTGGGCACAGTCGCCATTTCGAAATGCGGCACGGCAGTCGCATCAATCAGCAGGCCGGAAAAGCTGGTATTTCGTTCAAAATCATTGATGGACCCCTCTAATTGAGCGGCCACGGTGGCAGGCTCCTGCCGCTGTATCCATTCGAGGATGCGCCTGGCCATATCCGCTTGCGCCTGGTCCTGAATGACAAATCCCTGAGTCGCACTGGCGGTCGGTACCAGCGCACCAACAAGATGACCGAGACTTGTCGCGATGAATTGATCCACACGAGCGCGTGCAGTTTTCCTGCGTGGCCCGATGACTGCAAGCTCTGCTGGCTGATAGACTTCCTGCAACAACTTTCCACCGATCGGCATGGTCATGGTCACCACATAGATGTCGTTCTGGTAACTCTCCTTGCCAGGTACCGCGCCCTTGATCAATCCTTCAACGCGGGTCGCTGTGGTGCTGTTCTCCACCATCATATCGACCACTTTTGTCATGGAGGTCAGGCGTACGCCCTTGGTCATTTCCAGAAGATTGCGTTGGCCGTCGACAATGGCTGCACGCCGTGCCAATAAACGTCGCTGCGCCGGCATAGACACATTCTGCGGATAGGTACCATAGCCCTGGGCGCTGATAACTCCCTGTGTCCAGTTGATGTGACCGGATGGGGACTCTTCAATGACATCGCCCGCATAAGTGGTAACGGCGGCCGACAGAAGATACAAACCGGTGACCAGAGATAACCTAAATCGCATCTGAACTGACTCCCGCCGTATGATCAAGACTACTGAATTTCTTTTGCGCCCTGGTCACCTTTTCGAGGTAATTACGAGTTTCCTCATACGGCAGGTTCTGACGCATATACTCGTAGACTTCCGCTGGCGTCATCGTATTGATGACCTTTGCCGCCTCAGGCACACTGTTAGTACCGGCAAAGGTTCTGGCAACATTACCAGCCCCTGTGTTGTAGGCCGCGATCGTACAATAAAGCCTGCTCTGGGGATTTTTGATATGCCGTAGGTAACGCGTGTAAACCAGGTTCAGATAAGCAGCACCGAGTTCAACATTACGTGCCGGGTCATACAAGTACTCGGGGTCGAGCAACACCTTTTCGCCATAGACGTGGTTGTAAGCATCCATCCCTCCGGATCTGGGCACCAGCTGCATTAGTCCAAATGCCGGAATCGGAGAGCGTGCGCGTGGGTTGAAACTGCTTTCGGTTTCCATAACGGCATACAGGAGACTCGGACTAACGTTGTGCGCCCGGGCTTGACGAACTACCGTGCTGCGGTATCGCGATGCCAGCGTGCTCTGGAAGCCAAAATTAAAAGGTATCTCAACGCCGACTTTCTTTTTACCGTTCGTGAGCTGCGAGACTCCAGCCCTGATGCCATCTTCGTTCACCTCCCCCTTTGCCATGGCTTCGGAAACGGTCTTACCGAGCCGCCCTCCACTGGTAACATTGTTCACCAGAGAACCCACCACGGCGCCGCCGTTCGCAGCAACATAAGGATCGAAGTCAATCTGATCACGTTCCAGCTGTTCCTTGGCGTATTTAAGCGCCAGGTCCTTCTCCGACAGGTCACTCAATGTATCGGAAGTAACAGCCTCGGCCGCAGCATTGAGCGATGCCACAACGTCCGCTTCACTACTACCTTCATCGACGAGGCGCTCAAGTGTCACCGTACCCTTCTCAAAGTCAATAACTCGCCGCGTGTTGATATCCTCAGAATAGTCCACCCACTTGTGTTTCGAAGGCAGCTCCACCTCCCCCTCGCCCCAGGCGGCAGCGACCTCACGGTGAAGACGCTGAAACCCTGCCTCCAATGCTTTGTCCAGCGCCAGGAAATCAGCCTCGAGGGCAGCATCCAGTTGCTGGTAGTCAGACTCGAGCGCTTGCTCAAACGCATCAAATTCGGCCCCGCTATCGCGTGACCCGGCAGCACTCGCAGCTGGTGGTACGAGTAAAGTCGCTGTCGGTACGCTGGCCAGGACGACTACCAAAGCTGCGTGCTTGATCATGTTATTTAACAACAAAGATGACCTTCCCTTTCTTCAGAAAGTTTGAACCACTGGTATTGCTGTTGAATATAGCGATGGCCTGGTCATTGGAAACGACGATATGGTCACTGTCAGACAGCCCGCTTGCGGCGACTACCAGCGGATTGTCACCAACGACCTGGCTCATCTGCTTTGCAGCATCGACGGAGCGCGCCCAGTTCAACCAATCGGTTCCGTCTTCCAGTTGTACCAGCGCCGGACCATAGAGCTCCGCTCCGTCAGCCGTTTCTATACGCACATCCAGCATCGGTGAGAAGTCCTGCCCGCTGACATCCACAATGAGCCCTGTGGCCGGCTCTGCTGGCGATTCAGCGGACACGCTTGTGGCCGGCGCCTCGGTTGACCCGCCGCTTACTGTAGCAACCTCTCCAACAGCTTCTTCATCGGCGGTCAATGAAGCACCAATCATTTCATTGGTTGGGTCGAACACTTTGACGGGAGGTGTAGCCGCCATCTCTTCACGTATGATATCGGTCAGACTCGGTTTTTGTTGACACTCGAGTGCAGACTTGTTTACGCAGACACCCAGTTCCATCTCTGTGACCCAACTGCCAGCATCCTCGTAGGTGTTTTCATTGACGATAAACGCACCCTGTAGCATCCCCTGAACCCTGGTGCCTACCTTATCGCTGGTAACCACCATGTTTTCAACGGTAGTGCCAGCAGTGACGCGAACACCTTCAATCGTTTCCATCAGGTTACGCTGGGCATCGACGGTCGCCGCGCGTTTGGACATAAGTCGCGCCTGGGGGCGTGGAAATTTCGAACCATCCGCAATACCGAATCCGGTGGCAGTCAGAACGCCTTGCGCAAGATCAGCGGCGAGGCTTACGGTAGAAACACTCGCAAGTAGTACCAATGGGATTATTATTTTAATCATGATTAAACTGCCTTATCTAATATTGAATCAAGTTTCTGCAACACCAGGATTGTTTCCGCCCCCGAGACCAGATCATTGGGGCGAATCTCCCCGGACTGGTCTACCTGCATCAATCCTCTCGTTACTGCGGTCATAACGGCATTAAATCCGGTACTGTTGGAAGACAAATCCGAATAGGGTGATTCTGTACCAATGAACCGGGTTCGACTGATGTCCTGTTTTACTGCCAACACGTCCTCAACAATAATCGCCAATTCAAGCCGGCTGATTGGCTGCCCGGGTTTAAAGGCACCATTTCTGATATTGAGCGATCGAACACCCATTCGGTGTACGGCAACAATGGCCGCCTGGTTAGCATGGTCAGCATAGTCAGTGAGGCCCTGGTCAGACGTCTCCCCTACGGCGGTCTTTGCCAAGAGTGCCGTATCCCCCATCTTCTGTACAATGCCCAACTCGTCATAAAGCAACCTGGCTACCTGGGCGCGCGTTACCTGGGGAGCATACACAAGGTCAGAATCAGAAACCGCAGCGGCACGCTCGATCAGCTGCATATTGGCCAGGGTGGCCGCAGCCTCATCCCGATATTTTCCCGGGATACCAATTGCCTGATTTAATAATTCACGCGCGTCATCGTATTCTTTTGCTTTGATATGGGCTCTGGCCATCGCCAGGTGAATTTCTGCATGCTCATCGTCACCGCCCACCCGAAGTGCCCTTCGGTAATCCCGGCGTGCGTCCCTGAAGTCATCCCGGGCATTGGCAAGACCGATCGAGACGGCGTAGAGGTCAAGGCGTAGCCGGTCATCGCGGCGGGATACATACCGCTGCCCCTTCTTGATCGCATCTTCACAGGCATCGAGGTCGCCTTGCGCCAGATGTATACGCGCAAGGCCGTGATAGGCCGCGGCATCGCGCTGGTCGTAACCAAGCGCGGCTTCAAATTTCAGCTTTGCCATCGCAAGGTCACCGGCTTGCAACGCGGCGGTCGCTTCCTTGACCAGGGGAGCTTCTGTTCCCTCGTCCGCCAACACACCGGCTGACATCAGCAAGGCCAGACCAACAATCACTACTCTAATCATATACTTTCCCACATCCATAATTTTTCCATATTCTATCCAAAACCGGCTTCGGGGATACCTAAACCTTTGGTTGAAATGCCATTGGTAGGGACCACCCTGGTCATTGCACTTGCCCGCCCGAAGGATCATAGCGGCACACGCCAGCTAGCCAAAAATACTATATCTGGTTGATTATTAACAATATTATGAGCGCCCTTTGAACAGTCGCGGATTCGCCTGGATAAAGGACTGGATCCAACGTTCGAGGAATGAACGATTCCCTGCTTTTTTGAGGTAGCCATAACCAACCATGGCAATAACCAGCGCCCCAATCGCATCCACGATCAAGTCCCACATGGTATCTGTCAAACCGGACGGATCGCCCAACATCTCCTTTTGCATATTGAGGCCGAGGAGCCGATCCATACAAAACTCAAAGATTTCCCACAATGCGCCGATTCCAACAGCGAACAGGAATGCAAAGAAGGCAACAAACCCGGGTTTCATATGCAGTCCAATGTCTTCTGTTTCGTTAAGGACATGCACCAACAGAAACCCGATGACACCCAACAACAACCCGGATGTGGTATGCAGCGCGATATCCCACCACCAAAAGCGTGTGTAATAACCATAAATTTCACCGAGGAATAAGGACGCGAAGATAAATGCGACCGCCACCAGTTCAAATTCTGCAGGAATAAATACCCGGAACCCCCGCGCGGTAATCAGCGGAAATAACGTGATACCGATAATGCCGATGGTAATTACCGCAGTCAGCCACTGCTGCTCCCACAGGGCAAATGCCGCCTCAATTGCGAGCACCGCTTTGAGAACCAGGCTTAATCTGCGATGGAACACCGGATGACCACTGGAACCCGTTACGGTGCCCGACACCGGCACCTAGTCCTGGGCGGATACAATCGTCGAGAGTAGGGTTTTGTCCTCGGCGCTTACCCGGTGTTCCAGTCCATGCAGGATACGAGCGAGTTCACGAACCTGCTGGTCTTCACCATTGCTCCTGGCAATGGCCATCAGTTTCTCTTTATCACTAGCGGCAGGATAATGCTCGACCCCGGCCAGGGCCGACGCAATGGTTCGTTCGGAATCGCTCAGGGACGCATCGTTCGCGAGCGCCTCGAGTGTCGCCTTCTCCTGACCCCCAGGGTAATGATTCAAATTCATCAGGATCTGAGCCATCTGCGCCTGTTCGGCGTCGCCAGCCAGGATCGGCGTTACGGGTGCAACCAACAGGATTAGAAATAAGGTCTTGATCAGCTTCATCGATAGTTCCTCATCAGCTGTGAAGTACGATGTTAACACATCAAACTGGCAGGAATGATGGCGGAAGAGGTAGGAGTCGAACCCACCAGCCGCTTTGACAGCAGCTCAACGGCTTTGAAGGCCGCGCGCCCCACCGGGGACGACGCTCTTCCGCTAGGAATACTAATGACCTGCCATTACAATTGCGAATAGTGAATTGCGCTCCGGGCGACAAAAGGTAGACATTCCATGCAGGATCGATTCCGGTTATTGATATTCTCCTTTTGCATGACACTGGTTGCCTGCACCGATAACAGAGTCGGTAGCCGCGCGCCACCAACTTCAGGGGCACTACAAATTTCCCGGCAAGCCCTGGAGCCGCAAGCGCAAGCCATCGTCCAACAGTTTGCCGGGCGTTTAAAACCTGCCCTGATCTCGGCCATTGCAGAAGGCGGGCCGGTTCACGCGATTGATGTCTGTGCCGAGACTGCGCCAGGAATTGCCCGGGACCTGTCCGCCCAGTTCGGCTGGAACGTCAAACGCGTCAGCCTGAAACCTCGAAACACCGGCACAGCGAGGCCGGACGACTGGGCAAAAGAGGTCCTCACAAACTTCGACACACGAACCGCTCAAGGAGAATCGCCACAAGTGCTGGTTGCCAGTGAAATTGTGGGAGATGAATTTCGCTTTATGAAAGCGCAGCCGACCGGGCCGCTCTGTCTCACTTGCCATGGCAAGTCCATTGACCCGGCCGTCCAGGCGGCCATTGATGCCCGCTACCCGAATGACCAGGCCCGGGGTTATGTCGAAGGTGAGATCCGCGGGGGCTTTTACCTTACAAGACAGCTTGGTCAGTCAACCCCAGTGACGACTCAGCGAACTCCTTGATGAGTTTATAGTTGGCCTTGCCGTTGGGAGCGCGCTCCAGGTTTTCCATCGCCAGTATGCGTTTGGGCGCCTTGTAGGCCGCCAACTGCTTCTTCGCAAAATCCTTCAGTTCATTTTCTTCCAGTTCATAACCAGGATGCAGTTGTACGACAGCGGTAATGGATTGTCCCCACTTGTCGTCCTTGACTCCTACCACCAGGCAGTCCACCACACTTTCATGGTTTTTTAACGCTTCTTCCACTTCTTCGGGATATACCTTCTCGCCGGCGGTATTAATACAGTTACTGCCACGCCCCAGGAGTGTCAGGCTGCCGTCAGCTTCTACCGTCACCCAGTCGCCGGGTATCGAGTAGCGCACGCCATTGATGGTTTTAAACGTCTTGTCGGTCTTTTCCTGATCCTTGTAATAACCCATCGGCAGAAAACCGGTGACCGCCACCATGCCTGGCTCACCGGAACCGGGGACCACTTCCTGATGGTCTTCTGTAAAGACCTTGCAAGACGGACCCAGTGTAAATTTGGCAACTTCAACCGTTTCATCCCTGGTCATTATGGAAGATCCAAGCCCGATCGCTTCGGATGAGGAAAAGCCATCGGCCAGCATCATATTTTCATGGTGTCGCAACAATCCGGCTTTCACGTCTTTGGTCCACATCACGCCGGACGATGAAATGATCATGACCGAGGAAATATCATATTTACCCGGCTGGGCATCCAATACTTCCAGCATAGGGCGAGCGAACGCATCACCAACAATCGTCACGGCCGTCACTCGATGTTTGTCGATGGCCTCAAGCGCAAGTTCCGGCTCGAAACTGCGGGATGGCAAAGTAATACAGGTGCCGCCATTGGTCATGGCGCTAATGGCCGATAACAGACCGGTACCGTGCATAAGTGGTGGTAATGGTAAGTTCACCGGGCCAGCCGGTGCCGCCGCCAGCCGTGCCAGGTGTTCTTCAAGGTCCATGCAGGCGGGTATGCCGGCACGCGGATTGCCACCGCCGCCCATAACCATCCACAAGTCATAGTGACGCCACATGACACCCTTTGGCATACCAGTGGTACCACCGGTGTAAAGAAACAGCATATTGTTGGTGGTACGGTCCACATCGACCGGCGAGCCGTCGCCGCTTACAACCAATTCTTCATAGGACAACACATCCTCGAGGCCAGGATGGCCATCGGCCACCTCAACCCATTGCTTGACCAGGGGTAGCTTGTCACGGATATGTGCAACCTGGGGTGCAAACTCCGCCTTGTAGATACACACGGTAGCATCGGCATTATCCAGCAAGTATTCGAGTTCGTCCTCGATATAGCGATAGTTCACATTGACGTGGGTCAGGTTTGCCTTGAACCCCGCCGCAATGCCTTCGCTGTATTCCGGGCAATTACGCATATAAAACGCAATCTTGTCACCTACAGCCGCGCCGCCCTTGATCAGGTTAGCCGCCAGATTGTTGGTCCGATGAGTAAATTCCTGCCAGGTGACCATACGATCGCCAAAGACCAGTGCTGGTCGTGATGACGGCACCACGGTCGCCACGCCATCCAGGATATCGCCATAGTTCCAGTTATATACGTTGTGATCGGTGTTGCTCATGTGACCTACTACTCCTCATTTGAACCTTTAATGTATCATCGCTTTTCTTCCAATTGGTAGCCTGGCCATGACCGATGCTCGCCCGTTCTCCGAAAGAGTCCTCGCTTTCGACCACGACAGGCTACATGCCGGCAATAAGGGTCTCGCCGCTGACCATGACCTTATTGCAACACAGGTCACGCAATTGCTGGCCACGATGACACTGGCGCAAAAAATTCATGAAATCAGGGGACGCCAGCCGGAACCTGTCGACGGACTTTATTATGCAGGTGGCGATAAAAACCTCGGTATTGTGCCTTTCAAAATGGTGGATGGACCGAGGGGTACACGCGCCGGCAATGCTACCGCATTCCCCGTCGCCATCGCCCGCGCCGCTACTTTTGATACGGAACTCGAGCGCCGGGTTGGCCTTGCAATTGGCCTTGAGACAAAGGCAAGGGGTGGCAATGTACTGCTGGCACCCACCATGAATCTACTGCGCCATCCTGGCTGGGGCCGCGCGCAGGAAACCTATTCGGAAGATACCTACCACACGGGTGCGATGGCAGCGGCTTTTATAAGTGGTGTACAGAACCATATCCTGGCCAGCCCGAAACACTTCGCGGCCAATAATATAGAATTTACCCGGTTTGAAGTGAGCGCCGATTTAAGTGCCAGAACCTTGCACGAGGTCTATCTGCCACATTTCAAACGTGCCATCATCGAGGCAGGTGCGGCCTCTATTATGAGTGCCTACAACAAGGTTAACAGTATCTATTGCGGTGAAAACCCGGAACTACTAACGAACATTCTAAGGGACGATTGGGGTTTCAGGGGCTTCGTTGAGTCCGACTGGTTTCTGGGTACTCGTTCAGTAGCACCGGCCCTCAATGCCGGGCTGGATATTGAAATGCCGTCCGGTTATCGCTTCACTGACAAGAACCTGGCTGATGCGATGGAAGCCGGGGAATTGTCGGAAGACACCATCAATCGTGCTGCAGGTCGTGCCCTGCACCAGAAGCTCGCCTTTGATCTCGCGAACCAGCCGACGCCGGATCCTGCTGTGGTTGAGTGCATGGAGCACCTCTTGCTGGCCAGGGAAGTTGCAGAAAAATCCATGGTGCTATTAAAAAATGAAGACGGGATTTTGCCCCTGCCGGACGACAATGCCATCGCCATTGTGGGCGACCTCGCGGACTGGCCCAACCTGGGGGATCGTGGCAGCAGCTTTGTAACCTCTACCCACGTCATTACGCCACTTGAAGGTATTCGCAGCCGTTGCCGGTCCAGGGACGTGCAATGGTTCAAGTCCGATGATGACCTGACAGCGCTTGCAGACTATGACGTCACCGTGGTCGTTGTCGGGCTCACCTACAGGGAGGAAGGAGAATTCATCCCGACACAACAACAGGAAGCGGAAGGCTCGGAGCTGGCTCGAGGCGGTGACCGGACCACGCTGGTATTGCCGGACCACCAAATCGCACTGATTGAGCGCGCAGCCGCTCATGCTGACAAACTCGTTGTGGTGCTTGAAGGTGGTAGCGCCATACAGGTCAACGGCTGGATCGACAATGTCGATGCGCTGATCATGGCCTGGTACCCCGGGTGTCAGGGTGGTCACGGCCTTGCCAGTATCCTGTTTGGCGACACCAATCCTTCAGGCCGCCTGCCAGTCACGATTCCCGAAAACCTGGACCAGTTAGTCCCGTTCGACGTCGAAGCACTGAATGTTACCCACGAGCTACTACCCGGTTACAAGTTCGTTGACTTTAACCACGATGAGCCGGCGTTTCCCTATGGCTTCGGCCTGTCTTATACACGATTTTCCCTCGATAACCTGTTTGTGGAACGATATGCCAATGGGTTTGAGGTCAACGTGGACGTGACTAACACGGGCAGCATGGAGGGCGCTACCATCGTGCAACTCTACCTGGGCTACGAGGAATCGGAAGTTCACCGTCCGGTACGGGAACTAAAGGGATTTGGCCGCGTGTCGCTCACTCCGGGCCAAACCAAAACGCTGGTCATTGAGGTCATGGACGACGACCTGAAGTATTACGATGAAGGCTTGCGAACCTGGCAACTGGAGCCCTGCCGCTACCTCTTTTACCTGGGCTTCTCATCCAGGGAACTGGACCTGGAACAAGCCTGGATAGCAGGCGACGAAGGATTCGAGCCCGTTTAGGATGGTCTACTGGCGCCCTCTGGTTAACGGCAAGTCAGGCTTCCCGGTACATCAGCGCTGACCACCACGCCCACTCGCGCGGCGCTGGTATAACCCGCCCCGATCAACGCTTCGATGACACCCTCGACAGTCGTCGAGGGAATGGCTGCAAGCAAACCGCCGGATGTCTGTGGATCGAACAGGATTTCGAAGTTGGGATGGTGCACCTTCTTCAGGTGCTGTACTGAACGGCGATTGCCCTCGTGTAATTCACTGTAAATACCACCGGCCATGACCTCCATCGCGCCACTGAGTATTGGCAATCCGTCAAGCTCGAGCGCTGCGCCCATCATCGCTTCCGTTTGACTTGAGGCCAGTAGCATTTCCTGCAAGTGGCCACCCAGGCCAAATCCGGTGATGTCGGTACAGGCGTTTGCACCAGCGTCTCTTAATATCGCCATGGCAGCCTGGTTGGACAACAGCATCGAGTCAAGCGCTGCCATGGTCCAGGCACCCTTTGCCTTTGATCGCATATCAGCAGCGAACAATGCACCGGTTCCCAGTGGTTTGGTCAAAACCAGTACATCCCCCGCCATGGCACCCCCTTTATGCAGGAGCGTAGCTGGCGTACCGATCCCGGTCACAGAAAATCCAAGGCTAAGCTCCGGACCTTCACTGGTATGGCCTCCGACCAACTCGACGCCTTCAGACGCAAGGGCTGCCAGTGCCCCGGCCAGCAGTTCGGTCAATAACTGTCGAGTCTTGTCCGCCGGTGCATAAGGCAGCGTAACGATTGCCAGGGCATTGGCAGGCGTACCCGCCATCGCGTAGATGTCACTCAACGCATGATGCACAGCAACTTTGGCAAACAGGTATGGGTCATCAATAAATGCGCGGAACGCATCCACTGTCTGCAGGATGACCTGTCCTGCCGGCACATCATAAATCGCCGCGTCATCCATTTGTGATTGCGCTACATTGAGCCCGGCAAGTACCTCGCGTAGCAGGTCACCACTGACTTTCGAGCCACAACCACCACAGTGCATCGGATCATCCGGTGACTCTTTCATGGCCGGCAGATGGTTGAATCGATTCATAAAGCGATGGTCAATCCAGTTCTTCCAATGCCAGACCCAGCGTCCCTCCGCCGACAATCCGTTACGGGTTGCGATGGCATACTTGTCGCCTGTCGTAATGAGCGACAAGAAATCCTTCTGTTGCGAAAACGGTCGCGCGCGCTTACCTGCTATCAGGCGCCTGATGTTCCGGTACAGCGGCGGACCCTGGCGGACAGCGTAGACACCTGCCTTCGGACGCGGATCATCAATGACCCTTGCGATGTCCCCGACAGCAAATACATTGTCGAAGTTCATCGATAGCAGATTGGTGCGAACGGCGATGAAGCCATCCTCGTCCAGTTCAAGACCTGTATCCTGCAGCCATGGCTGGGACGCTGCCTGTGTCACAAAGAAAGCCTGCTCAAGTTGGCACGACTGACCTGTCATGGATACCAGAGTATGGTCTTCATAACTTACCGCACGATATCCTGTATGACACTCAATACCACGCTTTGAGAGGTGATGCCGAAATTGCTGTTGGACGCGATGCGGATAACCAGATAGCACTTCCGGGCCGTCGCAGAAAAGATGCATCTCTAGGTCCTTGCGCCCCAACCCGTTGGTCAGTCGATGATGAATCGCAAGACACAGTTCGACGCCACCAGCACCGGCACCGACTACACCAACACGACGCGCCACCGAGGTTTCGAATGCCTGCCACTTCGCCAGGAACTCGTTAATCGGCTTCACGGCGATACCTTGCTCCGCTGCACCTTTAATTTCGTTTAAATCCGGTGTGATCCCGATATCAATCGACAACAAATCGTAATGCAGGTCCGGCCGTCCCGGAACCGGAACCAGTCGCGCGACAGGATCAATGTCGCTCACGTTGGCCTTGATAAATCGTGCACCGGCAAATCGGCACAGTGGCACAAGCTCGATATGGATATCGTCAGGCGAATAGTGTCCGGCAATAACGCCAGGCAACATGCCCGAATAGGCCGAACGCACGTCGGGACTGATGAGCGTGACCTGCAACCCTGGTAAGGGGCGCATACCCAACATCCGCAGTAAGATTACATGGCTATGGCCACCTCCGAGTAACACCAGGTCCATCATTGGTAAATCACGTGGCCATGCCCAGGTATTCGAGCAACGTTTGTCTTACCTCCGGCTTTAAGATCTTGCCATTGGCATTGCGCGGCAAGGGATCGGTTATGAGCATAAAATATTGCGGTACCATAAATGCGGCCAGTTCCTTGCGTACAAAGGCGGCCAATTCTTCTTTCGTCAACCTGGACCCCGGGACAACCTGGACCACGGCCCCCACCTCTTCGCCCAACACCTTGTGCGGAACACCTACCACCGCCGCATCCATCACCGCCGGATGTTCATACAACGCATTTTCCACCTCAACGCAGTAAACGTTTTCACCACCACGGATTAACATGTCCTTGGCACGATCAACAATATAAATAAAGCCCTCATCATCGATGCGTGCGAGGTCGCCTGTATGTAACCAGCCATCGGTAAAGGTATTTTCGGTCGCTTCCGGCTTGTTCCAGTAGCCCTTGACCACATTCGGACCCTTGATCCACAGTTCTCCAATTGCACCCGGCTCAACCTCACCAGTGCCATCTGCATCCATCAGCTTGACATCGCATACCGCAACCGCGACACCCACACTGTCTGGCTTGCGTTCATAGTCGATGCCGGAATTGGAAGATGTCATGGATGACGTCTCCGTCAGGCCATAACCATTGCCGGCGGACACGTTTGGAAATCGTTCCTTGATGCGATCCACCAGTTCCGGTGCTGCCGGCGCACCACCGTAACCAATGCTCTGGATACTGGACAGATCCCGACTTTCGAATTCCGGTGATTCCAGTACCTGCCATACCATTGATGGCACACCGCCAAATGAGGTTATCTTTTCACGCTCGATTAATTCCATGGCGCGTTCCGGGTCCCACTTATACATCATCACAAGTTTATTGCCGCCAGCGGTGTTGGACAGCAAAGTCGAGTGGCAGCCCGTCGCATGAAAAAACGGGACTGAAATGAGCGGCGCCAATGGTGGCGCAGGGGCAGGCTTCTCTCCTTTCATTACCGCGGGAATATCGCCACGCCGGATCATTGAACGCATCCCGGCATAGCGTAGATTCAACAGGTTGGTGCAGATATTTCGATGGGTACCAAGCGCGCCCTTGGGTTGTCCGGTGGTGCCGGAAGTATAGAAGATCGTCGCATTGTCTTCCGGAACAAGATTGACGTGTGGCAAATCCGGTGTGCCTTCGACCCGCGCCAGTTCATCGGGCAAACGCAAGACCCCAGCGGGCAGGTTACCGCCGTCACGAATGACGATAACCTGTTGCAAATCCGTCAGGACCGTGAAGTGATCGACCAGACTTTCGACGCGCTGGCCATCCGCGAACAACACTTTGGCACCGGAGTCCGCCAGGCCGTATTCCAGTTCATGTCCGGTCCACCAGGCATTGAGTGGCACGACAACGGCGCCACAAATTACGGTAGCCCAGAAGCATACAGGCCACTCGGGAAAGTTGCGCATTGCAATGGCGACCCGGTCACCTTTCTTGACCCCATAGTCATTTCTCAGCAGATGCGCGAGCCTGGACACCGCTTGATAGTGCCCGGCAAAGGTCATGCGCTCGTCTTCGTAGACCAGGAATACCTTGTCACCGTGTGCCTGAGTGCTCTCAAAAATTTCCCTCAGGTTTTCGGGCGCATACTTCCAGACTCGCAAATTGACGCCACGAATTGACGCCTCTTCCATTTCAAAGGGAGCACCCTTTGCGGTCAGCATTGCCGTGGCATCCGCCATGCTGATCTCAGCCATGATGTTCCCCTGTGTGACTCTTGAGAAATTCCCCCAACTGAATGATGGCCTGCTTGCCTTCAGGAATACGGGCGGCCAGCACCTGGAACACATGCGGCATTTTTGGCCAGACATCAATGAGTGCTTTGCCCCCGGCTTCGCGTAGTTTGGCGACCAACCGATGCGCATCACTCAACAAAATCTCGGTACTGCCAACCTGTACCAGTACCGGCGGCATACCAGCCAGGTCCGCAAAAAGCGGTGACGCCAGCGGCGCACGCCTGTCCCTGTCCCCCAGGTACAGGCCGGCGAAGGTATCGAGGGCAGCGGCTGACAACATCGGATCGGCTGTCTCATTTTCCGCCACACTATCACCGCTGCCGGATAAATCGGTCCACGGCGACAGGAGAATTGCGGCAGCCGGCAATGGCAATCCGAGGTTCTTGAGGTTGACCATCGTCGCGACAGTCAACCCACCACCAGCGGAATCGCCGCCAATAGCAATGCGGACAGGATCGAATCCCTCCCCGAGTAGCCAGCGGTAGCAATCCGTCGCATCCTCGAGGGCCATCGGGAACGGGGACTCCGGGGCCAGTCGATAATCCACCAGCAGCACCTGCATACCGGCCGCCTCACTGAGACGACTCGCCAGGTCACGGTGGCTGTCGGGTCCGCCAAACACATAACCACCACCATGCAGGTACATGAGCACACGGTCCGGGTCTGCCTCATCACTGACAATCCACTCGCAGGCGACACCACCGGCATCGACCGGGCTACACGATACATGATCCGGAATGGAGGGCATCATCCGGGTGGACGTCTGCATACGCCGCCGAAATGCCTCAACATCGCCGATGTTGGCGAACTGCTTCTTCATCGTGTGGCGAATGACGAAGCTTATGATCGCTGCTCGAATACTCATTTCTATCGCCTCAAACCCTAATGCACCCGGTAAGATCATTATGTCATGATTAGTAACGACAGGAACAAACGCGGTGTCCCCGGGGTAAAGCCGAACAGTGACCCCGGTTCTTGATGTCAGACTCTCAGTAGTATGCAAAGTAGTATGCACAGTAGTATGCAGCCAAATGGCTGTCCATCCCCCAATCTGGACGAACAGCCGCTCAAATCAGGTGTTTGAGCGGACGCCGCGGCCCCTGCCGGTCAAAATCCCGGTTTTTTGCGATCGTAAGTATTGACACTTCCCAAAACTGAGCATCTACTGAACAGGCTGTACTCCTCATTGTGGGGAAGGCAAGGAGCGGAGACTTCTGTAGTAGCCTAATACTTAGTAGTAACCCCATAGTAAGGCTCTAACAATAATAATCAGGGGGAACACCAATGATCCGTGTCAAAAAAAGTCTGGCAGTGGGGCTGATCGCTGCAGCTTTCGCGCTATCCACCATTTCCGCGGCCTTTGCACAAGACCGCAGTCGACGAATTGAAGAAGTGGTCGTCACCGCCGAGCGCAGAGAGTCTTCTGTGCAGGACACATCAATTTCTATTACTGCCTTCACTTCAGAGATGCTTGACGATTTTGGTATTCGAAACCAGTCAGATCTCCAGAATATGATTCCAGCTACCACCATTCAGCCGTATGACTCCACCGTTCGTGGCGTTGGTCGAAACTTCAGGAACCTCGGTGGTGACCCCGGCGTTGCCACTTACATGAACGGTATCTACTCGGAAGATCTGTATACTGTCACCATTGGTTCGCTCTGGGACGTTGAACGTGTTGAGGTTCTGCGTGGACCGCAGGGTACGCTGTACGGCCGTAATGCCGTTGGCGGCGCGATGAATTTCCTGTACAAAAAGCCCACCAGTGAATTTGAGTTTTCAACCAAAGCAGTGGTCGGTGCTTATGGCACCCGGGATCTCTACGGTGTGATCTCCGGCCCACTGATCGACGGTACCCTGAACGCCCGATTGACCGGTTCCTCGCGTGAACATGACGGCTGGGTGGAAGAGCGCAGCGCGTTTGGGTCGGACCTCGACAGTGGTGATGAGACCAATGTGGCCTTGTCGCTGGAGTGGATCATTAACGACGATATGACACTGAATCTGCGCAGCAACCAGGCTGATGTCGACCGGGTCATGGGTGGCGCAGACGGTGCCGGCCTTATTGTCCTGACTGGTGAAAATGTTTACGGCGATGGCCTGCGCAACTTCACGCGCACTTCCCATAGTCTGCGGGCGGTTGATGCAACGGTTGTGAATCCAACCAACTCTGCATGGATTAATCCGGCACAGCAGGTTTTTACGTTCACCAACCCAACCACTGGCGCCCCCATACAAG
>JBBDIT010000035.1:0-4426 GCA_040880285.1 Pseudomonadales bacterium | reverse complement strand
TATCAGTCCGGCGTCGACCAATGGCGCCACTTCGAAGCACACCTTGATCCGCTAAAGGCCGCTCTTGGTCCGGTGCTGGAACGTTATCCGGTCGCTTAGGGAGCTCGCCTGGTTGGTGCTTCTGTTCGAAGCGACATGGCCAAAGCAAGCGAACGCTTAATCCGAGACCTGAACCAGGCTGGTTTGCAAGTGCAATTCGTTCGATGTGATGCCGAGCAGTTCCAGCATCGTTGCGAAGATCGCATCATGAGAGGCGGGTTTCTCTATTTGAATACGCAGTGCGCTGCGGTCCACGGGGAAGCCATTGCCAAACCAGAGTACTAGCGGGACTTCTGTTTGTTCCGCAGGGGCGAGGCTATAGGGCATGCCGTGCAGATAGATGCCATATTCGCCCAGTGATTCACCGTGGTCTCCAACATACACCATGGCGGTATCGCGACTGTTTTCGTTTGCCACAAGCAGTTTGATGACAGCGTCAAGAAAGTAGTCGGTGTATCGAATGGAGTTGTCATAGGCGTTTCTTATGGTTTCATCTGAGCAAGCGGAAAGCTCATTGTCTTTGCATACCGGACTGAACATCTCAAATACTTCAGGATAACGCCTGTAGTAGGCGGGTCCGTGACTGCCCATTTGGTGTAGCACGATGAGCAGATCCTTGTCGCTGCTGCTGTCAATGAAACCCTGCAAATCCGTCAGCATCCCCACATCCCGACATTCCGGGTCGCAGATCGGGTTTATATCTTCGTGCTTGAAGTCCTGATAGGGCACACGTAGTGCTACACCTTTCGAATCTGAATTGTTGTCTCGCCAGAGCACACTGACACCCGAACGTTGGGCGATGTCCAGCAGGTTCTCCTGAACAAGGGCATCTTCAACAGAGAAGTCCCTGCGCGGTAGTGCCGAAAACAGACAAGGCACAGAAACGGCCGTGGCAGTACCACACGAGGTCATGTGCTGGAAACTGAAGACATCGCGCTTGCCAAGGAAGGGATTTGTGTTTCGCTCGTAGCCATTGACAGAAGAGTTCCTTGCCCTGGCGGCCTCACCCACGACCATGACCACCAGCCTCGGCCTTGTCCTGTCTGTAAGAACAACGTCTTGAGCGATGACCGTCAAGCTTTTGTTCGCGGCCATATCATTCGCAGCAGCGGTAACTGTGCCTGCCAGTGCATGCAAAGCTGAAAGAGGATTGGAATAGTATCTGACGATTTTGTGTTCTCGGAAAAACGAAATGTAAGTTGCGCTGAACATTGCGAAGCACATCACGATGACAAGGAATCCGATGCCCACCGTTCCCGATGTTGCCACGAGGTGGTGCCTAAAATCGGGTATCCGAAGCCTGACCAACATGACAATTGTTGCTGCGATTACACCTTGCAGCAGCATCCGTAACCCCATGGACAGACTAAACAGCTCTGTCGCCTCGCGTTTATCGGTGGCAATAACGCTGCGCAAGACTGCTTCGTCGATTACCACGCCAAAGCCGTCCTGAATACAAGAGATTGCAGCCGCGATAAGCAGGGTGAGCGCCAGGACAGGTTTGACGAACCTGCCCACACACACCAGAGAAAGCACCATCGCCAGAAAGCTGATCTGAACAAGGACCGTGGATAACAGGAAGGGCGCATAGCCTTGCGCCAAAGGATACGCCTCTTCCAGCCGAGTAAAAAACGCCATGTTCCCGGTCGCAACGATAAACGCAGAAACGAGGAGCACGAGCGTCATTACCGAAGTTGATACCGCGGTCTTGGCGACCTGTGTTGTATAAGCCGGATTGAACGAACTGAGTGTCATGGCCGTGAGAGATGGACACTGCAAAAATCATTCGCGACAGATTTCGTCGAGATCCGCATCCAACCCGTCGTAATGCTAAAAGCCAAGCAAAGGTTGACCAATGGCGCAACCCATTTCGGCCAAAAACCCCTTTCTGCCACTCGTGGGGTGCGCCGTTCTTTATTGCCTCGTGGCGTTCACTGCGCTGGACGAATCGGTAAGCCGACTTTTCTATGATGAGACAAGTGCCAGCTTTCGCTTTCAGCATCACTTTGTGCTGCAGGACCTGCTTCACGAAGGGGCGAGGATCCTGGTGTTTGGATTTGCCTTTGGGGTTCTGGCTGCAATCCCGTTGGCGAGAGGGCGCACGCGACGCGCGCTCATTTTTACTCTGGTCTCGATGGTGGTGAGTAGCGCGGTTGTTGCGCTTGTAAAGCATCACAGCACGCCTTATTGCCCCTATGAGTTGTTGCGTTTTGGTGGCACCGCGTCAGGTTCAGGTCAGTGCTGGCCTTCGGGGCATGCCTCGGTTGGCTTTAGCCTGTTCGCGGTTTTTTTTGCGCTGCGCTGGCTTGGTTCTTCCTGGGCAAACGCCAGTTTTTGGTTCGCGCTGCTTGCGGGACTTGTCCTCACCTTCTCCCAAACCATTCGCGGCATGCACTTCATCTCCCATGGTGTTTACACCGGATTGTTCATATGGCTAATCGATATCTGGCTCGCGCGAGTCATGTTGCCAGACGCAGCCGGTGCCCAAAGTCGCTGAAGTTCTGTGCACTTGCGGTACTGGCCCTCACGCTTCACCCGGCAGCGGGTCATGCAGCGCCAGGGTCGGAAACAGCCGCAGTGTGTAGTGAAGGCTATGTTCCAACGCCTCTGGGTTATGACTTTACTGTCGGCCTCAATCGTTGGGGGCAAAGCGTTGTGGATTATGGCCTGTCGCAACCCGCCAGGGTCGGCCATGTTTCTATCAACGCCCAGCCTATCTTTAACACGACCATTCCGGAAGAGAACAAAGCGCTCTACCGGCTCGCCAATCGCCTGCACACCAACACCAAACTGGATGTGCTCCAGCGCATCGTGCTGTTCAAGCCGGGCACGCTGGTTGACGATGACGTGCTGGCGGAGAGCGAACGCCTGTTGCGTGGTCAACGGTTTATTGCAGACGCGGTGATTCGCGTGGTCGGTCGCTGCCAGGGTGTTGTTGACCTGGAGATCATCACGCGGGAAGTCTGGACCCTTGTGCCAGAATTTAAACTCGGCACTTCGGGAGGTGAATCGACACAGGGTATCGGATTTCAGGATTCGAACTTTCTGGGTGGTGGGAACAGAGCATCCGTGTCCTATGCCAGCGAACCTGACAGGAACCAATTCAAGGTTCGATATCTTGCCAACAATCTGGGTGACAGCAGGCTTAGTCTTGCGATCAATTTCGAGCAAAACAGTGACGGCTATCTGAATGAGATGGTCGTTGAGAAGCCATTCTATTCACTCAAGACACCGACCGCATGGGGCGCAACGATTTCCCGCGCAAAACGGGCTGAACTCCTCTATGCAGGCGCCGAGTCAGAAGGAAAGATCGATATCCAGCGCCGAGACCTGGATTTCTGGATTGGCCGTGCTCATTCGCAGCGAGAGAAGACGCTACAAACCCGGTACGGTTTGGGCTACGAGGAAGTGAACTATGCAAGCGAAGACTATTCGCTGGCACTAACTATTCCGGAAAGTCGTCACCTGGTGTACCCCTATATCGAGTTATCTCAGATCGAAAACGATTGGGGGATTGCCTATAACATCAACCAGATTGGAAGGAAGGAGGATTTGCACTTCGGGCGGTCGCTTCGGTCCAGGGTCGGTTATGCACCCGCAGGTGAGAGCCGTCTTATTATTGACGGGTCCGCCAGTGATACCTGGCAGAGCCGGAACAAACAATTATTGCAGGCAGCGCTGGCCTGGCATGGGCGTTGGAATTCAGGCGCAAATGTTGCGGAGGATGTGGGGGCCAGCTTTGTACTCGACTATCACCGCGGCCAGACCGACAAGCGGAGTCTGTACATGGGATTGAAAGTGGCTCACACCATCAACCGAAGCATTGAAAACCAGCTGTTCCTGGGTGGCAGTACCGGCCTTCGGGGTTACCCTGCGAAGTATCTGAGCGGTGATACCCGTTATCTGTTTACCGCTGAAGAAAGACTGTTTACAGATTACAACCCCTTCAGATTGTTTCATGTCGGCCTGGTCGCCTTCTTCGACGCGGGAAAGGTCAGCTCTCATGACAACACGGCGCCTGGTGATGGCTGGCGTACCAACATCGGGCTCGGGCTGCGGCTTGCACCCGACAAATCCGATCGCGGGCGGGTGTTACACATTGACCTGGGCTATCCCCTGCAGAGAACAGAGACAGTGTATGGCCCCCAGTTGTTGGTCGAAATCAAGCAGACGCTGTAGCCAGGAACTTCAACCGAAAGCCGCGTGCTTGCTAGAAGGGTTGTGGTCAACTCTAACTCCTGCCACTGATTTTCTGGAATGGCGCATCTCACGCTAAATCCAGAATCTTGAGAGCGTGCTTTGTACGAGCCGTCCCGCGCGAGTCTTCCGCTGCACCCGTACTCCCTTTGTTTGCACCCGCCTGGTTTGCCCTTGCGACCTTGAGTCT
>JBBDIT010000034.1:21668-28970 GCA_040880285.1 Pseudomonadales bacterium | reverse complement strand
TCCCTGTACCTAGCCTTCCAAAACAGGTCCCTGACTTCTCACTCGCGCAATCGAGGCGGACTTATTCAGCGGCTTCCTGGCGCAGCGAGGACCGTCGGCTTTATGCAATGCAGTTCGGGACTCTATGTGACGGTGTCAGGCCTGGACCAAGGATGACGCTGGTGTTGGTTTGCAAGCCCGTGGTAGTTTTTACCCATGACGCAAACAGCCCCTATTCGACTGGAAGCCAGTTGGCTCAAGTACCTTGAACCTGAATTCTCGCAACCTTATATGATGTCGCTGCGGGAATTCCTGCTGGCGGAAAAACGTGCCGGCAAGATCATCTACCCGAAAGGGGCAGAAATTTTCAATGCGCTCAACTCGACGCCCATAGCGGAAGTAAAGGTGGTGATACTGGGCCAGGATCCTTATCACGGGCCAGGGCAGGCGCACGGACTGTGTTTTTCGGTTCGCGAAGGAGTCCCGCCACCACCGTCGCTTGCCAATATCTATAAAGAGATTGAAAGCGATCTCGGACTTGCCGCGGGCCACTTCCCCCATGGTTGTTTGTCCGGCTGGGCGGCGCAAGGCGTCCTGCTCCTCAATGCAGTGCTGACGGTTGAGCGACACAAGGCAGCGGCGCACCAGGGTAAGGGCTGGGAACCGTTTACTGACCGGGTTATAAAGACCTTGTCGGATGAGCGTGACCAGGTGGTATTCCTGTTGTGGGGTAGTTATGCGCAGAAAAAAGGGGCGATTATCGATACGTCGAGGCATCTGGTACTAAAAGCGCCGCACCCGTCTCCACTCTCCGCACATCGTGGCTTTTTTGGCTGTCGACACTTTTCCAGATGTAATGATTACCTTGAGTCCCACGGCCATGCGCCGATTGAATGGGCGAGGCTGTAACGGGGGATGACATCGCGCTTGATTGCCTGTGTGAACTTCCGCCCGTTCTCGGGCCAGCCTTCCTGCGCCTTCCGTGGCAGTCGAGAGCTGTGGGACTGGTTGGAAGCTGAGATCAGGTCCCGGGGGCTCGACATCACGGTCGAACGGACGGTCTGCATGGGGCATTGTGAAAATGGCCCGAATATCAAAGTGCAGGGCGGTGACTTTGTCCATCATGCGGACAAGGAAAAGCTCACTGCGCTGCTGGATCGACTACAAAGGGAGCAGGGCTAGGACCAGGAATTATTCCCGCCGGGATTTACAGGCAATGCACAGGGCGGCTTCAGGGTAGGCTTTTAGCCTTGGTAGCGCGATCGGTTCATCGCAGGACAGGCAGTAACCATAGGTCCCGTTGTTGATCCTGGTGACGGCTGCCTTAACCTGGGCCAGCCGGTTTTTGGTGACGTTACGGTTGGCGAGCAGGATGCTCTGGTTATGCATTTCGTCCATTCGGGTCAGGCGACCGGCATTGTCTTTGAGTTTCACCGGCTTGCTACCTGCCTCTGTTGATTCAAGCAAGGACTCCAGGCTGTTCCTGAGGGCCATGAGATCTGACTCAAGCTCTGCCAATTGCGCTTCTGAGAGGGTGGTTGTCATGCGGTTGTCCTGATTCAAGGGTGGTCACCGACCGATCGGTGCGCCGCCTCGTCCATACTGATAAAGTTCGAAGTTGTTAACCGGACCCGAATTGAAACTTGAGTTAAAAGAAGGAGACAAGCCATGTCCAGCGTGCTTGAAATATACGTTGATGGCGGATTTAAACAGAGCAGCGCCACTGACACCATCCCTGTGACGAACCCGGCTACCCAGGAAGTACTGGCCGAGGCACCCTATACAACCATGGCGGAGATTGATCAGGCGGTTGCTGCCGCCAGGGAAGCGTTTGTGGCCTGGCGACAGGTGCCAGCGCCTGAGCGGGCGCGATTGATGATGACCTACCAGATGTGCCTGAAAGATAAGCAGGATGAGATAGCCCAAATTCTGGCGCTTGAAACCGGCAAGACCTTCGCCGATGCCAGGGGCGATGTCTGGCGAGGTATTGAGGTGGTTGAGCAAGCCTGCAACATTCCCGCCATGATGATGGGTGAGACTGCCGAGAATGTGGCGCGCGGTATCGACACTTATAGCCTGGTCCAGCCGCTGGGGGTTTGTGTTGGCATCACCCCGTTTAACTTTCCTGCAATGATTCCGCTGTGGATGTTCCCGATGGCGGTTGCTTGCGGTAATACGTTTATCCTGAAACCTTCAGAGCAGGATCCTATGACCCCTAACCGCCTGGTGGAGTTATTTTACGAGTGCGGGTTTCCGCAAGACCTGGTGCAACTGGTGCATGGTGGGCGCGAGCAGGTGGACGCGCTGATTACACACGAGGACACGAGGGCGATTTCATTTGTCGGTTCCGTGCCGGTAGGGCAGCATGTTTATCGTCTGGGCACGGACCATCTGAAGCGGGTCCAGTGCATGGCCGGCGCCAAGAATCATATGGTCATCATGCCTGACGCGGACAAGGACCAGGCGATCAATGCGCTCGTCGGTGCGTCCGTCGGAGCCGCCGGCCAGCGTTGTATGGCGATTTCAGTTGCTGTACTGGTAGGTGAAGCACAGGAATGGCTGGGTGACGTCGGGGATGCAATGGCGAAGGTCGTACCGGGCGGTTGGGACGACCAGGGCGCAGGATATGGCCCGCAGATCAGCCAAGCGGCGAAAACGCGGATCCTCGGATATATTGAAAAAGGCAAGGCGGAGGGTGCGCAATGCCTGCTGGATGGTTCTGGCTGCGAGGTTGCGGGTTATCCCACCGGGAACTGGGTCGGGCCCACCTTGTTTGGTGGCGTGACCACCGACATGAGTATTTACCGGGATGAAATCTTCGGGCCGGTGCTGGTGACCACCAATGCCGACTCGCTGGAAGACGCCATCGCTTTAATCAACCGGAATCCGTACGGTAATGGGGTATCGATCTTTACCTCATCCGGGGGTGCGGCACGTAAGTTCCAGAGCGAGATTGAGGTGGGCCAGGTGGGGATCAATATCCCCATTCCGGTACCGTTACCTTTCTTCAGTTTCACCGGCTGGAAAAATTCGTTTTATGGTGACCAGCACGCTTACGGTAAACAGGCAGTGCGTTTTTATACCGAAACCAAAACGATCACGGCCCGGTGGTTTAGCAGTGAACCGGCAGGTGACGCCAATATGACCATTACGTTGAAATAGCGCCGCCAATGGACTTCAACTTGACAGCGGACCAGCAGGCTTTCCGAGAGGCCGCACGGGCATTCTCCGAAAAGGAATTCTCGCCCATGGCCGCCGCCTGGGATGCTGGCAACGTGTTCCCGAAAGACGTCATTGCAAAAGCGGGTGAACTGGGATTTTGTGGCCTCTACTGTCCGGACTCGGTAGGTGGCCTGGGGCTGTCCCGACTCGATTCAGCCATCGTGCTGGAACAGCTTGCGATGGGGTGTACGTCGACGACCGCGTTTATATCGATTCATAACATGGCGACCTGGATGATCGCGTCCTTTGGTAACCAAGAGACGAAAGCAGCCTTTTGTCCGGCACTGGTAACCGGAGAGCAACTAGCCAGTTATTGCCTGACTGAATCCGGCGCAGGATCCGATGCGGGTAATCTTCGCACCCGGGCAAAAATGTCAGGTGATCACTATATCGTCAACGGCTCCAAGATGTTCATCTCTGGTGCCGGTGAAACCGATGTGCTGGTGGTGATGGCCCGAACGGGCGATGCCGGTAATCGCGGAATCAGTACGCTGGTGATTCCGGCCACGACGCCGGGAATCAGTTTCGGCAACAATCTCGAAAAAATGGGTTGGCATAGCCAGCCGACCTGCGAGATCACCTTTGAGGATGTCGCGGTACCGGTCACCAACCGGCTTGGCAAGGAAGGTGACGGTTTCAGGATTGCCATGCAAGGCCTGGACGGCGGTCGCATTAATATCGCTGCCTGTTCGATTGGCACCGCTCAGGCTGCACTGAACCGGGCGCGCAACTATATGCTGGAGCGTGAGCAATTCGGAGAGCCCCTGGCCAGCTTCCAGGCCCTGCAATTCAAACTGGCTGACATGGCGACGGAACTCATCGCTGCCCGGCAATTGGTGCGTCTGGCGGCGTTCAAGCTTGACCGGGATGATCCGGGGGCCAGTACCTACTCTGCGATGGCCAAGCGATTTGCAACTGATGCGGGGTTTGAGATTTGTAACCAGGCGTTGCAGATCCATGGTGGCTACGGCTATATGCGCGAGTACCCATTCGAACGTTATATCCGTGACACTCGAGTGCACCAGATTCTGGAAGGTACCAATGAGATTATGCGGCTCATTATTGCCAGGAAGTTATTGACCGAAGCAGATATCGAGCTGTTCCAATAGGCAAGGTGCGTTATCCTTGGCACCCGCCAATATTTTCAACAGACATCCGGAATTTATGCCATGACTGAAAAACTCAAGGTCGAGTTAGCAGACCATATCGCGTTCATTACGATCGCCAATCCGCCCGCCAATACCTGGGATGCAGATAACCTGACGGCATTACGTGATCTCATTGGAGAACTGAATGCCAATGGTGATATTTACGCACTGGTAATCACAGGCCAGGGGGACAAGTTCTTCTCGGCCGGTGCGGACCTGAAGATGTTCGCCGACGGCGACAAGCAGGTGGCCCGTGACATCGCTAACAAGTTTGGAGAGGCTTTCGAAGCATTGAGTAATTTTCGTGGGGTTTCCATCGCGGCGATCAATGGATATGCCATGGGGGGCGGGCTCGAATGTGCCATGGCTTGCGATATCAGGATTGCAGAATCTAAGGCGCAGATGGCATTACCGGAGGCGACGGTGGGGTTGTTGCCATCCGGCCTTGGTACCCAACATCTTCCATGGTTGGTAGGTGAAGGATGGGCCAAACGCATGATCTTGTGTGGTGAGCGAATTGATGCTGACACTGCCTTGCGGATTGGTCTTGTTGAAGAGGTAGTTGCTCCCGGCGATAGTGTCGATAAAGCCATGGAGCTGGCAAGAAAGGTAAAAAACCAGAGCCCCAAAAGCGTTGCGGCGTCAAAAAAATTGATTCAGGCTGCCCGCGCCGGATCAGTCACGGCAGCCTACAGCGACGAGCGAGACGCGTTTGTTGCCTTGTTTGAAACCACAGACCAGGCGGAAGGTGTTAACGCCTTTCTGGAGAAAAGAAAACCCGACTGGAAGAACGCATAGATGGAAGACGCGCCGGTCTTGTTCGAGGTGCTGCCAGCGGTCGCTGGCAAAGGTGTCGGCGTTGTGACCCTGAATGCGGAGAAAACATTAAACAGCCTGTCGTTGCCGATGATCGAGCTCGTGGGTGCAAGGCTCAGGCTGTGGCGGGAGGATCCTGATATCGCGATCGTCGTACTACAAGGCGCAGGCGAACGCGCCTTTTCTGCCGGAGGTGACATCCAGGATCTCTACCAATCCATGTGCGAACATCCCGGCGGTCCCAATCCCTATGCAGACGCCTTTTTTGAGCAGGAATACCGGCTCGACTATTTCATCCACACATTTCCAAAACCGGTACTTGTCTGGGCGCAGGGCTTTGTGATGGGTGGTGGCCTTGGTGTAATGGCTGCCTGTAGTCATCGTATCGGTACAGTCGATTCCCGTATTGCCATGCCTGAAATTACCATTGGGCTATTTCCTGACGCCGGTGCCACCTGGTTTTTGACCCACATGCCACGTCACTTTGCTTATTTTTTGGCGTGGACCGGCAGCCACATCAATGCAGTTGACGGCAAGCAGGTGGGGTTCATCGATCACCTGATTACTCTTGACTGCAAGCCTGCAGTCACCACGGCTTTGCAGGAAACGCCCTGGACCGGGGACCCTGAGAAGGATGAGCTTCTGGTTACCGAACTGCTTGGCAGATTTGAGACAAGGGGCGAGGGTTTCCCACCAGGCATGCTTGCCAGCCACGAAGAGCTGATAAAAGCGCTTATTGAACCTTGCCACGACGCGGATCGTCCGGCTGTCGCGTTTAACTCGGGGCTCGATCAACTGGACCCTGGGGACCAGTGGTTGACCCGGGCAGTCGCGACATTCAGGCAAGGGTCACCGACAACGGCTCATATTATCGCGCGCCAGATTGAGCGAGCCACGGGCCTGACGCTGGAAGCAACCTTCCAGCTGGAACTGACCATTGCGATCCAGTGCAGCCGTCATCCGGATTTTGCGGAAGGCATTCGCGCGCTGTTAATTGATCGCGACGGTAAGCCTGACTGGCACTTTCGGAACCTTGAAAGTGTTGATGAGAGTTGGGTCGAAGCACATTTCAAGGTACCGTTTAAAGGCGATCACCCACTTGCGGATCTGGGCGGGTCAACTGACTGATGTAAGGAGGAAGACATGGCAAAGATTGGATTTATAGGTCTCGGTAATATGGGCGGGCCGATGGTGGTAAATTTGCTGGCGGCCGGCCATGAGGTCATCGCCTATGACATCGTACCAGCCGCACTGGATCAAGCCGTGGCTGCTGGTGCCGCCGCGGCCGCCAGTGCTGAAGCTGCCACTGCAGGAGTCGAGGTCCTGATTTCCATGTTACCGGCATCAGCCCATGTGGAGTCCTTGTACCTGGCTGAAGGGGAAGGCGAGGAGGAATCGACGCGAGGGTTACTCGCCAGGATTGACCCGGAAACGCTTGTGATCGACTGTTCAACCATTGCATCCGCTTCAGCGATGAAGGTTGCTGGTGTCGCTAAAACCCGCGGCATAGCGATGCTTGATGCCCCGGTCTCTGGCGGTGTAGGTGGTGCCGTTGCCGGTACGCTCACATTCATTGTCGGTGGTGAGTCGAGCGCAGTGGAGAAGGCGCGACCGATTCTTGAAGCCATGGGCAAGAATATATTTCATGCCGGTGATGCAGGCGCAGGCCAGGTCGCCAAGATCTGTAATAACATGCTGTTGTCAGTACTTATGGCGGGCACCGCTGAAGCCTTGCAGATGGGGGTAGACAACGGGCTTGACCCGAAAGTACTGTCTGAGATCATGCGTAAAAGCTCTGGTGGCAATTGGGCGCTTGAAGTTTATAACCCTTATCCCGGGGTTATGGACAAGGTGCCTTCCTCTAACGATTACGAAGGGGGGTTTCTGGTTGACCTTATGATCAAGGACCTTGGATTGGCAACGGAAGCGGCGCTTTCGACATCGTCCCTGACTCCCATGGGGTCACTTGCCCGGAACCTCTATCTCAATCACAGGCAGCGTGGATTTGGCAGGAAGGATTTTTCGAGTATCCAGAAAATGTACTCGGACAAGTCGCCCGACTGACGGTAATAGTGCAGCAGGAACCGCGTGAGCCTATTGGATCTGCCCCCACACAAAAGGAACGCAATCCTTGCTG
>JBBDIT010000034.1:15116-21568 GCA_040880285.1 Pseudomonadales bacterium | reverse complement strand
GCTGCTGGACACTGACTGCCGGCCACAGATTTGAAGGCATGGCGAGGGTCCATGCGACGAGACAGATGCTGGATCAATAACAAAGGAGAGGTTCATGCGTGTGATTGTTTTATTGTTGTCTTTTTCTATGGCAGGTTGCCAGGCGCTCCGACAGGACATGACCCCGGCTCCATCGCTGTCGTTCGCATTGATCGGTGACAACCCGTACGTTGAATTCAACGTGCCGAAGTATGAAACCATGATCGACGAGATCAATAGCACTGAGGGGCTCTCCTGGCTGATTCACCTTGGCGATGTCAAAAGTAGCGGACAATCATGTTCCGACGAGGTGCTCAAGGCGCGATTTGAGATGAACCAACGGATTGACCTACCCTTTATTTTCACCCCGGGTGACAACGACTGGTTTGACTGCCACAGGAAAAGTGCCGGTGGTTGGGACCCGATTGATCGTCTGTCTGCACTACGCCGTATCTGGTTTCCCGATCCCCGGATGACCACGGGTGCGCGCCCGTTTGAAGTGGTGACCCAGGCCAATAGCCCTGCTTATTCCGATTTTGTCGAGAATGTGTACTGGAGCAGGGACAAGGTGATATTCGGCACGGTACACCTGGTCGGTATTACACCGGGAGAAGGTGGTATTGAAATCCATGAGGCGTTGATGGCCGCAGGGCTTGCATGGATTGAGGAGATCTTCGAGGTTGCCGACAGGATGGACGCAAATGGCGTATTCCTGGCCACACAGGTGGATCCATACCTTGCAACCGTCTTTCCGGGTTTGCTGGCTTCCATCTGCCCGGCGTGCCCGTATGTGCGGCCAGGCTACGAGGCACTGGACGAGGCGCTTGCGCAACACGCGAGGCGGTTTGGTAAGCCGGTCGTATTGGCGGTAGGTGACACTCATATCTTTCGGGTGGACAAGCCACTTTATGATGATAGCGGCCTTGTCGAAAACTTTACGCGGGTTGAGGTTTTTGGCCATCCCAGTGTGCACTGGGTGCGTGTAGTGGTGGAGCCGGACACCGATGAAGTGTTCCAGTTTCGCCAGGAATTGATTGAAGCAAATTATGGTGTGGGTTGGCCAGAGTAGAGCCAATCGCCGCTGGCATCGAATTGACCATCTCGCACCCCGGTCCTCATTGCATTACTATCGGAGCCGGATGAAATTTTCCAACTGGCCGGAGTGTGTATGGAATTGGGGAAACTGGGAGTCTGGTATTTTACCGATGGCAAATCGGCCAGCGATGCCGCGGCATTCGCGCGGCGAATTGAAGCCCTTGGATATTCGGCCCTCTGGATTCCGGAAACCGTGGGTCGGCATCCATTTGTCCATGCCAGCTGGCTGTTGGCCAATACGGACCGGTTGATCGTTGGCACCGGTATTGCCAGTATTTATAACCGGGATCCCGGCGCCGCAATGGCGGGTGCCAAGTCCCTTGCCGAACAATCCGGTGGTCGATTTATCCTCGGGCTTGGCGTCAGTCACCAGCCCCTGGTAGAAGGCGTGCGCGGACACCAATACGGCAAACCCTGGTCGACCATGAAGACCTACCTTGAAACCATGGCGCAAGCGCCATACCGGGCAGTGGAACCGGCGGAGCCGCCTCCCGTGGTGATCGCCGCGCTGGGACCGAAAATGCTGGAGCTGGCGGCAAGTCACGCCAACGGGGCCCATCCCTATTTCACCACACCGGAGCACACGAGGAAGGCTAGAGAGGTCATGGGTCCGGATGCCATGCTGTGTGTGGAGCAAAAGATCGTTCTTGAAACCGATCCTGCCAGGGCACGTGAGCTTTCGAGGAACGTCGCGAAGATCTATACGGGTTTACCCAACTACCGCAATAACTGGCTTCGTCTCGGATTCACCGAAGATGAGATCAATGATGGTGGTAACGATCGATTTATCGATGCGACGTTCGCCTGGGGAGATCTCGCCACAATCCGTGAGCGCATCAATGCGCATCTTGACGCAGGGGCGTCCCATGTCTGTGTACAACCGGTCAACCCCAACGGGGTGTTCGGTGACCCCGACATGAATGTACTCGAGGGCCTGGCTCCCGGAGCCTGACGCCGCAAACGAGTCAGGCCCGGGTCACGCGTTCGACGGTAAGCGCCTCACCGCCAGGCAGGAAACAATCCGGGGTAAGATCGTCTTTGGCGTTTATGACGGCCAGGAAGACCGAGCCCTTCCCGATGTGGGCGCAAGAAACCACGGTCCCCACACGTTTGGAGTCGCCATCCTGAATCCAATCACCGACCTGAACGGCGGATGGCGTCGAACCCCTATGCAGCACGCGATTCAGGTTGCCGCGATATTGCATCCGCGCCACGATTTCCTGTCCCAGGTAACAGCCCTTGTCAAAGTCGACAGCACCGATTTCGTGATAACCGAACATTTGTGGAATGAATTCTTCGCTGGTAGAACCTGAGATCCACGCAATGCCATCTTCAATTTCACACGCCGTCCATTCGTCAATAGACCCGGTTTCAGCATCTTCCAGGGTATAGTCCGGATCATGGCTCCAGACTTCAAAACGATCACGCGACGAGACGCGGACAACATGACCAGCATTGATATCAATGCTGCTGCCTGCTTGCCCCGGAAATTCCTCGACCGCTCCGATGACACCATGACAGTAAAGACTATCGGATAAATCTGTCATTTCCGCCTTTGAGAACACAATGTACCTGGAAAGGAAATCGATGAGTGTTGGAACCAGCTCCCGCCGCATTCGCAGGAGGTAGCCGTCTTCGATCCCCAGGATCACGAAACTTGCCACCATCCGGCCCTTTAGGTTGCAGGTCGCGCCGATGGCTGACCTCGCGTCAGAGATATCTGCAAGATCACAGGTTGCATAGCCTTGCAGGAACTTCATCGCGTCCTTACCAGTGATGGACAAAAAGCCGAATTCGTTGAGTCTTGTTACACTTGTCATAAACGTATTTTACATCCTGTCATCCGGTTACAGTTATAATTTTTGTAACGAAGTCATAACGCAGCGGTATATATGAAGTGAATGAAGCAGAATTAAATCGGCTTCGCTGGAGGAGCCGGCGAGGGATGCTTGAACTCGATCTACTGTTATTGCCATTTTTTGAGCAGGCATTTGAGTCATTGTCGGCAGACCAGCAGAACACCTTTATCGAATTGTTGGAGCAAGACGACCCGGACCTCCTGGCCTGGTTCAGTCGCAAAGCCAGACCGCAGGCAGATAACCTTGCTGCAATGGTGGATTTAATCCTGGATCGTGTGCAACCCGGCTAGACCATGGGGCTGTCCGCTTGCTATCTCGATTGCTCAATTGTACCGTCCCGGATCCATGGTCAGCTGCTTATCGCGCTGCACGGGCTGTCTGGGTCTGCACTGACAGGGGTAAGCCTGTCACTTGCCGCCATGTCGCCCTATCTTCTGGTCGCCTTACTGGTGGCGATCGCTTGTTCCTACGTCCATCACCGTAGATTGGCACGCCTTATGGCGCCGTCATCGGTCGTACGACTGCTGTGTTCGGGGCAGGACTGGCAGATTGTTTCCCGTGATGGCCGGTTAATCAAGGTCCGGCCAGTGGGTGAGATAGTGCTATTTCGCTATCTGGCTGTAGTCACACTCGAGGACTCACAGGGTCAAAAATATCCTGTGCCGGTGCTGCCGGACAGTACTTCGCAGGATGAATTTCGAAGGCTGAAGGTCTTCTTGCGTTTTGTGGATGTGGCGGGCACCTTCCAATAGTCAATCCCGGTTTCCTGCTGAACTGGAACCAGGCGGTACCAGGATCGTATCCTCTGCTACCGGCAACGGTTCGGGATAGTCGAGGTTGAAATGAAGACCGCGGCTCTCTTTCCTCTGCAGTGCTGACTCGATGATGAGCTCAGCGATGGTGATGAGGTTGCGGAGTTCCAGGAGATCACGCGTGATGATGTAGTTGCTGTAGTACTCCAGAACTTCCTGATGCAGGAGTTGTGCCCGTCGTCGTGCGCGCTGCAGTCGTTTGTCGGTCCGGACAATACCCACGTAGTCCCACATAAACCGCCTCAGTTCGTCCCAGTTGTGAGAGATGACGACATCTTCATCGGAATTGGTAACCTGGCTTTCATCCCAAAGTGGAATATCGAGTGACTCCACTGGAGTCGGTGGTTGTTGCTCAATGTGGTGGGCGGCGGACCGGCCAAATACCATACACTCAAGCAGGGAATTGCTGGCCATGCGATTGGCACCGTGCAAGCCGGTAAAGCTGGACTCTCCTATCGCATAGAGCCCGGCGATATCGGTTGCCCCATTGATGTCGGTAATGATGCCGCCACAAGTGTAGTGAGCCGCCGGAACAATTGGAATTGGCTGGCGCGTAATATCGATTCCGAGCGCCAGGCAGTTTTGGTAGATGGTGGGGAAGTGAGCCTTGATGAATGCCTCGTCCTTGTGGCTGATGTCCAGGTAGACACAATCACAGCCAAGTCGTTTCATCTCGTGGTCGATGGCCCGGGCGACTATGTCGCGTGGTGCCAACTCCAGGCGTTTGTCGAAGCGATGCATAAACGGTGAGCCATCCGGCAAGATCAGCCTGGCGCCTTCACCCCGCAGCGCTTCGCTGATGAGAAATGACTTTGCCTGTGGGTGATACAGGCAGGTGGGGTGAAACTGGTTAAATTCCATGTTGGCAACCCGGCAGCCGGAGCGCCATGCCATGGCAATACCGTCTCCGGAAGCCGTGTCCGGATTGCTGGTATACAGGTAGACCTTGCTGGCGCCGCCGGTGGCAATTACGACATGACGTGCCCGGAACAGCTCGACTTCCCGTGACACCAGGTTCAGGACATAGGCCCCCACCGCTCGCGTTTTGCCGGCGGCTTCTGCAGTGACGAGGTCGACGCCGACGTAGCGCTCGTACACTTCCACGTTGGTGTGGCCCGCCAACGCCTGCTGCAATGCCAAGGTAATCTCACGGCCAGTGGCATCAGCTGCATGGATAACTCGCCGGTGGCTGTGGCCGCCTTCCTGGGTCAGATGGAATTCACTTTTCTGACTCGACTGGGACCAGCGCATATCAAATTGAACGCCCAGTTCAACCAACCAGGAAATGACGTCGGAACTGCGTTCTACCGTAAAACGAACCACGTCTTCATGACAAAGGCCGGCACCTGCATCGAGCGTATCCTTGATATGTGACTCGATGCTGTCATATTCGTCGATTACGGCAGCGACCCCACCCTGGGCATAGTAGGTGGACCCCTCCGTCGATCGATCCTTTGCAATCATGGCGACGCTCATGTTTTTCGGCAAATTGAGGGCGAGGGTCAGTCCTGCCGCTCCGCTACCGATAATCAGGACGTCATGGGTATGTGTGAGCTTGCTCAAGGTTGAGTTATCCCGTGGGAAGGCTGCCAAGATTACAAAAAATCCCGTGACTAAACCAATTTTGAACCAGATTTCGTTGCCTTTCCCTTGATTGACGTCAAGCCACTTGTTCGTTTGTCGGTTGCAACTGGTATGATTGAGGGCCCGGTCAGGTGTGCTGTGGCGCGAACTTATGGTGCCTTAAAGGGTCTATGGGAGCACTGAGAGTACCCGGCACGTGCGTCCGGTCGGGAGTGAAGACAGGATGCGGATGGAAATGCAGTGACAGGAGTGCCGTTGAACCCTCAGAAAGAGACAGATCGCCAGCTGGTTGAGCGCGTCAAGCGTGGCGACAAGCGAGCCTTTGATATCCTGGTGCTCAAGTACCAGCACAAAATCGTGGGGCTTGTCAGTCGATACCTGCGTGACCAGGATGAGGTAGTGGATGTCACGCAGGAGGCCTTTATAAAGGCTTACAGGGCATTGCCGAGATTTCGGGGCGACAGTGCTTTTTATACCTGGTTATACCGTATTGCGATCAATACAGCCAAAAATCACCTGGTATCCAAGTCAAGGCGCCCGCCGGATACGGATGTGGATATCAGTGAAGGTGAATTTCAGGACAATTCTGCGGTCCTAAGGGATATTGAGAATCCCGAGAATGCGCTGGCCACAGATCAACTCGAAGCGGTGGTCTACAAGGCGATCGATGATTTACCGGAGGAATTGAAGGTAGCGGTAACTTTGCGGGAATTTGAAGGTCTTAGTTACGAGGATATTGCAGAAGTGATGGAGTGTCCGGTTGGAACCGTGAGATCGCGAATCTTTCGGGCACGTGAGGCAATTGAGAAGAAGATTGCATCGATTGAACAAGGATGAATTGCAGGAGTGTTATGGTATATGAAAACATCAGACCCGTTATTTCAAAAATGACAATAAAATATAACAATCTATGAGGGACCAGTAAGAGTGACTGATAACCTGAGAGAATCTCTATCCGCGCTCATTGATAATGAGGCGAGTGAAATCGAAGTTCATCGCCTGCTGCGCCAATTGGAATCCGATGATGGACTGCGTCCGAGTTGGATCAATTTCCAGCAGGTCAGGGCCATCGTTCGCGGTGAAA
>JBBDIT010000034.1:0-15016 GCA_040880285.1 Pseudomonadales bacterium | reverse complement strand
CTGAGCCCGTCGTGGCAGGACCGGATCAACAGGAATTCATGAGTGCAACTTTCGATTCCGGTGAGCTCCGGGAACTGGATGATGAAAGGCAGCGCCAATTGCGTGCTTATCTTAATGAACATGATCGAATGGCAAGGATGAATCCGAACGTCAGAACAGTTTTGTTTAATCAATCCGAAGGGAAGTAATCGTTGCGTATACTCATTCCTTTGTTGATTCTTCTCGCTTCGCCGTCATTGTTATTTGCAGGACAAGCTGGCGACGAAAGCATCACAGTTTGGCTGGAGAAGATGAGAACCGCGCTCAAGGAAGAGAGCTATGAAGGTGTATTCACTTACATGCGCGGGCACAGGTTCGACACGGTCAGGGTCGTGCATCAATTTAAAGATGGTGTCGAGGTTGAACGTCTGGTTCAGCTAAATGGTGAGCAGCGGGAAGTCTTACGGGAAGGCGACGAGATCATCTGTCGCCATGAGAAAACTGACCATATCGATCTTGAGCATGACGTACCACTTGGTCCTTTTACCCATGCGTTCAATGAAAACCTGTCCAACTACCAGGCATTTTATGACTTTTCATTGCAAGGGGAGGATCGCATTGCGGATCATCAAGCGATCAAGTTGAGCATCTCTCCACGGCACGATGATCGCTATGGCTATCGTTTATGGCTCGATAAAGATACCGGGCTCTTGCTGCAGTCTCACCTCGTTAGTCGCGGCAGGATCCTCGAAGTTTTTCGTTTCGCCCAGGTTGATATAGGAGAGCCGATTGAGCCAGCGAACCTGGCTGGCAACCTGGACGACTTCATTGAACACAATCTTACGGCCATGGAGCCGGAAGCGCCTGAGATTATTGCTCGCCCTGAGTGGCGCGTATCCTGGTTGCCAAGTGGTTTTCGCCAGATCACCACACGTGGACCCAACCGCATACTTTTCTCAGACGGGATCGCAACGATTTCTGTCTTTATTGAACGAAGTAACAACTCCCAGATAGACGAAGCGGTTACCCACATGGGTGGAACAGTTGTCCTGACCAGACGGCTTGAAGGCTCGGCTGGTCAGATTACAGTTGTTGGTGAAGTTCCGGTTGATACTGCCAAGAAGGTTGCGGCATCGGTCGAACCGGTAATTTATTAGCCGTATTCATTGAAGTTTTTGCGTGGATGTATTTGCGAAGATGTATTTGCGAAGATGTACCTATCAGAGAGTTCCTTGTGATCAACATTGTCGGTGAGGTAGTAGCAAAAGGCACGCAAGGCACGCTGATCCGGTTTCCTGTGACAGGATGCACAAGTTGTCACAATCCCTGTAGTAAGTCGAAGGAAGTGCTTCTCGCTGGTGTCTGGGAGACTCGTCCGAGACTTATTGTATCAGGTCGCAGTTACTGCCGGATCCTGGCGAACTCGTTGGGTTTTCCATTGGCAGGTTTTATTGTTGGCGCCATGGTTGTGCATTACGCCAGCGTTAGCGATGTGGCAACATTTGCAGGTGCCGTGGCCGGACTTCTCTTCGGTATATTGATCTGCCGCGGGCAATCCCTGGATCAAATACAAATTTTAGAGGCACAATCCAATGCGTAAGAAAATGATTCAACTGGGCGCTTTGTTGCTCGCGACTTTTGCAGTCTACGCATCAGCGGCAACTTCACTTCCCGAATTTACCAGATTGGTAAAGAGTGCCGCGCCTGCCGTCGTTAACATTACTGCCACCCGGGAGACTCCGCAGCATCGATTTGATCAATTTGATAATCGGGAGATGCCGGAATTTTTCAGGCGATTCTTTGAAGAGATGCCGAGGCAATCGCCGCGACCTTCAGCAGGATCCGGATTCATTATTTCCGGGGACGGCTATATTTTGACCAATTATCACGTTGTGATGAATGCTGATGAAATCGTCGTGGCCTTGAGTGATCGGCGAGAACGTGAGGCAGAACTCATCGGTGCAGATGAATTGTCTGACCTGGCACTACTGAAAATTGAAGCCTCGGACCTGCCGACGGTGAAGCTTGGCAGTTCGGATAAGCTGGAGGTTGGTGAGTGGGTGGTTGCCATCGGGTCACCGTTCGGATTTGAACATTCCGTGACGGCCGGAATTGTCAGTGCCAAGGGTCGAAGTCTGCCCGACCCGAATGGCAACTACGTACCGTTTATACAAACGGATGTGGCCATTAATCCTGGCAACTCAGGTGGCCCATTGTTTGATCTTGACGGCAAGGTCGTGGGCATCAACTCCCAGATCTTCACTCGCTCCGGCGGATTTATGGGCTTGTCCTTCGCGATTCCGATTGATGTCGCCATGGAAGTTGTGGCACAGCTAAAGGAACACGGGCAGGTATCCCGGGGTTGGCTGGGTGTCCTTATCAGGCGGGTAGACCGGGATCTGGCGGAGGCGTTCAAGATGGAGCGCGCCGCAGGCGCACTGGTGACCCAGGTCTTCGCCGACAGCCCGGCAGAAGCAGCAGATATTCGTGAAGGGGACATCATCGTTAAGTTCGCAGGCAGAGCGATTGACCTGTCGTCAGAATTGCCCCACGTCGTGGGGCGTACCAAACCGGATTCCGAGGTCGAAGTGGTGCTGATCCGGCAAGGAGAGCGCGTGACCAGGAATGTGATGATTGGTCAGTTGGAAGAAGCCAGCCGGGTCGCATCTGGCCAGTCTGGTGGACGTGCCGTGCCGGACAACCGTATTGGACTCGAGATCCGGGAGTTGCGGAGTGACGAAAAGGAACGGCTCGGGGTTGAAAGGGGCGTCCTGGTTGTCAGCGTTTCCGGCGGACCTGCACAGGCCGCGGGTATCAGGGCAGGTGATGTCATTACCAGCCTGAATAATGAATGGATCGACTCAAAAGACGTATTTGCGCGGGCAGTTAAGGATTTGCCGGTCAACGTGTCAGTACCGATGCGCATCGTACGTGGTGGGACCCCCGATTATGTGGCCATCAAGATCCCTGAATAGCGGCAACCGAATAGCACTTCACATGGCGCTAATCCCGGGAATTCGGTAGACTTGCCGGCTTTCCGGGGCAGGGAGTCCCTGCCTGATCGGCCACATTCCCGGCCCGAACGTCCATTGAGAAGAGCAACCCCCTTGGTTGATCCACAGTACATTCGAAACTTTTCCATTATCGCGCATATCGATCATGGCAAATCCACGCTGGCGGATCGTTTGATTCAGCTATGTGGTGGTCTGTCCGAACGAGAAATGGCTGAGCAGGTGCTGGATTCCATGGACATCGAGCGTGAGCGCGGTATTACTATCAAAGCCCAGAGCGTGACGCTCCACTATGAATCCGAAGATGGCCACACCTATCTGTTGAATTTTATTGATACGCCGGGCCATGTGGACTTCTCCTATGAAGTATCGAGATCCCTTGCGGCCTGTGAAGGTGCACTTCTGGTTGTCGATGCCGCCCAGGGTGTTGAAGCCCAGTCTGTGGCGAACTGCTATACCGCAATTGAAGAAGGCCTCGAGGTACTGCCGGTGTTAAACAAAATTGACTTACCGCAGGCTGACCCGGATCGCGTGTGCCAGGAGATCGAAGAAATCATCGGTATTGACGCGAGCAACGCCGTAAAAGTGAGTGCAAAACGTGGCGACGGTATCAGGGAACTGTTGGAGATGCTCATTCGTGTCATTCCGCCGCCAGCCGACAAACGTGGCGAGGATCCCCAGGCGCTGATTATTGATTCCTGGTTCGATAATTACCTCGGTGTCGTATCACTGGTCCGGGTAACCCAGGGAAAGTTTAACGAGAAGGATAAAATCATCCTGAAGTCTCTCGGCAAGACACACCAGATTGACCAGATCGGTATTTTCACGCCTTTACGCAAGCAGACCGGGGTTTTACGGTCTGGTGAAGTCGGCTTTATTGTTGCCGGCATCAAGGATGTGAAGGGTGCGCCGGTGGGAGACACCATTACACTTGCCAGTACACCCGATGTTCCTGCCTTGCCTGGATTTGAGAAGGTCAAGCCACAGGTATTCGCCGGGATGTTTACCGTCAACGCGGATGATTTTGAAGACTTTCGTGATGCGCTCGGCAAGCTGACGCTCAACGATGCCTCGTTAGTCTACGAGCCGGAGAGTTCGGATGCGCTTGGAAACGGGTTCCGCTGCGGTTTTCTCGGCATGCTGCATATGGAAATCGTGCAGGAGCGCCTTGAACGCGAGTATGATCTCGACCTGATAACATCTGCACCCACGGTCGTCTACGAGGTCCTGACCAAACGTGGCGATTTGTTAAAAGTTGATAACCCGTCGCAGTTGCCCGATCCATCCCAGGTCGAACAAATGCATGAGCCGATTGCGCGGGTCAATATACTTGTACCTTCTGAGCATCTCGGTGCCGTTATCAGTCTTTGCGTCGAGCGTCGGGGTGCACAAAAGGATATGCAGTTTGTCGGCAAGCAGGTATCGCTGACTTATGACATACCACTTGCGGAAGTCGTACTGGACTTCTTCGATCGGTTAAAATCGGTAAGCCGGGGCTACGCCTCGTTGGACTACAGTTTCGACCGCTTTGAGAATGCAAATCTTGTGCGTCTGGATGTGTTGATCAATGGTGACCGGGTTGATGCGCTGGCGATCATCGTGCATCGGGATGATGCCAGGGGCAAGGGGCATTTGCTGACAAAGAAGATGAAAGAGTTGATTCCCAGGCAAATGTTTGATGTGGCGATCCAGGCAGCGATTGGCGGCCAGATCATTGCAAGGCAAACAGTCAAGGCACTCAGGAAAAATGTCACTGCAAAATGTTACGGCGGTGACATTACCCGAAAGAAAAAGCTACTGGAGAAACAAAAAGCGGGTAAGCGACGTATGAAGCAGTTGGGTAGCGTGGAGATTCCCCAAGAGGCGTTTCTTGCTGTTCTGAAAGTGGACAGGTAACAAAAGGCAAATATCTGTGAGTATCAACTTCCCCTTAATCCTTGTGCTGGCAACCGGTTTTACCGGTCTTGTTTGGCTCGTTGAAATTTTACTTCTGAGGCCAAAGCGTCGTCGTAGGGCGGAATTGCTCAATGAAGATGTTGACGATAATGATAATGCCAAGGTGTTGTTACGAGAACCCGCGATAATTGAGTACTCTATTTCATTCTTTCCAGTACTTTTAATCGTGCTTTTGTTGCGATCGTTCCTGGCAGAACCGTTTCAGATTCCAACCGGGTCAATGATTCCGACTTTGCAAATTGGTGACTTTATTGTCGTAAACAAATTTGCCTATGGTCTGCGCCTGCCAGTAACCGGTACCAAGATACTGGATGTCGATGAGCCTAAAAACGGAGAGGTGATGGTGTTTATACCGCCCCACGAGGATGAATACTTCATCAAGCGGGTTATCGGAATTCCCGGTGACAGGGTAAGATATGAAAACAAGGTGCTCTATATCAATGGAATAGAGCAAAAAAAGGAATTCAAGGCACGGATTCCCCCGAATAATCCCCGCATCTTGTTGTACGAGGAGACTGTCGGAGGGATTCCGCACCTGATACAAACGAATACGCGGCCGGGACCTCCAGCACAAGAATGGCGAATCCCCGAGGGATACTACTTCATGATGGGAGATAACCGCGATCAGAGTAGCGACAGTCGGTATTGGGGGTTGGTTTCGAAGGACGCTATAGTAGGAAAGGCCTTTGCGATCTGGATGCATTGGGAGCCGGGTCCTGGCTTGCCGGGATTTTCCCGTAACGGGTGGATTCAGTAAACGACACGGAGAAATAGCTATGAGATTCGGCAATCGACAGGAAGGATTGGGTTTTACCGGGTGGTTACTGTTGATCCTGGTATTCGGTGGTGCACTCACGTTGGGTTTGAAGTTGGTTCCGATCTACATGGAACACAATACCATGGCAGGGGTGCTGGATGGCATTGCAGCCGAGCCGGGTATGGCCCAGAAGAAGAATGATGAAATCATGAGTATGGTGGCGAAGAGATTCAATCTCAACAATATTCGTGATTTTGATCTCAAGGAAAATATCGTGATTAAACGTGACAGGAGTGGCGCCCAGATCGTTCTCGATTACGAGGTTCGAATGCCGTTTGCCTACAATGTGGATATGGTCGCATCTTTCCACAAAGAAGTGGAACTTCGAGATTGACGGGCAAGAGTGACATCAACCGATAAATTACAGGAATTACTTGGGTACTCATTTAGCGATGCGGCATTACTCAGCCGTGCCTTAACCCACCGCAGCCACAGTTCAAACAACAATGAACGCCTCGAATTCCTCGGCGATGCCATTCTCGGTTTTATCATCGCCGAGGCTCTCTATTCTCGCTTCAAGACGGCCAGTGAAGGCCAGCTCAGTCGACTGCGTGCGCGACTCGTAAGACGCCAGACATTGGCGGATGTGGCCAGGGAGATGGACCTTGGCAATTATCTCATTATGGGATCCGGTGAACTCAAAAGTGGCGGATATGAACGTGATTCCATTTTATCTGATACTTTCGAGGCGCTGATCGGCGCTATCTACATTGATTCTAATCTGGAGACTGTCAAGGACCGTATCTTGTCGTTGTTTGATGAGCGTCTTATGTCCTTGTCGCTGGAGAAATCCCAGAAGGACTCAAAGACCAGACTGCAGGAGTTCCTTCAGGCGCGCCAGGCAGAGTTGCCTGAATACGTGGTGATCGATGTCTCGGGAAAATCCCACGACCAGACATTCGTCGTAGAGTGTCGTTCTGAATTATTGCCGACGCCGGTTCGGGGCAAAGGTGGTAGTCGACGAGTCGCAGAACAAAATGCGGCTTCGGCTGCCCTGATGCTGCTGGGTATTAACCATGACCCCGACCATGCCTGACAAGGATTCAGGCATTCAGACGCAGTGCGGTTATATCGCGATTATCGGCCGCCCCAATGTAGGTAAGTCGACTTTGTTGAACCGGATTGTAGGGGAAAAGATCAGTATTACGTCAAGAAAACCACAGACTACCAGGCACCAGTTGCTCGGCATCAAAACCGCGGCCAACATCCAGGCATTGTATGTGGATACGCCCGGAATTCATGGTAATGAGCCGCGCGCAATCAATCGCTACATGAACCGGGCGGCCAGGAGCGTGTTGCGGGATGTGGACGTCGTGATTTTTGTGGTCGACCGGATGGAATGGAACAAGGATGACCAGATCGTCGCCGATGCCCTTAAAAATAGTCGTGCGAGGACCATTCTGGCGGTAAACAAGATTGACTTGATCGATCGCAAGGCAAGATTGCTGCCCCGGCTCGAACAATTGCAGGCGCAATTCCCCGACGCGGATATTGTTCCTGTCTCGGCAACATCGGGACACAATCTCGATACTCTCGAACGCCTGGTGCTGGAATCATTGCCGCCTGGGCCTTTCCTGTTCCCCGATAGCCAGATTACTGACCGGAGCGAACGCTTTCTGGTGTCAGAACTTATTCGAGAGAAGATGATGCGGCAACTTGGAGATGAGTTACCCTATGCCCTGACAGTACAGATCGAACAGTTTGAAGAAGGTGAGACGCTGGTTAACATTGATGCGGTCGCGCTAGTGGAACGTGAGAGCCAGAAAGCCATCCTGATCGGCAAGGGTGGAGAGAAAATCAAACGAGTTGGTTCGGACGCCAGGAAGGATATAGAGATGCTGCTTGGGCGAAAGGTGATGCTGCGCCTGTGGGTGAAAACACGATCCGGATGGTCCGATGATGACCGCGGGCTCACAAGCCTCGGGTACGATGATGTCTGATTCACAACTGGTAGATGCCTATGTACTTCATACAAGGAAATATCGCGATACGAGTTTAATCGTGGAGTTATTCACGCGGGAAGAAGGGCGCGTTGCTGCCGTCATACGAGGTGCGCGTGGCAAGCGGAGTCGGGTAGCTGGCCAGATTCGACCGTTCAAACGCTTTATGTTGTCCTGGTTTGGACGCGGCGAACTCAAGACTGTGAAGATCATGGACTTCCCGTACGCCAGCATTGATCTCGCCGGCAAATCGCTGTTGCTTGGGCTCTATGTTAATGAACTGTTGTATCGGGTGACCGGGAAATTTGACCCCATGCCGGGCATATTCGAAGAGTACGCCAGGTTGTTGGCTGACATGGCATCGGGTGGACCCGTCAATATTCCGCTTCGGCGCTTCGAGCTCACGTTGCTCAATGAACTCGGCTACGGCATCACGTTTGAATCCGAGGCAGGTTCAGGCAGGCCGGTCGAGGCGGGATCCTGGTATCGCTATGTACCGGATGAAGGATTTCATGAAATTCACGAGCCGCCAGCAGGTCTATATGGTTATAAGGGCGAACACCTGATTGCGATCACAAATGGTGAGCTTGCTGAAGCGGATGTGGATGCAAGCGCGAAACGCGTGATTCGGGCCTCTTTTGCGGCACTGCTGGGCGACCGTGAACTAAAAAGTCGGGAATTGTTCCGGAAGTTCGAGGAGCTGACGTGATTGTCGGGATTGGTGTGGATCTCGTTGAGATAGCAAGAGTTCGGCGTACCCTCGTGCGTTTTGGCGACCGGTTCGTGCAGAAGGTGCTGTCGGGCCCGGAAACCAATCTCTTTTCACAAACCGGTGAAGACCCGGCCTGGTTGGCGAAACGTTTCGCTGCCAAAGAAGCGGCGGCCAAGGCACTGGGCACGGGCATGCGACAAGGAGTCTACTTCCCGCAGATTACCATCGAGAGATCCCGTGGTGGTCCTCCACAGCTTGTTCTTTCAGGTGTGGCTGAACAAACTGCCATCAGCCTTGGGGCAACCAGGTTTCATGTGAGCCTGTCGGACGAGGTCGACTACGCCATGGCGTTTGTAGTGCTTGAAGGGCTCTGAGCGCAGGTTAAAGCGCAGGTTAAAGAGTCGATGTACTAACTGTTGTCACGGGTACAGCCAATCCAAACCTGGCTATTAGCGCGATATGCGCCAGGTTAATAAAAATAGTGCCAGTTGATATTATATGGATTGATCGTTTTCTCCTATGATAGGCCCCCAATTGTGAATTCATGTCTATGGGTAACAATAAGTATCCAACGATAGAGTCGTGTATCGGTGAAACGCCGCTGGTCCGCTTGCAGCGTTTACCTGGTGAGACCAGTAATACGATTTTAGTTAAGCTGGAAGGTAATAATCCTGCCGGATCGGTGAAGGATCGTCCTGCGATGAGCATGATTAATCACGCAGAGGAGCGCGGCGACATTAAGCCAGGTGATACGCTGATCGAGGCCACCAGCGGTAATACTGGTATTGCGCTCGCCATGGCAGCAGCAATCAAGGGTTATCGAATGGTGCTCATTATGCCGTCGCACATGAGTGATGAGCGCAAATCAGCGATGGCCGCCTATGGCGCCGAGCTTGTGATGGTGAGTCAGGATGAAGGAATGGAGGGCGCACGAGACCTTGCTGAACAAATGCAGCAAGAGGGCAAGGGCATCGTGTTGGACCAGTTTGCAAACCCTGACAATCCGTTGGCGCATTATGAGTCCACGGGACCCGAATTATTACGTCAGACCGGTGGGGAAATCACCCACTTCGTAAGTTCGATGGGGACGACAGGCACCATCATGGGGGTTGCAAAGTATTTCAAGGAAGTACAGCCCGAAATTGAAGTCATTGGTCTGCAGCCACGGGACGGGTCGGCAATTCCCGGAATTCGAAGATGGCCGCCAGCATACCTGCCAAAGATATTCGATCGATCCAGGATTGATCGCATTATCGATATGGAGCAGGAACTGGCGGAAGAAACGATGCGCGAACTCGCCAGACGGGAAGGAATATTCTGTGGCCCCTCCTCCGGCGGATGTGTCGCTGGCGCCTTGCAGGTCAGTCGCGAGGTAGAAAATGCGGTTATTGTTGCCGTCATTTGCGATCGTGGGGATCGGTACCTGTCGACCGGCATCTTCTCCGGGGGCTGATATAATCCTGTCATCAGGAAACGAATCGGCAGGAATAATACTTGCGAGCTTCTGAACCCAAAAGGGTCCAAATTACCCGGTTGCATGTCGATGGCTACGGTCAGGATGACGGCCATCAAATCGCTGTATTTGGCGCTTTGCCGGGTGAGTCGGTACTGGCGCAGCCTTTTACTCGCAAACGTAAAAAAATTTATGCGAAGGCGACTTCAATTGAGTCAGGATCGCCTGATCGCGTGACACCCATTTGTGCAGCTGCGGACTACTGTGGTGGCTGCAGCCTGCAACATCTCTCGCCGGTACGACAGATTGAATTCAAGCTCGAGCAATTACTTGCGGCACTCTCGAATAGTCCTCCTGCGGCGGTGATGTCCCCATTGGTCGGCCCTGTCAGAGGTTACCGAACAAAGGCAAGGCTCGGCGTTAAGTATGTTGAGAAAAAGGAAAGGGTGTTGGTCGGCTTCCGCGAAAAAATGGCACCCTTTATTGCCGAGATTGACAGGTGCGAGGTACTGGCGCCACCGATGGACTCGCTGATCAGCGTACTTGCTGGCTTCATTGGCGGCCTCGAGGCTAAACGTTCGATACCGCAGATTGAAGTAGCGGTAGGTGAAACGAGGACGGCGCTGGTGTTTCGACACCTTGAGGCATTGTCGGCCGGGGACCTTTCGAAATTCAGTGATTTTGGCAAAGAGCAGGGGATAGAGATTTACCTGCAACCAAAGGGTCCGGATTCAACCCGACCATTATCACTTCTGGATTCGCCGAACAGGACCGATACCCTGCTTGGCTATAGCCTGCCTGCGTTTGGGCTGGAATATGAGTTTCATCCACTTGAATTCACGCAGATTAACCAGGCTATCAATCGTTTGCTGGTGGACCTTGTCGTCAAAGAGCTGGCCCTTGATCAAAACGATGTCGTCCTTGACCTCTTCTGCGGTATCGGCAACTTTACGTTACCTGTGGCAAAGAACTGCAATACCGTAATTGGCATCGAGGCTTCAAGTGCAAGTGTCGCGCGAGCACGAACCAATGCAAGGTTGAATGAGGTTGACAATTGTTCTTTCCTGGAAGCCGATTTGTTCGCCCGGGAACCGCATTTTCCTCCTGATTTCAGGGCCAACAAGGTGCTTTTGGACCCGCCACGTAGCGGTGCGCTTGAGGTTTGCAAAAGACTTGCAAGCCACAAGGTCGAAAGGGTAGTGTACGTTTCCTGCAATCCACTGACCCTGGCTCGTGATGCACAGTTGTTGGTTGAGAGCGGATATCGATTGGACAAGGCAGGTGTCATCGATATGTTCCCTCATACAACGCACGTTGAGTCGATTGCCTGTTTTTCAAGATAACACGTGTATTATTCAAAAAAAATCGAATGGTAAAAGTCAGAGAACAGCAGCCGCTAGAGGTTGACGGGAGTGTTAATCTCGAACTTTGGTTGTGCCAGCTAAACGAACGGCGACCGGATCTCAATCTCTCGCTGTTGCGTGAAGTGTGTGATTTATCCCAGCAGGCGGAAGAGAAAGCCATCGCAACCAATAGCGTCTGGGCAGAAGGGCACAGCAGCTTTGCCATCGGTCTTGAGATGGCAGATATCCTGACTGACCTACATATGGACCAGGACGGGATCGTCGCCGCCATCATTTACCGCGCGGTCCGTGAAAACCAGATCACACTGAACCATGTGCGTAAACAGTTCGGCGACTCGGTTTCCGGTCTGGTTCATGGCGTCCTGCGCATGGCCGCCATCAGCAATGTACAGCTCGGTTCGAGTGAACGAGTTTTAGGTGAGCGTAAAGACCAGTTGGAGCAGGCGCGACGACTTCTGGTATCACTGGTTGATGACGTGCGAGTCGCGTTGATCAAACTCGCCGAAAGAACCTGTGCGATCCGTACAGTGGCTCATGCGACGCCTGAAAAGCGTGTTCGACTGGCACGTGAAGTATTCGAAATTTATGCGCCACTGGCTCATCGCCTCGGAATCGGGCATCTGAAGTGGGAACTTGAAGACCTGAGCTTCCGGTATCTTGAGCCGGTTGCCTATAAGCGGATTGCCTCGCTGCTCGATGAGAAACGTACTGATCGCGAGGTTTATATCAAGAGCGTTATCGAAACCTTGGGCGGTAGACTCCGAACGGAAGGAATTGACGCCAATATCGCTGGACGCGCCAAACATATCTACAGTATCTGGCGGAAAATGCGTAACAAAGATATTCTCTTTTCCCAGGTCTATGATGTCCGGGCCGTCCGGATTCTTGTCCCAGGCATCAATGACTGTTATAGCGTCCTTGGTATTGTGCACACCTTGTGGCGCAATATTCCCCACGAATTCGATGACTATGTCGCCGCGCCAAAGGAGAATGGATATCGTTCCCTGCATACGGCCGTGATCGGCCCAGAAGGTAAGGTGCTTGAAATCCAGATTCGCACCCACGACATGCATGAGGAAGCTGAACTGGGTGTTTGTTCACACTGGCGCTACAAGGAAATGGCGTTGAGCGATGAACCGGTGGCTTACGAGCAGCGCATACAGTGGCTTCGGCAGATCCTGGAGTGGCAGGAAGAGTTCGACGATGTATCGAGCCTCACCAAAGAGTTGTTCAGTGAAGTCAGTCTTGATCGTGTCTATGTCTTTACACCTGAGGGTCACGTTGTCGATATGACGCCGGGCGCTACACCGGTTGACTTCGCATATCGTGTCCACACAGAAGTCGGGCATAAATGCCGCGGGGCAAAAGTCAACGGCCGGGTTGCGCCCTTGAATACGCGCCTGGTTACCGGTGACCAGATTGAAGTGATTCTCGGCGATGAAGCAGAACCCCGGCGGGAATGGTTGCATGCTCATCTGGGATACGTCACGACCTCACGAGCGCGTGCCAAGATCAAAAACTGGTTTGGTCAAAGGACCAGGCGCAAGAATATTGAAGACGGCAAGAAATTGCTGACGAGAGAGTTCAATCACCTGGGTATTGATCATATTGACAATGCGGAACTCGTCCGTCTCTCTGGCTTTGAGCGCCTCGACGAGCTGTATGAAACCATCGGTGCCGGTGAACTCGACGTGCTGGAAGTGGTGGAACAGGCAGCCGAGATGGTGCAACTCGACCTTTCTGACCAACAGCTCAGTCTGCTTGTGAGTGAAACAAAAGGTCAGGATGCTGAAACCTTGATTGCTGGAATTGGTGACCTGGATTACCAGATTGCTGAATGTTGTAATGCGGTGCCGGGAGATTCCATCGTGGGGGTGGTCGACGATGCTGGTGTCGTGCGTATCCACCAGCAGGATTGCCTGCAAGCCTTGCGTGCCGACCTGTATGGACGGCTCATGCGCCTGGAGTGGAAAGAAAATGCGCCTCGTACCGTCCCTGTGAATATTGAAATTGCCGCGTTTGATCGGCCTGGGCTCTTGTACGACATTACCGGCATTTTCATGCACGAAAAAACCAATGTGATTACGTTGAATTCAATGACTGACCGGAAAACCAACCGGGTCTCGCTCAATATGGTGATAGAAGTAAATGGTCTCAATGCCCTGCTGACCACACTGGAAAAGCTGGAGAGACTGTCAAATGTGATTTCAGCGAGACGAACAGTGGACAGTTCCTGAGAGACGGAATTAAGCCCTGGAACCTCAATTATCAATCCAACAGGAGTATTAGCAGTGAAAATCATTCTTTTGGGGCCGCCAGGCGCCGGGAAGGGCACACAGGCGCAATTTATTGTTGAAAAGTGTGGTATTCCCCAAATCTCGACGGGTGACATGTTGAGGGAGGCGGTAGCAGGAGGTACGCCTCTTGGTAAGCGTGTAAAGGATGTCATGGACCAGGGATTGCTCGTGACTGACGACATTATCATCGATCTTGTAAAGGAACGGATTTCACAACCGGATTGTGACTCCGGATATCTCTTTGATGGCTTCCCACGAACTATCCCGCAAGCGCAGGCCCTGGTCGAAGAAAATATTAACATTGACTGTGTCATCGAAATCCAGGTTCCCGATGAAGAAATTATCACCCGACTTGGCGGACGCCGCGTCCACGTTGACTCTGGGCGGGTATACCATGTGGTCTACAACCCACCAGAAGTCGAAGACCAAGACGATGAAACGGGCGATCCCCTGATCCAGCGTGACGATGACGAAGAAGAAACTGTGACAGAAAGGTTGCGGGTTTATCGTGAACAAACTCAACCGCTCGTCGAGTTTTACCAGGACCTTGCCAACAGATCCGATGGCTCCCTTTCCTATGTAGCGATCGATGGCGTTGGACCAACTGATCAAATAAAACAGAAAATTTCCGCAATCATTGACGAACAAACAACGTAGTAGGGTCGCATAATTCGTCTTTATGTTAGAAAAAGTTGAAGTCAGTCAGGTAATACACTGAAAATTTTGCAATTTATGCAAAAAAAGGTGTGCAAAAACGATTTTTTTTTCTAAACTTTGCAACGTAATCGCAACTGTATTCGTTTAGTCATCATTAGTGTTGCTAACACTGCTGCCGAGGAGACGAGATATAGCTGCTACGACGCTTAACTGCGAGAGTTCAACTTCCAACGTAAGATAGGAGTGAAGATAGTGGTTGCGAAAAAAAAGAAAGCGACAAAACGTAAGACTGCAGCTAAACGCAAGACGGCTGCTAAAAGGAAACCGGTAGCAAAGAGAAAGACAGCTGCCAAAAAGCGGCCAGCCAAGAAGAAGGTAGCCAAGAAAAAAGCGGCGAAGCGTAAGCCAGCCGCGAAGAAAAAAGCTACCAGAAAAAAGGCTGCCAAGAAGAAAGTAGCCAAGAAAAAGACGGCGAAGCGTAAGCCAGCCGCCAGGAAAAAGGCCGCCAAGAAGAAAGCGACCAAGAAAAAGGCTACCAAGCGTAAGGCTGTCAAGAAGAAGCCCGCGAAGCGGAAAGTAGCCAAGAAGAAGCCTGCCAAGAAAAAAGTAGCCAAAAAGAAGGCCAAGAAGAAGCCGGCCCGAAAAAAGGCTACCCGTAAAACGGCAGCCAAGAAGAGATAAGTCGTACTTGATGTGAAAAGCCCTCGATATTGAGGGCTTTTTCGCATCTTGTTCTCTTCAGGCTGGTTTTTTGCGCTGAAGGCTCTTCATTTTTGCGCTGAAGGCTCTTTACGTTTAGCGCTGAAGGCTCTTTACGTTTAGCGCTGAAG
>JBBDIT010000033.1:2650-4797 GCA_040880285.1 Pseudomonadales bacterium | reverse complement strand
GCTATTAGGTTAGAACGGATAGTTCGTTGAGGTAGGTAGCTGATCTCTGTATATTTCGCGCTCTACCAAACAACACGGCAGGACGCCTTTCGGTCCACAGAACGCTCGCGTTGCGAGTTACAGGAAGAGTGAGTGAGTCATCAAAGCGAACTGATCGCATCAAACATCGATGAGTACTTAAAGCAGCATGAGCAAAAAGAGCTGTTGCGGTTTTTGACTTGTGGCAGTGTCGACGACGGCAAGAGTACGCTGATCGGGCGATTGTTGTTTGACGCCAAGCTGATTTTTGAAGACCAGCTGGAAGCAGTGACGGCGGACTCGTCCCGGGTCGGGACGGTGGCCGAGGGCCTGGATCTGGCGTTGCTGGTGGATGGTCTGCAAGCCGAGCGCGAGCAAGGCATTACGATCGATGTCGCGTATCGCTACTTTTCGACCAACAAGCGCAAATTTATTATTGCTGACACGCCCGGCCATGAGCAGTACACCCGTAACATGGCAACCGGTGCATCCAATTGTGATCTTGCCATTATTCTGGTGGATGCGCGCCATGGTGTCCTGACCCAGACCAAGCGCCACACCTTTATCGTCTCGTTACTCGGGATCAAGCATATTATTGTCGCCATCAACAAGATGGATCTGGTGGAGTATTCCGAAGAGGTCTACCAGCAGATCAAGGACGACTATGCAGCATTTTCTGCCAAACTCGATATCGCGGACCTGCGTTACCTGCCACTGTCGGCATTGAACGGCGACAATGTGGTGGACAAGAGCCCGCACATGTCCTGGTACGACGGCGCGCCGCTCATGAGCATGCTGGAGAACATCCAGATCGTATCGGACAAGAATCTCAACAACTTTCGTTTTCCGGTGCAGTATGTCAATCGGCCAAATCTGGATTTCCGCGGCTATTGCGGCACGATTGCCTCGGGCGTGGTGAAAAAAGGCGATGCGGTGACGGTGTTACCCTCCCGCAAGAGCAGCAAAGTGAAGTCGATTGTTACTTACGACGGCGAGCTGGAAGAAGCGTTCCCACCGCAGGCGGTCACGCTCACCCTGGAAGATGAGATCGATGTCAGCCGCGGTGACATGCTGGTACCCGCCGATGACCTGCCCTACTTTTCTGACAAGCTCGATGCGCAGATTGTGTGGATGGCGGAAGACCCGATGCAACCGGGCAAACAGTATTTGTTCAAGCAAGCGACCCGCAAGACAACAGGCGCAATTACCGAGGTCAAATTCAAGACGGATGTGAACACGCTGGAACACGTACCGGCCGAGTCGCTTAACCTCAATGAAATTGGGCGCTGCCAGATCACCTTGTCGCAACGCCTCGCTTTCGATTCTTATAAAGCCAATCGCCAGACCGGCTCATTTATCATCATTGACCGGCTCACCAATGTGACCGTGGGTGCCGGCATGATTGTCGGGGTTGGCAGCGATGCCGCCGGCAAGACCTGGGACACAGGGGCGAGAAGTGATCACCTGCATGCATCCGTTGGGTTGATACCTGCTGTCGAACGCTTCGGCCGCTTTGGCCAGCATCCCAAGGTCCTGCTGCTGACGGGGCTGACCGGCGCTGGCAAAAGCACCATCGCCTATGCACTGGAACGCAAGCTATTTGATATGGGTCGCGCCGCCGCGGTGTTGGATGGCCAGAATATGCGGCTCGGTCCCAGCAAGGATCTGGGCTTTGATGCCGATGCCCGGTCAGAGAACCTGCGCCGCAGTATCGAGATCGCCAGGCTCATGGCGCACAACGGCCTGATTGCAATTTGCGCATTCGTCGCCCCGAGTGAAGAGATCCGCCAGAAGGCGAAAGACAGTGTCGGCGAAGATTTTATCCTCGCACACCTGAGTGCGCCCCTTGAAGTGTGCAAGGCACGTGACCAGGACGGCATCTATGAAGCCGCTGACGACGAAGGACTCGATACCATTCCCGGCGTTAACTTCCCCTACGAAGAACCCACCGAACCCGACATCGTGCTACCCACGCACGAGATCTCGGTAGAAGAAAGTGTCGAGCGGTTGTTGAAGCTGCTCGAACAGCGCGGAACGTTTTAGAACGGCGCTGCGCGCCTACAGGACGGGCCTTCGGCCCTACAGGACGCTCGCGTTGCGAGCTACAGAACGGCGCTACGCGCCTACAG
>JBBDIT010000033.1:0-2550 GCA_040880285.1 Pseudomonadales bacterium | reverse complement strand
CTGTAGCCCGAAGGGCGTGCTGTAGCGAAGCGTTCTCTTTCTTAGGTATAGTTCATCAATGAACTCGATGACGTCTTCCAGAATCAATCCAACTCATGTGACCAATCGTTGTCCCTCATTCCTGTTTTACTGGCTGGTGGCGACGCTGGTTTTGGCGCCGCTGTTGTTCGGTAGTAATCGGCCGGTGTTCTGGTCGGTGTCCGAGGTGTCGCTGAATCTGCTGACAGCCACGACGTTTGGTTACGCGTTGTTGGGGCGGTCGTTTCGGCTGGCAGCCATCAAGCCGATCCATCTCATTGCGTTTGGCTGGTTGGTGGCGGTCATTGCCACGCAATTGATTGCCGGCACCACGATCGATGTCCACGCCACCAAATCACAGCTGATCAAGACCATTGCGCTGATGCAGGTGTTTTTCCTGACGCTGGTGCTGGTGGATTCACGTGAGCGGTTACTGTTCCTGGTGAATGTCCTGCTGCTGTCGGGCGTATTCCAGGCGGTGTACGGTTCGTTGATGACGCTGACCGGCACCGATTACATCTGGAACCAGCCAAAGGAACATTATCGCGGTGTTGCCACGGGTACCTTTATCAATCGCAACCATTTGGCAGGGTATCTGGAGATGACGCTGGCGCTGGGGCTGGGGCTTTTGATTGCGAGCCTGGAAGATCACCCGGCGCGCACCTGGCGGCAGTGGTTGCGCGGTTGGACCACGACACTGCTGGGCCCCAAGGCGCGGGTGCGGATTTACCTTGCGCTGATGGTGATCGGTTTGATCCTGACGCAATCCCGTATGGGCAACACGGCGTTCTTTGCATCCATGATGATTGCCGGCGCTATCGGGTTGTATCTGTTCCGGGGTTCCGGGCGCGGCGTCGTTTTGTTGTTCACCAGTTTGTTGATCATCGATATCTTTTTGATGGGTGCGTTCTTCGGTATCGACAAGGTGCAGGAGCGTATCGCGCAAACCAGCCTGGAGACAGAACAACGCATCCTGGTCAATCAATTGAGTTTTGAGATCGTCAAGGACAATCCGTGGCTCGGCACCGGCCTTGGCACCTACTACACGGCATTCCCGCAATACCGCAACGAGCAGGTTACCCTGTTCTACGATCACGCCCACAGTGACCTGATCGAATTCCCGAGCGAGCTCGGCATTCTCGGCACCCTACCGCTGGTGTTGCTGGTGGGGTTTGCGTTTGTCACTGCCATCAAAGTGCAATTATCGAGGCGCTCGCGACTGATGCGCGCGATGGGATTTTCCGCCACGATGGGCATTATTGCCATCATGTTGCATTCGATCACGGATTTTAATTTGCAGATCTTTGCCAATGCGGCGACGTTTATGGTGATCCTGGCCTTACCCTTCATTTGCCTGACACTGGACAGTGGCCGGCGCGGTTCGGGCTCAAACAATGCGTTTACGGTATAACGTTTAACATTGCAATTGATGCAGAATCATCGATCAGCAAGGGAATCCTGACAAGGAGTTGGATTTGATAGTCATGCTAGTTGCGACTGCGGTGCTTACCCTGGTGGTGCTGTTCCTGTTGAATCCGCTGGCGAAGCACGTTCGCCTGCTGGACCATCCCGATGGGGATCGCAAGTTACACGCAGGCAGTGTGCCGCTCACCGGCGGCATTGTGCTGTTGGTGACGCTGCTGATTGTGTTCGCTGCTTCTTCCCTGAGTGACGCGCCGTTAACGAACGCGGATAACTTCTGGTCGGTGACGGCTATCGTGCTGACGCTGCTGGTGCTGATTCACGCCATTGATGATGTCATCGAGATGCGTGCACTCAGTCGGTTCACCATTGATGCCCTGTTGGCGTTCGGGTTGTGGAGCTACGCTTCAGTGCAGTTGTTTTCGCTGGGTGACTTGTTTGGCCTGGGTGAAATCGTGATTGTCCGTTCCGCCATTTTGATGACGATCTTTAGTTTTGTCGCCGCCAGTAATGCATTCAACATGGTCGATGGCATCGATAGCCTGTGCTCGGGACTCGGCCTGGTCTGTTTCGGCACCCTGGTCACGATGATACTGCTGAGCGGCAGTCCTGTGGATGCACCGCTGGTTGAAATACTGTTGGTGGTGATGGCGGCGCTGGTCGTGTTGTATCTGGCCAATCTTGGATTGCTGGGCCCCAGGTTGAGAATTTTTTTGGGCGATGCCGGTGCGAGGCTGATCGGCTTTATTGCCGCTATCGCGCTGATCCAGGCGGCCCAGGCTGGCATGATCCGGCCGGTCATGGCGTATTTCGCGATTGCGGTGCCGGTATGCGATTGCCTGGCATTGATGGGTCAACGCGCCTTGCAGGGGCGCTCGCCCCTGTCTGCGGATCGTCTGCACTTGCATCATTTGTTGGGAGATCTTGGTTTCAGCGACAGTCAGGTACGGCGGATGATTATCACCTCAGCGCTGGGTATGTCGCTGTTTGGTTTCTTTTTCCAGATCACCAATACACCGGAATGGGTGGTGTCGGTGTTCGTGGTCACGACCTTTGCGGTATTTATCGGCATGCGTTTGTGGCTGATTCGCCGGGTCGCGACGCGCGCCG
>JBBDIT010000032.1:0-31263 GCA_040880285.1 Pseudomonadales bacterium | reverse complement strand
TTACATACCAAGAGCCAGTTTTGAGATTCATCCACTCTCTTCTTATCGCGTTCGTCCTGTGTTTTATTGCAGCGCCTGGCGCCGCCCGCGAAACTCAAACCGCCGGTAAATCAATTGACGAATCCAGCGCCTCTAGATCACCGGCCAGATTCGATGAGTCAGAGATCGATATCTCAATTGATGGCGTCCTCGATGAAGCAATCTGGGAGACGCTACCCTACCAGGACAAGATGCGCGTTATCGAACCCGATACGCTTGACAAGGTCCCCTACGAAACCCGAATCCGACTGTTCTATACGCAAAAGGGAATCTATGTTGGCATCTGGAACGAACAACCACGCGAGTCTTTGATTTCAAGGCTAAGTTCGCGTGACCTGTTCATCAACCGGGATGATGTCGCGATCACCATCGATCCCTCCGGCCAGGGTCTCTATGCCTACTGGTTCGCTGTGACTCTGGGAGGCACTCTGCAGGACGGTACCGTTCTACCGGAACGCCAGTACTCCAACCAGTGGGACGGTCCCTGGCACGGCGCATCTGCCGAGCATGAATCCGGATGGTCGGCAGAATTCTTCCTGCCCTGGGCAATGATGACCATGCCTGAGGTCCACGGTGAAGATCGCAAGATGGGATATTACGTGTCCCGATATGTTGCCCATCGTAGTGAACGCTGGTCCTATCCCGCTTATCCGCGGACCCGACCGGTATTTTTGTCGCAGCTGCCAACACTCGACATCGTCGGTGTCGAACCGAAACAGCAATTTACTTTCTACCCGTATACCTCCGGGACTTACGACAACATGAAGGCCGGGCACAAGGATACCTACAATGCCGGTTTCGATATCTTCTGGCGGCCGTCGACCAACCTGCAGTTGACTGCCACGGTGAGTCCGGACTTTGGCAACGTCGAATCGGACAACGTCGTCGTCAATCTTTCCAGCTTTGAGACTTTCTTCCCCGAAAAACGCGCGTTCTTTCTGGAAGGCAATGAGATCTTTATCGCAACGCCTCGTGCCCGCCACGGCACGCCCACTACCCTGATCAATACCAGGCGGGTGGGCGGCAGTCCTCGTGACCCGGAGATCGCAGGTTTCGTGTTTTCAGACCTTCAAGCCAACCAACCAACCGAACTGCTGGGCGCGGCAAAGGTTACCGGCCAATGGGGCCGCGTGCGGTATGGCGTCCTTGGTGCCTCCGAAGATGATACGGTCATTCATGGTGAGCTCGCGGGTGCTCCTTCGAGCTATCTCCAACAAGGCCGGGATTTCGGTGTCGCTCGATTCCTGTATGAGGACACCAGCCAGGGTGGCAGGCGTGCCCTTGGCTTGTTATCGGCTGCAACCTACCATCCACAGGGCGATGCCCTGACTACAGGTGTTGATGTTCACTTCCTTACGGCAGATGGCGGCATCAATGTCGACGGCCAGCTCATGTACAGTGATGTCGACGGCGTCACCGGTGGTGGCGGGTTTGCCGATATCGTGTACACACCGGAGTCAGGATACCAGCATGAAGTTGCGTTCGAGTACTACGATGAAAAATTGGATATCAACGACCTTGGCTTTTTGCAACGCAATGACATCTACGGGCTCAAGTATGCATTTGAGCGCAACGATTCAAGTCATTCGCGATACAAATATGTCAAAACCCGGGTGCAGGGGCTGCTCAGCTATAACGCCGCAGGACAGGTGGTAAAGAGCGGGTTCTTCTCGTTACGGGACCGTCAATTCGCCAATAACAACTGGCTGTTTACCGAGTTCAACTACTATCCGGGGCGTTGGGACGACATCAACAGCAACGGCAATGGTGCGTATCGGATTAAAGACAGGTTCACAACCGGTGTGTTTTTTGCCACCGATGAAGCAAAATCGCTCCAGATCGGCCTCGGAACCTTCGTCTTCGCCGAACACCTGGGAGACATTTCCAAAAAGTACAATGTCGAACTCACCTGGCGCCCAACCGATCGATTCTCTGCAAAACTCGACCTTGCCTATGAGGATAAGGATGGCTGGTTGATCCATTCAGGCGCTCGGAACTTCACCACCTATTCGGCAGAATTCTGGCGACCACGCATTGAAACGGACTTCTTTATCAGCGCCCGCCAACAATTTCGCATAACCGCGCAATGGGCCGGTATCAAAGCCTTTGAACAGAATCGCTGGCAGGCACCGATCGAAGACGGTTCCCTTGAGCAGGACACAACGCCTGCCACCGGACCGCGTGACTTTTCTATTAGCCGACTGACCTTCCAGGCACGATATCGCTGGGAGATTGCCCCCCTGTCGGATCTGTTTGTCGTTTATACCCGGGGCTCGAACGTGAATAGCCGGCCCCATGAAGACTTCGGTGACCTGATTCGTGATTCCTGGACTGAACCCCTGGTGAACACTTTTGTGGTCAAATTGCGTTACCGTCTGGGTAGCTAGGCTGAACCGATGGATGACCTCTGGATCTTCGGCTATGGTTCTTTGATCTTTCGAGTAGACTTTCCCATTGCCGAGCAGAGACCTGCCTATATAAAAGACTGGAGCCGTCGCTTTTGGCAAGGCTCAACAGACCACCGCGGTGTGCCAGGCAACCCCGGGCGCGTCGTGACGCTGGTGGAAGCACCGGGGCAAACTTGTTGGGGAATGGCGTATCGCCTTGCGAGCGATGAACGGGAAGAGGTGCTCAGTCATCTTGATCATCGTGAGAAAGGCGGATATGCCCGATTACAATTGCCAGTCTACTTTTCCGACAACGAGTTTTCGGACAACGATCATTTGACCGCCGTTACCTGGCACGCAACGCCCGACAACCCGAATTATCTCGGTGACTCCGAACCGGCCAGTATCGCCGCGCAAATCGTTGCATCTGAGGGACCGAGCGGTCCGAACATCGAGTACATCCTGCAGCTGGAACAAGCATTAGCCAGCATCGGTGCGAGCGACGATCACGTCTCCGGTATCGCCGACCTGGTCAGGCAGTTGGCCTACGGTGAAAACGATTAGGCCCGGGCACGCCTGACTTCAAACCCGAGTCTGGGGAAATGTACCGCAACTTGCCCCAGCTGTTCGTCTTGCCGCGCCAATACAATCTCTTCGAAGGAAGACACCCGTAACTTGCCAGCCACCGGATTGAATCCGTAATCGATTGGCATCACCTCTACATCATCGCCGGCTCCCGGACCCTCGACATCAATCACCGTCGAGCGTTTTATAGGGACCGCATCCTTGGCAATTGCCAGTGCCTCTTTGCCGGACATGTCGTGGGCCTCGGCCTGGCCCAGGCCCGCCATGCGCGACATCCACTGATTCACTTCAGGGTAAGGCGCAAAGATCTGGCGTAAAACCTCGTTGTTGTGAACAAACCACAAGCAGTGGTAGGTTGAAAAATCGGCGATAGTCGGCGCGTCACCGAAAAGGAATCCTGCTCCTTCACCCAGTTGTGAGTTGAGTCTTGCAAGGTGTTGGATAAAAAATGGTTCTGCAATTTCGAGAGCCAGCCTCAGTTCCGACGAACCCTTCGTCAGCTCAGCCCGGTCTGCTGCAAACGCTGCCGCAGTTTCCGCATCCGACAGGATCGCATTGTTCGCCAATCCCCTGGGTTGGAATGCAACCGCCACCGCCACTTTAAACAGGAAGGTATCCGTCCAGTGCGCCAAAGCACCGGCAACAGCTTCACAATGCCGCGGATAAATCGAATTCTGTGGATACAAGTCATCGATGGTCCTGGCGATGATGGCCGAGTCACAATAGATATCCGCACCGATCTGCATCACCGGAGTTTTCCGATAGCCACCGGTCAATGGCATCAAGTCCGGCTTTGGCATCATCACTGGAATGATAACGCTGTTATAGGCAACACCTTTATAGCCCAGCAGCAAGCGGATCTTTTCGGAAAACGGCGACTCGGGGTAATGGTGAAGAATAATATCGGGCATGGATGACCTCCTGAAGCGAGCTTCGATCATAGCACTGCATGTAGAAATTTCTTATAGTGACGGTTTTGCCTAATCGACACGGAGTAAAAAAATGCGATTACAACAACCCAGGATCCAGCCGTTAGCCGAATCAGGATGGGACGAGGAACAAAAGGATGCCATGAAAGGCGTTCTTGCCCAGGGCAATGTACTCAATATCTTTCGTACCTTTGCCAATCATCCCAAACTGGCAAAACGCTGGATGGTTTTTGCCAACCATATCCTGGGCAAGTCGACGCTATCACTGCGGGATCGGGAGATCGTCATCCTCCGGATCGGCTGGCGCTGTCAGGCTGAATATGAATGGGGTCAACACGTTGTCATTGCCAGGCGCGCCGGCATGTCAGATGAAGAGATAGAGATGGTCAAGCAGGGCCACGAGGCCGAGGGTTGGGCTGAAAACGAACGATTCCTTATTCAGGCGACCGATGAGTTGAAGGACGATGCATTTATATCTGATGACACCTGGAATGGTCTTGCCCGTACCTACAACACGCAACAGTTGATGGATATCGTTTTTACCTGCGGGCAATACAACCTTGTATCAATGGCCTTAAATTCTTTCGGGGTACAGTTGGACCAGGGCATTCCCGGATTCAACGGTCAGGTCAAGGGAGGCTGAGCCTGTGCCTTACGCAAACAGCCACGGACTGAACATCTATTATGAAGTACACGAGCCGGCCGACAATGATACGGCGGCGACGCTGATCCTTGCCCATGGCATGGGTGGCAATGCCGCCATCTGGTTCAACCAGCTAGCGTACTTTTGTGATCGCTACCGTATCGTCACCTTTGATCATCGATACTTCGCGCGCTCAACGTGTGATGCGGATGCATTCGACCCGGCCCTATTTACCCACGATATCATCGCCGTTATGGATGCGGCCGCTGTGGAACATGGCATTTTTATCTGTCAGTCCATGGGCGGCTGGACTGGCAGCCAGATGGCGATCAGGCACGCAGAACGTGTCGATGCACTGGTGATGAGCCACACTCCCGGGGTATTTGAACATCCGAGTGCGGTCAATGATCGCCGCGCCGTCACAGACCAGGTGAGCCGGCCGGGTTCACGCTTTTCGAGCGCGGCCCTTTCGGCAGACTACCCCACCAAAGATCCGGTAGGCGCGGTCCTTTATCACCAGATCAGCAGCTTCAACGGGATTGATCCTGCCGTTATTCCCCGAAAAATCGGTGAAGCCAGGCTGGGGGTTAATACGGATTCACTCGACCGTTACGAGGTACCGACACTTTTTATTACAGCGAACAAGGACATTCTGTTTCCGCCGACGTATATTGAGGCGCTGGCCAGGACCGTACCCGGCGCCATATTCAGCAACCTGGGTGATGCCGGCCACAGCAGTTACTTTGAAATCCCGGCACTGTTTAACCAGCGGGTCGAGCAGTTTATTGCGTCCTTGTGAACGGTCACCGCAGGATCAGTCCTTGCCAGCAGAGTCCGCCAGTGAAGTTCGCGGACTAATGGCGCGATAGGAAGCCCGTCCACGCAGCCGCTCCAGGTAGGCTGCTGTCAGCGGAAATCCGGAAAGATCCATCCGGTCGACTTCCAGTACCATGGCGACTGCCATAAAGGGCGCGTCCGCCAGGGTGAAATCCCCGCACAGGTAATCGTTTTCACCCAGCAACGACTCGACATAGGGTAGTCCCCGGGCTCGAAGACCCTCACGACCCGCTTCCATGGTCTCTTCGTTTCGATCCTCGGGCTTGGACCAGTAGGGCATCCAGATTTTTGGCAAGTCACCGACAAGAAACGCATCGTCGCCGAAGTTTGCCAGCATGCGCATCTTCGCCAGCGCCAGCGCATCATCCGGTTTCAGGGACATATGCGGATAGCGGTCTTCCAGGTATTCGTTAATGACGGTGGAATCAAAAATCACACCATCGTCTTTGGTCTCAAGGTAGGGAACCTTCCCCAGCGGATGTTTAGCCAACAATTCCGGCGGCTTCTTCCACAAGTCCCCCGGCCTCAACCGGTCGACCGTGTAAGACAGGGCTTTCTCTTCGAGAACGACCTTGACCTTACTCGCATTGGTGGAGCGAAGCGTGCCCCAGGGATATTCCCGTTCTGTCGTTGCCAGTACTAACATACATCTCCCATCGCTAGTCGAGTTTTACGCTTGAATCAATTTGTGCCCAGGCCATCTTGGCCATATTGAAAGCACCAGCGCCTGCGGCCTGGGCATGCTTACTGGCAGCCGTGCCATCCTGTACCCGTTTAGCAATACCTTGCAGAATACCCGCAAGCCGGAACATATTGAACGCGATATAGTAGTCCCAGTCCTTGATTCCATCGCGGCCGGTGCGCCGGCAATAGGCTTCGATATACTCTTCTTCAGACGGGATACCTAACGCCTTTAAATCCGCATTCCTTAAAGCATCCCGATAGGGCCGGCACAAGTAGGCGAAATCCGACAAGGGGCTGCCCAGCGTACTAAGCTCCCAGTCCAGTATCCCGATCACTTCATTGCGCTCCTTGTGCATCATCATATTGGCGATCTGCAGATCACCATGGACGATGGTGCAACTGTCATCTGCTGGAATATTCTTCGGCAAGTACTCGATCAGATTATCCATATAAGGGTTTTCTTCAGTCTTTGTGTACTCGTATTGTCCCGACCAACGTGTAATCTGGCGGGCAATATAATCGCTGTGCTTGCCGAAGTCGGACAGGCCCACCGCCTCAAAATCAACATTATGCAAGCGGGCAACGGCACTATTGGCAGCATCCCAATATTCACCACGCTCTTGCGGCGAGTAAGGCCCGCCCGTGGCATCCCAGATTACCCGACCATCCAGATACTCCATGATGTAGAACATGGTACCGATGACGCTCTCATCCTCACACAGTGCATAGGTTCTGGCTGTTGGCACATCCGTATTCTGGAGCGCTGTCAGTACCTTGTATTCCCGGTCCACGGCATGGGCTGACTTCAGCAATTGTCCCGGTGGTTTGCGCCGCAATACGTACTGCATGTCGGACACCGTGAGAAGGTAAGTTGGATTGGATTGACCACCGGCAAACTCCTCCACACTCAGGTCGCCGCTGAATCCTTCCACGTTCTTTTCCATATAACGCTGCAGGGTCGCCACATCGAATTGGTGTCTTTCCTGTACCGGAATCGTTCCCGTATTATCTGCGACACGCATGTCAGTCATGGTTAGTTCCCTTCTGAAATTAAATTCTTGCTTGCATCAATCCAGGGACTTGATCACCCCAAGCACGTCGTCATGATGGGTTTTGGTATTCACCTTCTCCATGATGTGCTTGAGTTTTCCATCTTTACCAATAATAAAAGTGATGCGGTTGACGCCCATATATTCGCGCCCCATAAATTTTTTGAGCCCCCACACCCCGTACTTTTCAGCGATCTTGTGGTCAAAATCCGACAACAGATCGAAGTTAAGCTTTTCTTTCTTGCGAAATTTCTCAAGCCTTTCTACCGGGTCGGGGCTAACGCCCAATGCCACTGTGTCGGCCCGTGACAATTTCGCTTTGTTGTCACGCAAACCGCACGCTTGCGTCGTGCAGCCCGGCGTCATCGCCTTGGGGTAGAAATAAAGGATCACATTTTTCTCACCTTTGAAATCCTTCAAGGTCACCTTTTTTCCATCCTGGTTCAGCAAAGAAAATGCCGGTGCATTATTGCCAACTTTGGGTAGTGCCATAATGGTGTCGGTCTCAAGCGTGAAAGAACAGGAAACAAAAGGTACCAGCTTCGTCACAGGTTGGCTATATTTCAACCGGTCTTTAAGAAACCCTTCAGGCCATTGACCCGGCTCAAGTGTCCCTCGCAGAAGTACTGGTAATGCAGATCAACAGAATCAGGCAAGTCGCCATTGCCGCGCCGGACCTCGATGCATCCGTCGATTTCTATCAGGCTGCTGCTTGAAACGGATGCACAACCAGCAATAATTCGCGGACCTGCTCAGCGGTTCCCTAGTTGACTGTCCAGGTCTGACCGCTTCGCAGCAAGGCATCGAGGTTCGCCTCGCCCTTTTTCTCACGCACTGATATCCGCTGGCTGTAGACATCGGTGACATAGGCGTGGGTTGGAGCACAATAAATGACACCGACAGGTTCCGGAAATTCCGGCGCGCGTAGATCGGATAACATCTGTGCCAGGACCTTGTTGTGTTCATCATGGATCAACACATCGGATTCCGTCACACCGTCCTCGCCAATGGTGACAACTTCGAGTTGCATGGTTTGCGGATTAAAGCGAATCCCTTTGTTTCGCTCGGCTCCAAACAGCATCGGTTGACCATGCGTAAGCACGAGCCTTGTATCCGGTGCCTGCTTCTTGTCCTTGACATGTTCGAAGATACCGTCGTTGTATACCGGGCAGTTCTGGTAAATTTCAACAAATGACGCACCTTTGTGGTCGTGCGCCCTGGTCAGCACCTCCGTCAGGTGCTTCATTTCAGTATCAATCGATCTGGCGACAAAACGTGCACCAGCGCCGATCGCAAACTGACAAGGCTTTAAGGGCATATCAACAGAGCCATCCGGCGTCGAAGGAGACCGCGTACCGATCTGGGACGTTGGTGAATACTGGCCCTTGGTCAACCCGTAAATTTCATTGTTAAAAAGCAGGATCTGCAGGTCCACATTGCGACGGAGCACATGAATCATATGATTGCCACCGATGCTGAGGCCGTCACCATCACCCGTAATCACCCAGACATCCAGTTCCGGGTTAGCCAGCTTGACACCGGTTGCAATGGCCGGTGCCCGGCCATGAATGGTATGAAAGCCATAGGTCTCCATGTAATACGGAAATCGCGATGAACAGCCGATGCCGGATACAAACACGATATTCTCTTTCGGTACGTCCAGTTCTGGCATGAGCTTCTGGACGGTCTTCAGGATGGCGTAATCACCACATCCGGGACACCACCTGACCTCCTGGTCTGTTTCAAAATCCTTGATCGTTAACTTTGCAACTGGCGCGTTCATCTATGACTCCAACAATGCCTTGATGGCATCGACAATTTCTCTGATCTTGAAGGGCTGGCCTGAAACTTTGTTAAGTGGTTTAGCATCTATCAGGTAAGTTCCACGGACGACATTAATGAACTGACCAGTATTCATTTCCGGCACCAGGACCTGATCAAAACGCGACAGTAAATCGCCAAGGTTAGATGGCATCGGCCACATATAGCGCATGTGGATGTGCGAGACGGATAGGCCCTCCTGCAAACAGCGCTTCACCGCCTGATGGATCGCGCCGTAAGTTGAGCCCCACCCAAGTACAACCAGCTTCCCTGACTGCTCGCCCAACTCGATTACCTGGTCAGGAATATCACGTGCAATACCATCAATCTTCGCCTTACGGGTATCGGTCATCTTCTGGTGATTCGCAGGATCGTAAGAAATATCGCCGGTCTCGTAACTCTTCTCGATACCTCCAATCCTGTGCTCAAGTCCTGGCGTGCCCGGTCTGGCCCATACTCGCGCCAGGGTTTGCGGATCCCGGTTGGCAGGCTCAAAACCTTCCGGATTCGTTTCAAACTCAACCGGGAAAGACTTGAAGTCTTTCATCTCCGGTACTTTCCAGGGTTCTGATGCATTGGCAAGATAACCATCACTCAGCACAATGACCGGTGTTCGATATTTGGTGGCGATACGCACAGCCTCAATGGCAACTTCGAAACAATCAGCGGAGGTGGATGCAGAGATCACCGGCAAGCTGGTGTCAGCATGACGGCCGAATACCGCCTGGTTGTAATCAGACTGCTCGGTCTTTGTCGGCAAACCTGTCGAGGGGCCACCCCGCTGCGTGTTCACGATGATAAGGGGTAGCTCGGTGGCGGCAGCAAGGGCAATTGCTTCCCCTTTAAGAGAAATACCAGGACCGGAACTTGAGGTGACGCCAAGGGAGCCGGCGAAAGATGCGCCGATTGCCGCGCACGCAGCGGCTATCTCATCTTCAGCCTGGAAGGTCACCACTTCAAACTGCTTTTGCGCTGACAATGCATGCAAGAGACTGGATGCCGGCGTGATCGGATAAGAGGCAAATACCAGTGGCACGTTGGCCAACTCGCCACCGGCAATCAATCCGAACGCCATTGCCTCGGTGCCGGTCGTATTGCGGTACAAGCCTGGTTCAACTACAGCCCTGGGCACCCGGTAAATTTCGACTCCGGATGGCAGCTCCGCTGTCTCAGCGTACGCGTGACCCGCATTGAGTGCTGCGATATTGGCATCCCGGATGTCGGGCATTTTCGCAAACTTCGCTTCCAGCCCCGCGATGGTTGCATCCCGACTGCGTTCAAACAGCCACATGACCAGTCCCAGGGTCCACATGTTCTTGCAACGAACCGCAAACTTGTGGGACAAACCATAGGGCTTGACTGCTTCGAGTACTTGTCTGGTTACCTCAATTTTCAGTAAGCGGTAGCCGTCGAGCGAACCGTCCTCTAGCGGATTTTCCTTATAGCCGGCTCGCGCAAGATTTTTATCGGTAAAAGCATCAGCATCGACAATCACCATGCCACCTTCAACGAGGTCAGGCAGGTTAGTAATTAAAGCTGCAGGGTTCATTGCGATCAGAACATCGACATCGTCACCGGCAGTAGTAACCTCATCAGCACCGAAGTAAATCTGGAACGCCGATACACCAAATGTTGCACCGGCCGGTGCGCGTATTTCGGCAGGGAAGTCAGGAAACGTCGCCAGGTCATTTCCATATATAGCGGTCGCCTCAGTAAAATTGTTACCGGTCAGCTGCATGCCGTCACCGGAGTCTCCTGCGAACCTTACGACAACAGCATTGACTGTGTGGAAGTTTGTTTCCTGCTTGCTAGTATCTTCAACAACGGACATGTTTCGATCCTGGTATCTCGTGCCGGGCGAACGCGTGCCCTGCAACTGCTATTGCGGTAGATCTAATTTGGTATCGGAAAATCAGCGCGCTCGCACCTTTTCAACGACTTGTGATCCAGGCAGATCTTTCCTGCACAAAATCGCCCCGATGAGGTGGCATTACCCCACCTTGAAGCAACTCCCCCTTTCCGCAAAAGATTTTAACAGATAAATCAGCCATATAAAGGAAGAAGCATGCGCGGCAGCGTTCACTTTCGCACAGCATGGTCCCGGGCAAAAATCCCTGTTTGTGTTGGGGTCATATTTGAATCCCCGGGGCCGGGCTGCACCCCGGGGTCTCCAATATATTGGCTAGCCTTGTTGGCGCTGCCTTGGTTCATACATCTTTGCTTTCGACATATCCAGCACGGTGTCAATTTGGGCTTCAAGACCATTGATGTCCGCATCCACTCCGAGGTTGATGCCTTCGTTGTGAAAAATCGCGCTTGATGAAAAGCGACCGCCGGAAGCATGGATAATGCGACCATTGGGGGCATCCTCGCCACACATGTGCAACACCGCGGGGCTCACCAGGCGTGGATGACTCTCCGGTGGCGGGTTATCCGGATCAACATCCCTACCTGGAATGCTCGCAATCATGCGGGTCGCTGCACCAGGCGCAAGGCAGTTGACCCGGACATTGTGGGACGCGCCTTCCCGGGCAAGGTTGTTCATCATGCCGACCATACCCATCTTCGCGGCCCCATAGTTGGACTGGCCGAAGCTGCCGAATATGCCCGAAGTTGAGCTGGTCAGAACAATCCTGCCATAGTTCTTTTCGTACATGATAGGCCAGGCATGCCAGCTTACGTAGGCGCTACCGTTCAGGTGCACGTTGATCACCAGGTCCCATTCATCAAGCGTCATGTTCTTGAATGACTTATCGCGAAGGATCCCGGCATTGTTCACGACAATGTCCACGGTTCCAAAGGCCTCGACTGCATCATCGACGATACTCTTTGCCCCGGCACGATCTGAAACCGACGCCTTGTTGGCAACGGCTTCGCCACCCTTGTCCCGGATTTCCTCAACCACCAGATCGGCGGCATCACCTTTACCGGTGCCATCTACATTGCCACCCAGGTCGTTAACGACCACTTTGGCGCCGTGTTCTGCCAGTAAGAGTGCGTGACACTTACCTAGACCACCACCTGCGCCGGTGACAATTGCAACTTTACCTTCAACACTCATGTTGCTACTCCCTCTTTAATATTTCTGGTGCAAAGAGAATACCGCAGGTCGCGCTCGCCAGGAAACCTCTGAACAGGTTCGCGTCAATTGTTCCAAGGGGAAGTCAGGGACCTGTTTTGGAAGGCCAGGTACAGGGACGTAACGGGACCGGGCCAGGGACGGCCGGGGCTCAGGCTCCAAGGACGCGAAGCTTCATGACTACAGACCCGATAATGATCTGGTCACCGTTATCAACAGAGACCAATCCTTTATCATCGATAGCCTGGCCATTGACTGACGTCCCGTTAGTCGAACCCAGGTCTTCAATAAACACGCGGTTTTTCATCACTTTCATGCGCGCGTGTCTGCGGGAAACATCGGAATGGTTGATAATGTACGGCGAATCTTGCGGATTGCGTCCAATTACTACCCCCTCGTTCGATACCAGTTGGTCGCCTGAGATCCGCAATAGATAACGGATGCCATCCTCGTCTCTCCCATCAAGCACATATTCGACCAGATCCTGCTTGTGCAAGTCGGTGCTGCCCTTTTCCTTGCCGTCCCGATTGCTGTGGCCGCCTGCGGGCTGTGCCAGATACCCGCCCTGACCATTGCCGCGGCGTAGCAGTAAACCAATGACGATGACCGATGCCGTCAAAAACAAGCCACCAGCGATCAGTAGCAGCCGTTCGCGGGTCTGCGCATCCATCCTTTGTTGGGCCAGCGCATCTTGGTAGCGTTCCTGGGCAACTTCCCGGTCTCGCTCCATTGACTTGACGATGGCAGCAGTTTCCGCCTGAATGGTAGCCGTGCGGCGTTCCAATTCAATCCGTGTTTCTTCCGCATTTTTGCGGGCCAGGTCGGCCGCAGCAATTGCTTCATCGGCCCGGGCACGTGCGGCCCGAGTCTCGGCTTCAAGCGAGGCATTACGTTGGTTAGATGCGGCCAGGCGATCTTCCATTTCTGCCGCAACCTGTTGCGCCCGCTGCGCCTCGGCGGTGGCACGTTCTGCCTCGGCCGTCGCCAGCAATGCTTGCTGCCGGGCTTTTTGCATAACCGGTACGCAGGCGGCGCTGGCACTTATCGTCCGCACGTTTAGCCCAGACAAAAGATTACTCAAGCTCGCACCATTGAGCGCCTGGGTTCGGGCACCCATTTGACCGGATCTCACGTTCAATCCCACTACTTGCCCGCAGTCATTCAGCAGTACAGAGCCAACGGCTCCGCTAATGTTTGCGCTATGCCGAATCATCGGTGTGGAATCATCCAGGGTGCCAATAGCGGGGGAAAGCACCTGTCCCCTGGCAAGTCCAAGTGAGCTGTTCTCCAAAGGCCATTTGATGGCAGACCAGACCTGGTCACCAACCGCTGGCGTGTTTACGCCAAAGACCAGAGGGCGCCCGGCGAGATCGGGGACCTTCAACAGTGCAAAGTTCCGGTCAGGGTCTGTATGCATCACTTGCGCACTAACGACACGCCCTGACATGGGCGCAATGACGTTGGCGGAATCCTGCTGGTTAACCAGATCTGCACTGGTGACAACGTAGGAAATGCCTTGATTCGACTGCACAATAAAGCCTGAGCCAGAAGGAAACTGACTCCGCGCATCGTCGATGGTAACGATCACGATGCTGTTCCGCAGTTCTGCTTCTCGCAACTCATCGGAAATTGCTGGTCGGCAAAACAATACGAGAAGCACAAAAAAAACGGCAAAGATGCTGTTCACTGACACGTTCGTAGTGCCGGCAAAGTCCGGTTCTGCCGACTTGCCCCCAACGACTTTAATTGCACGCTAATATACTCCAAATCAGTTAGATCTCAATGAGTTATACTGCCTGGCCAGTCAAATGACGCTCATCTTAGGCCCGGCCGTACCACCAATACGTGATGACGGTCACAGATTTACATTTGGCTCACATTTGACTGATTAGAGGTCAGGGACAGGTCTTGAATCGACCAAACGCCCTTACCAATGACGCGGATATCACCACGCGGTACTATGTGCCCAGGCGTGACCCAGGCCCAACCAACCCGTTAAAAAAAGGAAGTGCACCATGAGATTCAGTTTTTGGCCCCAGCCCTCCCAGAGCTTCGAAGTCGTAAAATCCTTAGCCACGCATGTTGAGCAGTCCGACTGGGATGGCCTCTGGCTCGCAGATCACTTTATGCCCAATGCCGAAGACACCAGTGCGCCCTGGCCGGAGGCCTGGACCACACTCGCTGCCATTGCAGCGGTCGTGCCCCGTATCCGGCTGGGTACACTCGTCACCGGTAACACTTATCGCCATCCTGCGGTGCTGGCGAAAATGGCGGCCACGGTCGATCACATCTCCGGAGGCCGCCTGATACTCGGACTCGGGTCCGGCTGGCAGGAAAACGAACATGAGAAGTATGGCCTGCCGTTCTACACGGTCAATGGCAGACTACGTCGGCTGGAAGAAGCCTGTGAGGTCATCAAACGGCTGTTTTCTGAATCCAGTGTCAGCTTTCAGGGCAAGTATTACCAGTTGACCGATGCCCCGCTGGAACCCAAACCATTGCAGACCCCATTACCTTTGTTGATTGGCGGCGGTGGCGAGAAGGTCACGCTGAAAATTACCGCAAAGTATGCGGACGAATGGAACGTCTGGGGAACCGTAGACACACTCAAACACAAGATGTCCATCCTCGACCAACACTGTCAGGACCTCGGACGGAACCCCGCGGAAATCCAGCGCTCGGCGGTCGCGCTCTTGTTTCTCTCGGATGACGCCGGGTTCATCAAAAAAATGAGCGCTGACCCGGCGCGCCCAACCCTGGCAGGAAACGTCAGCCAGCTTCAGGAAGTGGTTGCCGCCTATAAGGACGCCGGGGTTGATGAATTAATTATCCCTGACTTTACGCTGGGTTTGGGGGATACCAGCGAAAAGCGGGAGGTGCTCGACAAGTTCATTACCGAGGTCGCGCCGGCCGGGCGTTGACGTGCTGGCTGTGGGGATCAGTTCAGGGGCCTAAATCATTAATTAATTGAATTGTTCATCTCATATCGATATGATTTATCAATTATTTAAATCGGCGAGAGCCCACCCGATTCGGACGCTCAAATGAACTTACCCCCCATCCGGCAACTGCAATACCTTGTAGCCCTGCATGACAGGCTCCACTTCGGGCGCGCAGCTGCATCAATGAATGTAACCCAATCGACCTTGAGTACCGGCATCAAGGAACTGGAGTCCTACCTTGACGTTAGTCTGGTGGAGCGAACCAACAAGTCGGTCATCTTTACCGAGCTCGGTAATAGAGTGGTCGAGAAAGCCAGGGATATCGTTACCCGCACCGAGGATCTGGTCGATGATGCCAGATCCTCATCCAGCCCCTTGTCCTCACCCATCAGGCTGGGTGCAATTCCCACCATTGCGCCCTATCTCATCAGCCCTTTCGTCAAGGCGATCCGTGGCAAATTCGATGGCTTGAAACTGTATATTCGCGAGAACACCACAGCGAACCTGATCGGGGAACTCGTTGATAACAAACTGGACCTTGTGTTGCTGGCGCTTCCCTATGAGGCCGGACAGGTGGCAACCCGGATTATCTATCGGGAAGGCATGCACTTCGCGTATCACAAGCAGTCCAAACTGGTGAAAAATAAACGGATCGACTTTAATAACCTGCCAGACGAGAGCCTCCTGCTCCTGGATGATGGTCACTGTCTCAGGGACCATGCCCTCGCCGGGTGCCAACTCAAGAACCACAAAAAGATTCACACATTTGGCGCCAATAGTCTTGATATGCTGTTACAAATGGTTGATGAGGACCTCGGCGTAACCATCGTGCCCGATATGGCAGTCAATGCCGGTGTTCTGAAGGGCACGCATATTGCGACGACTCGACTACCGCAGTCGCGTTATCATCGCGATATCGGTTTCGCCTGGCGCAAGGGCACATCAAGGGAACCCTTGTTCAACGATCTCATGAACCTGCTGCAAACGCCTGCATCGCAATCAAGTTAACCCGGGCGACACTTGACGACTATGGGACCATGCATTAATCAAACCTCGCAGGAATCCAAATCATGTCATCCAACAACGAAGACCTGAACCTCGCGATATTCTGCGACTTTGAGAACGTTGCTCTCGGCGTCCGTGACGCCAAGATGGCAAGGTTTGACATCAAGCTGGTACTTGAACGCCTGCTGGTGAAAGGCACTATCGTCACCAAAAAGGCCTATTGCGATTGGGAAAGGTACAAGGAATTCAAGGCCGTGATGCATGATGCAGCATTTGAGTTGATTGAAATTCCGCATACGCGCCAGTCCGGCAAAAATTCTGCAGACATCCGGATGGTGGTTGACGCCCTCGATCTTTGCTACACCAAGGCGCATATTGATACCTTCGTGATCGTCAGTGGAGACTCCGACTTTTCCCCCCTGGTCAGCAAACTACGAGAGAACAACAAGCAGGTCATTGGCGTGGGCGTGAAAAGCTCGACATCGGACTTGTTAATGAGTAATTGCGATGAGTTTATTTTCTATGACGATGTCGTGCGGGATGAGGAATCCAGCCAGAAAAGAAAACGCAAACCAGCCGCTAAAAAGAAACCGGTAAAAGGTGAGTCAAGCAAACCGGAGAGCGCAAGCACCGACGATGAAAAAATGGATGAGGCCGTCAGCCTGGTGATGGAGATGACCGAGGCGCTTTATGCTGAACGCGGTGACTCTGACAAGCTATGGGGCTCAATGGTTAAGCAGGCGCTTAAACGTAGACGTCCGGGATTTAACGAACGATATTATGGCGCCCGCTCGTTCAGTGACCTGTTGGAGGAAGCTGAACGTCGTGGCCTGCTGAAGCTCTCGCTGGACGAACGTTCCGGCGGCTATGTCATTCAATCTTTGTCCGACGGCTGATCCTGTGGCAAGCACCCGGGCACCTGACCGGTAGGTCCTGACTTATAGCTCAATGCCGGGAAACTGCGCCGAGCGAGTCCCCTCAATGGGATGGTTCGACTTCTCATGATAGGTAAACACCACGGAGAGCTTGGTTTCGTCAGTACGGTTGCGACCGGCGGCATGAAATAACTTGCTGTGGAAAAACAGGACATCGCCGGCTGAGAGCTCAAGTGCATTGGCCCCGGTCAGCAATGACTTGTTCTCGGCAATATCGGTCCGCAGGAACAAGGCAGCGTCAAACCGTCCTGGTTCCATATCCATCCGGTGCGAACCGGGAATAATGCGCAAACAACCGTTAGCCCGGGTTTCATCGCCGAGCGCGAGCCAGACGCTCACCAGATTCTCCTGGTCGAATGCCCAGTAACGGTTATCCTGGTGCCAGCGGGTCGCACTACTGAATCCGGGATGCTTGGTCATAATGCAATTATGGTGGCACTGGGACACAAGCACCGCCTCACTCCCAAACAACCGGGTAAGGTAATCCCGGATCGGGGCGCCAGTAGCCCAATCGCGAAATACCGGGTGGCGAGCATAGGCATGGAGTAACCGCCTTGGCGTGTTACCACCTTCTGCATCGGCACTGGCCGGGGATCCGGGATAATTCACGTCCACTTCGTATTCAATCGGCGCCAGGTTTTGCGAAAGGTGATCGGTTGCCACACGTCGCATCTCTTTACACAGGTCACTGCTCACCATGGATTTAGCGACAAAAAAGCCATCCCGCTTGAAAGCGGCCACATCAACCTCGGATAAAGCGCCTGCTGATTGGCTCATCGGTGGTGCTCCGTAAATCCTGCGGCCCGTAGCTCCCAGGCATCTGTGATTCCCTGCCGGTACGCCTGTAGAGATGCTGCCGCCTGGTCTTCCGGCAATGACTGCAGGCAAGTAGCCGCCCGGGTCCTCAGGTGTACATCGTCGGCTGTTAATACTGGCGCTAGCACCGCAATCAGGTCGCCCGCCCGCGCCCCGGCAAATGCATGGCACAGCGCATCGACCGCCCGGCGTCGCTGGACCGGCGCGGCCGAATCATTGAGCCGTGAAAGGTAAAAACCCCAAACCTCGTCAGTCGGATAAATGGAAAGTACCGCGGCGGCTCGTGCCCGGATGAGCTTCGATTCATTTTCATCCCCTGCCAGCGTTAATAACAAGGTGTCTGCCTCGGCACCCAAGGCCTCGAAAGCGGGCCGGTCAATTTCCCACTCGTAACCCTGCAACAACGCAATAACGGCCTCACGCGATGGCTCCCCGGCGTTGGCCGGAGCCGCCACGGCAATCATCACGGGTATCAGGAGGTGGAACGGCACACGTTTTTTCATAGCGCCATTATACGCGGTCGCAAGGTCCGCCGGGGTGCGAGCACCCTTTTCCATATTTTTGTCATCAAAAAAATGTCACCCATTGATACACTATCTTATCGAAGAGAATGATACTATCTTTCGCTTGTATATTGTCACTAATATAATGACTTAGCATGATTATCCATGAAACCCTGGCACGGCTGGGCCTGTCGAATCGGGAAACCGATGTCTACCTCTCACTGCTCAAATTGGGCCCCACGTCTATTCGCGATGTGGCCAGTGCGGCAGAAATCAACCGCGGTACTACCTACGAGACGCTCAAATTGCTCAGGGACAAGGGCCTGGTCAGCTATTTTCCCAGGGGCAAGCGCCGCTACTTCTGTGCCGAACCACCGGAATTGCTGCTGAAACTGGCAGAAGATCAGCAGGAGCAGTTGGCACAGGCCACGGCCTCACTGCAGACGGACATTGTGCCGGATCTCAACTTGATGACACCGGATTCAACCATTACCAATGTCCACCACTATGAAGGAGACGACGGCATCCTGTTTGTATTGCGGGATATATTGCGGACCGTGGAAAACCAGCCGGAAAAGCTCTACCGGGTCTATTCATCAAAACTGATTCGCAAGTACCTGTATCGACCATTTCCCAACTTCACACAGCAACGTTCTCGCAAAAATATCCAGGTAAACGTGATTGCGATCGGTGAAGGTGGTGAAGACGCCCCGCTTGCCCGGCGAAAGTGGATTCCCGCCCAGAACCCGGGGCCAGCGGCAAGCTATGTCGCCATCTACCCGCCCAAGTGCGCATTTATCTCACTGGTGAAAGGTGACTATCCCACCGCCGTCATCCTGGATTCTGACGCCATCGCCACGGCCCAGAAGATCGCGTTCGACACCTTGTGGGAGAGGCTATGACCGGTTTTTGATAGTCACTCCTACAAACCAGGAGATATACTCGACTAACGGGACCCCGATCTTCGAACCAGGAGAAATCGCATGCTGAAATCAATTGAAGTCCGGCACTACATGCTCAAAAAGCCGGTGTCGGTCAAGGCGAATATGACGATCTATGAAGCGTCACACCACATTCTGGCGAACAAAATCTCGGGCGTTGTAGTAGTCGATGATAATAATAATCTTGTTGGCATGCTCTCGGAACTCGACTGCCTGCGCGCCATTGTCAACAATGTCTACAATGATGGTGATCCAGGTGCGTCGCTGGTACGCGATGTAATGACCCGGGAGGTAGAGGTCAATCACCCGCACGATGATATAATCACTGTTGCCTCCTCAATGCTGGACCACAAGCATCGACGGCGTCCCATTGTGGCGGACGGTAAACTGGTGGGACAATTGACCTGTCGCCAGATTCTAAAGGCCGTCAAGGACTTTGGCGGTCGCGAGGACCCGTCAGAAGGTTGAGGATTTACAATTTACTTACATAACCGGGCTTGCGGTGGAAGGGACACCACTTTATAAGCACTGTTTCACCGGCTACCCCTGAATATGACGGATTTACTCGACAAGATCGACGCGGGCCTGGAAGAGGTAGAAGAACAGCTTCTCTCCGAGTTCAAACGGTTGCGCGACACGCTGGATCCAAGAGGTGTTGGTGAACTTGATGCAGGTATCCGGAATGCATTGCAGGAAGTCACAGACCTGCTATATACCGAACTCGCGAGCAGCGGTGATCGTTCCAATCTGCAACTGTTGACGGATCGGCATGAAGTCTTACTCGCCCGAATTTCTGTGTTACGCCAGTTGTTTAGTGCCCGGGTCCCGCTGGTCCTCCTCGAGAAAGCTCACGAGGGTGTCAAGGATCGCAGGCGCAGGCTTGAAGCCAGGGTGATGTTACAAAGAAAGAAAGATGGTCAAGCCGGCAGCAGTGGCCGCAGCCTGTTTGACCATAGGCCGTCGCAACAGCGTATCGCCCGCAATAAAATTGAAGTCACGCAACTCGAAGAGAAGTCACTGGATTCATCGCAGGTCTTCCTGGATAGCGGCATCTACTCGGCATCACGTGAGCTCTCAATGTTGGCGAGCTTGCTTCGGGGCGGCACACTGGATCGCCCACCTGAAGAAGATATGGATACCTCGCGTGGTCGCGCAATATTTGAGTCGCGCGAACTTTCATATCGGCCACCGCCGCCGGTGGACAAGCCAAGGCCAAAACAGCAGCCTGCGCCTGAAACTGATACGGACACGGATACAGACAAGCAGGAAATCGCCCAGACACCGGAAGAGATCCGGCGCAAGCTGGAGGCCCGACGGGTCCAGGTGAACGCGGGCAGGGCCACCTTTGCAGCAAAGGACATAGAGCCTGCATTTCCACAGGAACCACCTCGCAAGCGTGAAAAACCGTTGGAGCCTGCGCTGGAAGATGATCAGCAAAACGAAAAGGACAAAGACAAGGAAACTGGCAATAAAGAAGAACGCAAGGGACCCGCGATCTTCGAAGCCAGAGATCTCAGCCAAACCCCCTTCAAAAAAGACTAGTCTGTCAGGTAGCGTTGCCTGACGTGCCTCTTGAACCAGCTCGCGTCGAGCCCACTGCCCGTTGCCTCGAGCATCAAATCGTCATAGGAGAGGAACTTACCCTTGCTGTGCACATTTGACCGAAGCCATGCGAGAAGATTTTCAAACCTACCCTCGCCTATATCCTGGTAAATAGTGCCGAGTTCGGCCGTCGCCGAGGCAAACAATTGCGCCGCCGTCATGGCACCGAGTGTATAGGTTGGGAAGTAACCAAAGAGACCGGCTGGCCAATGCACATCCTGTAAACAACCATCTTTGAAATTACCAATGGTGTCCAACTCCAACAGGGTTCGCATCCCCTCGTCCCAGGCATCGGGTAGTTCAGCGACTTCAAGTTCACCTTCAATCAAGGCTTTTTCGATTTCATACCGCAGGATGACATGTAAGGGATAGGTGACTTCATCGGCGTCAACGCGGATCAAACTCTTTTCCACACGCGTGTAGTGTCGGTAGAGATTGTCCACGCTCCATGCCGGGTCATTACTCTGGCTGCCCAGAAAAGCGCGCTGGGCCATTGGCGCAAGAAACTTGAGAAACGCCTCGGTTCTGCAAGCCTGCATCTCCATCAACAGGGACTGGCTTTCATGGGTACCTGAAGACAGGGCTTCACCCACCGGCTGGTCACGCCAATCCTGTGGTAACCCTTGTTCGTAAAGTGCGTGACCGGTTTCATGAATCACCGCCATCAATGACTCAACGAAGTTTCCTGTGTTGTAACGTGTCGTAATTCGAACGTCATCCGGCACACCACCGCAAAACGGATGGTGGCTGACATCCAGACGCCCATGGTCAAAGTCGAATCCGAGTGCAGACATGACCGCAATGCCCAGCGATCTTTGCCGTTCGATCGAAAAGTCGCCTGCAATGGGAAGAAGCTCTTCACCAGACTGCTTCTCTACAACTTCATTGACAAATCCAGGCAGGAAAGACTTCAAATCAGAAAATACCGCATCGACTTTCTCAGTCGTGGCACCCGGCTCATAACCATCCAGCAGTGCGTTATAAGGCGAACACCCAAGCGCTTCACCTAGCACTTGCGACTTTTCCCGGTACAAGCTGACAACCTCGGTCAATAGCGGTTGCATCGCATCCCAGTTATTGACAGCGCGATGTACGCGCCAGGCCTGTTCACTCTTTGCAGTCGCAAGACCCATGCGCTTGACGAGATCCGATGGCAGGCTCGTTTCGGCCAGGATCTGGCGTGCCATCTCCCTGACATTGGCTTCTTGCCAATCCGTCAGGTCTTCTTTGGCCGCTGCATCCATCAAGCCGTCAAGCGCAGGATCTGCCAACAGATTGTGGATAACCACTGATAGCGTTGAAAGCGCACGACCACGAACCTCGCCGCCACCAACCGGCATCATTGAGGCTTCATCCCAACTCGTGATGGCCTCGACATGACGAAGATCGTAAATCTGGCTGAAGTGTTCGTGCAGTTGTTTGTAACTCATGTATCCCATCCTGTCGGTGTCCACGGGATACTAATTCAAATGCGTATTTTAGACCATGCTATCCTTGGAGCTTGAGCGTTAAACTTTTGGAGTCAAGATGACAGCAACATCGATTGGTCGGCTGATTACGGGGAACGCAGAGGCAGAGCCGGATCGTCCAGCCATAACCCATGAAGACAAAACCGTTAGCCGCAAGGAATTCGACCTCAATACGAACCGACTGGCACGCGCCTATGAGCAGCTGGGCGTCAAGCAAGATGACCTGGTGACCGTTGCACTCCCCAATTCCATCGAGTTTTACGAGGCATGCGTCGCCATCTGGAAATTGGGGGCCACCCCCCAGCCCGTCTCGGCCCGACTGCCAAAAGCAGAGCAGGATGCCATCGTGCACCTGGCCAATCCTTCATTGGTTGTCGGCGCCGATCCATCATCCTTGCCGAACCGACAGGTGGTACCTGCCGGGTTTACACCGGATCCGTCACTAAGCGATGACACTCTGCCGGACAAGGTTGCAAAGTACTGGAAGGCACCTACCTCCGGTGGCTCAACCGGACGGCCCAAGATTATTGTGGCGGCATCACCGGGTCAGTTTGATTTTGAGACTGCCCGTCCATTACGCCAGGAAAAGGATCGTGCGCAACTCGTACCCGGTCCCCTTTACCATAACGCGCCATTTGCGTTTTCCATGCAAGGCCTGTGTCTCGGCAATCACATCGTTGTGATGACAAGATTCGATGCGGAAGAAACACTGCGCCTCATCGAACAGTACCGCATCGACTGGATGATGCTGGTACCGACGATGATGTTACGGATTTGGAAACTGCCGGATGAAACCCGCAACCAGTACGACCTGTCTTCCTTGCGCATCATGCTACACCTGGCAGCACCCTGCCCGGCCTGGCTCAAGGAAGAGTGGATCAAGTGGCTCGGTGGTGAACGTGTCCATGAACTGTTTGCTGGTACCGAATCCACCGGCGCCACCTGGATCACTGGTGATGAATGGATGGAACATAAGGGATCTGTTGGAAAACTCCTGGGCGAAACCAAAATCAAGGTTGTGGACGAAGACGGGAATGAACTTCCACCCGGTGAAGTTGGGGAAATCTTTATGTTGCCGCCCGGCGGCCAGGGTAGTACCTACCATTACATTGGAGCGGACCCTAAAGCCATAGACGGTGGATGGGAGTCACTCGGTGATATGGGCTACGTCGATCAGGACGGATACATTTATCTGTCCGATCGCAAAACCGATATGATTCTATCAGGCGGCGCCAATATCTATCCTGCTGAGGTGGAAGCCGCTATCGATGCCTTTCCCGGTGTGCGCTCAAGCGCCGTGATTGGCCTGCCCGATGAGGATATGGGGCAAATCGTCCATGGCATTGTCGACATGCCCGGCGAGGCTGCAAGCGCCGAGGAACTCACCGCTTTCCTGGGCGATCGTTTGTCACGCTACAAGATCCCCCGATCATTCGAATTTGTCAGCGAGCCGCTTCGGGATGATGCAGGTAAGACCCGTCGTTCCGCTCTGCTAAAAGAAAGAAGCTGAAGCCGGAGCAAAGAACCAGTGTAGCTTGTCAGGTCATCATGGCATCTGACGTCACTCCGATAAGATGTGCACAGTCGTTGAATCGCCGCACTACAATTCGGCCTTCGGCGACGACGATATGGCTGATGGAACCATTGTCAGCACCGTTAAATGCAAAGGGTCTGGCACCGCAGGCATGCGAGAGGATGTGGCCGACGATACCACCATGTACAAAAGCTGCAACGACCTGGTCCGGGTGATTGCTGGCAATACGGGCAATGGCATTGCTGACCCGCGCTTTTAGTCCAACATGAGATTCAGCGCCTGGTATCACATCCCAGCGCTCTTCCTCCTGCATTTTCAGGTAGAGCGGATCATTTTCGTGCGCCTTGATGCGAAATAAGCCGCCTTCCCATTCCCCGAGGTGTACCTCGCGTAAATCCGGTTCAACAATCGGCGCTACCCCAAGGTGATCGACCAGGGGGCCTGCAGTTTCCATTGTGCGCCGGAGATTGGTGACATAGACCGCATCAATGGCTTCCTGCTTCAATCGCTCTGCCACTCGAACGGCTTGCATCCGTCCAGTTTCCGAGAGTTCCGGGTCACCATGGCCGTCAACCAGAGGAAAGGGTACTCCGGGAGTGGCGGGACGCGATTCACCATGACGAACCAGAAGAATTTCCGTTGCACCCGACGGTCGGGTAAATCGATGCTGGCGATACTCTTTTACAGACTCTTTCATCTATTATTCCTGTCGCGAATAGTAAAATAGTATAAACGTAGTAATTGAGGCAGGAGCAAAGTTCCTGACCAGGGTATCTGGGCTAAGCGATATTCATTACCGAGCGCGCCACATGACCAGCCGCAAGGTCTGCAAAAGCTTCATTGATCTCCGCAAGCGGACGGCGTTTTGATACCAGTTCGTCCAACTGTACCTTGCCCTCCATATAAAGGTCGACCAGTCGCGGGATCATATAGTGAATACTGGCTGAACCGTAAAGCGAACCAATGAGTTTTTTCTCGGCAAGGAACGCGCGTCCTGGCACAGTCACATTGTCGGCGGTCACACCCACAACAACTGCTGTACCACCCGGCCGGATCATGCCGAATGCCTGCTCCACAGTCTTGCCGAGACCAATCGCCTCGAAAGCATAGTCCAGCCGGCCATCCGTCATTTCAATCACCCTTGCCACCACGTCCTCTTCCTGGCTGGCGTTGATGAAATCCGTGGCACCGAACTGTGCTGCCATTTCCAGTTTGTCGGCAAGTGTGTCGATCGCGAAAATTCGGTGAGCGCCAGCAAGGCGAGCACCCTGAATACAATTGAGCCCCACTCCACCAAGGCCAATCACTGCGACCATGGACCCTGCTTCCACTCTCGCAGCGTTGGTTACGGCGCCAATGCCGGTCGTAACCCCACATCCGACCAGGCATACAGTTTCAAGCGGCGCATCATTCCGAATCCGGATCACACCGCCCTCTGGCATGCAGGTAAATTCGGAAAAGCCGCCAACACCGATACCCTGGCGCGCCGGAACCTCACCATTGATTTTAAGTCTTGGCCGTCTCCCATCGACGGAACGATCAGGAAAGTCCGGCGTTTCGCAGATCTGCGGCATGGCTCGCCTGCAGTAATAGCAAGTGCCACAGGTGGGATGGAACGCCATGATGACGTGATCGCCTGGCTTGACTGAACGCACATTAGCGCCAATTTCTTCGACGATACCCGCGGCTTCATGTCCCAGAATGATCGGCGTTGCCGTCTTACCTGCGGCACGTACCCCATTGATAACATGCAGATCCGAGTGACAGACACCGCACGCTGTAATCTTCACCAGCACTTCACCGGCTTCTGGCCCATCCAGGGTGACTTCCTCAATGGACAGCGGCCCTGGTCCGGTCAATACGGCAGACTTCATGGTAACCATCACTCTCTCCCCATTTTTATGACGCCGAAGCCTTTCAGACTCGACCCTTTTTTAGTTCAAGCTTTCCTTTTACAAGATTAATGCGCAACAAATCATTGGCACCTTCAACCAAACGCAAGGACCGGACCTGTCGATACAATCGCTCCAGCGGATGCCCCGTGACAAGTGCCTGCCCTCCCACGAGTTGCACGGCGGCGTCAACGACACTTCCCGCAGTTTCCGTACACACGACTTTGGTGGCGATGGTCTCGTTGATAATATTCTCGGCAGTTTCTGCAAGCCTTGCCGTTCTGTACAAGGCGCTTCGCGCGGCATACGTATCAATGCGCATATCAGCGTAACGGAGGCGAACCCCCTCTCGTTCACCAAGCGGCGTACCCGATCGATGCGGCGCGAGCAAGTGCTGCTCGACGAAATCGAGCGCCCACATGCACATACCCGTTGCCTGTGCCGACACCATGAGCCGCACATTGCCGATATTGCCCAGCGCCCGTGGCATACCTTCACCAATTTTACCGATGACATTTTCGACCGGTACCTTTACTTCATTGAAGCGCATGGACACATGACCACCACCTTCCATCGAACGGAATTCGCGTTCGATCTGCACACCCTTGGCCGTGCGATCAATCACTACCATCGCGGTACCCGCTTTTGATCCGTCCTCTTTTTCGACGTTCACCAAAACAGAAATGAAATCACAGGTAGCACCACCTGTCACATAGGATTTCTGGCCATTGACGATAAGCTCATCACCAGTCCACTTCGCCCAGGTCGGTCGCGGTGCGGTATCCGGTTCGGTAAATCCGAAGGCACCACGCTTCTCGCCACGCATGACCGGTAATAAATAGTTGTCACGCAAGGCGCCCGTTGCGGCATGCAATATGCCGGGTCCAGGTCCGAACACAAACCCGGCGAGGCGCGTATTGGCTGCGGCCAGTGTTTCTCGCAACATCGTAAGTTCCAGTGTACCGGCAGGATGGCCACCGAATTCTTCAGGTTGCGTCTTGAAGAAAAAGCCTGCCGCCCTGGAAGCCTTGCGCACTTTCTCCTGCGCCTCGAAAGGTACCACTTCATCGGCTACAAGACCGGCTTCAATCGGCACCAATACTTCCTCGATTAACGCCTGCAGTTTAGTTCGGGACTCAACCAACTCAGGTGGCAAACTGTCCGGCATGTCGATTCAAACCTCCAATGACCCATTTAATTTATCAAAACAGGTTGGGTCTAATCCCGCAACCTCCTTTCATACCCAACGACTCCCGAGTCCACTGGCGGATCGCTTTTCCCGTAAGCGGCTGATCGTCGCAAGCGGCGTATTCTACCTGTTAGCAGCGTACTGGCGTATATCCTTACGCCCGCGCCAACCAGGCGGGTTTGTGAGTTCCTAATGGCACCGAAGGAAAGTCCCATCCTGGCTGCGTCACCGACATTTGCAACACTGGCCCCAGGTGACTCATCTCGCCATAGGGTGTGGTGGTTACACTCAAAATCTCGCCAAGATCACGGGAATCAATTTCCATACCTTCCGTGGGGTAGTCTACTCGAGCCTGTCGATGGATAAACATCCCCGATTGGCACAGGGAAGCACGCACATGATAAGAGCCACCCACCCTTGCGCGCAGTGCAAGCGCAAGCAGAGTGCCATAGGCGGCAAGATAGCCTGTGGTGTAATCACAAGCCGCGGCCGGTAACAAGGTCGGCCTGTCGAGGCCATGCTCATGCGCGATGCCGGTGACGGTTTGCGCCAATTGTTCCCAGCCGGCGCGATCTTTGAACGGTCCTTCATAGCCATAACAATTCATGGACGTATAAATGATGCCGGGTCGAATATCTGCCAATTGTTCCGGTGACAGACCGCGTTTTGATAAAGTGCCTGGCCGGTAGCCCTGGGAGAAGACATCTGCCTCCTTGACCAGTTCTAATAAGCGGTTACATTGGACATCATCCTCAAGATCCAGGTAACAGGTTCTCTTACCATGGCTGGTATCCATCACAAAATATTCACTCTGGGGCAGATGCGGCGCCGTAACCATTAAAACGTCAGCGCCGTGTTCCGCCAGTGTGCGAGCACAAGTGGGCCCGGCCAGGATGCGAGTCAAATCGAGCACGCGCAATCCCGCTAGCGGCCTTGGTGATTTCAGCTCCGGCATCGGCTCAGGATCACTGTCTTCGATTTTGATAATCTCGACCACTGGCTTTTCGGCGAGAGCCTTACCGTGGGGATGGCTAGCCCACTCTTGCGCGCTCCTGACCATCGCACCACAACCCCTGACTTCTGCGATCGCCTCTTCCAGTTCAAGTGCATTCCAATTGGCAACCGCAGCCACAACCGCATCCAGTTCATATTCACAACCCAGCACACCCAGCACGCGTTGTGCCAGATGCGGCATACCCATATGCGGCAGAAAGTATCGGCCGTCTTTGGTCGGATGTGGTGTCGAAATGCGTTGACGAGCACGCTGGGCGGCAAAAATTTTGCCCTGGTCGCCAGCGACCTTCATGTAGTGGTAACTGCGGAGTGATGCAGCCGCATGACTTACCTTGATCGCGAGATCCTGGCGCTTGCCAGTGCGCATTTCATAGAGGTCATTGACCGCAATGCCGATCGCCGCATGAACTGCAGCAGCCGACTCACCAATTTTGAATCGGGTCGACAGAACCGGGTCCTCTCCCTCAATCTCAATAGCCTCGGTAATCGAATCGGCATCTCGTAATGCCATGAGCTCTTCCAATGCTGGATTCATTTGTGGCTCCCTCGCGCAAATTACTGTTGTAACCTTACAGTGCCGGTGACAGGCCACCATCAACGTTGATGGATGTGCCGGTAACATAGCCACAGTCATCAGAGCAAAGCAGGCATGCCAGGTTGGCGCATTCCTCTGCCTCACCGAAGCGCCCCAAAGGAATGCTCTTGCCTGCCTCGGCCACGAAACCCTGATAATCGAGATTGGAACCCGAGGCTTCATAAGCTCGCCGGATCTGGTCTGACTTGATCCGGCCGATATTAAATCCGTTAACCAGAATATTATAAGGCGCGCCTTCGCCCGCCAAAACCTTGGTCAATGCCATACCGGCGGCACGCGTGACCGAGGTCGGGGCCGATTTTGCCGACGGGGTCTTGGCCATGGTATTCAACATATTGATGATCCGCCCCCACTTACGCTCTTTCATGCCGGGAAACGCAAGCCGTGAGAGCCGGACTGCCGCCATTAATTTGAGATCAATGTCATATTGCCATTCGTCATCGGTGATCGACTCTATGGCGCCCGCCTTGGCGTGGCCGGCATTATTAATCAGAATGTCGACTTGACCCAGGTCGTTCACGACTTGTGCGAACACCTGCTCAATTTCATCGCTGCGGCTAACGTCGCACACATAGCCCTTGACTCGAGTCGAAGTCACCGCTGAAATGGCCTCGACTGCCTCAGCGAGAACATCGCCACGTCGTGCCAGCAGCGCGACATCGGCGCCTGACTCGGCAAATTTTTTACCCATCGCAAAGCCGATTCCCTGGCTACCACCGGTAACCAGCGCAACCCGATTGTCCAAACGCACTTCCATCCCACTTCTCCCGACTCATCGATAACAACAGCATGCCGTTCAGCGCTATCGGGGGCCTTACTTCGGTTCCAGCACGACAACGGGAATCCGCCGGTCGGTACGGGTCTGGTAATCCGTGTAAGGCGCATAGATCTCAACCAACTCATTCCACAAACGTTCGCGTTCCGCTCCTTGCGCCTCACGCGCACGCACCTTGTAGGAGGTTTTACCGACTCGGATTTCGCAATCCGGATTCGCCATAATATTGAGATACCAGGCCGGATGACTGGGAGCTCCACCTTTTGAGGCAATCACCACGAAATTACCGTCAATCTTTTTGTAAATCAGCGGCAGCATTTTAATCTCACCTGACTTGCGCCCGGTCATTATCAGCAACAGCGTTGGAATCATGCCGGTGCCACCGCCGAGCGACGCGTCCCACATATGGGCCTTCTCAGGGTCGTTCAGATACAACTCAACATGGTCAGCAATCCACTTGGGTAAGCCTGCAGGTACTTCCGTCACGTCGTTATCTCCCTCAATGAAATGATCCGGTTATCCGGGCCCGCCAGTTTAGCCCATCAACAGCACAGCGGACAGGCGCGATCCCATCGGAGAATTAATGAAATAAGTTCATTAATCCTGTGACTTCTGAACATATTTAACTTTAATTGTCCTGGTATACAATGCATTCACACGAGCCAGATCCATTCCGGAGACCCTGATGAGCCAAGTCGTGGGCCAAGCGCCCCAAGACATTCCTGATCCCTATTCATTACCGCTGGAAGAATTGAACCCATTACAGGCACGCCTGTTCCAGCACAATGCCCACTGGGGTTACTTCGAACGTCTACGCAAGGAAGACCCGGTCCACGTCAACGAAAGCGAAGACTTCGGGCGTTACTGGTCAGTGACCAAATTCGAAGACATCCTGTACGTGGATACACATCACGACCTCTTCTCGTCAGAGGGCGGCATCACCATTGGTCCACCGGTCCATGCATCCAATGACGGATTCCAGACCCGCATGTTCATCGCCATGGATCCGCCCAAGCACGACGTACAACGTGCCACCGTCAGCCCTGTAGTCGCACCCGCCAACCTTGCCACACTTGAACCCACCATCCGGCAACGCGCCGCCAATATCCTGGATTCGCTACCGGTTGGAGAAACCTTTAACTGGGTTGACCTCGTCTCAATTGAGCTCACTACCCAGATGCTTGCGACCTTGTTTGACTTCCCCTTTGAAGACCGGCGCAAGTTGACCCGATGGTCGGATGTCGCAACGGCCGCACCGGGTACAGGCGTTGTAGATTCCCAGGACCAACGACGCGAAGAATTATTGGAGTGCCTTGAGTATTTCACGCGCCTGTGGAACGAGCGGGTGAACGCCCCACCCGGCAACGACCTCATCTCCATGCTGGCCCATGGCAAACATACCCGCAACATGGAACCCATGGAATTTCTCGGTAACCTGATCCTTCTAATCGTCGGCGGAAACGACACCACCCGCAATAGCATCAGCGGTGGCGTATTAGCCCTCAACGAAAACCCTGACGAATACGCCAAGCTGCGCGCGAACCCTGGCCTGATACCCAACATGGTCTCAGAAATCATTCGCTGGCAAACACCGCTCGCTTACATGCGCCGCACCGCGCGGGTCGATACTGAACTGCGGGGAAAACTGATCCGCGCTGGAGAACGCGTACTCATGTGGTATGTCTCGGGTAACCGGGACGAAGATGTCATTGATCGCGCCGACGAATTCATCATTGATCGACCCAAGGCACGCCATCACCTGGCGTTTGGATTCGGCATCCATCGCTGCATGGGCAATCGTCTGGCAGAGATGCAGCTACGTATCGTCTGGGAAGAGATCATGAAGCGATTCGACAAGATCGAAGTCGTTGGCGAACCACAACGAACCTTCTCATCCTTTGTCAAAGGCTACACAGAACTGCCGGTCCGCGTTCACCCAAAATAGACGCCACCGACTTTCCTTCGCGCATGAATCGGATCGGTCCCGGGAACCCCGGT
>JBBDIT010000031.1:0-4888 GCA_040880285.1 Pseudomonadales bacterium | reverse complement strand
CTGCATTACATAAAGCTGACGGTCGCGGGTCCCGAATCCCTGCCCTGGGCCAGTCATTAGCGACAATCGACCGAGTGATGCCCCGGATTCACTGTGATATGTTTGACCAAAACCCAGCCAACAAAACAAGTGAGAGCGCATGAACACCTGGCAAATTGGAAACGTCAAAATCAGCCGAATCGTTGAACTCGAAATCCCCGGTGGCACACGCTTCCTCTTACCCCAGGCCGAACCCGAAGCCGTCAAACCCATCAAATGGCTCGCCCCACACTTCGTCACCGAAGACGGTAAACTCATCTTGAGCATCCATGCGCTCGTCGTTGAAACTCCCACGCACAAGATCATGGTCGACACCTGCATTGGCAACGACAAGGAACGCAGCATACCGACCTGGAACAACTTACAATTACCTTTCCTTGAAGATCTTCAAAGAGCCGGGTACAAGCGCGAAGAAATCGACACAGTCCTTTGTACCCACCTCCACGTCGATCATGTCGGCTGGAACACCATGCTCGTTGACGGCGAATGGAAACCCACCTTCCACAATGCCCGCTACCTCATCGCCAGATCCGAGTATGAATACTGGGATGCACAAGAAAGTGAAGGAATTAACCTCAATGTTATGGATGATTCAGTGCGGCCGGTATTTGACGCTGGATTGGTGGACCTGGTCGACGTAAACCACCAGGTATGCGACGAAATCAAACTTGAGCCGACTCCTGGTCACACACCAGGCCATGTCAGCATCAGAATAGAATCGGAAGGCCAACATGCCCTGATCACCGGGGATTCATTCCATCACCCGTGCCAGATTGCGCGAGTGGATTGGGCCAGCACCGCCGACTATGACCAGAGTGCATCAACAAAAACCCGGCAAGACCTGCTGGCACGATACGGGGACCAGGACATCCTTGTCATCGGCACTCACTTTGCAACGCCAACAGCAGGACACATCAAATCAAGCGAGGAAGGCTACTGGCTCGACGTCGGCCAGTAGACCGCTATTCAAACCAGGCTGGGATTTCCAGTTCAACCAGCGTCTGGTTACTGATTGCCAGCACCTGACCAAACCTGTCCATAACAAACCGGTGAAACAAGGGTAGCAACAACTTGCGTTCCTGGTAGGTCAAATCCAGGTCTTCGGTTGCATGCCAGAAACACAAGTAGAAATTACCTGGCAGCATCGGGTGGAATGCCAGACGCCTGCGTGACAAGTGACAGAACCGCAGGCGCAATTCCTCCAGTAAAATCTTGTAATGGTTCAGGTACTTGTCGCTGTAGGCCTTCAGCATCGGCGTGACATCCTGCGACGCGTCGGCAATGGCCTGCTTGTCGCGCCGGTGAACCAGATTCACCCAGGACTTGTCCATATACTGCGCGAATTCATTGGCAAGCACATCACCTTGTGTCTTGAGGCAACGCATGATATTGAAGTGACACGCAAGCGCGTCTTCTTCGGATAAATGATGCATCTCTTCAAATAGTGCGTCGGCAACATTGGAGGACAAACCTTCCAGCAGGTAACGCGTCTTCTTCTCGACAGCCGCCCGCACGCGTTTGACTGTTTCGACCCGCTTGCTTACCGCCGTCGGGGGAAGCTGGATAATTTCTGCTGTATTTCTCGAAGACATTTCGTGACCCACCGTGACTCTTGTACCACCAAGGACTCCAATCTAACCACTTGCGATACTGCTTTCCCACCGCCACCGCGAGCCGAATTCAAAATTCGTGGACCAGGTCACAAAACCAGCATCCCGTCGCCCGCTTTTGCGACGAGCGGTTGCCTGCCCAGGGATTGGTGTATGATGTATGGCTTTGCGGGCCAATCCTCATCCATGAGCAGTAACAGCGACACCCACGCAAGCGATCCATTGCGATACCCTTACTCTGAGCCACCCGCGTTCGGCACCACACTGGAAGTAACCGATGGCGTGTACTGGCTACAGATGCCGCTACCCATGTCCCTGAAGTACATTAACCTCTACCTGATCGACGCAGGTGACAGCTGGGTTCTGGTCGATACCGGGATCCGCGGTAATGAGACTCGCGACCTGTGGCAGCAGATATTCAGCACCCAACTCGCAGACAAACCCGTCTCAAAAGTAATCTGCACCCACATGCACCCCGATCATACCGGCCAGGCCGGTTTCGTCTGCGAATACTGGCAAGCGCCCCTTTACATGAGCTATGCCGAGTATTACCAGGCGCGAACCATGGGCAATATGATGCGTGACGGTGGTAACTGGCAAATGACCGACTACTTCGTCCGTGCCGGCATTGAACCCGGATTTCTCGAACAGATGCGCCAGAATCGGTCCAACTTCACACCGGAACCCGAGGACCGCCCCCTGCCCCCTTCATTTATACGCCTCACTGACGGCGACACCTTACAATTGGGCGACCAGGAATGGCAGGTCATCACCGGCAGTGGACACTCGCCGGAACATGTGTGTCTTTACTGCAAATCACTTCGAATTTTGATTTCCGGTGACCAGATCCTGCCGGTCATTACCTCCAACGTCAGCGTGCAGCCGACGGAACCATTCGCGAACCCAATGGTAGGTTGGCTGTATTCCCATGAGCGCTTCAAACAATTGTTGCCCAGTGACATCCTGGTATTACCGGCCCACAACCTGCCATTTTATGGCGTACAGGAACGGCTCCAGCAGCTTATCGACCATCACGAGGACCGGATGCTGATCCTCGAAGAGAACTGCGTCGAGCCCCAACTTGCCGTTGACCTGCTACCTTATCTGTTTGCCAGGGAACTGGAAGGCCACACCCGCTTCATGGCACTCGGGGAATGTATCGCCCACCTGCACTGCCTGATGACACGCCAACGCATCGAACGGATTGAGGATGGTGAAGTCTACCGATACCTCTCCATTGACCCGACCCTCAAGGATCGTGCCAGGCCAGGGCAACACGAAGCTCCAGATGAAGCCCCGCAGATGGTCTAACCGATGGTCTGATCGCCGCTATAGCGATCCACGAAAAAGCACGTATCGATGGATCGCCGGGTCGGACGCCCGTACTTTCCCTTTGGCCAACCGATCGGTAGTAGCGCTGTGGTCGGCGTCTTTTCCGACAGCCCCAGGTACTCATCAATCTCCTCGCCATAGGCACGGTGCGCCGTTGTTAATGATGCGCCCAGACCCACGGCTCGACAGGCCAGCAGGATATTCTGGATCGCCGGGAACAATGCCTGCGTCTGGGGCGCACCACGACGGGTCCAGCCAGCCACAAATAAATGTACCGGCACTTCATGCAGGTGTTCGGCCAGGTAAATGGCCGCGTTCATATTACGCCGTTTGGCGTCTGGATAATCCGGGGCTTTCGCGGCTTCTATCGCAGGGCCGATATAGGCCTCAAATGCGCTGCGATATCGCTCGGCAATAAATGCCCGGCGCTCTGCGTCCATCACCGCAATAAAAAACCAGGGCTGGCGATTACCGCCACTCGGGGCGTAAGTCCCCGCGTCGCAGACCTTACGGACCAATTCAACCGGGACCGGGTCTGGCTTCAGGCGGCGAATCCCACGAGTCGTCCTCATACCTTCAAGCAGCGGGACCTCTTCACCAATCGTATCAATATCAATCTCACTCATCGCCGATTACCAGAATTTGCCGATCGGACCGGGAAACACCACCGGACTCTCCAGGCCATCGTCATTCACACTGGCAACGCCAAAAATATAATTGTCGATCACAATATTTTCAAGCGTGTATTGGCTGACATCACCCGCGTCCCGAAACCATCGCCATTGCGCATCGGTAGTCAACCGCCAGTAGACCCGGTAGCCGACGGCACCTTTGACCTTGTTCCACTTCAACGTGGTATCAGGCGACACCATCCCCTCAATTGAAACCTCGGCTGGTGGCGCTGGCGCCCAGGCCATCGCAGCCAGGCTGACTGCGTTTAACGCGGTAAGTTTTGCCGCGTAATCAAAGTCGACGCCTTCCAGTACATCACCATATGCCCTGCCGTCCTCGACCCGGAGGTCCTGGTGCTGACGATCATAGTGTTCGTTGGTTTCCATAATCCGTACCCCGGGAAAGCCCAACTCGTTAAATGGCCGGTGATGACCGCCGCGGCCAAACCGGTCCAGCCGATAAATCATCATCGTGTCGAGGTTGGGAATATAGCGATCAGCAATCGTATCGATATAGCGGGCAACATTACGGGAGGGCGAGTCCACTTCACCGCCGGTGAACCGCCTGACCCTGGCTTCTTCCGCTGTTTCCGTCGGCCGCGTTGCCTCAGAGAATATCCGTGCCGTCGTATTATCGATGACACCATTAATGCCTTTGATATTGCCGATCATGTCATTGTTGAGCACCGCTTCAATTTTCCAGCCATCAGCCCTGGCTTGTCGCGCCATGATGGCACCGCCAAACAACCCCTGTTCCTCACCCGACAGGCCTGCGAACACAATGGATCCGGGAAATCGATATTTGCTCAGCACCCGTGCTGCTTCAATCGTGCCCGCCATACCGGATGCATTGTCGTTGGCTCCTGGCGAATCGTCGGTACCGTTCAAGGGGTCGCTGATACGTGAATCGATATCGCCGGACATAATGACATAACGATCGGGTTCTACCTCGCCGCGCAAAATCGCGATGACATTCACAATTTCGGTGGCTTCTGGAATGCGACCCTGCGGCTCCACAACCTCGCGCTGGAAATAGACTGCAAGGCAACCACCACATGCTGTAGCAATTCGATCAAATTCCGCCTTGATCCAGCGACGGGCAGCACCGATGCCACGGGTATCGGATTGAGTTTCAGACAGGGTGTGGCGCGTACCGAAGCCGGCGAGCCTTGTGATATCCGCCTCGATACGATCGGCAGACGGCGCGACCGCGATCTCATGCAAGCGGGCCGGGCT
>JBBDIT010000030.1:0-4903 GCA_040880285.1 Pseudomonadales bacterium | reverse complement strand
GACATCCAGCAACCTGATCTTTTTTCGAGATGCCTCGGAACGAAAGCGCTCCGAGTCTCGCAACCAGCAATCCGCTCGCCTCGAAGCCATCGGGCAGCTGACCGGAGGCGTCGCCCACGACTTTAATAATCTACTACAGGTCATCCTTGCCGGTGCCGATGAAATTATGCAGGGCCTGGACCCGGACAATGATCTCTACGATAGTGCCAACATGGTCCTCTCTGCATCGCTCAAGGCAGGCGACCTGACACGTCAACTCCTGGCATTCAGTCGCCAGCAGGTACTGGAGCCGAAAGTCGTCAGCTTGAACACGCTCATCCATGACGTGGATCAGATCATTGACAGGGCGCTGGGGGAACAAATTATCGTTAGCGTCACGCTTGCAAGCGACGTGAACGTGTTTGTCGATCCGTCGCAACTGCAGAGTGCGATCGTCAACCTGGCGGTGAATGCACGGGACGCCATGCCCTATGGTGGCACCTTGTCGATCCAAAGCGCGATCGCCCGGGTGAACGAAGCCCTGGCGGAGGAACTGGCCTGTGAGCCTGGCCGCTATGTTGTGGTAATCATTGCAGATAATGGCGTCGGTATTGCCGCAGAGGATATTGCGCAGGTCATCGAACCCTTTTATACAACCAAGCCCGTGGGTCAGGGCACCGGGCTTGGACTCAGTATGGTATTCGGCTTTGTCCACCAATCCGGTGGTGGTATGCATATTGACTCGCAACTTGGACAAGGAACTCGAATTGAGCTTTATCTACCCATATCCGATGCCCCTGTACAAGACGCGCCGGATGAGCCTAGACATTCTCCCGCCCTCGTTAAATCTGCATACGTCCTGGTCGTTGAAGACAATGAGTTACTCGCTGACATGCTGTCCCGAATACTCGAGCGTGCCGGCCACCGGGTCGAGATCATCTACAATGGCCGGGCAGCCATCAGCCGTATCGCTGATAATGCAGAAATTGACCTCTTGATTACCGATGTCATCCTGGGAACCGGAATCGACGGCTGGTCGGTCGCGCGGGCTTGCCGTGATGTAAGGCCTGACTTGCCTATCATTGTCATGACAGGATTCGAAGGCAGCGAATTCAGGGAACACCGCAATAGCCTGGACGTCCCGATCCTGAGGAAGCCTTTCAACAGGGATAAGGTACTGGAACTCATGTCCCGGCTGTTGGACTAGCGACCCGAGAACTTCCGGCCCGGGTATTTGATCATCACAAGCACCAATACCATGGCAAATGCCGTGGACCAGGCGATAGCAGCCAGCAGCTGCGCAAGTCCTGCCCAGTCATCGAGTAGCGTGCCTGAAACCAATCGCAATACAGCGGAGAGGCTCACGAGGCCCACCACATGTTTGAGGCCAACGAACTCGTTAGGGTGAACTCCGGATCTCTGCATCCAGGTTCGCGACATGACACATAACGTTAATGTCCCGATCGCACCAACAGTGATTGCATGTAACGCGGCTGTAAGCCCAAGGCCCAACATCAGCCGGGCACCTGTGTATAAGAGCCCGCCCGATACCCAGGCATAACCTACCGCGAGTCCCAACAGGTCCAGGCGATCGAGGCACGCCCACAAACGCCAACGTGCCAGGCGCAGTATCGCGGTCAGCCCGGCCATTGCGATCAAAACCCCGGGCACCATCGACGGTACTGGCAAAAGATAGGCCCCCCCGCCCAGAAGCATCAGGATAATGATCGCGCCTTCAAGACGCGGCTGGACCCGGGCTTCGAGGCTACCACCTTCGCTTTCGATATGTCCGGCAATTGCCGGTGCGAGCAGCCTGCCTCCCATCAACAACATAAGCAGTGCAATCATCAGCACCGCCTCGTAGGTCGCAAGGTAGATCACATAGACGGGAGCCCGTTCAATCACGCCATGAGCACTCGCCGCCGCGACTCCGAGGATAATCAGATTCAAGCCGAACGCCTTGTTGCGCCATTTTTTTGCCCGTGGCAGGAATCGCGAACTGCCACTAACGGCAAACCCAAGTGCAAACAGGAGGTTGGCCAGATCGGCAAACAGGCTACCCGGTGCCAATAGATAACCGATACGGGCACCACACCAAATGAAGAACAAACTGAAGATCCACCAGCGGGGCACCCGGTTCAGCAAAAATCCGGTCGCAACTCCGAGCGCATAACCGAACAAGAGTTCATGGGCATGACCGAGGGGCGTTGCGATGCCAGCAAGGATGGTGACTCCCGTTGTCAGCGAATACACCGAAATCGGTAACACCACCATGCCATACAGGGTGGCGGCGGGAAAAAACCAACGGTAGGCATCGGTATTGGCAACAAGGGACCGAAACGCCGGATGGGTGAAGACTGCTCCCCTGTGTTTTCCATCGGCCACTTTTTACCGGTCCCAACCAAATCGATCAATCCAGCCGCTACCATACCGCGTGCAATCATACAGGGGAACAGCCGCACCATTGACCTGGGTCAATTCAGCGAGTCAACCGCCTCGCGTATGCTAGCGCGATGTTGATCACACCACCCCGCCCGCTGCTCCATCGTCTGGGAAGACATGCCGCTGCACGGGTTGCATCCCTGGCACCCTTCTTATCCCGCTTGCCGCCAGTGCCACTGGCACCATTACAACCAATCCTGAATCGCCTGTTGCACCACATCCTGCAAAGGCGACCAGAACTGGCCAATCGGCTCGGGGACAGGATTGACAGCCTGTTCATGATCGACGCCACTAACCTGCCAATGGTATTGCTGCTGCGAATCAATCCGGCCCAACCCTTGCTTATGGCAGCCCATCGACATCATTGCCCTGAGGCGGACGCAAAGGTTACCGGCGAGCTGCTTATGTTGATGGACATGGTGGATGGCCGGCTCGACGGTGATGCCCTGTTTTTTAATCGTGAACTTGCCATAAGCGGCGATACCGAAGCGGTGGTCTGCCTGCGCAATGCCCTGGACGATCTGGAAGGCAGCATACTTGATGATATTGCTGACTTCTTTGGAATGCCGGGTCGCCACGCGCTAAAAATCATGCGGCGGTACCGAACAACAGACGTTGAAGTGGATTAGCAGATGACCGGCCCCGAACTCGTTTGTCCTGCAGGCACACCCGCTTCCCTTCGAACCGCCGTCGACGCCGGTGCTGATGCAGTCTATTGCGGCTTTCGCAATGCCACCAACGCGCGAAATTTTTCAGGCCTCAACTTTACCACCGATGAGCTCAAAACCTCCGTTGCTTACGCCCACGACCAGGGCACACGCGTCCTGCTCGCCCTCAATACCTTTCCTCCTGGCGGCAAGTTTGACCTTTGGCGCAAAGCGATCGATGATGGCGTCGCCCTGGGTGTTGACGCCATGATCGTCGCCGATATTGGTGTCGCCAACCACATCAAACAGCACTATCCAGACCAACGCCTGCACCTGTCGGTGCAGGCCGGGGCGCCCTCAGTTGAAGCGATTAAATTTTACTGTGAGGAATTCGGAATCAAGCGTGTGGTATTGCCCCGCATACTGACCATTCCGGAAATCACGGCATTACAGCAAGAGATCGATTGTGAAATTGAGTGTTTCATCTTCGGTAACCATGGCCTGATGGCCGAAGGCCGGTGTAGCCTGACCAACTATGCCACTGGCCTCTCCACTAACATGGACGGCGTCTGCTCCCCCGCGGACCGTGTCAAATATGAAGAAGACACGGCGCGCAACCTGACTACCCGGCTCGGCGACTTCACGATCGATTGTTTCACCTGTGACCAGAGTCCTGGTTACCCCACCATTTGCAAGGGCCGCTATGCCGCTGCCCCACAACCAGATGGCTACTATGCATTTGAAGAACCGTTGAGCCTCAACCTGGCCAGGTTGCTACCCGACTTAATCGCAGCCGGGGTCAACGCATTCAAAATCGAGGGGCGGCAAAGGTCACGTGCTTACATCAAAAGTGTCGTGTCTGCATGGCGCAAAGCCATCGATGACACCCTGGCGGGAAGACAACCCGCTGTCGATCACCTGTTGTCGTTAACCGAAGGACATAAACAAACAGAAGGTGCCTATGCCAGCAAACGCTGGAAGTAAATCCATGCCGGAATTATCACTCGGGCCTTTACTATTCCATTGGAGCGCCGAACGTAAGCGGGACTTTTATTTCGAAGTCGCCGACGAGGCACCCGTGGACACGGTCTACCTGGGCGAGGTTGTTTGTTCCAAACGCGCACCATTCTTTGAACGCTACTATGCCGAGGTAGCCGAACGACTGGTATCAGCAGGCAAAACTGTCGTCTTCAGCTCGCTGGCGGAAGTCATGACCGCAAGAGAACGCGAAATGACGTCGAGCCTCGCTGAACTCGAAGGTTTGGCGGGCGCGGAGATTGAAGCCAACGATGCCGCGGCACTTTATCACCTGCGCGGTAAACCGCATCGGGTAGGCCCTTTTGTCAACGTCTATAACCAACAGTCCATGGCCTACCTGGCTGCACAAGGCGCGACACATTTTTGCCTGCCGACAGAATTACCGGCCCAGGTGATTGCCGAACTCGGCCAGGCTGCCAACAAGCTCGGTGTGACGCTTGAAGTACAGGTCTATGGTCGCGTCGGACTCGCGCTATCCGCCCGCTGCTACCATGCGCGCGCGCATAACCGCGTCAAGGACAACTGCCAGTTTGTGTGTGAACAGGATCCCGACGGCATGACCATCAGCACGTTGGACAAGGTACCATTTCTCGCCGTCAACGGCGTCCAGACCTTGTCATTCACCTACCTGAATTTGTTGCCTGAACTGACCTCATTGACACAGATGGGTATCGGAACCTTACGGCTCTCACCCCATAGCAATGATATGCTCGCTACCGTCAAGGCATTCCGGGATGTGCTGGACGGTGAGCTGTCACCAGGCGAGGCCCTCGTGCAAACCAGAGCGCAGGCATTGG
>JBBDIT010000029.1:9353-31508 GCA_040880285.1 Pseudomonadales bacterium | reverse complement strand
GGTTTCCTAGTCGTCCGAAACCGCGGGGTTCGAGTTGGATAAACCGAACTCCTTGACTTCATCCCAGGTGGGTGTGCGCAGGTGCAAGTCCCGCTGCGGAAAGGGAATCTCAATGTCGTTGGCAGCGAACTTGTCCCAGATATTTACCAGCAGTGCACTGCCAACGTTGGCACGACCATTCATGGGGTCATCAATCCAGTAACGTACTTCCAGATCCACCGAACTGTCGCCAAATCCTCGCATCAAAACTGAGGGCGCCGGATCCTCCAGCACTCTCGGCACTTCGGCAGCGGCCTCAAGGCACAATGCCATCGCTTTTTTGACATCGGATTTATAATGCACACCCACCTCCGTGCGTAATCGCAACAGGTTATTGGAGTGCGACCAGTTCTCTACCCGATTGACGATCAAGTCCTCGTTGGGAATCAGGTGTTCCACACCGTCTCGTGTGGTTACCGATACATAGCGCGCGCCCAGGGAATCAACCCGGCCATAATACTCGCCAACGACAATGACATCGCCGGGCTTGATGGAATTATCCAGCAATAGAATGACACCGCTAATCAGATTGGCAACAATCTTTTGCAGACCAAAACCGATCCCGACACCGATGGCACCACCCAGAAATGCAAATGCCGTCAGGTCGATGCCTACTGTACCTATCGCTGCAAACACTGCAACCGCGAACAACACGATCTTGAATAATTTACTGAACAGCACTTGCACAGAAGCCGTCAGTTCTGTTGTCGCACTAATTCTCTTCTCGAAAAATTCGGAGATGATATTGGAAGCCCACAACAGAACCACGAGGGAAGCCACACCTTTAAACAGGGTCAATAGCGTGATGCGTGCATCACCAAAGGTCATACCGACACTATCTAAAATTGCTGCCGTGTCATCCAGGAGACCAAGGATATTAAGGGCGGCAACCGTCCATGCCAACATGGCGACGCCTTTGCTTACGACCGGATTTTCAATAAATACGGATGCAACCCGAATGACCACCCAGGCGGTTAACAGACTTGCCGTGACAATAAGCAAGCCTTCACGCCAGTCGAGAATGTGGGCGATCAGGTTCGCCAGCCATTGCAATATCAGCCAGGTAAGCGGAAACGCCACCATGGCGAGGATTTCAGTTCCCCGGGCGAGCAATGGATAGCCCGGTTCGTGCTCGGTCAGGTATTGCCTGCGAGATCTCGTTAGCAAAAATGCAACCAGCGCAAGCGCCAGGACGATACCGATTTCTATTAGTGTTTCAATGGAAAAAAGATAGGCTCGAGACATCTCGAACTTTTCTAGCAGAACGTCAATGGTTTGTGTATCAACCACAGCATCCACGGATGTACTCCTTATCCTTCGTTTGACCAGCGGTCAAAACGCATAATCTCAGCAACCGGCTTGCGTGTCACTGGACCAAATTTCCCCAGCGGATAGCCCACGGGAATCAGGCACAATGCACCCATGGTCTTCGGCATGGAAAGAGCCTCGCGCACCGCAGATTGGTTCATCAAGCCCAGTGTAGTCGGCGCGGCGCCAAGCCCCAGGGCTCTTGCCGCCAATAACAAATTCTGGACGCCCGGCCAGATAGAACCGCCACCACGACTGACCGCCGCATCATCTACCTCGGTCCCGAATTCAAGGCATGCAATGATCAATGCGGGAATCTCATGCATATGCTCCATTTGCCATAGTACCGAGTCCAACATGCGTTTGCGCTTGTCCGCAGACTGGTGCGGAAGACTCTGGGGGCGCTCTGCCTGTGGACCGATATAGGCTTCGACGCCTTTACGGTTCAAATCCGCAAGTTGCTGTCTGATTTCAGGATCACGCACGATGATCCAACGACCATTTTGCATATTAGACCCGGAAGGCGCCTGGTTGGCGGCATCAATCAGCTTGATCAACAAATCTTCTGGGACTTCGCGCTTATCCAGGCGCCGCATCGCACGGCAGTTATACATTACCTCGAAGATTCCCATTTCATCCGCCATGTATGGCTCCTGTTTTTTGATACGGTAAAGCGTAAAGATAGCACACCCTGGCCGAAGACCGACATCAGCACTACCTGGCCGCAAGCCGCTGACTTGCCAACGCATCACGCAGTTGATTGTGCCTTTCGCGAGTGAGCGGGTAGTTCCAGATAAATGCGATGGAGATAAAAAAGAAAATACACGGCACGGCACAGAATGAATAATGTAACGCCTTGAGACCGGCCGGGTCATTGACGGCCTGGGGATCAAAGCCAAAAAACTGAACCAGAGGCAGTGCTATCGCCGCGGATGCCGCGATGGCAAATTTGTCGGCCATCCCCCACAGGGACATGAATAGGGCACCGCGTTGCTCGCCGGTCTCCAGCGTGTCCTGATCAATGACATCTGCCGCCATGGACGGTGCAAGGATAGCGTTCGACGGTGCCAGCAAACCGGTAAAAAAATTAAGCAGCATATAGAGGTAGTAGTCGCCTGGTTCAAACAGGAGCACCAGCAGGAAGATGCTCACGGACAAAAATGTGCAGCTCGCCAGCATCCTGTGCTTACTGAACCTGGGAGCAACTGCCATAATGATCGGCGTCCCCAGAAATTGTCCCAACAGGTAAGTCAGGACGATGAGCGGCCATTGGGTCGCGTCTGCCAGCAAATAAAATGTCACAAAAAATATAAATAGTGTATTGATCGAATTCCAGCCGATTGCAGCCATCACATTCGACATCAGTAGCCGAAAAAATGCTTTATTTTTGATGATGACCACCAGACCTCGGCGCAGGTCCACACGATCCCTTACCACAAACTTCGGTTGCGGCACGATATAGAGCAGTACCGGCACGCTGATGATAAGAACCACCACGGTTGACCAGGCCAGGATTCTGAGCATTGGCTGCAAACTGCCGTCGGATTCAGGCGCAAGCGACACAAAGCCAGCAGCAGCAAGCCAGGCCAGCGCTAACGGCAGTACAATGGCAAGGAGAGAGCCGACGATACCACCCCAGGTACGCGCACCGGTAATACTGGAGCGTTCATGGTAGTCCTCAGATATCTCCGCCACCCACGCAGATAACGGAATACCAATCAATGTCCAGCCCAGATACAGGCTCGCAACAGAAATGAACAGGTAGATATAGTCGGGGCTGTCAACAAACGGGTCGAATACTGCAATAATGGCAACCGACATCACTGGTAATCCAACCGCGATCCAGATTCCGCGACGCCCCATAGATGCTGGGGTACGATCTGACAAGGTACCGATCAATGGATCCGTGACCACATCACTGATACGGGTCAACATAATCACAAACCCGATAACGGTCAGGCTGATCCCCAACTCTGACGCATAGTAAGGCGTAAGATATAGCCCAAGGGGTAAGCCGCCCATGGACAGCGGCAAACTCAAAAAGCCGAAGGCGAATAATTCCTTCTTACCAACTTTCACATTTTAGACACTCAGGTTGGGGAGCGCTGGACACGTGCGGCCATCCACATTACCGGTAACAGTAACACGAGCCACGGCAAGCTCAATCCCAGAATCCATTCCCAACCGAGTGAGGCGAGAATCACGCCGGATCCCAGCGCAGCGACGGCTTGCAATCCGAAAATCAGAAAGTCGTTCAACGCCTGCACCTTGAATCTTTCGCCTGGCTGATAGGTACTGGTTAACAGCGTCGTGCCGCCTACAAACAGGAAATTCCAGCCGACTCCCAACAGTACAAGGGCCCACCAGTAATGCATCAATCCCCGGTCGACAAATGCAATCACAAGGCAACCCATAATGAGCGCAAGTCCCACGCCGATAATTTTCATGGAACCGAACCTGGCTATCAAAAAGCCACTGAATAGCGATGGCAGGTACATGGCAACAATATGGCTCTGGATCACAATCTTGGTGTCGTTGAGGCTAAAGTGATCATGGGTATGCATCGCCACCGGGGTCGCAGTCATCACCAGGCTCATCACCGCATAGCCAACTACCGCGGCACCCACAGCAAGCAAAAAGACGGGCTGCAGCGCGATCTTTGACAAGCCGCGTTGCGGCGCTTGCATCTCTTCAAGTTTGAGCTTCGAGCCGGGATAGAAGGTCAGCAATACGATTGCCGCCAGCATTAACGCCGAAAGTCCGAGAAAAGATCCCGAATACAGCCCCCAGGGACCGAGCGCATGCAGGCGACTGGCAACCTCTGGGCCAGTGAACGCCGCCGCTACACCTGCCAACATCAAAATCGAAACAGCGGGGCCTACTTTATGCGCCGGCACGGACTCCGCCACAGCGAACCGATATTGCTGCACGAACGCATTGTGGCTCCCAATGACGAACGTGGCGACACAAAATAGCCAGAAATTCTGTATTTCAATTGCCCAGGCTGCCAGTACACCAGCCCCGCAGGCATAGCTGCCACCAAACAGGAACCCGGCCTTGCGGCCAAACTTGCTCATGATGAGAGCCGCCGGCACCGTGCTTGCCGCTGTACCTACAATCATCAAGGCAATGGGCAAGGTCACCAGATTATCGGCGGGGGCAATCATCGCACCTACAATGCCGCCTAACAGCACAACAATCGGTGCACCGGTCTGCGCGAATGCCTGCGCGGCCGTTAGTACAATCAGTGTCCGATATTTCACAGAGTCAGGAGCCTGGCTTTTGATCTGCGCCTTCCGATCCCGCCGATCCACCTGACACAGATTCAATCCAGCCAATGACCTTGTGTTCCAGTAGCGGCAACGGCAAGGGCCCACTGCCCAGCACAAGATCGTGAAACGCACGGATATCAAAAGCGTCGCCAAGTGTTGTCCTGGCCCGTTGTCGCAGTTCCATAATCTTGAGCATGCCGATCTTGTAGGCAGTTGCCTGTGCCGGATTGTTAAAGTATCGACGGATCTCCGATCTAACTGCTGTAAGGGGGCGCGGGGAATTTTCCAGCGCATACGCAATCGCTTGCTCTTCCGTCCACTGATTGGCATGAATACCCGTGTCGACAACCAGGCGAATGGCGCGCCAAATCTCACCGGTCAGGCGGCCAAAATCATTGTATGGGTCTTGATAACCGCCCATTTCTTTTGCCAGGTACTCGGAGTAAAGCCCCCAACCCTCGCTATAGGCAGTGTATCCATGGTAAGTACGGAACCTCGGAATTCCCGCCAGTTCCTGCTGGATTGCGATCTGCAGGTGGTGCCCAGGCAGGCCCTCATGATAGGCAAGATTCTCCAGGCGATATTTGGATGTCGCCCTCATATCCGCAAGGTGCGCATAGAAGACGCCCGGCCGCTCACCGTCGGGAGTGCCACGACTATAGTGTGCCGCGCCACCCGCTTGCTCCCTGAATGCCTCTACCCGCCGGACTTCCAGTCTCGATTTCGGAAGAATGCCAAAGTATTTTGGTAAGCGCTGTTCCATCCCGGCCAGGTATTCACGTGCCAGCTGAAGATAGCCCTCCCGGCCTTCATCCGTGTTCGGGAAATAAAATTGATCACTTTCACGCATAAAGACGAAAAACTCCTGCAGCGTGCCGTCGAACCCGACTTTCTGTTTGACCTGTTCCATCTCGCCCTGCAGGCGGGCCACTTCCTCGATACCGGTTTCATGTACTGGTTGCGCCGTCAGCGGCAATGTGGTCATTGCCTCCAGTCTGGCCAGGTAATACGCCTCGCCGTCAGGCAAGGCCCAGGCACCTTGCGCCTCGTCTGTAACCTTGGCTCGATCAGCTTCAAGCCAGGCAATCAGTTCGTGATAAGCAGGCAGCATCTCTGCGATTAACGCTTCCCGCGCTTGTCTCGTAAGTCCGGCTGCCTCATCCCCGGTGATTTCACCCGCTTCCTGCAACGCTTTAATCTTGCCGGTGACGTCCTGCCAGATCGCGGTCGGTTCACCGTCAATAAAGGGTTCACCGTCAACGACTCGCCGCGTTTGGGTCAATGCGATCTCATAGTCAAAATAGGGTGCACGGATCCCCTTGCTGGCCGATATTTTGGCGCGATCCAGATACTGGCGGATATATCGTCCTGCCTGCCCCAGCCGCGAGACGTAGGCTTGCATGTCAGCTTTCGATTCCACCTTGTGATAGTTAATCAAACTGTTGGGCAGTCCCGTGTGGGGACCCCTGCGACCAAAAAGGTAGTCGTGCCACTTATAGGGTTCAGCGGCCTCGGCACGTGCCAGCAAAAACGCCCACAAGTCGAAGGATAACTTCCCTTCTGTGTCGAGACTGTCTCGATTGAACGTTTGCTTCATCTCGGCGACACTGGCTGTCCGCCATGCCAGGCGACGGTCCATCGCCTCCATGGAAACATCATCCAATTGTCCGTAGTCACTTTTGTCGCCGAGCCGGGTTTTGGCAAGCGGGCTGAATTCAAGGTACTCGGCGAACTGTTCATCCAGCCAGGTGTTCAGGCGCTCCGTTTCTGCCGGGCGACTGGTTTGGCTCTCGGCGTTTTGCGTCCTTTCCTGTGGTGAATCCGGCGAGCAGCCAGCCAGGCCAAGAAAAAGCAGTGCCCACAGCGAGACAAGTGCCCACAGCGAGATAGGTGCCCACAGCGGAACAGGTGCCCACCGCGCAAAATTGCCGGGTCGTATCAGATTTCGCATCATTCTTCTCTCTGGTTACGCTCTCGTGCCACATTGATACCAGCATGATGCCACACGCTGGCGCCGGCCCAAACTTCAGGTTACGGATTTGAGCGACAGGCTATGAAAGACTGCCAACATTCCTGTTACCACCAATAGCCAGAGCACTGCGCTGGTACCGAAATACGCATCAATCAGACCCAGCCCCGCTCCCGAGAACAGGAACAGACCGATGACCGTATTGCTGACGGCCGTATAGCGGGCACGATTCTGTGTCGTCGCCATATCCACCAGGTAAGTCTTACGGGCAACCCGGGCGCCCTGGTGGCTGACGGCAGCCACAAACAGAATGCTGCCGGCAACCACGATATGTCCCAGCGCAGACTCGATAAACCGATCCAGCAGCAAGGCCGCCAACATAGCGCCAACTCCCAGGGCTGCGGCAACCGCCATCACCCGATGAGACTGGCTATCGGACCAGCGTCCCCAGAACCGCCCGGAGATCAATCCCGCGGCACCATCGGCGAGGAGCAATGCGCCCAGATTGGTCACGTCGCCACTGCCCGCCTTTTGTATCATCACTACCAGATAGGGAATGGAGAATGCGATCGACACGAGTAACGCACGCGCAATCACGAATTGTCGGAATCCTGCATCCGTCTTGATGATCGAAAGACTACGAAAAGCCTCGGTAATGGCGTTACCACCACCCTCCACAGCGCCTGGAACCTCAGGGATACGCCCATAAACCACAGCGGCGGCAAACCAGAGGAGCGCTGCACTTCCCAGCAGAATGACAAACAATAACCTTGCTTCCAAATAGCCGGTGTCCGCATGGCCGGCAGACGGTCCGATCGTCTCTTCGATTAAAGGGCCCAGCAACAAAGCCGTGGCCACTAACAGCGTCACCAGCCCGGCAGCAGCGGCAGCATAGCCAGTCAACCGACCCCGGCGAGTTTTTGAAATGGTCTTTCCCAGCACATCTTTGGCAGCAACCGAACAGACGCCACGCGACAGACTGAACACGCTCAGCAGCAGGATAATCGCCAGCCCCGCATTGAAGCCTTCCAGCAGTAACACCACCGGTAGCATCGCAGACAATGCGAGCCCTTGCCCAATACTGCCCATGACCCAAAGGCTTTTTCGGATGGGGCGCTGCCGAATAACCTGGGCAATAAAGAGTTGCGGCACGAGTGCAAGTGATTCACGCAATGGCACCAGCAAGGCGATGAATATGGCGGGCGCTGCCAGCGATGCCAACATCCAGGCAAGGACCAGCCGGGCACTGGCCAGGGCATCACCCACTTTGGTCAACGTCTGTGCGACTAATTGAAGCGTAAATGCGCGGGGTTGTTCGTCACAAGCTGAATCCGGGATATCAAGGCAGACACGCGCATCTTCATCTTCCGCCAGGTAACCATAGATCTGGTCTGCCAGGGACCGGGAAGACTTTCCGTTGGTTGAATCCTCCTTCACGGGCATCAAACTTCAACTACTTTTTCTGCGGGAATACCCATGGATGTGACGCCGACAGACCACCATCCACCGCGATCGCCTGGCCATTGACGTAGGACGCGGCGTCGCTCAAAAGAAAGCAGGCCATTTCTGCAATCTCACCGGGCTGGCCGTAGCGGGCAGTCGGATTCACCTGGCCTATTCTCTCTTCGGTGCCCCTGGATCTGGCTCGCTCAAACACATTGGCAGTCATGCCGGTTTCAATCAGGCCTGGACAGATTGCGTTGATGCGCACACCCGTACCATACAATTGATAGGCAACTGTTTGCGCGATACTGATCACACCGGCCTTGCTGGCACTGTAATCGACGCCACCAGCATTGGCACGCAGGCCAGCGACACTTGCGGTACAGACGATCGCACCACCACCCTGGGCGACAAAGTGGGGCACGGTATATTTGATACACAAGAAGACACCGATCGTGTTCACGCCGAGGGTCCGTTGCCAGTCAGCGACATCCATTTCCAGAAATGGTTTGCGGGCACCGCTGATACCGGCATTGGCGTATAGGCCGTCAATGCCGCCCAGGGCATCAACCGCCCGCGCAACCAATCCTTCCACCGCGGCTTCATCACTGACATCAGCCTTGATGGCTATCGCCTGGCCGCCCCGTTGTTCAATGGCGCTTGCAGTTTCATCAACCGCGTCAGCGTAATCAACCACTACAACGCTGGCCCCCTTGCGTGCAGCAAGGAGACTACTGGCGCGACCGATTCCACTGGCAGCGCCAGTAATGATGAGGCGTTTCCCCTTAAGGTCTGTCATTTATCGTTTCCTGTCCTGTCTTATTTACTGGCGCTGGCGACCACGGCAAGCAGTACATTTTTGATGGCAAGGTTCGCGTCTGGCGTATTGACCCAACACTCATTGAGTGAGTGTGCATTGCTCGAACTGCCGCCACCACCAACCGTCACCGCAGGAATACCCTGGAAAATGGCTATATTCGAGTCGGTCGAACCTTCCCGTAATTGCGGCTCGATACCATGGTGCCGCATGGCTGCGATGAAGCGCTGAATGAGTGGTGAATCCACTGGCGTCTCGCCCGCGGGGCGGAACCCGATTTCTTCTTTCTCGACCAATAGTGCCTCTTCCAGGGTGCGCAGTTCATTTTGTTCGGCAAGCGCGCGGCTTATCGCCGCCGTCAGGAGTTCGTCTATCCGTTTCAATCGGACCGGATCAACTGAACGCATATCGATTTCAGCCCAGTTTTCAAACGGGATGGAATTGACCGACGTGCCACCACCCATGCGACCAATGTTATAGGTTACCTTGGCACCGTCAGAATTGACGTAACGACTGGCCGCTTCATCGAAATAATAGATTGCACGTGCCAGGGCATGAGCGGGGTTGGCGCGGCCAAATGCACCCCAGGAATGACCACCAGGACCCTTGAATTTCAATCGATAGCGAATGGACCCCACCGCAACCAGGGTCATGCGCGATGCCCCGCCTCCATCGATCGCAATAAACTCATCAATGAAAGGGCCGTCGTCCCGGAGCAGGTGTCTTACACCGCGCAGGTTACCTATGCCCTCTTCGCCCACGGAGCCTACCAGTAGCACATCCTGGTCCAGCGGGATTTCAGCGGTAATGATCGCTTTTGCCAGTACCAACATGGCAACCAGGCCACGGCTATTGTCACCAATACCAGGGGCACAATACTCATTACCGCGCCGATGCACCAAAAGCTTCGTACCCTCAGGGAATACGGTATCGAGGTGAGCGACGACAGCCACGGTTTTATTACCGACACGACCGGGTATCCGTGCAAGGACATTCCCTTCCTCGTCAATCGAGACATCGGCCACGCCGACGTTGCGCATAAGTTGCATATAGTAGCCCGCACGCACATCCTCTTTGAACGGTGGCGCCGGAATCTCATTGATCTCCACCAGCCAATCGAGCGCCTCGTCGCTGGTTTCGTCAATAACCGACAGGGCGATTTGAATCTCATCGTGACCGGCAAGGGTCTCGATCTCCTGATCGTAATCTGCGGCAAACGCTAACGCGGTGACAATCGCCAGCAATCCCGTCGACACCAGCCGAACACACCGGCGTACCATTCCATTACCCATACTTAACTCCAGATACGCATTAATCCTTCCTGGTGACAACTCGCCACCAGCTGGCCATCGGCAGAATAGATGGTGCCACGATTGAAGCCGCGAGCGCCGGCCGCAGACGGGCTGTCAAGGCAGTACACAAGCCACTCATCAATATTAACGGGACGATGAAACCAGAGTGTGTGGTCCAGGCTCGCCATTTGCATTTTCTCGCGGGCAAAGCTGCCCCGGTGTGGCAACCGTGAAGTTGAGAGCAACGCGGAATCGGATTCATAGGCCAGCAATGCAGTGTGCAGGATCGGATCCGCCGGCACCGGGCCATTGGTCTTGAACCAGATTTGCTGCCTTGGCTCCTGTGGCGTCTCATCCTGCATACGCTTGTGATCCTCGCGGAAACTGATAAAGGGACCGGTTAAAATTTCCGCTGGCAACGCCGCATCATCCGGAGGTGATAATTCGGGCATGGGAAAAGCATGTTCCAGGCCCTGTTCCGGGCGCTGGAAAGAGGCGTCCATATTGAAAATAGCCTGGCCACTCTGGATGACCTTGATACGCCGGGTGGTGAAAGATTTACCGTCACGAATGCGATCCACCTCAAACAGCGCCGGTACATTCGGGTCACCGGGGCGCAGAAAATAGGCATGCAGGGAATGCACCAGGCGTTCACCCGGTACAGTGCGTGTCGCAGCCACCAGTGCCTGCGCAATAATCTGACCCCCGAAAAGGCGATGTTTGCGACCTTTGGGGTGAAACCCCCGGTACAGGTTCTCTTCAATTTTTTCGATATCGAGGAGCTTAATCAGTTCGCCGAGCGGCGTGTCTTCTAGTTCACTGTCTTTCATGGGCCGTTTCACGCTCGAGTTCTATCAAGAATCGCAAAAGCGCGAAGTATATCAGCGTATCCACGATGGTGCCGGATCAGTTATTATAGACACCTTCTCTGCGACCCGCCCTGCGTCATGACCCTCTCCACACCCAATCCGCCTGCAAAGCGATTGTTTGACTATCGACCCTATTGGGCGGAGTGCTTTGGCGTGGCGCCATTTCTTCCCACCAATCGTGCCGAGATGGATGCGCTGGAATGGGATTCCTGTGACATTGTAATCGTTACCGGTGACGCCTATGTGGATCATGTCAGTTTCGGCATGGCAGTCATTGGCCGTGTACTGGAAGCGCAGGGATTTCGCGTTGGCATCATCGCGCAACCGGATTGGCAGTCCACAGACGACTTCAAACAACTGGGCAAGCCCAATCTCTACTTTGGCGTTTCAGCCGGCAATATGGATTCGATGATCAACCGGTATACGGCGGATAAGAAAATTCGACACGATGATGCCTATACACCTGGCAACGTTGGCGGCAAACGTCCCGACCGGTCCGTGATCGTTTATTCCCAACGCTGCCGTGAGGCGTTCAAAGATACGCCCATAGTAATCGGTAGCATTGAGGCCAGCCTACGCAGGATCGCCCACTTTGACTACTGGAGCGAGAAAATACGCCGTTCCGTCCTGCTGGATGCCAAAGCCGACATGCTGCTGTATGGTAATGCCGAGCGCGCCATTGTCGAGCTGTCTCATCGCATTGCAACTGGCGAAACCCTCGCTACCATGACCGATATTCGTGGCACCGCGTTTGTCATTAACAAAATTCCCGATGACTATCAGTGCATCGATGAGACGCGGTTAGCCGATGACAAACAGCAGCCTGCTGATAGCCAGATAACTGAAACCGTTGTACGCATCCTCGACCCACATGCAAAAGCGCCATCCAGTGAACGTGTCTACATTCGGCTACCTTCGTATGAACAGGTGCGTGACGATTCATCGCTCTATGCACATGCTTCTCGCCTGTTGCACAGGGAGACCAATCCTGGCAACGCCCGGCCGCTGGTCCAGGCCCACGGTGACCGCGACCTGTGGTTGAACCCACCACCGATCCCGCTCTCCACAGAAGAGATGGACTGGGTCTTTGAGCGTCCCTACCAACGAGTACCGCACCCCATGTACGGCAACGCTCGTATACCTGCCTACGAGATGATTCGGTTTTCAGTCAACATCATGCGTGGCTGCTTTGGGGGCTGTACCTTTTGTTCGATCACCGAACACGAGGGACGGATCATCCAGAGCCGTTCCGAGGCATCCATCTTAAGTGAGATTCAGGAGATCCGGGAGAAAACCCCCGGCTTTACCGGAGTGATTTCGGATCTGGGTGGACCCACGGCCAACATGTGGCGATTATCCTGCAAGAGCAAGGAAATTGAATCAAGCTGCCGGCGTCCCTCGTGCGTCTATCCAAATATCTGCAAAAATCTCAATACCGACCAAACCCCGCTTATCTCGTTATATCGCAAGGCACGGCAGTCGCCAGGTGTAAAGAAAGTACTGATCGCATCGGGCTTGCGATACGACCTCGCAGTGAGAACGCCAGAATACGTAAAGGAACTGGTAACCGAACATGTTGGCGGCTATCTTAAAATCGCACCGGAGCATACCGAACCAGGCCCGCTTTCAAAGATGATGAAACCGGGCATGGATGCCTACGATGAATTCAAGGCAATGTTCGAGCAATATTCAAAGGAGGCTGGTAAGGATCAATACCTGATCCCATATTTTATCGCCGGCCATCCCGGTACCACAGACGAGGATATGTTGAATCTGGCCATTTGGTTAAAACAAAACGGCTTCCGTGCCGACCAGGTTCAGAATTTTTATCCGTCACCCATGGCGACGGCGACGGCCATGTACCACAGCGGTAAGAACCCACTGCGACGAGTCGGCCGTGGCAGCGACCTGGTCAATATCCCCAAAGGTGCCAGACAAAGGCGCCTACACAAGGCATTTCTGCGCTACCATGACCCTGACAACTGGCCTATGCTGCGGACCGCATTGCGGAAAATGGGTCGCGCCGATTTGATCGGCAATGGCAAAAAACACCTGGTACCCATTACCCAGTCTGGTTCAGTCCATGCCCGCGGTACATCCCGGTCCTTCGCCACCCAGCATACGGGCCTGCCGAAGACTCCCCACTTGCCCGGTAAACGCAAGTAACGGCTTATCCAGCAACAGCATTGATAGGCTTTACGTTGCCCGCCGGCACCGCCAGGTTTACCACGCCTCAACCTCCCGCTCGATAAGGTGACCATACTCGGCCAGCGCGGACTCGCGACGATTCGGCAAGGTGTAATCAGGAAACAGGTCATTTGTCCCTTCGTAATCACGCAATACTTGTCGTGCCAGCGTGACCTTATGGACCTCGGTTGGGCCATCAGCAATCCCCATCACATAGGAACTGAGCAGCATGCCCGATAATGGCAGTTCATTGGACACGCCGAGCGCCCCATGCACCTGGATACAGCGCGAAACTACATCATGATATACCCGGGGCATCGCAGCCTTGATCGCCGCAATGTCCTTACGCACTTTGAGATAATCGTTGTACTGGTCAATGCGCCAGGCGGTGCGGAGCACCAGCAACCGGAACGCTTCCATATCGATCCAGGAATCAGCAATTTTTTCCTGCACCATTTGTTTTTGTGCCAACGGTTCACCCTTGGTACTGCGCGACAATGCGCGCTCACACATCATGTCAAAGGCTTTCTTGACCTGACCAATAGTACGCATGGCGTGGTGGATGCGCCCACCACCGAGACGAGTCTGAGCGACGGCAAAGCCCTGTCCACGGGGACCTAACATATTGGCTTTGGGGACTCGCACGTTTTCGTAACGGACATAGCCATGGGTGCCATGACCGGGCGCTTCCTGGCCGACACCCACATTGCGGATAATATTGACACCTGGCGTTTCGCGCGGAACCACCAGCATGGACGCACGCTGGTGTGGAGGTGCGTCCGGGTCGGTGACCGCCATTACAATCAGGAAGCTGGCAAAGCGGGCGTTGGACGAAAACCACTTCTCACCGTTGATGACATATTCATCGCCGTCTTCTACTGCCATACAGGTAAATGCCGTCGGATCGGCGCCACCTCCTGGTTCTGTCATGGAATAGCAGGACGCGAGCTCACCATTTAACAGAGGTTGCAGGTACTTTTCCTTGAGCTCTTCGCTACCATAATGGGCGAGAATTTCTGCATTACCGGTATCCGGTGCCTGGCAGCCGAATACCACCGGCGCAAACCGGGATCGGCCCAGAATTTCGTTAAGCAAGCCCAGCTTCAACTGACCGAATCCGAGGCCTCCAAGTTCCGGTCCCAGGTGACAGGCCCAAAGGCCCATTTCCCTGACTTCATTTTGTAGCGGTCGTACCAGCTTGACGAAGTCTGGATCCTGGTACTCCATGGCGGAGCCCAGCACCATATCCAACGGCTCGACCTTTTTGCGCACGAAATTGTCGGCCCAGTCGAGTAGTACCTGATATTCTTTATCGGTTTCAAAATCCCACGCCATCTCTTGTCTCCTCTTTTCATAACGGCTCTTTACTACAAGCCCTACAGGGTTAATCTGGATTGTTGTGTGCGCCCACCGCCGGGACATTGTCGACACGAAATCGAGTGCCAGTCAGGCCGCCGTCCACCACCATATGCTGGCCAGTGACAAACGTTGAATCATCGCATGCCAGAAACAGCGCCATGTTGCCTATGTCTTCCGGTTCCCCGGAACGCTGGATCGGCTGGATTTTCTGCAGGCGTTGGCGCATTACGGCTGGCGTATCCTGATTATCGCCAGCCAGGTCATCGATCATGGGTTTAAAGATATGGGTGGCGATGCCGCCGGGACAAATGGAGTTAACTCGAATATTAAATGCGGCAAGTTCCAGTGCAACAGATCGTGACAGGCCCATAACACCCGCCTTGATACCGGAGTAGACATGCGGACCGAGACCACCTTGAATACCAGCGACACTCGCCGTTGAAATAATCGAACCTGCCAGTTGCGGTTTCATCACCCGCGCCGCGTGTTTCATTCCATGCACGACACCAGTAAACATCACGCCGATCGTCTTATCGTAGGCCTGCCCCATATCGGTGACATCGATTTCACCGCTTACTCCACCATAGCCCGCGTTATTGAACATGACGTGCAGGCCGCCAAATTTTTCCACTGCAAGGTCGACGACCGCACTCACGTCGGCCTCGCTTGAAACATCGGTATGCTGGTAGATGGCTCGATCACCCAACAAAGCGCAAAGGGCCTCGCCTTTTTCAGTCTGCACATCCGCAATGAGGACCCTGGCGCCTTCCTGGACAAATAATTTGGCCGTCCCTTCACCGATACCGCTGGCACCCCCTGTAATGATCGCGACCTTGCCGTCCAAACGCCCCATGTCACTTCTCCTCTACTATCGTCATTATCGACCTTTGAATACCGGCTCGCGTTTGTCCACAAAGGCCTTTGTGGCCTCGCGATGATCCTCTGTCTGGCCACAGTGAATGTGGTGGGTTGCTTCCAGATCCATACAATCATCGAGTTCAGCCACCATGGCACGATTCAGGTTCTCTTTCATATAGCGATACGCGACCGTGGGGCCACTGGCGAGCTTTTCGGCTATCTCGCGGGTCTTTTCCGACAGCTCCCCGGGATCACAGACCCAGTTGGCCAGTCCAAGGCGCAGTGCGTCTTCGGCACTAACGCGTTCAGACAGGTAATAAAGCTCGCGGGCCCTTCCGGCGCCCACCAGTTGGGTCATAAACCAGGTGCCACCATAATCTCCTGAAAAACCAACGCGCGCGAAAGCCGTGGTCATAATCGCATTACTCGACATGATTCTAAGATCGCAGGCTAATGCCAGGGACAATCCGGCGCCTGCTGCCGCACCTGGTAGAGCCGCAATCGTCGGCTTTGGCATTTTGAACAACTTGCCAGCAGTGGCACGCTGATTGACCCGCTGGCGATGAATTGCGCCGTCAATGGTGTTGTCACCTACCGTGCCATCTCCGCTAGCCGCCATCCCTTTGACGTCGCCCCCGGCACAAAAGCCCTTGCCCGCGCCGGTCAGCACCAGACACTTGACCTCGGGATTCAGTTCCGCTTTTTCAAGCTGGACAGCAAGCGCTGTCGTCATCTCTGCGGACATGGCATTACGCGCATCCGGACGATTGAGCGTCAGTGTTAACACCCCGGCTGAAAGTGATGCCAGAAGATCAGTGGTACCTGTGTCGATTTCGCTCGCCATATAACCATCCTCTTGGTAAAAGAACCCAAAGTAGCAGAGGTTGCGGGAAAAAAACATCGGCACTGCCAGCGGCCTTCCGCTACAATAGCGCCCCTTCGAAAACCCGATCCGTCGTATCCTTCAACATGCCAATGCCAGACCAAAAGCCGCCCGGACGTTTTTCCTTTGTCGGTTGGCGTATGGTCGGCGTGGCTTTCTTTGTCGATTTTATTGCCGTCGGCTTCTTCTTCTACTCCTACGGCGTATTTTTCAAAGCCATCGCGGCCGAATTTGGTGACTCCCGCCTCGGCGTCTCGGTCGGTATTACCGTCACCCAGTTGATGGGCGCGCTGCTCGCACCTTTTATTGGCCGTGCCCTCGATCGATACCCTTTAAAACACGTTATTGTCTCGGGCGCTGTGGCAATGGGAGCGGGCTTTCTCCTGTTGGGCTTCGTAGAAACGCCGCTGCAATTTTATCTGGTCCTGGGCATCTTTATCGGTTTTGGCGCTGGCGCCATGGGCCAGCTGTCGACCGCGAAGCTGGTTTCCAACTGGTTCGTCCTAAAAAGGGGGACCGCGCTTGGAATTGCCGCCACCGGTATTTCCGCTTCCGGTGTCATTATGCCCGCCATCAGCGCCTGGCTCATCGGCACTTACGGCTGGCGCGAAGGTTTTATGATTTACGGCGTTATCACATTGATCGTGGTTGTGCCGCTGGTCTTGCGTTTTGTTATTTCTTCACCAGAGGATGTGGGCCTGTTGCCGGACGGCGAGACCGAAATTTCACGTCTACCACCACGTAAAGCAGCGCTACGTACCCGTGACTTTATTGGTGCCCCGAACTTCTGGATTCTGGTCGCTATCATCGGGCTATTGTTCTGTATCCAGAGCGCAACCCTGATTCATATGGTGCCACGACTTACCGACACTGGCATCGATCTCGTATCGGCGTCGTTTATTGCATCGGCAACCGCCGGTTTTGCGGTCCTTGGCAAATTGATTTACGGTGCGTTGGTTGATCGCTGGGATGTACGCCATGCCATTTGGATGGGCATCGGCTTCCAGGTCGTGGGCCAACTCTTAATGCTGTTCCTACCCGGCTACTTCGGCTTTTTAGTGGGCGCCTGTTTCTTTGGCTTCGGTATGGGCGGCATCGTTCCGATGCAAAGCGCGATCGTCGGCGTTGTTTTCGGTCGAGCCTCTTTCGGCCGGGTCCTTGGCGCCATGCGCCCACCCATGGCAGCGATCCAGATGATCGGCGTGCCTTTTGCTGGCTGGATGTACGACACCACGGGAAATTACCAGCCTGCATTCATCACCTTCCTTGGCCTTTACTTACTGGCGGCATTGGTAGTGCTCGGCCTCAAAGTACCGAGGCGCAAGAGGCACGACTTTGGCGTGCGATGAAGTCAGCTACCTGCCGAACGACATGGCTTCGGCGCCGGTGTAAGCGCGAGAATTGCAAAATAATATCAACATGCCCCAGCCCTTCGTAGACTTCACGTTCCGCCTGCCCGCCCGCGGCCAGTTGCTTTTCCATCAAGCTCTTCGAATGACCACGCCTGACACGATTGTCCTTTTCACCGTGCAGCAGGTACAAGGGTGGTGCGCCCGCCCGGACGTAGTTGACGGGTTGGGACTGCCGGTAGTGATCCTCCGGTGCAAACAGATCCCAATGATCATCTTCGGTAAACGGATAGAAGTCGTAGGGACCAGCGAGACCGATAAATCCACTGATGCGATCGACGCCATCTTTCACACTGAATGCACGCCGCGTTTCATCCAGTGTTAACAGCGCGCCCAATTGTGCCCCGGCCGAGTGTCCCATAAGGAAAAACGGAGCACCTCTGGGAATTACCGGGAGTATCGTGGCAAGGGCCAGTTCAGCATCCGTCATGATCTCACTGAAGCGATAATCAGGATAAAGCCGGTAGTCGGGGATAACGACATCGCATCCGAGTTTCATCAGGGTATCGGCGAGAAACCGGTAATCGGCTCGTTTACCGCTTCGCCAGTTGCCCCCGTAATAAAAAAGCACCGTCGGACGAGGGACGTCAGGATCACTGATCGCACCTTTTACTCGATACCAATCCAGGCGCTGACGCGAGTCATCGCCGAAGGCAACAGTTTCCAGTTTGTGGGGCACACTGCGGGCAATGCCGTTAATCATGGCAAGGCCCGCGCGCTGCCCAACCTCAGCCAATTTCACGCGCCAGATCCAGCAACTATTCAGATGCAGCTACTTTGCTGAATCCCAGGCGTCGGTGCAAGCCCACGCTCTGCGATTTCGGGCGACCTGCCTGACCTGGTACTGGTGCCGGGCCGACCAGATGTTGCGCTATCACAACCAACTAAAATTGTTGTACGGTATCGATTGATACCTCAAACATCACTTAAGATTTGAATTTCATAACAGGAGAATCAACTAATGGAACACGCGGCAAGATTTGATTTCGGTCGTTGGACCCTGCGCCTTGGTATACTGCTCTTCCTTCTGGGACTTGTCAGCGGATTTTTGATCCCGTCCATGGAAAACCCCCGCATGGGGCTCACCAGCCATCTTGAAGGGGTCATCAACGGAACTTTCTTGCTTGTCCTGGGCGCCATCTGGGGACAGCTGAACCTCGGCATGCTTGCCAGTAAGATCCTGTTCGCTGTCGCAATCTACAGTAGTTATGCGAACTGGTTGGCGACCTTGTTAGCCGGGCTATGGGGTGCAGGCGGTTCGATGATGCCGATTGCCGGTGGCGATCATACAGGCTCGCAGATGCAGGAAGGGCTGATCACCTTTGCACTGCTATCATTGTCAGTCGGCATGGTCATTGTCAGCGCATTGGTACTCTGGGGCCTACGTGGCAACGCGAGGCACGGCTCCTGATCAACGCACCTGTTTCAGCGCACCTGTTTCAACACACCTGTTCGAGCCCACCTATCGAGCGCACATAACGGCATCGTCTATTACTCATTATCAACGGGCACCGTTACGCCACCATAGTCGAACGAATATTGGCCCCTGCGGCGATGCGTTGCAGCAGTTCCCGCGTCGTCTCGGCGCTCTCTGCCTTGCCAAACAACCAACCCTGGATTTCCGCACAGCCCAACTCGCGCAAATATTCAAGCTGCGGATCGGTTTCGACACCCTCGGCCACCAGATTCAGGCTCAGGCCCTTTGCCATGGCTACAATGGCGTTGACGATGCTGGTGCCACCTTCACTGACATTAATGGAACTGACGAAAGCCTTGTCGATCTTGAGTGTGTTAATGGGGAACTGTTGCAGGTAGCTCAAGGACGAATAGCCGGTACCGAAGTCATCCACGGCAATCTTGATGCCGAGGGCAGTCAACCGGCGCAGTTTCTGGATGACATTGGCCATATCGTTCATGATGACGTTTTCGGTGATCTCGACTTCGAGACACCGACCCGGCAAGTCATGGCGCTTTAGTAGTTCCACGATCTGCTCAATAAAGTCGGGTTGTTCGATTTGTGCAGCGGAGAAATTGACCGACACACGTACATTGTCCATACCTGCCTCCCGCCAGGCACAGATGTCTCGACAGGTCGTCTCCAGTACAAAAGTGCCCACTTCCAGGATTAACCCGGTCTCTTCGGCTATCGGTATAAAGTCATTAGGAAACACGAGGCCATGCTCGGGATGCTCCCATCGTATGAGCGCCTCGAACCCGACAATTTTCTCCGTAATGGCATTGACCTGCGGCTGGTAACAGACACGCAATTCATCATTGACCAGCGCACGTCGTAGTTGACGCTCGGTATTGAGGCGCGCGTTAGAGGTTTCGTTCATGGACTCCTTAAAAAATTCGAAGCCGTTCTTGCCCTTGTCTTTGACAGAATACATGGCAAGGTCCGCGCTCTGGATCAAGGCTTCCCTGGTTTGTCCAGCTTCCGGAAAGACGGCTATGCCAATGCTGGCACTAACATATAAATCGTGGTCGTCGATCACAAACGGTTCTTTTAATTCGTTCAGGATCTTCTCGGCAATGGTAGATGCGTCATGGTGACCCCGTACCTGCGGTAACACCAATGCGAATTCGTCACCACCGAAACGTGCAAGGGTATCGCCCTTGCGCAAACAATTTTCGATACGCTGGCCGACTGCCTGCAACAGGCGATCACCCTTGGTATGTCCCATGGTGTCATTGACCCATTTGAACCGGTCAAGATCGAGGAACATGACTGCCAGGTTCTGGTTATTCCGCTTTGCCTGTGTAATGGCTATGTTAAGACGGTCTTCCATCAACGCCCGGTTTGGCAGACTGGTCAGTAGATCATGGTAGGCCTGGTAGTTGATAACTTCCTGGGCGCGCTTGCGTTCGGTAATATCCCGGGCGACACCGTAGGTACCGTGAAATGCATCATCACTGTCGTCATGCTGGTTCAGCGTGACTGACATGGATGTCGTGTCAAAAAAACGGAATTCGGACTCATCCTTGCACTTTAACTGCAGTTCAACATTGCGGGACTTGCGTTCGCCTGAGCGACGTTCGGTAAATACATGTTTCGCCTGCTTTTTGCTCTGCTCAGCTACCAGCACTGAATAGTGTTGGCCGATCAGGTCGCGTTTGCTCATTCCAAGCGCCTGGTAAACCGTATCGTTCAGGAATGTAAAGCAGCCGTCCTGATCCAGCATGAAGACGATATCGGGCGAGTGATCAACGATGAACCGATGCAAGTACTCCGACTCAGACAGTTTTTCCCGGACCTGCTGATTGGCTCGCTCCAGTGCATTTCTTGCGGCCGCGTTTTTCATCGTGGCGAACAACTCATCCGGTACATAAGGTTTTTTCAGGAAGTCATAAGCCCCTTTATTGAGCGCAGTTCGCGCAGATTCAAAGTTGGCCTCTCCACTGACCACCACAACCTTGCAGGGAATCTTGTGCTCAACGACATGGTCTATCACATGAAACCCGGACATACCTGGCATATTGAGATCAAGGAGCACCAGGTCATAGCGACATTCACCCAACCGATCAATCGCCTCCGCGGCACTGCTGGCTGATGCCACGGAATAACCCGAGAGCGACACCAGTTCACTTAATGATTCGCGTTGTCTCGGCTCATCGTCAACTATCAGGACCCGGTACGCTGTAACTTCGTCTACTGACAGTGCGCTCATAGTGTTAACTCCCATTGATTAGGTTTTGCCGCGCTCAATTTGCAGTGCTTCGAATGGAACCAGTATTTGGAAACTGGTACCTGGCGAGTTACCGTTTGCCGCAGTGACGACCTGGGCATCCCTTACGCTGATCAAACCACCCATCTCATCCAGCAAACCCTTGGCGATACCAAGGCCGAGGCCACGGCCTTGCCCCTTGGTGGACACGCTAGCACCAGCTTCACTATTGAATAGCTCAAGCCGCTGGGCTGCCGACATACCCGGGCCGTTGTCGGCGATAACGATTTCCAGATAGTGGCGACCACCCAGGTTGACTGCGCCCTGCGTGCTGACGAAAACTTGCGGCGAGCTGGTCTCATCCATGGCTTCTGCTGCGTTCTTTACTATATTGAGCAACACTTGTCGCAAGGCATCACCAGCAAGCTCCAGCACCGGGATGGACTCATCGAGCTGCAGCTCGACAGTAATCTGGCGGTCCGCCGCCACGAGGCCAGTCAATTCAACAATCAACTGGTTGATATCCGTGTCACTATAGGTGAGGGTGTCTTCATCACCAATACGCGCAAACTTTTGCAGCAGGGTTGAGACACGCATGAGCTCCGTCGAGATGGTGTCAATTTCCTTTTGTACAGCAAGGTCGGTACCTGACTTCGCATCCAGTTTGATCGCCATGGTCTTCAAATAATTCTGCACGATCGCAAGCGGGTTGTTGACTTCGTGGATAATTTCGCGAGTGCGGGCTTTCAAATGATCCAGGCTGACCGCACCTGCATGATCCCCAC
>JBBDIT010000029.1:7172-9253 GCA_040880285.1 Pseudomonadales bacterium | reverse complement strand
GGGTGACCAGTGATTGGTGGTCAGGCGTGACCTCAAAGTGGTAGATGCCGGAACAACCAAACAGGTAGTGCGCGCTATTGCTGACTTTGGTCAAAAAGTCATCGTCGGGTTGCGACTTCTGCAAGGCACGGTAAAAAAGGGCCGCGGCATGAGAATCAGCCACCGCTTGTGCCGTGTCCACCTGGCGGACATTACGCATCGCCTGCTCGTAACGCCAGGATGCGATACCAATCCCTTCATAAGCAGTATCGTGGTCCAGGCCAAGCATTTCTTCGACCCAGGCCACCAATTCCTCGGCCAGCGGGTCTGGATTACCCAGTGTATTCAACAGTCGGTGAGCGGTTGCCACTACCCGCAGAACGGACGCGGTGCCCGCCAGTTCCTGCCGAGATTCACGGTGGTAACGCACGACATCGCAGACCAGGTGACTACAACCCAGACTCGCAAGGTCATGGACGATGTCCGGTGCAGCATCAGTGAGTCCAGCCAACAGTGCGGCAAGACGCGATGTTTCCGGATCCGCGCCTGGCACCTTCCTGGCCAACTCATCTGCAATCAAACTCTGGCGCATCGCTCGTTGCCAGTGCCCTTCCCCGCTGGCCAACATGCCGGTATTGGCATGCCCGGCCAGGGTGAGCGCGGCAGCCTGCAAAATCGGGGCATCAAGATGCTGGTGCCAATTCGCCAGGTCACCCGCTGCTTCCCGACTTATTGCCAATGCCGCCAGCAACAGTGCGGGATCCGTCTCGAAGGCATCAATCAGGTTTTGTTTGTCGGGATTAGGATCAACTGCGACAGCGAGCAGATTTTGGAGGGAGCCGAGCCCTGCGGGAATACCCGCCAGCATCTGATAACGGCCCAAAGCTTCGGTCGGCATTGGAGAATACTACTCCCATGACCATTGAAAAACAATAAGTTAGCGCGTTTTTCTAAGTCTCGGCGTATGAAAGCACAGGTAACTCGCTCATTTAATTGAATTGGCTTACCGTGAAATGCTTGCCCCGGTCACGACTCGCAGGGTATCACCCATCACAACCGATCAAACCGGAATACAATGCCTGTCTCGACCCAGTTATCCGCCGGATCAAGTTCATATTTTTGCACATACAGGTCGGCTACATCAGCGTGTTCAACCGGATCGGTGACCTTGCTGGCAGTGAAATCGTACAGATTACCATCGACGCGCACCCGCACACTCGGATTTTGCTCGATATAACCGCTCCAGGTCGTGCCGTCGGCGCCCGTGGCAATGTACAGGTGTTCGCCAATATCGACCGCCCAGATATTGATGGAGTATGGATCGACAGGATTGGTTTCCACCTGAATCGTCTCGGGAACGCCCATCCACTCAAGTGGGGGTTGGCGCACCTCGCCACTCAAGCTACCACCGGGTATAAAAGAGACCGGCTCGCTGCAGGCAGCGAGCAACGACATCAGGGAAAAGGCGACGGTGAGCTTTGAAAATTCCGTCATGCAGCCTGGTCCGCCAGCGCTTTCTTGACCGATTCGCGTTCACCTACCTGATCGTACCATTCCTTCAAACCGGGAATTTCTTTGTAAAGATCGATTTGGGCATTCGCCTCGGCAGAACGAGCGGCATAGATAAAAGTGAAATAACCGACAAGGTCAGCGTAGGTAAATTCACTACCGGCAATCCACGGCGAAAATTTCGCAATGCCCGCAATTGCCCTCGCGCCACGCGGGAGGTCTGCCTTGATACTCTCTTTTGCCGCTTCAGGTGTATCCTTGCCACGTAGAACGTCATACCCTTTGCGTGCTACCAGCTCGATATTGAGTTCCAGATTCAGCACCAGCTCACGCACTTTGGCACGGGCAAATGCATCGGCCGGCAGGAGCGGATGCTCCGGATACGCCTCTTCCAGGTAATCCAGCATGGCAATCGACTCCGACAGGCAACCAGCACTGGTTTCGAGGCAAGGGATTTTGCCCATGGGGCTCTTCGCCAGGTAATCCGCTTCCTGCGCTGGCCGCGTTGGAACTTCCTCGAACTCAACGCCCTTCTCTATTAATGCACACTTGACCATATTGTAGTAATTACTGATAGGGTACCCATACAGTTT
>JBBDIT010000029.1:0-7072 GCA_040880285.1 Pseudomonadales bacterium | reverse complement strand
TAGTGCGCTAAACCGCACAGTAGCCACAAGTAAGGAGACCTCATGTCTATCCGCACAGTTTCTGCCGCGATCGCGATTGTGATCGGTGTCGGTGGGTGTATGACCTACGACCCCTACACGGACGAAAAGCAAGTCAGCAAGGCCACCACTGGTGCTGCAATAGGCGCCGGTGTCGCTGCAATCGGCGCGGCAATTGTTAACCGGGACGATGATGCGCGGGACCGTAATCAACGGGTACTGGCAGCCGCGGCTGCCGGTGGTGCGATTGGTGGCGGGGTCGGTTACTACATGGACCGGCAGGAAGCCAAGCTAAGGGCCAGCCTGCGCGAAACCGGTGTTCGGGTAATCAGGGACGGAGATAATCTGATCCTGGTGATGCCCAGCAATATCACGTTTGCAACCGACAGCTCCAGCGTAAAACCGGATTTTGAAGAGGTACTGGGCTCTGTAGCCCTGGTACTAAAAGAATTCGACAAGACGCTGCTTGAAGTTACCGGGCACACAGACTCTACCGGATCCGACAGTTATAACCTGACCTTATCGGAAAGACGCGCCAGTGCCGTTGCCAACTCACTACAGAAAAACGGCGTCGTCGTTAATCGCATGCTGACGCAAGGCTTCGGCGAATCGAGACCTATCGCCGACAACAGCACAGTCGAGGGCCGACAGGAAAATCGCCGTGTTGAACTGGTGTTAATTCCGATTACCGCCTGAATGACCTCCCGATAAAGGGCGGCGAGAGGACGAGCACCTGACGGGTAAACTTTGCGCAATTGCGCCTTGCAACTCTAAATAATAATCATTATCATTCGCGTTACATTTCTGCTAATGATAAGGATCTTTACTAATGGTTCAAGGTAAATTGCCGGCAGTGGCCGGACTGGTGCTGGTTTGTTCCCTCGTTCCCGCACCGGCAACTGCCGCCGACGAGCGCGAGGAAATTCTTGAGCAAGTGCGGGTAGTCGGCACTCGCGAGGCCATCTACTCGATTCCGGGGTCTGCCCACTATATTGACCACGAGAATATTCGGGGCCTGTCCTACGATGACATCAATCGCGTACTCCGCCGCATTCCCGGCGTCTATGTACGTGAAGAGGATGGCTACGGTTTGTTTCCGAACATCAGTTTGCGGGGAGTGGATACCAGCCGTAGTGCCAAAGTGACTTTGATGGAAGACGGGGTCCTCGCGGCACCGGCGCCCTACTCGGCACCCTCGGCTTACTACTCACCAACGACCGGTCGTATGGACGGACTGGAAGTCCTGAAAGGTACCAGTCAGGTCAAATATGGTCCCCACATTACTGGCGGCGTCATCAATTATCTCTCGACCCCGATTCCCGAGACCGCAACGACTTTTCTGCGTGCTCCATTCGGCACCGACCAGGACTACCGATTGCACGCCTATCACGGCAACACCGTTGACGTGGATGGCGGCCGTTTCGGTTACCTGGTTGAAGCCTACGCGCGTGATACCGGTGGATTTAAAACCATTGATTCCGCCCCTGGCTTTACCAATGGTGGCGATACGGGTTTTACCAATATTGAGCCCATGATCAAGATGGCCTGGGAACCTGACAGCCAACGCTACCAGCGATTCGAATTGAAACTCGGCTACACCGACAAGAAAGCGAATGAAACCTACACCGGGCTTTCGACAACCGACCTGCGGGCATCACCCTATCGCCGATACAGCGCATCACAGTTCGACAATATCGACACGGATCACGTGCGAGGCTATCTCCGCCACTTTATCTCCCTGTCTGCCAATGTCGATGTGGTTACGACGGCATACTTCAACGAATTTGCTCGTAACTGGTACAAACTCAACGACATCCGCGCCGTCACAGGTGGGCTCAGCGAAAATCTCAGCCTGTCCGCCGCACTGGCTGGCGCCGCAAGTGGCGAGGGACTTTCCTGCCTTAAAGGAGAACTGGCTTGTGACCTGCGGGTGCGCGCTAACAATCGTGAGTACAGCGCGGCCGGGATCCAGAGCGATTTGAATTACCGCTTCGAGACTGGCAATGCCAGGCACAAGCTGAACGTCGGTATCAGATACCACAACGATGTGGAGGACCGGTTCCAATGGCAGGACGTCTACAGTCAGGCTGCTGACGGTAGTATTACTGGCGTCGTTGCAGGGGTACCAGGATCACAGGACAATCGCGAGGCAGAAACCAGTGCGCTTGCACTCTATGTCCAGGACACCATTACGTTTGGCAACTGGGTAATCCAACCCGGCGTCAGGATCGAAACTTTGGATCTTGAAAATCGCGACTACCGACCAGGCCGCACCAATGCCCAGGCTGACCTCAACCTGGCGTCAGGCGGACTCGGTGTTGCTTACCGATTGACGCCCGGTCTACAGGTACTGGGTGGACTGCACTTCGGATTTTCGCCACCAGGACCGGGTGCTGCTGTCAGCGGCCTTAAAGAAGAAACCAGCCGTGGCATCGAGGCGGGATTCAGGTATACAAACGACCGGGGAACCTGGATGGTTGAGACTGTCGCATTCCATACGGCCTTTGATGACCTTATCGTAGTCGATAATATCGGTGGTACCGGCAGCGGTGACAGCGAAAACTTTGGTGAAGTCGATGCGCAGGGTATTGAATTTTCCAGCACGCTGGATCTTGCTCGCATTAACCATTGGGGATTCGGAAGTGAGATTTACCTGACGTTTACCTATACCAATGCAGAACAACAAAATAACGCACAATCCACGAATGCCGAATCGATCTTCAGCTTCGGCGCTCCCGGCAATGAAGTGCCTTATATACCCCGTTACCAGACATCACTGGGTGGATCTGTTGATTTCGAGCGTTGGGGAATTGAGGCCTCTGCCAGCTTCGTTGACGAGACCTTTACCAGTGCCAGTAACGTGACGGTTGAACTAAACGGTGTCGGGGAGCCGGATGCACGGTTTGGCCTCACAGATTCATACGAGATTCTGGACATCTCTTTCTACTACAGGCCAACAAATCATGTGAAGCTGTTTGCCGGTGCCCACAACCTGCTGGATGAAGAATATATGGTATCGAGGCAACCACATGGTCCGCGGCCCGGCATACCACAGAGTCTGTTTGCTGGTATAGAATTGAACTTTTAATTCAAATGACTAATTCAAATGACTAATTTACACGATTAATTCACACGATCTGATCCACCGAATCTGATTCGGGGGGTCGCAGGAGACTCCATGAGGTTGATACCAGTCACAGTGATAATATTGGCCGTTGTGCTACTCGTTGGTCAGACCACGAGTGCTGCCGATGTGGTGAACATCTACTCAGCGCGCAATGAAGCACTGATCAAGCCTCTGCTGGATCGTTACGCCGAACGCACCGGTGTCGAGATCAATCTCGTCACCGGTAGCGCCGACGCCTTGATCAAGCGACTGGAACTTGAAGGGATCAATTCCCCGGCGGATCTTTTGCTCACCGTGGATGTCGGACGCCTGTTTCGTGCCAAAAGCGCGGGCCTACTGCGCGCGGTCTCCTCAGACATACTTGACCAGAACGTGCCCGAAATCTATCGAGACTCCGCCGGATATTGGGTGGCCTTGTCGCTCCGGTCACGCGTGATCATCTACGCACCCGACCGGGTCGATGAAAGTGAACTATCCTCCTATCAGGCCCTGGCACAGCCGAAATGGCGGGGCCGCGTCTGTATTCGCTCTTCCAGCAACATTTATAACCAATCCCTGATTGCCGCCATGATCGCCCATGATGGCCGCGAGGCGACCGAAACCTGGGTAAGAGGGCTGGTCAATAATATGGCTCGCCCGCCAGCTGGTGGTGACCGTGACCAGATCAAGGCCATCGTCGCCGGGCAGTGCGATGTAGCAGTCATCAATCACTACTATCTCGCTGGTATGCTTACGTCCGGATTGGCACAGGACCGCGAGACCGCAGAACAGGTCAGGTTATTCTGGCCTGACCAGGAAGGACGCGGCGCCCATATTAACGCCAGTGGTGCCGGTGTAACTCGCGCTGCAAAAAATGTCGAAGCGGCTATCGCGCTCCTTGAATTCCTCGTCAGCCCTGAAGCGCAAAGCTGGTACGCAGACACCAACAATGAATACCCGGTGCGTGGCGACGTTGATAACAGTGAATTGCAGAAGCGCTGGGGTGACTTCAAAGCGGACCAACTCGCGCTGGAACAACTCGGCGTCTTCAACGCCGAGGCGGTCCGCCTGATGGACCGTGCCGGATGGAAGTAAGGAGCCCGATAGAAGTAGTATAAGCCTCATTTAGAGCCATCGGATTCATGCTTGTCTGACTCAGTTATAGCCGCTCCTGACCACAAGATACAGGGACGCCCGGGTACCGTGCCGATCCTGCCGCTGATCGTGCTGTGCGGTGTGCTCCTGCTGCCGATCGGTACCATTGTGTTCTCGGTGTTCAGCCCATCTGACGGCACCATCAGGCACTTGATGGACACTGTGCTGGCTGACTATGTCGTCAATTCACTGGCGCTGATGCTGGGGGTTGGAGTACTGGTTCTCATGCTGGCAATACTTCCTGCCTGGCTGGTGACCATGTATCGGTTTCCGGCTAGCACGATCCTTGAATGGGCCCTGCTCTTGCCACTCGCGATGCCCGCTTACATCATCGCCTACACCTATACTGGCCTACTCGACGTATCCGGGCCAGTGCAAGTATTTATCCGTGAGACCTTTGGGCTACGCTATGGTGAATACTGGTTTCCGGTAATACGGTCGCTGGGCGGTGCCATCGCCATGCTGGCGTTCGTGCTCTACCCTTACGTTTACCTGCTGACCCGCACTGCATTTGTCGAGCAATCTGTAGGCGTGCTGGAAGTCTCACGCACACTGGGCTGCAACGCCCGACAAGCATTTGTACGCGTGGCGCTGCCGCTGGCCAGACCAGCCATTGCAGCGGGGCTCGCTCTTGTCATGATGGAAACCTTGTCAGATTACGGTACGGTTCAATATTTCGGTATCCCCGTATTTACCACTGGAATCTTCAAGACCTGGTTTGGTCTGGGTAGCAGCGTCGCCGCGGCACAATTATCGGCACTACTCATGAGCGCCATTCTTATTCTGTTAGTGCTGGAACGCTGGTCTCGCCGGCAGGTCAGTTACCAGCATACCAGTTCGCGCTATAACCGGCTTCGCAGGACTCATCTGACGGGGCTAAAGGGTGTAGGGGCGCTAATCTACTGCAGCTTGCCGGTTGTCATCGGTTTTCTGGTGCCCGCCGGACAATTGATTTCCTGGGTCACACAAACCTGGCAGCTAACCATAGATTCAGCATTTCTCGAACTCGTACGCAATACGATTGGCCTGGCTGCCACGCTCTCGGTGGTTGCGCTCTTGCCGGCACTCCTTGCGGCTTATACTACCCGTCAGCGGCAAGATCTGCTGAGCCGAAGCCTGGTTCGTTTGCTCGGCATGGGCTATGCCATTCCCGGTACCGTGGTAGCAGTCGGCGTGCTGATTCCACTCGCATTTCTCGATAACACCATCGACAGCATCGCGAGGGCAAGACTCGATTTCTCTACCGGCCTGATTTTTAGCGGAACAGTCTTTGCGTTACTGCTGGCATACCTCGTGCGGTTCTTGCCGGTGTCGTTAAATACGGTCGATGCCGGTCTTGCACGCATAAAACCGACCATGGACGATACTGCCCGATCGCTCGGCCTCCGGCCATTTACCGTGTTACGCAAAGTCCATATGCCGGTAATCCGGGGTTCCCTGCTCACCGCTTGCCTGCTTGTTTTTGTCGACGTCATGAAAGAATTGCCCGCAACCCTGGTGTTGCGGCCTTTCAACTTTAATACGCTGGCGGTTCGCACCTATGAACTTGCCAACGACGAGCGCCTGGCAGAGGCTGCAGGACCTGCCTTAATGATCGTTATTGTTGGCATCATTCCTGTTATCTTGCTCAGTCGTGCTATTACGAGGTCACGCCCAGGCGATGAATAACCTGCTCGAACTCAACGACGTATCAATCGGAATCGGTGACCTCATTATCGTGGAAGACGTCACATTCAATCTGGCATCTGGCGAGATTGGCTGCCTGCTGGGGCCGAGTGGATGCGGAAAGACAACCCTGCTAAGGGGTATCGCTGGATTTGAAAATACAGTCGCCGGCAGCATCAGCATTGAAGGCGAAATCGTAAGCTCACCAAAAGTTCACAGGGCCATCGAAGGTCGAAGGGTCGGAATGGTATTCCAGGATTACGCGCTGTTTCCACACCTGACCGCGCGGAACAATATTACCTTTGGTATCGCTTCCCTGACGCCGGTTGACCGAAACCGCCGGGTGCAGGAACTCGCGCAAATGCTGGACGTGGTGGAATTACTGGATGAGTATCCTCATCGTATGTCCGGTGGCCAGCAACAAAGAGTTGCCGTGGCACGCGCCATGGCACCAAGACCGCGCATGCTACTTCTCGATGAGCCATTTGCCAGCCTCGATGTAGCCCTGCGCGAACAAATTGCAAAGGACATCCGCGCCGTATTGAAAGAAGACGGTATTACGGCAATCCTTGTCACCCACAACCAGCAAGAAGCGTTTGCCATGGCAGACAAGGTCGGCGTTATGCGTGCCGGTCGTCTACTGCAATGGGATACACCATTTAATCTATATCATCGTCCCGTCGAGCGCAGCGTTGCCGAATTCGTAGGTGAGTGCCGATTTATCACTGGCACCTTGCAGGCAGGTAACGTGATCGAAACGGAACTCGGCCGCGTTACCCCGACCGCATCGCTGGACCTGCCGGTGGGCGTCCCCATGTCGTTGCTGGTTCGCCCGGACGACCTGATACTGGATGAAGCGAGCGCCATCAGGGCGCGCGTTGTATCCAGAGCATTCCGTGGGAGCCAGACCCTGTACACATTGCAACTGGCTTCAGGCATTCCGCTTTTGTGCAGTTTGCCGAGCCACCATGATTTCGATGCTGGTGATGATATTGGGATTGGTCTTGAGATGGACCATGTGGTGGTGTTTGCCAACTAGTCCTGCCAGGGAACCTCTGGATAAGTCAGCGAAGCCTTGAAGAGAGGATTCCAGCGGGAAATCAGGGACCTGTTTCTCCAGGCGTGGGC
>JBBDIT010000028.1:0-31827 GCA_040880285.1 Pseudomonadales bacterium | reverse complement strand
CAGCAATCAGTCATGAACGACCAGCGTGCGCCCGAACACCTTGCCTTCGATAATGGCATCGAGGGTTTCCGGCAATTGCGCAAGGCCAATCTCATGGACCATGGACTCGAGGGAATCCAGTTTCCAATCCGAACCCAACCGCGCCCAGGTCCTGACCTTGCGCTCAATGGGTAACTCGACCGAATCTACGCCCAGGATATTTACCCCGCGCAAGATAAATGGCAACACTGTGGCAGTGAAATTCGGTGACGACACCAGGCCACAGATTGCGACACTGCCACCATAGCGAAGGCTCTTGACCAGGTTGGACAAGGTCTCGCCGCCTACCGTGTCAATGCCCTGGGCATAGTCTGTGGCCAAAAGTGGCCGCTTGTTTTCTTCACCAAGGACTTCCCTGCCGATGACGGAACTGGCACCAAGGGATTTGAGGTAACCCTCCTTGTCAGCTTTACCGCTACTCGCGACAACCTCGTAGCCTGATTTTGCCAGTAGCGCGACTGCCACTGAACCAACCCCGCCGGTCGCACCGGTAACGACCACAGGTCCATCACCGGGTTTAGCGCCCATTTGTTCCAGTTTTTCGACACACAACGCGGCCGTGAAACCTGCGGTGCCAAGCACCATACTCTCGCGGCTGGTCAGGCCAGCCGGTAATTTGGCAACCCAACCCTCCGGTACCCGGATATATTGGCCGAACCCGCCGGGTGTATTCATGCCCAGATCAAATCCGATAACAACCACCTCATCACCAGCCTTGAAGGCGTCTGAAGAACTCTCGGCGACGACGCCTGCCGCATCGATTCCTGGAGTATGAGGGTAATTTCGTGTCACGCCCGGCATACCTTTTCCCGAGAGTGCATCCTTGTAGTTGACGGACGAATAAGCCACTTTGATCAGGACGTCTCCTGCTGGCAGGTCGTCCGTCGAGCGCTCGATAATGCGTTGGGTCACACCCTCGTCGTTTTTCTCAACCCAAAATGCCTTGAATTCCGTCATGGATTACCTCTCTTGCCCTTATGGTGATGTTAGTAAATATACGGTCCTGGCGCCTCGAGCTTATCGCGTCCTGTCAGCCGCATGAGCATGGTGTGGGTACGATCCAGGATTCGGTCGAGGCGGTTTTTATCTTCGATATGACGTACCTGATAGACATCGCATTCCTCGCATTTGTCGTACAGATACTCATCGCTGGTCTTTAGTTCATCGATCAATTTGTGATCGAGGGCACGCCGTCCATACCAGGCTTCACCGGTAGAAACCGTATCGATCTCAACAACAGGTCGGTTTTCCGATACGAATTCCTTGAACAGCGCATGCACGTCTTCAAGATCAGCGAGGAATTTTTCCCGTCCCTTGTCAGTATTTTCCCCGAACAGGGTCAGGGTTCGCTTGAACTCCCCCGCAGTCAGTACCTCCACGTCAACGTCATGATTCTTCAGGAACCGATGGAAATTGGGGATTTGGGCAATGACACCGATGGAACCGAGTAGCGCAAAAGGTGCAGCAATGATCCGGTTAGCGATACAAGCCATCATATAGCCCCCACTCGCCGCGACCTTGTCTACTGAAACGGTCAATGGTACCTCTTTGTCGACAATACGACGCAGCTGTGAGGCAGCAAGGCCATAGCCATGTACGTGGCCGCCGGGGCTCTCAATCTTTACAACGACTTCATCGATCGGCTCAGCCACCGAAAGGATGGCAGTAACTTCCTCCCGGAGATGCTTGACCGCACTCGCATGGATGTCACCTTCAAACTCAACGACATAAACTCGCGACCGTCGCTCTCCACCGGTTTTCGACGCTACCTTTTCTGACTTCTGCGTTTGCTTGAGTGTTTTTTTGTGCTGCTTTTGTTCCTGCTTGAAAACATCGGGATGCTGCACCATGTGCTTTAGCGTACGCGTGATGTTCTCCATATTGTCATTCAGGCTACGGACTTCGATATGACCATGGTCGGCTCTTCTGGTTCGTTGGCCAACACTAATCAGGAAGACCACAATGATCATTATCGAAATCAGCAGCGTTGCAGTCTTGGCCAGGAACAGGCCATATTCGGACAGGAATTCCAAATTCAGTTTACTCCAGTGGTGCAGGGATCAAGTGAGGAATGCTAACACAAGCGGGTGCTGTCGTGATGTCTGGATCCACGGTAGAATCAGCCCATGCAAGAAAATGACCTGATTAAATTGCAGGAGTCCCTGGCGCCACACTTCAAGCCTGGATTCCTGCAACGCCACCACACGGTGTTTCAGTTCCATTTCGAATCTGACAGCCCATTTCACCTGACGGTTACCGCTGACACTTTCGAGTTCAGCACCGGCATCATCGACGAACCTACAGTAACGATTTTGGTAGACAACCACGAAACGCTGTGGGCATTGATGGATGGTCGATACGACGGCATGCGCGCATTTATGGAAGGGAAATACCGGGCAGACGGCAATATCGTACTGAGCCAGTTATTACTCTACCTGTTCAAGTCCAACGATCCAACGAACATTTACCAGGTACAGGACTAGGCGACTCATTGCAACAGATGGAAGTGCTCGTTCAGGGTAATCACTGTTTTTTCACCTGAACTTGCCGCCATAAAACGATTAATGCTGGTGTAATGGGGATTGAAAAACAATCGAGGTTCGAATCCAATGACATGGGCCGCCCAGACATTGATGACGCCACCATGGCAGGTTACCGCAACCCGCTTTCCCTGATTTTCGGCGATGATATCTTCCAGAGTCGTGGTGACATTGCGCACAAAGGCGGGAAAATCAATTTCATCCATCTCTCCTCGCATCAGCTTCTGCCAACGTTCGTAGTCCAGCTCCTTGAGCTCTTCGACGGGGATATAGTGATGTGCATGCTGGTCGTATTCCGCAACGCCGTCCCGGATTTCAATATCAAGTCCGCGCTGCCTCGCCAGCGGTTCTGCGGTCTGGAATGCGCGATTCATGGGCGAAGAATACAAACGATCAATGTGTTCGCGCTCTAGCCAGGTCGCAACGCTGGCGGCCTGGGAAGCACCCTCACTGGACAATGGTGGATCGGCAGGCACGCCGTCCTCGTTTACAATTTTCTCAGGCAGGCCGTGCCTGATAAGGATAAGTTCCATAATTACCGCGAATGGTCAGGTGGCAGCGATCGAGACGTTGTAGACACCTGCTTGCCTGGCAGCATCCATCACGTGCACCATGACTTCGGTGGTACTTTCCGGGTGTGGCTGGACAACTACCGGCGCTTCAGGATTCTCCGCGTGAAGTCGTTCGATGTTGGCGCGAACGGCGCGAAAGTCAACATCACGGCCACGGATACGAATACGGTCACGGTTGGTGATCTGGACAACAATACTCTGTTTATCTGCATCCTGGACATTCTGGTTCTTGTCCGGACTGTTTACATCCAGGCCAATTTCTTTCACGAATGTCGCGGTAACAATAAAGAAGATCAGCATGATGAAAACGACGTCAAGCATCGGCGTCAGGTCAATCTCTTCTTCGCCTTGACTCGTGAATTTGTTAAGAAGTCTACGCACCGTTTCGGTTACTCCGCAATCTACGGTTATCCAGGGTCGAAGGATACAGCGAGAGTCTACTGATTTACAACCTTGCTGACGGTGGTGTAGTGAATGCCCAGATGATCGCCAATCTCCATTAGCGTGTAGGAATGGTCTATGTGGGCCTTTCTAATAAGCTCGTTGCGTTCGGAGCGCGATTTGTTCTCTATATTCCTGAAAAGAGCCGGCAAGCTGCGACGCCTGGCCCGCTTTGGCCCTCGCTTGGCCATCTTCTCGCCATTCAAAATCGGTTCCATCTCACTCAAAAACCCGTGCGATCCCAGTAATACCTGATGGCTGCGCTCATTGAGTGGTGAATCGCAGCCCATTCCAGCCTTGATAAAATCCTGGTATTTGCGCTGGCTCTCTTTCCGGCGCTTGCCAAAGCTATCCAGTATCGCAGCGGTATGTAGCCAGCCCGGTGCCTTGACCGCCCCGTAGGTGGCCCGGTGACTACTCCACTTATAGCTGTTGGGAGATCGGGTCGCCTTTACCCGGACAGGATTTAAAACCACATGGCGACAAAGCGGCAACAGATAGGAAGCGGGTTCGAACAGAATGCTGCGAAATCGTCCCTGGAACAGGGAACCTTCGCGGCCATGACGACGATTGAAATGTTGTGTGTAGACGCCGTTCAGCTGTCGCATACCTTTGGAAAGATTTGCACCCGGCACCTCAACAACGAGATGGTAATGATTCTGCATCAGCACGTAACCATGTACGAGCCATCCAAAACGTGAAACAACACCTTCGACTACGTTCAGGAAAACTGCGCGATCCTCGTCATCCAAAAAAACATCCTGTTCATTGGTTCCCTTGCTGGTCACATGATAGTGCGCACCTGGAAACTCAATACGAACTGGCCTGGACATAGTACACGCATCCCGAATTATTGTTTTAGATTTGGGTCGTATCCCCCCAAAAGGGGTAGCCATATTACATTGGCTGGTTGCATGCGACAAGTACCACTTGACGTTGATATAAAACTATTAGTACTTTGACGCAACGATTCATCACATAAGGGAGAATGATATGGCGGCGGACAAGTTTCCGATTGAAGCAGGACATATCATGATGTTTGCGCGTTCTGTCGGCGACGCAAACAAGATCTATTACGACGAAGACCACGCCAGCAAAACAGAGCCTGGCGCAATCATTGCACCACCCACATTTGTTCAGGCCAGCGCACAATTTGATCCGGATTATTTCTTGCGCCCGAAGATTGGCCAGGAATGGTTTGGATCTGCAAAAGGCCCGACCGGCATCACCAAAAAAGAAGGTGGTAGTGGTGGCGGCGGTGGTGGCGGCGGCGGACTGCATGCCGAGCAACACTATGTCTATCATCGCCATCCCAGGGTCGGCGACGTCCTGACAGCAACGACAAAACCGGGTAAAACCTGGGAAAAAGAGGGTCGACGTGGCGGCAAGCTGACCTTCAGCGAATCCGTCACGGAATACCGTGACCAGAATGGAGAACTCGTTGTCACCGCGACCAGCGTTGGCGTAAGAACTGAACGTCCAGCGACTGCAGGGTAGGAGAAATAGTAATGGCGTTAAAAGCAAGTGATCTAAAAGTGGGTGATACCCATGAAGAGGAAGTCTGCCGCAACCTGTCTCGCACTCAGATTGTGCAATATGCAGGCGCGTCAGGGGATTATAATCCGTTGCATTCTGATGAAATCTTCACGACTCAAATTGCGGGTTATCCATCGGTCTTCGCACATGGCATGTTGTCCATGGGAATGACTGGCAAGATGTTGACGAACTATGTGGGTGACGGTCGACTCAAGTCTTTCGGTGTACGATTCACCTCACAAGTATTCCCGGGCGCGACCCTGACTGCCCGGGCAACCGTGACGGGTGTACGGGAAGAAGACGGTGAGAAAATTGTCGATCTTGACGTATCAACGACAGATGATTCCGGAACCGAAGTCATCAAGGGAACAGCCTCGGCGGTAGTAGACTAGTTAGTCTAGCCAACACGGAACCTCAAGGTAGTTGGTGCGAGGCACACCTCGTTGTTACATGGTTGTAATGTGACTTCGATGTCGCGGGTGTCTTTCGTGACATCGAAGCCCGCGACATCGATTCTTGCGACGTCGATGTTTACCTCGCCACGGTAGGTTGCTCCTTCTGGATAATTGACCCTGGCCCCACCGGCAGTAACGCTGGTAGGTACAAGATTTGTATCGGCAATGTCGTGACCATTGATATGCCAGTCATTTCGACAGCTGATCCCGATTTGCACAACCTCCCCTTTCTCTTCCTCGCGCCTGCGCCGGGCGGTTACCCGTATGTTTCCGTCAGCGACAAAAAGGACGGGGCCCCGGCCTCCGGCACGGTATTGCTCGGCAGCGACGATGAAGTAGCTGAACGCTGAAGGTGATGCCTTGAGCAGGCCGGAAAACGCATTAATGGTGGCGTTAATCCTGGCCTCAATTGCCGCATCCCCTGTCACCTCGAACAAGCGCACGAGGCTATGCAGGGCGACTGAATTACCCGATGCCGTCGCACCATCCATGGGACTCTTTGGCCTGGTGATCATCGGTCCTTCATCCGCTTGCCGCGCCAGGAAGAAGCCTCCATCAATGTCGTCCCAGAACAGAGCCAGCATCGCGGCGACGATCTGCTTGCCACGTTCAAGAAAAGCGTCATCGAGCGTGACCTGGTACAGGGTCAACAGGGCTTCCGAGAGACAGGCGTAATCTTCCAGGTTTCCCGGTATGGAGTGTTCGCCGCCAAGGGTGATGCGCCAAAGGAGCTGGTCTGCCGGTGACCAGGCGTTCCGCCAGAGGTTTTCTGCCGCACGAATCGCGGTGGTCAGGTATTCCCGACTATCCAGGTCAATGCTGGCGTGAGCCAGGCTCGTTATCATCAGACCGTTCCAGGCGGTAATCACTTTTTCATCCAGGAGTGGATGTTCACGCGATTCACGCACTCGATACAGTATGGCGTTAATGTCATTGATGCGAGTGACCAGCTCTGTCAGCGCCAGCCCGTTATCCTTGGCGTAGTCTTCGATCGAAGTCTGCAGGTTCAGGATATTGGCGCCCTCGAAGTTGCCAGTTTCTGTAACACCATAGAGTGTCGTGACCAATTCGAAGTCGGAAGTCGTCAGAAGGGACTTCAATTCATCCCGGGTCCAGACGAAAAATTTTCCTTCTTCCCCTTCTGAATCTGCATCCGTTGCGGAGTAAAATCCACCTTGTTCACTCATCATATCTCGCGTGAGGTATTCGATGGTCTGCTCGACAACCCGTCTCCAGGTGACACTGCCTGTCAATGATGCCGCACGACTGTACACTCTCACCAGTTGGGCCTGGTTGTACAACATCTTTTCGAAATGCGGCACTAACCAGGAGGCATCGACCGTATAGCGATGAAATCCGCCTGCAACCTGATCGTATATGCCACCCTTGCACATCTGATCGAGGGTGATGGAAAATGCCTCAAACACTGCCAAATCGCGATGGCGTTGCCAATCCTCCAGCAACAACAATAATTGGCTTTCATGGGGGAACTTGGGGGCTCCACCAAAACCACCATTGACTGCATCAAATCGATCCAACAACTCGGCACTGGCGACGCGAGTCAGGTCATTGACCAGCTGATGGGATTCGGCCCTTGCTGCAGTGAATCGACTGATACCTGTCGTGACCTCGTCTGCTTGCTTTAATACATCGTCACGACGTTCGTGCCATACGCTGTCAATTTGCTGTAACACGGCCATGAAATTGGCAGGGGGAAAGTAGGTACCAGCATAGAACGGCTTGCCGGTCGGCGTCAGGAAATTGGACATGGGCCAACCACCCTGCCCCGTGAGCATCTGTACGCCGGTCATATAGACGTCATCCAGATCCGGTCGCTGTTCCCTGTCCAGTTTGATCGAGATGAAATGCTGGTTCAGGAAGGCTGCAATTTCTTCGTTGTCGAAGCTCTCATGCTCCATGACATGGCACCAGTGACAGGTGGAGTAACCGATGGACAAAAATACCGGCTTATCCTCCCTGGCGGCCTTTCCAAATGCTTCCTTGCCCCATGGATACCAGTCCACCGGGTTATGCGCGTGTTGCATCAGGTAGGGCGAAGATTCGTGAACAAGACGGTTGGTGTACCTGGGGTTACCGTCAGCGTCTAGCAATGTGGTCCGCACTTCGGATCCCGGGATCAGGGTTTCATCGATATGCTACAGACTTTCAATGGCACGTAAAACGATAGATTCCGTAAGGACTTGCGGCAACACGTCGGCACGATCGCGGCCTGGCCTGTAGAGCAGGTAAAGGGGCACACCGCTACGCTGGTATTCGGCGAGCGCCCTGGTAATAACCGGGTCCTCGTTAGTCCAGTCACCTTTGAGGTAAGTCACCTGCTTACTTTCGAAGGCGCGGCGCACCACCGCTGAGTCCAGCGCCACCGCCTCATTGACTTTACAGGTAATACACCAGGCGGCGGTAAAATTCACAAACACCGGACCGCTCCTGCGGGCAGACGCAAGGCGCTCGACACCGTAGGAAGTCCATTCGGGTCCGTCATAATTTGCTCCCATGGCCGGTCGGGTTTCGGCGCCTGCCCCATTCATCACCGGTATTGGGCGTTTCAATGTTGAAGGCAGGTACAGGGCAGTCCCGACCAGGCCGATCACGACCGCAACCATCAGGTACGAGCCGACGCCACGCACCGGACGATGGCGCCACAGCCAGATTGCTGCAGCCAGCATCAGCATACCGGTCAGTGTAATTAACACCCCCTCGGGGCCTGACTGCTGCGACAAGACCCATACCAGCCATATCGCAGAGGCAAACATTGGAAACGCCAGAATTTCCCTGAATCGCACCATCCATGGACCGGGACGAGGTATTTTTTCAAGCAAGGCCGGTGCATAACAAAGCAGGACATAGGGTGCCGCCATACCGGCACCGAGGGCCACAAATATCGCGATTGCGGTCACATTGTCCCTGGTCAGGGCAAACCCCACCGCCGAGGCCATGAACGGCACGGTACAGGGAGCGGCGACCGTTGTGGCAAGGATGCCGGTTGCAAACGACCCGGCATAGCCAGCGCGACCCGCCTGGGCCGAGCCGATATTCATCAGGCGCGTTCCGAATTCAAAATAACCAGAAAAGTTCAAGCCAATCAGAACGAACAGATAAGCCAGAAGTCCCACGATCAGCGGCGATTGTAATTGGAATCCCCAGCCAATCTGGGCACCACCGGCACGCAACAGGATGAGGACCAGTGCAATCACAACAAAACACAGCACGACGCCGGCAGCGTATACCCATCCGTGGGTTCGCATATAGGTGGCATCGCCACCAACCTGCTGCATCAACGACAAAATCTTGATGGACAGGACCGGGAACACGCAGGGCATGAGGTTCAGGATCAAGCCACCCAATAATGCAAACAATAATGCGGTAACCAAAGAGATTTCGACAGAGAGTTCGATCATTGGCGTATCTGGGGCAGGCCTGCCGCCCGGCGCCGGGGCAACCGCAAAAGCCGTCGTCAGTCGATCGCCAGCATTCTCTGTGATGACGACAATACCATCAAGGCTCACGGCAGGAGCAAAGTCATATCCACGCTTGAGTGCAATATCGAGCCCTCGCGCGGTCAGTTTGAAGCTTTGTTGCGCCGCATTGTCTATGACATCTACTTCGTAGGGAAAGTAGGTGACCGATTCAAGGCGATTGTCAACCAGACCGTCCAGTTCAAGTGACAACACGATCCTGTCCCCGGCAACATGGTAACTCGATACCAGGCCGATATGTTCTGGAATTCGCTGTCGCACCTCGTTAAAAATGTCAGCGTTGATCTCCTGCGCAGCGCTTTTGATCGGCAACCGTAATTCAAGTTGTGCGTCCTCGGGGATGCAAATCTCTTCACACACGAGCCACTCACCCAGTGCCCTCAGCACGACTTGCTCCCCCTCCAGTTCCGGCGGGGCGGTGATCCTGACAGGGAAATAGACTTCCCCATGGTAGCCAAAATTGACCAGGGGCCCGTAGGGAATGCGTTCCGGCCAGGGCCACTCAATGTCCCCGGCGGTAAATCCGGCCGGTAGGTCAAAGGTCAACCTGGTCGGTGCACCCGAATCACCCGGGTTTCGCCAGTAGGTATGCCAGCCGGGCCGGATATCCTGGCGCAACGCAATCCAGAAGGATTCTCCCGGCACGACCGCATCGACTTCGCTGATCAGTTCCGCCTCGACATTACCCGAGTTCGCAACCGCCGCCTCGACGGCAGGAACGACCGACAAGCTGGCGAGCAGGCAGGAAAACACAAGGTAGAGGCGCAATTTCATATAGACAATCATGAACTAAAGCGAAAGGGAAGTCAGGGACGCATTCCCCAGGTGACCGGCCCTTTCAACTCCTCAAGGAGTGGTTCGATCCAGTCTATCCAGCGACAAAGCTTTGCCCGGGTTTGGCGCGGGTCAATCAACTCATGTACGGCAAAGCTTTCCATCAGCGGAAATGGTGATCGTCCGGCCGACAGCTTTTCCTCCAATTCCTTGCGTTTCGCATCGGGATCCTCGGCCGCGGCAATTTCACGGTGAAAGGCAACCGCCACACCGCCTTCTACCGGCAGGGCGCCCATTTCATGGGATGGCCACGCCAATTTGTAGGTATTCGGTGCAAAGTGGGCCGCGGATGCGACCCCGAAGGACTTGTGGACTGCGATTGTCGCCCAGGGCACGGTCGACTGCACGGCGGCGGCAACCGCACTCATTCCATATCTTATGGTCGCATCCCGTTCTGCCTCCGGCCCGATCATAAAACCCGGTTCATCCAGGAAATTCACCAGCGGGATGTGAAACAGGTCGCAAAGCTCCATCATGCGCTTTGCCTTTTGTGAGCCGTCAGCGGTCATGGCACCGGCATAGTGCTTGCAGTCGTTGGCAATTACCCCCACCACCGCACCATTGAGGCGCGCGAGCCCGGTAATCTGGCCCATGCCGTAGTAGGGTGAAATTTCAAAAAACGATCCCTTGTCGACCACATGCCTGATCAGATCACGCATCTCAAAGGGCACCCGGCGGTCCCGGGGCACTATGGAAATCAGGGCGTCATCCGCCCGGTCGGGGTCGTCATCACAGTGCTCGCGTTTCGCCAGCTGCCAAACATTTTGCGGCATATAGCTCAGGAATCGCTTGATCTGCTCAAATGCTTCGAATTCAGAATCAGCAACATTGTTGACGATGCCGCTACGCGTATGGACCTTCCACCCACCCAGTTCCTCCTTGGTCATCGACACGCCAAGTGCCCGTTCAACCACCGCGGGTCCGGCAACCAATACCTGGGAGGTTTCCTTGACCATGACGGAAAAATGGGAGGCAACCAGGCGCCCGGCAGGGAATCCGGCTACCGGCCCCATCGCGCCGGACACTACCGGTACGCAATTCATAGCCTCGGCGATAATTTTGAACCTGGGCTCCGCGTAAACGGGTGAACCCACCGTCTGCGGCCTTGGGCCGGAACCGGCAACACTGCCGCCTCCACCTTCGAGCATCCGCACCAAGGGTACGCGGAATTGTACCGCCAGTTCTTCAGCGTAGATGCTTTTTCGTAATCCGGCGCCATTGGGCGATCCACCTTTCAGCGTGAAGTCTTCACCGCCAACGGCAATCCGCCTACCGCCAACACGGCCGAAGCCAATCACATAATTTGCCGGGGAAAATGATTCGATCGAACCGTCAGCCGCTTGCTGTGCAAAGCCTGCTCCTTCACCGTGTTCCTCAAAGGAATTGTCGTCAACCAGTGCATCTATGCGTTCACGAATCGTCAGGCGCCCTTTTGCATGGTGTGCGGCAATAGACTCGTCACCGCCTTGCTGTCGAGACAGTTCACGGCGCAGTTCGATTTCATGCGCTTCCTTATGCCAACTCACGTCATTCGCTTCTGCATCACCACGGGTTATGGCCATTTATATCAACCGGAGCTGTTCAAATGCAATCGACTTGGGCAATATGCGGCGACGATCAAAAAAGGAATCAATATGGGGCAGGTTGAAGGCAAAGTCGCGCTTGTGACGGGGGCTGCGATGGGGATCGGACGCGCTTGTGCGGAAAGACTGGCTGCCGAGGGAGCAACCGTTGTAATCACTGACATTGCCGATGACGCGGGCAAGCGGGTTGCCGGGCACATCAACACCTCCGGCGGCAAGGCGTTATTCCTTCACCATGACGTGACCAGCGAACAGCAGTGGCAGTCCGTGCTGTCGAGTCTTATCGCGCAATGCCAGCGCCTCGACATCCTCGTCAACAATGCTGGCATCGCAATTGCCAAACCCATTACAGAAATGTCACTCGCGGATTTCCAGTTACAAAACCGGATCAATCTGGATGGCGTTTTCCTCGGACTCAAGCACTGCATACCCATCATCGCAAAACAAGGCGGCGGATCCATCATTAATCTTTCTTCTGTTGCCGGTCTCAAAGCAGCCCCGGGGCTCAGCGCCTATGCCATGACCAAGGGCGGCGTGAGATTGCTCAGCAAGTCCGTTGCCAAAGAGTGTGCCAACTCCGGCAACAATATTCGGGTGAACTCCATTCACCCCGGCATCATTGAAACGGCAATCTGGGACAAAATGGGCCTCGTGGTAGAATCAGGCGCTAACCAGACTGATATAGCGGCAATCGCTGCCAATTCAGTTCCTGGAGGCAAGCTGGGCAAACCCTCTGATATTGCGAACGGGGTCGTCTTTCTCGCCTCTGAGGCGTCGGCTTACATTAATGGCAGCGAACTCGTTATAGACCATGCATTTTCGTCCTGAGCACTTTCATGATACTTTTCGCTTCGTGCGTCGGAGTAGGTTTGTCCGGGGTTTGTTCATCTGGGGCGCTCGAGCTTCCAGAGTGAATCATTGAGTTGATAAGAGAGTAGTAGAGGTTACCTATGCAAATCGCGGTACCAGCGGAGACGCACGCGAATGAAAAACGCGTTGCATTAATTCCCGACTCTGTTAAGAAATTGACGCGTGCCGGATTCGAGGTAGTCATACAATCCGGTGCTGGTGTCGCGGCCGGCTTTCCGGATACCGCCTACACCGAGGCCGGAGCCACCATCAGCAACGACCGGAATAATCTTTTTTCCAATGCCGACATTATTTTGCGTGTACGCAAACCCGATGTTAGCGAAGTGGGGGCGTTGAAAAAAGGTGCAATTCATGTCAGCTATCTCGACCCCTATAACGAATCAACACTGATCGACAGCCTCGCTTCCGCCGGCGTGAGTGCAGTCAGTATGGAAATGATTCCGCGAACCACACGCGCACAAAAGATGGATGCACTCAGTTCCCAGGCAAACCTTGCGGGCTATGTCATGGTTATCCTGGCCGCTAGCCAATTGGATCGGATCCTGCCGATGATGATGACGCCTGCCGGTACCCTCAGCCCGGCAAAGGTCTTCGTCATCGGAGCGGGCGTTGCAGGCCTGCAGGCAATTGCAACCGCCAAACGACTCGGTGCACGGGTCACTGCCTTTGATACCCGTCCCGTGGTAGCCGAACAGGTCCAGTCGCTGGGCGCAAAATTCCTTGATATTGACCTGGGCGAAACCGGACAAACCAAAGATGGTTATGCCAGGGAGCTGACCGCTGAACAACTCGAAACCCAGCGCCAGGGCATGAAAGCCGCAATTGCGGAGTCTGACGTGGTAATCACCACCGCGCAGGTATTTGGGCGCCCTGCTCCTCGAATCGTCACCAATGACATGGTTGAAGCGATGAAACACGGCGGTGTCATTGTCGATATGGCGGTTGACTCCGGCGGCAACGTCGAGGGCTCAAAAACGGACGAGATCGTCCAGGTTGGTGGGGTTTCGATCATCGGCGTATCCAACCTGCCATCTGAAGTACCAAAGGATGCCAGCCAGATGTATTCATCAAACCTGTTTAATTTTGTTATGGAATTCTGGGACGAGGAAGCCAAAACGTTTAACCTCAATCTGGAAGACGACATCATAAAGGGGTGCCTTATCACGCATGACGGCGCCATCGTCAACGAAACAATCAAAAATCTGAAACGCTAGAGGTGTCCCGTGGAAGTTGTCTTCCTGACTTTTATACTTGTGCTCTCGATATTCCTGGGCTTTGAGCTAATCTCAAAAGTACCAGCCACACTTCACACGCCGCTTATGTCTGGTGCGAATGCAATTTCCGGCATTACCCTGGCGGGTGCATTCATAACGGCCGGTGCCGAGAATCTCGAACTCGCAACGATTCTTGGTACCGCCGCGGTTACTTTTGCCACCATCAATGTTGTCGGCGGCTACCTGGTGACGGACCGCATGCTTGCGATGTTCAAGAGTAAGGGCGGTAGCAAGCGATGAATATTGATTTGATTGCCAACTTCGCCTACATCCTTGCCGCAGTATTATTTGTCTTCGGGCTAAAAATGCTGGGCAATCCGGCAACTGCCCGCCGGGGCAATATGCTTTCTTCCACAGGGATGCTCATTGCGGTAGTTGCTGGCCTCACTGCCGGCGGAATCGTTTCCTACCAATGGATCATCGTAGGCATGGTAACCGGGGCGTTGATCGGAGCACTTGCTGCACGCCTGGTCGCGATGACCAGTATGCCCGAGATGGTGGCACTGTTTAACGGCTCTGGCGGCGCGGCCAGTTTGTTGGTGGGTTGGAGCACATTGTTTGCACCGGCGACGACAACCTTTACCGCGGTGACTGTGCTGCTGGCTATCCTGATTGGCGGCGTCACATTTACCGGCAGTCTGGTGGCCTGGGCAAAACTCAGCGAGACCATCAACAGTGCGGCAGTCACTTTCAATGGACAACGCCTGGTCAACAGCCTGCTGCTGGCGGCGCTGATCGGGTCCGGGGTCATGTTGAGCCTCGATCCTGGCGGCAATTCCGTCTGGCTTTATGCGGTACTCGGCCTGTCATTGGCACTGGGCATTATGGCGGTTATACCGATTGGTGGCGCTGACATGCCAGTTGTCATTTCATTGCTCAACAGTTACTCCGGGCTCGCCGCCTGCGCCGCGGGTTTCGCAATTAACAACAATATCCTGATCGTTGCCGGCGCACTCGTTGGCGCAGCAGGTATGATCCTGACCAACATTATGTGCAAAGCGATGAACCGATCCCTTGCTAACGTACTGTTTAGCGGGTTTGGTGCCGTTAAACAGAGTAAAGCGATCGAAGGCGAGGTGAAGCCGATTTCAGTCGAAGACGCTTACTACATTCTGGAAGCCGCCAGCAATGTTTGCTTTGTACCCGGCTACGGAATGGCGGTTGCGCAAGCACAACACGTGGTCAAAGAGCTAGGCAAGATTCTTGAGGCGAATGGTTGTGAAGTCAGCTATGCGATTCACCCGGTTGCAGGACGCATGCCAGGACATATGAACGTCTTGTTGGCCGAGGCGGATGTCCCTTACGAGCAGCTTATCGAAATGGACGACATCAACCCACGTATCAGCAATGTCGATGTAGCCATCGTGATCGGTGCCAACGACGTGGTGAATCCCAGTGCACGAGAAGATCCCGACAGCCCCATCTATGGGATGCCGATCATTAACGTTGACCAGGCACGTACCGTATTCGTGCTGAAACGATCCATGGCGTCGGGATTTTCAGGAGTCGACAATCCACTCTTTTTTGGCGAAAACACGCGCATGTTATTTGGCGATGCCAAGGAATCCATATCGGGTATAATTGCCGAATTCAGTTAAAGGCAATGGGCGCAGCCTCAGGACGATGTTGCCGGGCTTATTGACGGCTCGATAACCGTTTCTTCAAGGCGATCGAGACGCGACTGGTGGGCGGTCAGGTTCACCAGGAGCAAGAGGCCACCACCGACAAAACAAGTGGCCGCCATCAGCAAGAATTCCTGTCCTGGCGTGAAATGTACTTCAATGCCACCATAAATACCGGCTCCGATCGATCGCGCGAGGTTTGCCCAGGCCATATAGATCGCAAACTGGGTAGCGGCTACCCGCATCCAGCAAATGTTCATGTGCAGGGCAATGAAGCTGATAAAAATGGCCTGGCCGAACAAGGCTTCCAGGCACAGGATGATTACCGGGAAGAAGGCTAGCGTCCACAGGGATTCAGACAACCCGGTAAACAGAAACAATAGTCCCATCCCCAGCATGCCGCCCATGAGCACTGCTCTGGCACCAGTGCGATCAATCAGGGGACCAAACAAGACACCCACACAGGCAGCGATGAAGCTTGCCGCGCCTGTCCATTGCGAATACTCGCTGCTGGCGAATCCCAGTTGTTGCACTGCAATGATCGGTACAGCGGTCAGCCAAAATCCGCCCGCAACCCGCCAACACAAGGTCACTAAAATCAGGATAATACTGGCGGGCAAAAACATCACCTTGAGAAGATTACCGAGAATGCTGGCCCAGTCCGAAGCCTGCAACGCCACCGAGCGAGCAGATGCCTCCCCGGGCATCCAGGGCAAGATCCGCTCGTTTTCCCTTTCTCGTACCCGAATTGAAAGCGCAAAGATGAGGCCAATACCAAAAGCGAGGGTGAAGGCAGCACCGGTAATGCCGAACATGACCAACAGGGTACCGGAGAGTGCACCGGAACCTGCATACCCTGCGACCTGGCCAAAGCCCATAAAAGCGTTGGCACGACCACGTTCATCGACGGGCAGTACGTCGATCGCCATACCATCGACCGCGACATCCTGAACCGCTGCAAAACTGTTAACGATGAATGCAACGGTGATTAGTAACACAATATTGTTGGCCGGATCTGGCACCAGCCCAATTGCAATCATCGACACCAACAGCCCCGACTGGGCAAGCACAACCCATGGCCGCCTGCGTCCCATGGGCAGGTAAGAGAACCGGTCCATCACAGGGCCCACAAACAGCTTGAAACCCCAGGGCAATGAGGTAATGGCAACAAAACTGGCGATCTGGCCTGGGCCCTGGCCTTGCTCTGCCAACCAGGCCGGCAATGCGATCGTGATAAGGCCGATAGGAAGGCCCTGGGCCACGTAGAAGACAGAGAACGAGAAGAACCGCAGATATCGGCTCTCCGTCAGTGTCCAGGTCATCGCCTGAGCTCCTTGTTGATTATTTTTATCACTCGGTTGCTATATAGAGAGATACCAATGAATCCAGGGACCATACCAGCTTCACAAGAGTAAACAAAACATCTGGTCCCACCACCAAAAAATAATCAAACCTTTTTGAGTTGAGCCGCGTCAATAAGACATGAGAATAATTACAAGAGGACACCCGCCGTGCTGGAAATGGACCAGGTTTCAAAAGTGTACCGGACTGATAGGGTACAAACCCGAGCGCTTGACGGCCTGTGTGTGCAGGTTGATGCTGGTGAGTTTGTGGCGGTTACCGGCCCTTCCGGCTCCGGTAAGACCACGTTTCTCAATATCGCAGGGCTACTGGAGACATTCGAATCAGGGACCTACAAGCTGGAAGGCGAAGACGTCGGCAACCTTGACGACGCTGCCCGCTCCCGGATTCGCAACCAGAAGATCGGATTTATTTTCCAGTCTTTTAACCTGATCCCGGATCTCGATATCTTTGACAATGTCGACGTACCCCTTCGCTATCGCGGCATGAAAGCGCCTGAACGGCGGCGACGAATCGAAGATGCACTGCTCCGCGTGGGCCTTGGTTCACGGTCCAGGCACCTGCCCTCACAACTTTCCGGCGGCCAACAGCAAAGGGTCGCGATTGCAAGGGCATTGGCTGGTGATCCCTTGTTCCTGCTGGCGGACGAGCCCACAGGCAACCTGGATACGCAAATGGCGGGTCAGGTCATGGAACTCTTGCAGGAAATCAACCAAGCCGGCACCACCATCGTGATGGTCACGCACGATCCATCGCTCGCCGCCATGGCTTCAAGGAACATCACCCTGTTGGATGGAAAACTCGAATCCGGCGGGACCACCCAGCTTGGGGCTCACGCCCAGGACCTGGCATGTTCGCTTATTACCTGACCAATGCAATCCGCAGCATGAGGCGCAACCCGGCCCTGACATTGCTGGTGGTCGCTGCAATTGCCGTGGGCATTGCCGTCTCCATGACCATGTTGACGGTGTATTACGTGATGGCCAGCAACCCGATTCCACGCAAGAGTGAGCAACTTTTTGCGGTCCAACTCGATAGCTGGAATCCCCTGCGCCCGTTTGACTCAGATCGCCCTGAACGTCCACCACACCAGATGACCTGGCGTGATGTCAACGCCTTGCTGGAGGCAGGGTACGCCAGTCGGCAGGCTGGTATGTTTGAAGCGGAACTGGTGATCACCCCACAAGGAGAAAATCAACTGCCGTTTGAGGTCAGTGCACGAGTTACTTCCAGTGACTTTTTCCCTATGTTCGAACCGTCATTTCGATACGGTGGAGGATGGGACAGGCAGGCCGACCGCGTTTCGGCGCAGGTTATGGTTATCAACCGAAAGATTAATGACCGCCTATTCGGTGGCGAGGACAGCGTGGGTCGACGGGTGACAGTCAATGGTCGTGAATTCACGATAACCGGTGTTATGGATCAATGGGAACCCATGCCACGGTTTTATGATGTGATTGAAGGGGGGCTTGACGAGGTCAGTGAAGTTTTCGTTCCCCTCTCGTTAACACCGCGCATGAAATTCAATTCCGCCGGCAGTGATTGGGGATGGAAGCCGGAGCCCATCCGGTCATTTGAGGACTGGCTCAATTCAGAGGCTGTATGGCTGCAATTCTGGGCAGAACTACCCACACCTGAAGACAAGGCGGCCTACCAGGCACACATCGATGCCTATGTTATGGAACAAAAAAAACTGGGCCGGTTTGAACGGCCACTCAATAACCAGCTTCACGATGTGATGGAATGGATGGCTTACCACGAAATTGTACAAAAGGATGTACGCGTACTGGTGGGCCTTGGATTTTTGTTTCTCGTGGTTTGTTTACTCAGCAGTGTTTCACTGTTGCTGACTAAATTTGAAGGGCGGTCCGGCGAGATGAGCTTGCGTCGTGCCCTGGGTGCCAATAAGACTCAGGTAATCAGTCAGAACCTGATTGAAGTGGCCGTCATCGGTACCTGTGGTGGTGCCATCGGCATTACATTAACCTGGGCCAGTTTGAATGCCCTGGGTGCTGCCATTACCCGTGCCCCGCAAGCACTTTTTGAAATTGACACAACCATGATTGTAACGGCCATTGCCGTTTCTGTGTGTACCAGTCTGTTGGCTGGTATCTATCCGGCCGTAAAGACTTGCGCGATCGCGCCGGCACAACAATTGAAAACTCAGTAAGGACAATATCCATGGAGACAGGTCCCATCGTCCGCGCCCTGTTACATCACAAAACCGGCACTTTTCTGGTTGCGCTGCAGATCGCGGTGAGCCTTGCGATTATAGTCAACGCAATGTTCATCATTAACGCTCGCATAGAAAAGATGAATCGCCCTACCGGTATGGATGTAGCTAACCTGATTGCAATCTCCATCCGGTCAACGGGAGACGATAGCGATGGACTTGCCGACATCAGGCGAGACCTTGACTTTCTGCGTTATCACCCGGATGTGGATCAGGCAACGGTCATCAACCACTTCCCACTGTCTGGCAGTGGATCCGGCACTGGCCTGCGTACCCTGCCGGATGAAAATGTCACCCCCACAAGTACTGCCCGTTACCAACTCGATGAATACGGCCTGGAAACCCTGGGTGCAAACCTGGTCCGCGGACGTAATTTTCGCCCCGAAGAAGTCCAGATGCGCAGCCCCGGCGACGAACCACAAACAGCAGAAGTGGTCATCGTCACGCAAGCGCTCGGCGACGAACTCTTTCCGCAGCAGGACCCTCTCGGCAATGTCGTGTACTGGGGCAACATGGAACCGGCGACCATTATCGGTATTGTGGATCACATGCAGGGGTCGTGGGTGAATTGGGACGGGCTCGATCGAAACCTCTTCCATGCACGCGTATCTGCCCAAAATTTCGTGCGATACCTGGTCCGGTCCAGGCCCGGTCGACGGGACGCGCTGATCCCGGTACTCGAATCCGAACTGTTCAAATTAAACCGAAACCGGGTCATACGCGAGGTATCTGCCCATGAAGACATTGTTGCACGCAGCTACGAACTCGACCGCGCGATGACCAATATACTGATCGCAGTCATCATCCTGCTGGTCGGACTAACGGCACTTGTAATCACCGGCCTTGCATCCTACTTTGTCAGCCAGCGGACCAAACAGATCGGTATCCGGCGAGCACTGGGCGCCACCCGGATGGATATCCTGCGTTACTTCCTTGTGGAAAACTGGCTGATTACAACCCTTGGCGCAATCGGTGGTTGTTTGCTCACAGTGGGTGTCGGCTACTGGCTCGAAACCAGTTTCGATCTGCCACGCCTTGACTGGCGTTATCTGGGCGCCAGCATTCTGGTTCTGTGGGTTGTCAGCCAGTTCGCGGCCTACTGGCCCGCGCGACGCGCAACCAATATTGCCCCTGCCGTTGCAACACGTTCAGTCTAGCTCCTGACGATATCGATAAGGCGAAACACCGGCCCATTTTACGAACGCACGGCGAAAATTCGTTACCTCTGAATACCCCAGGAGGTCCGAAATTTCCTGAATGGATAGCGTAGTTGTCTGCAGATACTCCATCGCCAATTCTTTCTTGACATCATCAAGGATGCGCTGATAGCTCGTCCCTAACGATTTCAACCTGCGGCGAAGCGTGCGTGTCCCTATAGACAGGTTGGAAGCGATATGATCAAGCTTGGGGAACTCTCCCGGTGTGCTTAGCAGTAGATGACAGATTCGCGACACGATATCTTCCTCAATCTCCATCTGATTCAATAATTTTCTGCATGACTCTTCACAGATACGCGCAGTGTTGGCATCTGCCTCCGCCAGTGGTCGTTGCAACAAGGATGAATCGAACCGATATTCAGAGTAGCGTTGATTAAACCGAATTGGGCAACGAAAGACGGAAGCATACTTCACTGCATAGGGTGGCTCTGCATGGTTGAAGTGGATCACGTTTGGCCGGAATGGTCGGCCCGTCAAGAGCTCCATAAGCGGAGTGATCCCCACAAACAACTGTTCTACAACCATCTGGCCAACGGTACCACCAGCCAACAAATGATCCAGGCGAAGTACGGCGTCGTCTCCCTCCTTCACAAATATAAGTTCGAACATGGCGCCCGCCATCTTGTGGTATTTGACCGCAATCTGGATCGCTTTCTCAAGCGTTGCGCTACTCATCATCGCGTAGCCGAGCAACCCGAAGTCTGATATGGACACATCATTGCCCCAGTCCAGCCAGGCACCGGGAGGCACCCGGTCGATGACATTCTCGAGCTGTTGTATCCGCTGCCGGTAACTGACTCGTGCTTCGGTATCTTCAAGATCGCGCTCACCAAGGCCCGTGCCGGAAAGCACTTCCTCGGCTCCATAGCCCCTCAGGTTCATGATCTCCACCATGCTCGCCATCTGCGACATCCGGATGACACGCTTATCAAGACTGTAGTTGTGGAACATGGAACGTCAACAGCTGACCAGGGATTACCCAGTGTCCTGAAATGATCAAATATTGTCAATAAATGACCGGTCTAAACGATCTGGGTTTGCAAGATCCTGCGGACACCAAAATAACCCTTACGCCTGACATGCTCGATACACTCGCCCACAAAAGCCAGGGAAAGCCCAAGAGCATTGCCCATCAGGTTGATACGCAGACGATCCTCGTACTGGATCTCGCAGGATGCATGGGTCATCAGAAAGGCCGCCGCAATGACCTGCTCCTTTCCTCTTATGTTCATGGTCGCCGCGCTCCGCCGCAACGACTCAAAAAACTCCTCATCACCCGCATCCATTGAGCGGATGAGGCCGGTTAACTCCTCCGCCGTGAATTCAAAGCCGGTCACTTTCTTACCGATGTCCTGCGCGACATCGCGGTGCTCGTGCATACCGTAGCCCAGCAGTAGGTAGGTGATGCCACGTTGTACAATGGGTAAGTGTGCCGGAATATCACTGGCGTCGGTGAATGCATTGCCACACTGACTACATTCTAAATAGTCGGCAACACGCTCAATCGGCAGCAGACGCAGACCAAAAATACAAAAATAATTGGTCTCGATGACTCGCCTGAACGACGTGGTCCGGCCGCAAACACCGCAGTCCCGCTGGCCAGCATCGACCTCCGCGCCGTGCACCTTCTCACCAAACACAAACAACATTTTTATGACCCCGTGGCTTGCCCGAACCGAAACCGGGTACCACACACTGTTACGCAGTTTTCTTCCCACACCAGCCCGAGTGCTGAAGCCGCAGACTCAACCGCAGCCCTGTCTGCCACTTCAAATTCGAGCCCGGAAACACCATCACCCCGGCCGTCCATCGCCTCACGAAAGTTTATCCGGCCCCTGTCGAGTTGGATCACTGGCTCGCCCGCCCGGGTTATCACTTCCCGGTCCAGAGCCTTAGACCATCTCCGCGCCAAAGATTCCGGGTCCTTGCCCTGGATATCCACAGCAGAAATCGACGACACGTGCCGGGCACGCCTGTCCTGCCAGTCCGCGCCAGCCCAGACCCAACTCTCCTCTGGAATCATCTGGTCAAAAGAGACGATTGCCGCCCCCATATCCCGGGGATGGACGTGAAACGCCCTGACGTCGTCCCGATCGATGCTCCATACTTTGCGAATAGAAAGCGACTCCGTGAGCTGTCGATACCTTTCGATGTCGTCGACCTGCACCAGTACCATATACCCACCATCACCACCCCGCCGTTCGAGCAGGCGTCCGGCAGACGTACCTTCTTGTGTTGGCGCCACAATCTCGAGGAAAGTGTCCCCTATGGCCATCACCGAATTATGCAAGCCGAATTCGCCTACTCCAGGATCTACGTGGTCCGCCTTGAGCCCCAGCAGCGCAAACAACCGGGCTCGTATTGGAGCGAGTTCGTTTGCCACCAGGGCAACTTGTCTGAGTATCATTCCCAATATCCGTCAGCAGGTTATATGATGTCACTGTAACAGGATTTCGATCCGGACTCCGGGGCGCATCAATTACCGGATCCGGTTACTATGTCCTCAAGGCATGTCATACACACCAATGGAGAGTAATAATGAAGTGGATTCCAATCCTTACACTGGCGAGTCTCTCGCTCGGTGCCATCGCTGACCATCACGAATTTGTAGCAACAGAAATCAAGATCAAGGCAGCCATGACCCAGGAAATCAGGTCGGAGGCCGAAACAGCACGAGATAGCAACCGTAAACCAGTCGATACCCTCGAGTTTTTTGGCTTGCGTGACAACATGACCGTATTGGAACTGGTACCGGGAGGCGGCTGGTATACAAAAATACTGGCACCGACACTCGAGGAAAGCGGCAAACTGTATGTTTCCATCGGTGGCGAGCGAATAGGCGCGGCACTGGCCGGTAAGGAAGGCTTTGGTTCATTGGAAGTAGTGCCATTTGACGGTGCCAACTTTATTCGCACACCGGGCTCGAGGCGCGTTAGCGTACCGGAATTCAATTTCGATCTGGGTGAAGAGGTAGACCTCGCGCTCACCTTTCGTAATATGCACAACTTCACTCAAGACGGTCGTATGAATATCAATGACGCCGTGTTCGCCGTATTGAAGTCCGGCGGTCACTATGGCGTTGTCGACCATACGAGACGTCACATGCAATCAGACTCAGATGAAAACTGGCGACGTATGGATCCCGTACAGATCATCAAGGAAGTGCAAGCGGCCGGCTTCGAGTTCGTCGACTACAGTGACCTCCATTATCGTGCCGACGATGAGCTTCGCTACGAGGTAGCCCGCAAGACCGTGACCGGCAACACCGATCGCTTCACCCTCCTGTTCAGGAAGCCTTGACGCGGATAAACAGCCTTGATGCGGATAAGAAGCCTTGATGCGGACAAAAACCGGTCAACGTAACTGGGCTTTGACTTCCTCAATCAGGTCGTCAGGACAACAACGCGACCGAAAGTCCACGTCCACGAACAGGTAAGCAACTGTGCGGTCTTTGGCAATCACATAGGTTGCCGGAATCGGCAATTGACGGGAAGCTGACTCATTGAGCTTCTCAATCTGCACGCCCAATTCGGCAAACAGCGCGGCCTCCTCGTCGGACAAGGTGTACACCAGGTCAAACTGTCGTGCGATCCGATTATCCTGGTCAAAAATCAGCTCATAGCCATTCGGCGGCCCGTATTCAGGCGGGGGCTTCTGTGGCGTAATGGCAAGGTATCGGCAGCCAAGTTCCGTGAGTCGATCGCGAATGGATTCGAAAGCCAATAATTCCGTCTTGCAATAGGGACACCAGAGCCCACGGAAGAAATTGATGACAACCGGCCCGTGCTCCAACAACCCGTAAAGACCAAGCCGGTTGCCGGTCGCGTCCACAAATTTGAAGTCCGGTGCGGATTCACCTGGCTGGATACATCGGCTCAATATCCCACTTCGCCGCAAACGGGCAGTCAACCGCGTCAGAACCGCCATCTGCGGCGTCGGGATCTGCTCGCACTGCGTGGCTCGTAACCGGGCGAGTTTTTCCAGAAAGTCTGTCTTTTCAGTTTCCATCAAGTCACGCAATATATTATATTCACCAACCTTTGTTAAATCACAATAAACACATACAGTTTATTCGACCCAAGAATAGGTAACATGGATAGACTCACCGCCATGCACATGTTCATCCGAGTCGTCGAAACCGGCAGTTTCTCAGCCGTTGCGAAAGAAATGAACAGTACCCAGCCCACCATCAGCAAGAATATTGCAGAATTGGAGTCGTGGCTAGGGGCGAAATTGCTGAACAGAAGCACCCGCAGCTTACGCCTGACCGAAACCGGTACCGACTACTATGAGCGTTGCGTTGCCATCTTGCAGGATGTAGAAGACGCAGAACAAATGGTTGGCCATCTCCAGACCCAGCCTAAAGGTACGGTGCGAGTCAGTACCGTGGTAGCCTTTGGCCGCCTGCATGTGGTGCCCCGGCTCCCGCGTTTTTTTTCGCAGTATCCTGAAATCAAGGTCGACATCCGCCTGAACGACCGGGTTGTAGACCTGGTTGAAGAAGGCGTCGATGTCGCACTGCGAATGGGTAATCTGGCTGACTCAAGCCTGATCGCAAAAAAACTGTGTTCAAGCCCTGTCGTTACCGTTGCGGCCCCCTCCTACCTTGAACTAAAAGGAACGCCGGATCATCCAAGGGACCTCAAGGACCATAATTACCTGGTCTACACAGATGCCGGCGGCAGCAATGAAACCCAATTCGTCGATAGGGGCGAACCCTTCTATGTCCGTGCGGACGGGAACCTCACGACCAATAATACCGAGGCGCTACGGACCGGCCTCTTGACCGGGCTCGGTGTATCCCGTGCTCCACGTTGGCTGGTGGGGGATGCAATCGCGTCGGGGGAGTTGGTCACCATCCTTGATGATTACCAGGTGGAACCCATGAATCTGTATGCGGTTTATCCGCCGGGCCGACACCTGCCCTCCAAGGTACGAAGTTTTATCGACTACATCGCAGAGGAGTTCAAGGACTGCACTATGATCGGCGGTTGTTAACCGCCGATACCTACCTGGACAGGGACTCGATCAAGCTTTGCATTGATACGGATTCGCGAGTACCTGGCTGGCTCGTTTCTGCAACCACCGCGACAATACCCATCCAGATCGTGATCAGGAGCACCGTGATCCAGTTGAATAGTCGTGGGCGCGCAAGGTATTTGACCGTCGACGCCACCTGCGCCCGACAACGGGCAAGCCCCTGGTCCAGGAAATTCTGTCCGCTCCCGGTATTTTTTTCTTGATCACATGGGCAGCAGTTCATGGCCAGGCTCCGAATGTCGTTATACAGTTCGCGCATTCTATATATTCTGATTTGGATTGAAACTGGGCAAAAAGGAATATATTGAATTGGTTTATAGAATATAATTTTGGGAATAAGGCGATCTACCACCAATCGATTGCTTCCACGTTGCAACGGTCAACATCGCTCTCTTCGCTACTATCGGTAAATTCGACGCGTTCCCCCGGGGCGAGACGGTTGCCATTGACTGCGAAAGTCGTAGTGGTCGCAATCACCCTCCCATTCAAGTCCTTCCAGATGGACTTGACGGTCACGTAATGCAGGTCAACGTTGCCCGTATTCTCGACGTAACCCTCGAGCAGGGTACGACCATAACCCGACTCCCGGCTGCAGTTTGATACTCGTACCCGGACACCGGTCCTGGTTTGATCTATTTTGTCGGGCCCTGATGTCTCTGTCTCAACCGCAAGCGGGCGCTGCGGTGCACCCAGGAAGGAGTTGGCAACGAGACCGCCGACCAATATCAGGACCGCTGCCGCAATCAGGAATGCAAGGCTGCGGTCGGACATCTCTATAGATCCACTGGTTCAGAGGTTCCCTAAAGGGAATAAACGAGTGTAATCGAGGATTCGGTGTCGGTTTTATCCCGGCCGAATGGAACTTCTGATTGATGTTTGACGTTGATGGCAACCTTCATTGCCAAATCACCGGCGATGGTGGTCCCAAGAGAGGTCTCCGATCGGGTGATCGTCGATTTCTCTCCAATCTCTGCGCTCAACAGCTGTTTGAATCCAGCCGAGTCACTGACTTGCCAACGCACATCGGTCGCAAGACGAGTAATGAACTCGGATTCACTGACCCCGGTGTCAAACTTTGAGTGGCGCGAACCGACACCCCCACCTGCATGCCATTCGATGGCGTCAGACCCATAGAGAAGGCGAGTATAACCAACGGTTGCATCCGCCTGATATTCAAATCCGCTGAACTCATCAGTCTCATAAGCCCCGCGAGCGAACAGGGAATGGTCACCTGCAAGCTTATAATCAACTTGATAAGTAGCATAATATTTCTCCGCCGTGACGATATCGTCTTCCGACGCCCGAATCCCGGTGACCTGACCCGTATGCTTCAGAATCTCTGCGTTCCTTACAACGTTGACAGCGAATTTAAAATTTTCCTGCTCCGTGTTACCCGTCGTCATTACTGCCCCGAGTTCGATTTGGCTTGACCAGATTTTCAATACCGATTTAGCCTCCGTGACTTCTTCGACTTCAGCGGGATCATCTTGTGCCTGCACGGATTGGACTAGCAACAACGTGATCAGCACTACGATTGACAACACACGAGTCATCAAGCGTCAACTCCATTAGACATAGGGTCGCAAAGTATAGCAAACTCGTCCCATCATTATTGATTGCAGCTCGATGCGTAGACTATCAACCGTTATCCTGATGTTGGCGGCATCCGTTGCGATGGCAGCTGGTCCCAATGCGCCCGAACGCGACGTCCAGGCGTCGAACCTCTCGGATCAACGCGCCATCGACCTGATTAATGAAATGGAGGAGTTATATCGGGGCGAGGCCAGCGTCGCCAGGCTCACCATGTCAATCGAGACGCCGCAATATTCAAGAACCCTCCGCATGGAAGCAAAGAGTATGGGGGTAGAGAACTCGCTCATTCGTATTCTTGAACCGAGGAAAGATCGTGGTATTGCCACATTGAAACTCGATAAGGAGATGTGGAATTACTTTCCCAAAATTAACAAGGTTATCAAGGTTCCGCCATCAATGATGATGGGATCCTGGATGGGGAGTGATTTTACCAATGACGACCTGGTCCAGCAGACGACACTGACACAAGCCTATCGGCTGGCCTTAAATGAGACAGCAGCGCAATATCGCGTCATCCTTCACCCCAAAGAGCAAACGATCACCGTATGGGGAAAGATCGACTATGTAATCGACAAGGACACCATGATCCCGGTTGAGCAGAATTTCTATGACGACGATGGCACCATGATCAGGCGACTCGAGTTTAAACAACCGAAGCAATTCGATGGCGTATTGCTGCCGTCGGTACTCGAAATGACCCCGCTCAACAAGCAAGGACACAAGACCGTCATCACCTATGAAAGCCTTTTGTTCGATACTTCTGATGTAAGCCCTGACGACTTCACCTTACGCAATTTGCAGAGCAGGTTCTAGTGCGGCTGTTGTTGACGCTTGCGTTTCGAAATGTATTGCGTCAGCGACGACGCTCGCTCTTGACGGCACTGAGTATGGCGGGTGGCTATATTCTTTGCAGTCTCTCATTTTCTTTAGTAAACGGAAGCTATAGCAATATCATCCGAATCTTTACTGAAGACCAGACCGGACATATCCAGATTCACAAGGATGATTATGTCAACCGTGCACGCATCTATAAGACGATCGATAACCCCGGACAAGTTGCTGCCATCCTTGAGGCTCATTCGCGAATCACCGCCTTTACACCCCGGGTCTACGCCCCGGCACTGTCTTATGCAGGTGAGCAGTCATCGCCCGCGCAAGTGATCGGGGTCGACCCACAATTGGAACCAGTAACCAGTCGTCTCAAGGAAAAGATCACCACCGGGACCTGGATCTCCCAGGATCCTGACACGGATGGCTATTATGGGGCCCTGGTAGGCCAGGGTATTGCTGACGCCCTCGAAATCGCGGTCGGCAGTGAACTCATCCTGATATCCCAGGGTGCGGACGGGTCTATCGCAAACGATATTTATATCGTTGCCGGAATTGTCGGTACAAGTCGATCTCAAGACAGATTACGGGTCATCCTGCCTTTGACCGCTGCGCAGGAATTCCTGGCGTTGGATTCGCGGGTTCACGAATTTGCTATGCTGATCGATGACATAGACGATGCCAGGATTGTGGCTGCCGAGTTGCAGGAATTCATGCCAACACTCACTGTTTCACCATGGCAAGTCGTGCAGGAAACATTTTATAAATCTATGGAAGCAGACAAGCGCGGTAACCAGGTGACGCTCGGTATCATTCTGTTTATTGTATTCATCGGCGTGCTCAACACTGTCCTCATGTCCGTTCTTGAGCGGACGCGCGAGTTTGGCGTATTGAAGGCTATCGGTAGTCGCCCCGCAACGATCCTGTTGCTGATCACTCTGGAAACGTCAATCCTTGCAACATTCAGCCTGGCTATTGGATTCGTGCTGGCGTTTCCCGTCATCGCATGGTTTACAAGCGTCGGCATAGCGCTACCCCAACCGATCGACATGGGCGGCGTTAGCTTCGGTTTTTTGACCGGGGAGCTATCACCAAGGGTCATGTTGTTACCCATGCTGATTATTTACGTCTATGCGATTCTGGTCAGTATCCCACCCGGAATTCGTGCCGCGCGGGTCCCACCAACCCAGGCGATGCAGACGTTCTAGTGATGCTGACATTCAAACTTGCCTTCAGGAACCTGTTCCGCAACACGCGAAGAACTGTGCTGACGGTCATACTCATCGGCTTTAGCCTGGCGGCGCTGATTTTCACCGATGCAGTCGTCATCGGTATGACCAATGTGATCACCGACAGTGTGACAACCACATTGAATGGAGAAGCACAGGTTCATCGACGAGGTTTTCTCGAATCATTAGATACGGACCTTGTGCTCGACGCTTCAGAATCCATCGAAGCGATTCTCGAGCGCGATCCGTCCGTTTCGGCCCACGCTCCAAGGATCCTGTCAGGCGGCATGATTTCATCAACCTACAATGTGACCAGCGGTCTCATCTATGGTGTTAACGCCGATAAGGAAGTCAAAGTCAGCAAGATCAACGAGGCAATTGTCGAGGGTTACTATTTAACCGGCGCTCCTGCTGAGATTCTCATCGGCAAATCAATGGCGCGGCTGCTGGAAGTAGAACTCGGAGACCGCATCGTGCTGACCCTCGCTGAAGCCAACAGCGGGGAACTCACCCAGGCCCTGTTCCGTGTATCAGGACTTCTCGAATTCGGTATGAGGGAACTCGACGATAACTTTGTATTTATCAATCTGGATAAGGGAAGAGAGATGCTTGGGCTCGAAAGTGAGAGTCACCAGATCATCATTCGCTTCAACAATCCCGATGACGCAATCGACAAGAATCTGCCACTCTACCGGACATTAAATACACAGGATGTTGAAGCCCTCAGCTGGCTTGAAGCGAACACTGAAATTGCATCGATTCTGGGAATGTCCGGTTATTCGTCGTTTATCGTCGGTGCCATCCTGTTCCTGCTGGCAACGCTCGGCGTCATCAACTCCATGTTTATGTCAATCTACGAACGTATTTATGAGATCGGGGTAATCAAGGCACTGGGTACCAAACCCATGCAGTTGGTCCTGTTGGTCGTGACTGAGGCCGGTATGATTGCCTTGCTCAGTTGTGTCTTTGGTATGATGTTGGGCGGTGCATTAGGTCTCTGGTTCGCCGATCATGGGATACCCATGGGCGAGATGGAAATGTCCGGTATCAGTCTGGACAACACCATCAAGACTGTTCTTGTACCTGCCCAGTTTATCAACTTCCCGGTCTATGTCGTGGTGTTGACCGTCTGTGCCGCACTCTACCCGGCAAGATTTGCTTCCAGAATCACACCAGCCACTGCCTTACAACGTAGCCTATAGGATTTCGAGATGTCACCTGTCATTAGAACCCGAAACCTTTGTCGATATTTTGGCAGCGGCGAGACGCTTGTCAAAGCCGTGGACCAGGTGTCAATTGACATAGATCCTGGCGAGTTCACCGCAGTAATTGGTCCATCAGGATCTGGAAAAACCACTTTTTTGCACTTGGTTGGCGGCCTCGACAATCCCACAAGTGGAAGTGTCGAATTATCAGGTATTAATATTGAGAGTATGAGTGGCGCGGCACTGTCAGATTTCCGGCGCGATCACATCGGCTTTATCTTCCAGTCATACAACCTGATACCAGTGCTCTCGGCGGAAGAGAACATAGAATACATCATGCTATTGCAGGGCTTACCGTCACACACAAGGAAGGCCCGCGTGACTGACATGCTTGAAGTTGTGGGGTTAAGCGGGCTCGGCAATCGTCGTCCGCCGCAATTGTCGGGAGGACAACAGCAGCGAGTTGCCGTCGCCCGTGCCATGGCTTCATCACCGGACATAATCCTTGCGGACGAACCGACCGCAAACCTGGATTCAAAAACGGGCATCGCATTGCTGGATGTGATGCGAGACCTGAACCAGAGCCAGGGAATGACTTTCGTATTTTCTACCCATGATGAGAAAATCATGGAACGCGCAACGCGTCTTATTCACATGCATGATGGCCGGATCCTGGCCGATGAACGTAAATAAATTGGTTCACCCTCTCAAGATACGGGATGTCCAGATACGGTGTGTCCAGATACGGGCTGTCCAGTTAATGGCAGTTCTGGTGGCCACACTCCTCTTGTCATCGCCAGCATCTGCAATCCGGGCAAGTGGCTACCTTAAAAGCTATGCGATTGCCCGGGACCGACCTGAGGTCCCGCAGATCGATACCGATGAACTTTACCAGTCGCAAAACACCGTTCGCTTAATGTGGGACTACCTCGGCGACGGAACTTCGTTCCAGTTTCACTATGAACTCGGCGCGGTCTTGAGTTCAAAAGAACCCTTTCTTCCCCAACCGGCCTCAACCAGTGACCATCGGTGGCGGCTGGTAGATATTGATTCCACCCCTAACGACAATCCCAGGGCGCAATTATTCCAGAATCTGGATCGATTCAATCTGCAGTTCAACTTCGAATCCGGCGACCTGACCATCGGGCGACAAGCAATCACCTTTGGTATGGCGCGTATCATCAACCCGACAGACGTCTTCTTGCCGTTCGACGTCAGGACACTCAATACAGAATATCGCCTCGGCGTTGATGCCATAAGGTTCCAACGCCCCCTCGGTCAATTGGGGGAACTCGATCTCGGTATCATTCCGGGCAAGGATGCCGGCCCGGATACCAGTGCCGCTTTTTTCCGACTACGAAACAATTCAAGCGGTGTCGACTATCAATTGACATTGGCTCGCTTCGTGGGTGAATCGCTGGCAGGCGTCGGAATCGAGACCTCCCTTGGGAATTTTGGTTTCTGGCTAGAGGTTGCCAGCGTTTTCGGGCGTGAAGACTTCACCCGGGTATCAACCGGTATCGACTATGCCTTTTCAGAAAACGTCTTTGGCATGGTCGAGTATCATTACAACGGTGCCGGTGCAGACGACCCCCGCAACTACATTGAGAATACTGCCAATCTCGCCTACCAATCTGGCGCTGTCTTTTTATTGGGCAGCCACTACTTGATCCCCGCCGTCAATGTACAGCTGACACCTCTGTGGTCAATCGGCATCCAGTCGATTTTCAATCTCGGCGATCAGTCTGCCTTCGTCTCCGTGTCAGCAGAAAACAATATTGCGACCAACTTCTACCTGGATGTGGGCTATTATCACTTCATAGGGGATCGTATCAGCGCACCACCGCTCACGCTGAA
>JBBDIT010000027.1:0-1018 GCA_040880285.1 Pseudomonadales bacterium | reverse complement strand
TTCTGTAGCCCGAAGGGCGTTCTGTTGTCTGCTAAAAATATCCTTCTTTCTTCTTCAGCTCCATCGACCCCGCCTGGTCATGGTCGATGACCCGGCCCTGGCGCTCGGAGGTAGTGGTCAGCAGCATCTCCTGGATGACCTCGGGCAGGGTTTCCGCCTCGGATTCGACCGCGCCGGTCAGGGGATAGCAGCCGAGGGTCCGAAACCGCACCTTTTTCATTTGCGGCTCTTCACCAGGCTCGAGTGGCATACGATCATCGTCCACCATAATCCAGGTGCCGTCGCGCGACACAACCGGTCGCGCTTTCGACAGGTATAGCGGCACGATGGGGATCTCTTCTAAATGAATGTACTGCCAGATATCCAGCTCGGTCCAGTTGGACAGGGGAAACACGCGGATGGACTCGCCCTTGTTGTGTTCACTGTTATAAATGTTCCACAGCTCGGGGCGCTGGTTCTTCGGGTCCCAGCGATGGTTTTTGTCACGAAACGAGTAGACCCGCTCCTTGGCGCGCGACTTCTCTTCATCCCGGCGGCCGCCGCCGAAGACCGCATCGAACTGGTATTGGTTCAGGGCCTGCTTCAAGGCCTCGGTCTTCATGATATCGGTGTGCTTGGCGCTACCGTGGGTAAAGGGCCCGATACCCTGGGCAACACCCTCCTGGTTGATATGCACCAGCAAGTCAACACCGTATTGCCCGGCGATGCGGTCGCGGAAGGCGATCATCTCTTTGAACTTCCAGGTGGTATCCACATGCATCAGCGGAAACGGCGGCTTGCCCGGGTAGAACGCCTTCATCGCCAAATGCAGCATGACCGAGGAATCCTTGCCGATGGAGTAAAGCATCACCGGATTGTCGAACTCGGCTGCCACCTCACGCATGATGTGAATGCTTTCGGCCTCAAGCGTTTTGAGGTGCGTTAATCTGTAATCCGTCATGTGTCATCCATCATTTGTCATCCATCATCTGTCGTCCTGAGCGAGCGCCAGCGAGTCGAAGGACCTCCGAAGGATCTC
>JBBDIT010000026.1:0-1020 GCA_040880285.1 Pseudomonadales bacterium | reverse complement strand
GGCTTCCATGCGCCTGGCTTCCGTGCGACTGGTCAGTCGAAAGGGTGACTCAAATGGATCCAGGGATATCAGATCTACCGGTGCGTCCGGGTCCTGGCTACGATAGACGCTGCGTTCAACCACGTTTTTGAGTTCACGAATGTTGCCGGGCCAATGATAGCTCACCAGCACTTTGCGAGCCGATGGACTAAAGCCCGGAAAATATTCCCGTTCCAGGTCTGTTGCCATGGTCACAGCAAAGTGCTCTGCCAACAACATAATATCTTCGGGCCTCGCGCGTAGTGGCGGCAAGGTGATGACATCAAACGCCAGGCGATCCAACAGGTCCTCGCGGAATTTGCCGAGTCTTGCCAGCGTCGGGAGGTCTTCATTAGTGGCCGCGATCAAGCGGACGTCGGTAGACAGGGTCTTACTGCCACCGACGCGTTCATACTCGCCGTATTCGATGACCCGTAAAATCTTTTCCTGGACCAGGGGCGAGGTAGTGGCGAGTTCGTCCAGGAACAAGGATCCCTTATTCGCCCGCTCGAAGCGACCCTGGTGCATTTTCTGGGCGCCGGTGAACGCACCTGCGTCATGGCCAAACAGCTCAGTTTCCAGCAAGGTTTCGCTGATGGCGGCACAGTTCATCTTGAGGAATTCCTGGTCCCAGCGTCCGGACAGGTAATGAAGCCGGGCAGCGATAAGCTCCTTGCCGGTACCACGCTCGCCCACAATCAATACTGGCTTGGTCAGGGGCGCTATCTGTGAGACCAGCTCAAGGACTTCCAGGAACACTGGCGATTCCCCCAGCAGCCGGTCGGTATGTTCTCTGGGCGACATGGGCATCCTTAATCAGTTGGCAGTTTAAACTCACTAATTGTTAGCGGTATTCGCTAAATTTTATCGATGCGGGCCGCCAGCGCAATCATACAGGATAATCAGGGTTAAAAGAAAATCATTAGATAACAGCAAGATACAGGTCAATGGCGATTGTGGCACAATTTGTGAAGGGACTGGGATGAGCAGTTTGCCAAACGG
>JBBDIT010000025.1:14124-33886 GCA_040880285.1 Pseudomonadales bacterium | reverse complement strand
GTATTCCCACCTCAGGCGATAGTTCATGCTGATAAAGGAAATGTCATGCACGGCAAAAAATTTGGGCTTCTCATGCACATCTGATTTGTCGCCAAACGCCCAGCCACCATCGTGTACATAGATAATCACCGGGCGTTTTTTGGCAACATCCTTCCAGTAAACGTCAAGCGTCTGGAATTCGCTGTCCGGCTTACCGGCGCTGCCATACGGTATGTCCCGGGTTATGAGGAAACTGGCATCTTGGGCCATTACCGGCTGTAGCAAGGGTACCAGCAGAAGACCAAGCAGGCTGGCGGGCCCCGGGAAACGCAAGCGCAACAGGAATTGGATCACTTTTGTATCCTGGCATTAGAAAGGCCCATTTAAGCCGGATTGGGGGCTAAACGCAACCAGTCGCCCGGGGTCAGATTTCACAATCTGACCCCGGTCAGGGCATAATGACCGTCAGGAATAGCGCTTGAGTTCTTCCCTGGCTATCACCCGCCTGTGAACTTCATCCGGTCCATCCGCCAGTCGTAATGTACGCTGGCTCATCCACATTCCAGCAAGCGGGGTATCCTGCGACACACCGAGGGCACCATGGATCTGAATTGCCCGATCGATGATCTTGAGCGTCATATTTGGAACCGCAACCTTGATGGCGGAGATATATTTCCGGGCTTCTTTGTTGCCAATCGTGTCCATCATGTAAGCGGCATGGAGTACCGACAATCGACACATATCAAGTTCGATTCGTGAATCGGCGATCACATCGTAGTTACCACCGAGTTCTGCAAGTGGTTTACCAAAGGCCGTACGAGACAATGCACGTTTACACAGGAGTTCCAGCGCACGTTCAGCCACGCCGATTGAGCGCATGCAGTGATGGATACGTCCCGGGCCAAGTCGACCCTGGGAAATCTCAAACCCACGCCCTTCCCCCAGGATCATGTTGTCCCTGGGCACCCTGACGTCGGTAAACTTGATATGCATATGGCCATGGGGTGCATCATCACGGCCGAACACATACATGGGCCGGATTACTTCGACCCCCTTTGTATCCATCGGCACAAGGATCTGTGACTGCCGCAAATGCTTGGGCGCATCAGGATTGGTCACCACCATAGTGATCATAATCTTGCATCGGGAATCACCAGCACCTGAGATGTAATGTTTCTCGCCATCGATGACCCACTCGTCGCCGTCAAGTACCGCACGGGTGGCAATATTAGTGGCGTCGGAGGAAGCCACATCCGGTTCCGTCATTGCGAATGCCGAACGAATCTTCCCCTCCAGCAACGGTTCGAGCCACGCTTTCTTCTGGGCTTCGGTTCCATATCGCTCGAGCACTTCCATATTGCCCGTATCCGGGGCGGCACAGTTGAACACTTCCGATGCGATCGGGTTACGTGCCATGACCTCGGCAAGGTGCGCATACTCGAGGTTGCTGACCCCGGCACCGCCCTGGCTTTCCGGCAAAAAGAAATTCCACAGCCCGGCTTCCCTGGCTTCCTGCTTTAAACCATTCATAATTTCCAGCTGCCGATCATTCAGTGTCCAACGATCACCACCGACACCAATCTGTTCAAAATATTCGTCAGTCATAGGATCAACCTTTTCGCGTACAAACTTGTCGATTTTGTCGCGGACGGGTATCAGCCGTTCAGGGATTGCCAAATCCATCATAGGAGCGGTCCTCTTGTAGTAGTGGAGTGTGTAGTAGTGGAATGTGGAATGTGTATTGGTGAACTCTGTGTTCGTCGTAGGTTGTTTGAACGGTAATTGGTAACCATACTACAGCCTTCGCCTGCCGATTAAATACTACATACCCTAAATTTATGCGCACACATCCTTGTCGCTTATAAGCTCTCGAAACAGGAATACCTAAAACTTGATGATATCAGCAGACAGCGAGTTGAGATCAACAATACCGATGGCATTGGCGCCGGGCATCATACCGGCACTCTCTCCCGGGTTGAATGTGAGCCTGGCAGCGTTGTATTCGATGGTTTCCAGATGGGTATGACCATGAAGAATCAGGTCATACTCGCCTGGGTCGACCGACGCGAGTTCCAGGGGATCATGGACGACGACAATCCGACGTTGTGCCCACTCAAGGGCCAGTGGTGGCTGGACAAAATGAAACCCCAGTGCCGCCACCATCCGCGACAGATCCGCCAGTTCACCCTGGTCATTGTTACCAAAGACGCCATAGAGAGGGGCTGAAAGTTCAGCAAATGCCGCAACAGTTTTGGCCTGGGTGATGTCTCCTGTGTGCACCACGCGCTCAACTGCGGTCTGGTTGAACAATTCGACAATGCGGCGCACATTCTTCAGGTTGTTATGGGTGTCACTGACGACGCCGATCCGCATAAACGAATGGCCATTGGTTGATTGCCAATGGCCGATCCCGTCTAAGCCGCTTTTTCAAGGATATGGATGGCACAGGCGCTACCCAGTCCAATCACATGGGTCAGGCCCAGACGTGCGCCCTCGACCTGTCGCTTGTCCGCCTCACCCCGCAGGTGGGTACTGACCTCGTAGATGTTGGCAATACCCGTGGCGCCGAGCGGATGGCCCTTCGACAACAAGCCACCAGAGACATTGACCGGCACCCTGCCGCCGAGGGCAACTTCACCCTCATCGATCATCCGACCAGCATCGCCATCCTTGCACAGGCCCAGATTTTCATAGTGAAGGATTTCCGCGGTGGCAAAACAATCATGTAATTCCACAAGATTGATATCCTCGGGACCCACGCCAGCCATTTCATAGGCCTGGCTGGCAGCATTTCGGGTCAACTGGTTCACGTCCGGCATCACCAGATCCCGGTCAGAATAAGGATCGCTGGTCAATATCGAAGCGCGTACCTTGATGGCCCGGCTCATCAAACCCAGCTCCTTCATCTTACGCTCCGATACCAGCACTGCCGCCGCCGAACCATCGACATTCACCGAGCACATCAGCTTGGTATTGGGATAAGAGATCATTTCCGCATTCATCACCACATCGAGGGGTGTCTCGATCTGGTACATGGCTTTGGGGTTCAACGTGGAATGGTGATGATTCTTGACGGAAACCTTGGCGAATTGTTCAAAGGTAGTACCATATTTCCGAGCGTGCTCCATGCCGGCTTCTGCAAAAACTGCAGGCATGGTACCCGAGCCCAATAGTCCTTCTTTGGGAATACCGACACCACCACCGCCACCACCTAAAAGTCCACGCCCCATCTGTTCAACGCCCACCGCCAACACGACGTCATTGACCCCTGCCTTGATTGACATCCAGGCTTCCCTGAACGCCGTGGCCCCTGTAGCACAGGCATTGGCACAATTGACCACACCAATGCCGGTCTGACCAATTTCCTGCAGGATTCGCTGTCCGACCATGGCATTGGCCTGGCCCAGGTTACCGCAATAAAGGGCCTGCATGTCCTTGATGGTCATGCCCGCATCATCCAGTGCCATCAGTGCCGCCTGCGCACCAATCTGGGGGACTGTCTTGTCCGGAAATCGACCAAACTTGATCATATCAACACCAACCACGTATACATCGCTCATGGAACGCTCCTATTAATAATTCAATTAAGCCGCAGGTTTAAAGAAGTAGCTGATGTAGCTGTTTCCGTCCTGATCTTTCCTGCCCAGTGCATCATCAAACACTACCTGGACAGGCATATCGAAATTGATCTTGTCCGGATCAGCTTCAACACCGATAAGGTTACCCTTAACCGTGCCGCCTCCATCCAGATCTACAATTGCAGAGATATAAGGCACCTCGATACCCGGAAAACTTCGGTAAACAATAGAAAACGAATACAGTTTACCCGTATTGGCAAGTTTGGCTGGTGCCATCTTGCCGCGTGCACCGCATTTTGAACAGACTTCCCGCTCCCCCAGGAAGATCGCGCCGCAGCTGCCGCATTTGTGTCCTTCAAGATAAGGTTCGCCGTCGGCCGGTAATTTTAACCAGTTGACGACCGGCAACGGCCCGGTCGATCGGGTTTGCGCTTGTTCTGACATGTGCTTACCTCTTTATGAGTCATGAAAAATCCAGATTGTATTGGGGTCCTAGAGTAAACCCGAATGGTAACCCGCTTCAACCAGCCTGATTTCAGGGGGACAATCAATTCAAACTGGACCACTACCAACCAACCATCTACCCGAATTATGATGCCAGGGTGACACCTCGTTTCCATGACTGGACCAGTGAAACACGCTACTTCCAAATTGACATTTGCAGCGACGGCCGGCAAGGGCCAGGTCTCTGTCTCTGCCGTCCTCCAGCAACCAGTATCGTTTGATGCCTGCCTGGTGCTGGCACATGGTGCCGGCGCCGACATGCGACACGTCCACATGCAGTCCATTGCCGATGCACTTTGCGACGTAAATATTGCAACCCTCAGGTTCAACTTCCCCTATATGGAAGCAGGAGGTGGTCGGACCAATGACATCGATGTATGCACTACAACGATCCGCAATGCCATTGCCTGCCTGAAGGACAACTGCGACTTACGAACTGGCGGCGCCCAACCCATACCCGTATTGTCAGGTGGCCATTCATTTGGCGGTCGCATGAGTTCGTACTTTGCTGCTGATGAACCTCAGGGCCTGTCGGGCCTTGTATATTTTTCCTTTCCCTTGCACCCGGCAGGGAAACCGGGTACTTCCCGCGCCGATCACATGTATCGTATTACACTGCCACAGTTATTCCTTAGCGGCACCCGGGACAAGCTTGCTGACTTGACTCTACTCAGGGAGCTGATTGGCAAGATGCAGAATGCGAGCTTACATGAGCTGGACACCGCAGATCATGGTTTCAAAGTCCTGAAACGGAAACGGGACAAGGTGTTGAACGTTTACACCGAAGCGGCAGAGTCAGTACGACGCTGGCTGGATGGCTTGCCAAAGGTTACCAGTAAGCTCGATCTCTAGAGAACGCACGCAACGCATCAAGCATACGACTCCAGCAGGCGTCCTGCAGCGCCACCAGTCAGGCGACAGCCGCGGTCACCGCAATTTCTACCGTATATTGTTGAGCGGCAAGGCGTGACTCAACACAGGCGCGTGCAGGGGTGTGGCCTACCACGACCCAGGCGTCCCAGACCTCATTCATTTCCGCAAAGTCTTTCATGTCAGCCAGCCAGATGTTTGCCGTTAACAAACGGGATTTATCAGTCCCGGCGGCTTCGAGTAATGCGTCAATTGCGGCAAGGATATCCCGTGTTTGAGCCGCAGCAGGCTCCCCCGGGGCGTTTCTCGCAACCTGGCCGGAAAGATAGACCACCTCGCCGTGTATGACTGCCTGGCTCATTCGTGCCCCAACCTTGAGTCTTTCGATCGTCACTTTCATCTCCTATGCGTGTGCGGACTTGCCCAATCATCATGTCAGAATTCCGCGATGCGGGTAAACCCGATGAAAAACCCGCTGAATGGCAGGAATCCGTCAAGAATTGAGAACCAGTTCAATTTTTTAATGGTAAGGCCAGATAACATAGGTGCCCGTAACCTTGTGACAGGCAGCGGGAATGACCATCTCAAGACGAATGGATCGCCAGGGACTGGTAACCACACAGATATCAGGAAAAATAACATTGGCAGACGTAATGAATTCTATCCTGGAGTTGGGAGAATTGACCGCGTATTCCGATGAGCTCTGGGAAATCGTATTACTTGAAGACAACATCACAATTGAAAATGACCATCGTATCCGGCTGGAAATCGCGCATGGCGCCAAGGAAATTGTCCAATTCAAGTCCCGTGGTGCGATTGCCATTGTCTCGCTCGCCGGTGTGATGGAAAACTGGGCAGAGTCGATTGCAGAATTGCTGCGAGGTGATTCCGTACCGGTAACCGTGTTTGATGACGAGGCGCAGGCCCGTAAGTGGTTGTCGATCCATATGGAGCACTCACTTTTTGAGAAGACAACCATGAGGTCATTCAAACGAGGTGATGAGCCCCCTGCCCGTAACGACAGGAGGTGAGACGTTTCTCCTCTAACCCTTTATAATATGGGTTCCTGACACTTCGGCCCGGTTCTTGATAACTTCAGGCTCTGCACATTGATCGCTGACAGTCTCTCCGCCTTCCGACTCGGCGACGTCCGCGGTATCTATCCCAGTGAAATCAACGAAGATTTTGTACACCGCTTTGCTGGTGCCTTCGCCGAGGAGTTTAACGTAAGCAATGGTGTGGCAATTGGACGCGATATGCGCCAGTCAAGTGTGTCTTTGCAGAATGCCCTTGCTGACGGCTTTCTCGAACGTGGGCTCAATGTACTCGACCTGGGCCTTTGTACAACGGAACTCGGCTATTTCGCCTCCGCTGCCCTAACCGGCATCGAAGCTACAATTATCGTAACCGCAAGTCACAACCCCGGCCAATATAACGGCCTGAAGTGTGTGCTTCGCAATGGTGAAGCGGTTACTTTCAATACCGGGTTGTCGTCCGTCATGGCGCGAATGCAAACTGGTGCCGGCAAACCGGTCGCCAATAAAGGGCGCATCACTCTTTTTGACATGCAACCCGACTACATTCGTTACCTGCACACCCAGTTTCGCTCTCGAATTACCGTACCAGGTGAAATCGCATTGAACGGCCTGAACGGAACCGCTGCGACACTGGCAGTCAGCATTGCCGACCAGTTCGAGATACCGGTAACCTGGTTTCGAAAGGAACCCGGGCCGATTCCCTTGGAAGGGGCGGATCCCACCAATCCCAGACTAGTCACCGAAATGCAATCATTTATGAATGGCGGAAAATTTTGCCTGGGAGTTGCATGGGACGGAGACTGCGACCGCTGTGTGTTCTTCGACGACAATGGAAACCTTATTCCGTCCTATTATGTTGTGGGTTTGCTGGCGGAGCATTTTCTGACCAAACATCCCGGGCGCGCCATCGTCTTCGACACCAAATTGTGCTGGAACACGCTCGATGTGATCAATCAACACCATGGCATAGCTGTACCATCAGAAACAGGACATGCCTTCGTGAAACAAAAAATGCGTTCGCACAATGCGATCTATGGCGGGGAGCTATCGTCCCACCACTTTTTCGGTAACTTCTTCTACTGCGATTCCGGCATGTATGCCTGGCTCACAGCACTTGAGATCATCGGAAGTAGCAAAGAAACCATCGGCGAACTGGTACAAAAGCGACGTGAAAAATTCTACTGTACGCCTGAACTGAGCTTCAAGGTGTCGCACACTGCGGAATTATTTTCCTCGATCGAAAAACGTTTTGGTAAACTTGCAATCGCCTTCGACGACTTCGATGGACCAAGCTTCGAGATGCCTGGTGGATGGCGATTTTCATTACGCCAGTCGAAAACCGAACCACTAGTCCGGCTCAATTTCGAATCAAAAGGTGAACGCCAACGCCTCCTCGATAACGCTTCCGAAGTACTTGGGGCGCTTGAACCTTTTCTCACAGAAGACATTGACCTGGCATCACGCCTCGTGATCCAGTAATCAACTTAACTCATTGATGACATAGTCGGCGAGCTTGTCGGAAGCGTCGACCCCTGCGCCCTCGAAGAGTCCCCGGTATCCGCCAAATGCAGAAACCTCGAAGACCACGGGTCCCACCTCCGCTGTATCAGCCACATCAACACAGGTAAAATCCAGACCGAACGGCTGCTGGGCGGCTTCCGCGAGATCGATAAATGCCCGCGGCGGCTGATAAGGGCCATAACTACCGCCCGCGCGCGTGGTCGTGTGCCAGGTGGTACCATCACCCACGCGTGCGTAGGCACCAATGTATTGGCCACCAAGAAAAACCAGGCCATAATCCTCACCCCCCAGGTCAAACTTCTGCTGCAGGTAAAAAATTCTTTCACCGCTAGCCTGGAAAGCTGCCAACTCAGCCTCTAACGTCGCGGCATTCTCCAGCAGCAGCATACCGCGTGCTTTTGTACTGTATAGCGGTTTTACGATCACCGGCAGATTCGCCAGTGCCCACTGCGTCGCGTCTCGAAGGTTCTCGCTAATGAAGGTCGGAGGCATGGGAATGCCATTTTCCCGCAGATGAATCGTACAGCTCAGTCGACTGATCATCTGACGGATTTTCGAAGGCCTTGAGAAAAACCTGAATCCTCGACGTTCAAGCAGCTCAAGCAACTCCAGTTCGTCGAGCAGGAAAGATGAGTAGGAAGGACCCATCTTCTTCAGGATAAAGCCATCAAATTCATTGAGACCATGCTCGAGATGAGAAAACTCGGCTTTCGCAAGGTCATAGCCAATTTCGCCGAGTTCAATAATGGTTCCGCCAGCCCCCTTCTCCGCCAGTTTTTGGCCCAGGGATTCCGTTGACCAGGCACCCCTTATTCCTATCACACCGATATTCAATTCCGTTACGCTCCCGGCACTGATTCTTTAATCAATCGGATCACTTATACAAAAAGTAGTCGGCTGACAATGTGAATGACGGAAGGTCATCCTTGTGCTCCAGCAAGTCTCGAAGCACCCCTGTACCACGCATAAACATGTCCTTTGAAAAGCTCTCATCGAACAGAAACCGGGTAGACGTTACCAGCGACCTGAACACACCGAGAGCGAGCCTGGCATGAAACGTTGCATCTCCATGTGTCGCTGCATAGGTACTCGCGACTTCATAGATTTTCAGGTTTGCCTCGTTCAATCGCTGACGAATATCGGAACTAAAGATTGGGATCCGAAAGTTTGAAACCAGGAACACAGAGATATCCTGTACGTAATCCCCAGATCGACTCCGATGAACATCGACGAAATAGACGTGGTCTGCCTCTGGCCGGTAGATAATGTTATCGACGTTAAAATCCCCGTGAATCAATACCGAAAAAGGTGACTTCAGGTCACTTTCCAGCTTTTTCGCATCCTTCAACATTTGCGCCATATTTTCTTCAAGACTGAATAGCTGCCGGTGCACGCTCACGATGTCGTCGGTTCGACTGATCAATTGTGAAATGTGATTGGATTTAACTGACCGGGTTCGCATGGTCTCATCCCAGAGCGCTATCAGACTGTCTGCCAGTAGATCCAGCGCCTGACCAGATCGAGCACGCTGGTTAATCAGGATCTCAAGCAAGTCATTGCCTTCAATATATTCCAACAATAACGTCGCATCTTTCTTGCGGCTGTCGTGAAACAGTACCCTGGGCACTTTGACCGATTGCACTCGACTCCACCGTTTCAGGCCAGCAACTTCTTCATCGATTTTATCCTTCACACCCTCCTTGTAGAAAAGGACCTGCTCTTCCTTGTCATCTCCAGTACTGACCACTTTTCCGACCCGACTTCCTGACCGCGTATTCATTATCGATTTGAACTCGACGGTGTTGGAACGAATGTCGATACCCTGGCCCTCAAGGGCCATACGCAGGTTACGAAATTGGCGAATGCCCATCTTCTCGCCAAGATGGATGTTGAGAATCGCTTCACCGATATTGAGGAAAGTGTCTCCTACCCGTTCGAGGTAGCGAACAATGAACAGCAATGTCAGGGAATCGTCGACCTTGCGACGCCCCCTGAGATTTTGTCGCACAGCAAGAAACGATTCGTCATACAGGTCATCTATAGTTTGCTCGGCATCACACAACCCCTGGGCAAGCTCAAGATTATGCTGGGTCAATGCCGGATAAATCATGTCGAGCGCTCTATCGATCTCCCGGTAGTAGCGCTTCAAGTTAAATTCCCTGAAGTACTCATGATCCGCGACATAATCCATCTGGTCAGCAATATTCTCAAAGAAATCAGAGACTCGCTCCAGGTTGGCGGCTATCGTAATGAGCGCTTTGAAATAGTTCATTTGCCTGTCATCATCTTCCAGGCGATGAATCTGGTAATAACTCTTGTTTTCCAGCGTATTCTTGAGATTGTCGACGTAGTCTTCTCGTTCCTTGATTCTCCTGGACTTTCCGGGCGACGGTTTATCGATATAGGACAAGGACGCGCGCGCCTGCTTCTTGACCTCGACGATCAAGAACTGCAGGTCGACATTGACACCTTCGTCTAATGGCATAGGCTATACACTAACACGCTCCGTTCGGATCTTTGTGACCAGCAAGGCCAGGCATAAAACTTTTGATGAAGGGATAATCGGTACTGATGCCGTCAACCCTGCCATCCTCTGTAAAAACGACGACCGCCCCTCCCTGGCCTTTGAGGTTTTCGGCAATACGCGTATTGATATCAACGGATGCATCACACTCGAAATTCAGGATGTCTTCGCGAATGACCAACTGCTGGCCTTCACGCAATTTCTTATGACCATGTACAATTGCGTGTATTCCACTTTCATGCAATGCACAAACCCCGATTTCAGTGAAAGGAAAGTCTGTCTTACGATATTTTGTCCTGAAGGTGTTGCCAAGTTCGCCATGATATAGTGCAAACGGATCGTCTCGAAGCATACGCTTGAACTCCGAATTGATCTGTCCTACACCATCATCGCGCATGATCACCGCGGTCTTGTCGTCGACCCCGCCATGCAGGAACAGGTAACTGCCGATTCGATGGGCAAGCTCCATTCGTTCGAAGAACCAGAAATACCGACCGCCGGGCTCGAGAAATTGTTCGCGAAAGCACTTGACTGCCAAATAGACCTCCGACATCGAAAGACCAACACTCGTTGCGCATTGTTCGAATTCGAGTCTTTTTTCTTGAATCCGCGCAACTTCCTGTTGCAGTTTTTCTTCCGGAATCCACCCAGAGGCAATTGTTGGAAACGTTTCATACCAGCTTTCATCGGGAAATAGCAGTGTAGCTGCTTCTTCAGATGTCAGCGGTACTCCTTCGCTTCCAAATTTGACAACCAGCTCTTTCAACAGGGGTACCGTCTTCTTGCCCATCCGCACAAACAGGTGATCGAATAGCGGATCCTTGCTCTCCGCATAATAGATACCGAGGTAAGTGCGGACATCATGATTACCCGCTAGTAATTTGATGTCAGCACCCTTGCTGTATAACTGATAAAGAGCCTCCAGTAATCGAAGTGTCATGGGCCCCTTGTCAAAGCAATCACCGCCCATGATAAATAATGCCTCACGGCCCTGACTCGTCAGTTCAAAGTCTTCGTCCCGGGGCCCTGTCTTGGCAACCCCACCCGAGGCCACTAAAGATAAAAAGAAGGCGTCTGCATCCGCGTGGATATCGGTCAAAAAGTAGGTGCGGCGACCATTCCATCGCCAATCCCTTGTCTTCACATAGGCAGCGATGGCATTGGCTGAATCTCCCGGCCAGGGCTGTCGCCTCGTGGGCAGGACACAATCAAACCACTCGAGGCCCTGATAATCATAACCAGGGTCATCGGATCGCTCATCTGTACGGTTTGTCATTGTTCCCAGACGGACTGATTGCTATTGACTGCAAGTTTAACTGGTCTCGCCGCCGTCGTCCCGATACCCATTGAGATACCGATGAAATCGGGTTCGTGCAGCCCGACGTTCACCTGACCCGGTTTCAAGCCCGGGATATTTTGGCGCGGTCATGTAACGAGCAAACCAGTCCGACAAGAGTTCCTCGTCATCCAGTACGTCATAAAGCAGCGCGCGCACCTGCGCTACAAACGCTGGATCAATCATGCCAGTGGCCATATTGCTATTGATCGAAGGAGGATCGCGATAATGTGGCATCCGGTCCCGTACCATTAGTTCTATCGCCAGATCACTGACCATTTCTGCAACCGAAGGTGATCGAAAACCAATAGAGAACGTCAGGCTGTTACTCACCGACACACCCCAGTGCGCGATCCCTGGCGGCAAATACAATAGGTCACCTGGCGACAGCAACCATTGGTCGCGAACAACGAAGTCAGCAAGCATCCTTACAGGCACGTTGGGTACAAGCCCGGCTGTCTCATCACTTGGATCGCCGATCTGCCAGTTACGCTCGCCCTCTACTTGCAATAAAAATACATCATACTGGTCAAAGTGCGGACCAACACTACCGCCTACAGGGGCAAAACTCACCATGATGTCATCCAGGCGCCAGCGCGGGAGAAAATCGAAATAATCAAGTAGTCTGCCGACTTCAGGCACCCAAAGATCCACCGCCTGAACCAGCAGGGTCCAGTCTGTTTCGGGTAACTGGCTAAAAAAGTCGTCAGTGAAGGGCCCATCGTGCAATTCCCAGGGGACCTTGTCGCTTCCCTTGATCAGGCGCGACTCAACATTTTCTTCGGTCGAAAGCCCCGCCAGTTCATCCGGTGTTAACGGTGAGCGATAACCCTCCAGCGCACTCCTGACCAATAGCGGTTTTTGCTGCCAGTAGTCTCGCAGAAAATCATCAGGATCCAGTCGTCCCAGGATCGATTTCATATTGCTGTCCTTTCGTTTCAATTACCAATGCTGGCTAACGACTGAATTCATCATTGTTTGCCGGGCTGGTGCGGACTCTCCAATCCCCTTGCAGCTTCCGCCATTGGGCCTCTTCGCCATCGCCGGAATTGCTTCGGGTCAGGTATATCGGGGAGGCGTGAAACATGGACAGGCTAGCCACTTCGTCGCTGGACAGTATCCCCAACTGGACCGCCGCGTGGCGGATTGATGCACCGTGACCCACGATAATCTTTAAATTGCGCTGCCCGGACACAGCGCAGTGTCCGTAGGTGGCCTCGATATGTGTCGCCACTCGCATCCCTGCCGCAACCAGTGACTCGGCGCCCTGGAAGGGCAGTCGATAGTGACGATCGGCCTTCCAGCCCTCGGGTGGCAATTCATAGCGCGGGTCGACACGAAGCAACTGCTCGATTTCAGTTACCGTCAAGTTGGCGGCTGCACCCACACTGCGCTCCGCCAGGGCGTCAAATTCTGCAACTTCGAACGATTTGTTGACTGCAGACGCCAGCATTGATCCGATTCGGGACGCGGTTTGATAAGCACGCAACATGTGTGAACTATCAATTACATCCACGAGTTCCAGCTGCCAGTCCCTGGCAAAACGAAGGATTTCCCTGGCTGCGGATTCTGCCTGTGCAAACCCGGAAGTGGTGAGAGGATACGGCAGCATTGCACTTGGTACCTCCAGCGGCTGCTGGTACTCGGCGTGACGCAGAAGCGCAATCACGACATCAGGATTCATGTGGGACCACCGGTAACCATAGCGTTACTCGCCTGATTCGACGGTTACTCCAATCCCGGTACCGGGAATCGCGCGCAGAACTCTTCCACCTTGCGGCGAGTTTCGCCCAACAATTGCTCATCCTGGGGATTCTTGAGGCAACTGACCATCCACTCACCCAATTGCACCATATCGGATTCAACCATTCCGCGTGTTGTCGCGGCAGGCGTACCCAGGCGAATACCACTTGGCTTCAGGGGTGGATTGGGATCGTCGGGAATAATCTGTTTGTTGGTCGTAATACCGGCAACATCCAGGACTTCTTCTGCTTGCTTACCATCAATGCCATAACTTTTAACGGTATCAAGGACCATCATGTGGTTGTCAGTACCGCCGGTGATCAGTGTTCCCTGCTGGTCCAGAAATGCCTTCGCCAGTGTCTTGGCATTTTTCAGAACTTGTGTTGCATATAGCTTGAATTCCGGTTGTTGCGCCTTTAACAAGGTCACGGCGATCGCTGCAATCGCATTCATGTGCGGACCACCCTGCAATCCCGGAAACACCGACTTGTCAATTTTCGAGGCAAATTCCTTTTTACACAGGATCATCCCGCCCCTCGGACCTCGAAGGCTCTTGTGGGTCGTGGTGGTAACAATGTCAAAACCGAAATCGAACGGGTTTTTCATCGCCTCGCCTGCCACCAGACCACCAAAGTGAGATGCGTCCGTCATGGTCAGCGCGCCGACTTCATCGGCAATTTCCTTGAACTTCTGGTAATCCATTTCCCGCGGATAAGAGGTGTATCCGGTCAGGATCATTTTCGGCTGGTACTTTTTGGCATCGGCGCGCACCTTATCGAAGTCGATGGAGCCGTCTACCGGGTCAGTGACGTAACGCACAAAGTTGAACAGTTTGCCCATATGGGAAACGGGGGCGCCATGGGTCAAATGTCCACCATGGGAAAGGTCCATCGCAAGGATGGTGTCGCCTGGCTCAAGCAATCCTAGATAGACCGCCTGGTTCATGGCAGAACCGGATAGCGGTTGCACGTTCGCGTGCTCACAGTGGAACACCTGTTTGGCACGATCCCGGGCGAGATTCTCAATCTGGTCGGTAAATTCCTGTCCGCCATAGTATCGCCGGCCGGGGTAGCCTTCTGAATATTTATTGGTAAATACACTTCCCAGCGTCGCCAATACTTCGGGAAACGTATAGTTTTCCGAAGGAATCAGCTCGATGCCGACTCGCTGGCGCTGTTCTTCACCTTTCAAGGCGGCAAAGACGGCCGGATCGTTTTGTTCCAGATACTCAAGATTCGTGGTCATGTGGGCTTTCTCCCGTGGAGTTCGAATTGGGCGCCCAGGCGAACGGCATTTGTTTAATCAGTCACACTTCCCGGTGGTTAGCTCCACCTGGCACCGCAAAAAGCACGGGCTCATCGCCAGTCATGTGAGTCGCAAAGTGTAAACGCCAGAGGCCGGAATGAAAACCTGATTTGTTCATAGTCAACCTCAAATTCGTTCATTGTGAATCACTCCGGACTTGCTCAGATGCCTTGCAATTGCCATGATATTCAGTCACTTCAGGCAAACGGGTCATATCATGTCACTTGCGGATCTGGAATTCCAAAAAGGCCGGATTGAGTCGCCTGTCGATGCATCGCTGGCGCAGGCACTGTTGACCGAATTACCGGATTGGCAGATTAGTCGATCTGGCCAGGATGAACTGGCGTGCGAATTCAACTTCAAAGATTTTGTTTCCGCCATGACATTCGCCAACGCCGTCACCGAACTGGCTGAACGGTTCAATCACCACCCCACGCTTGTCGTCGAATATGGGCGTGTTCAGGTGAAATGGTGGACCCATACGGCGGGTGGTATCGCCGTCAATGACTTTTTTATGGCGCGTGAAACTTCAAAACTGGCCGCGGGATAATCGTACGGTACCGGATTTCTCAACTGTCGCAAGTTTCCAACCTGCGCCGATTACCGCACCCAGCAAGTTTGTAACCAGGTCAAGCGCTGTATTGGTATAACCACCGACGCCGGTGCTACCGACGATGACCACAGCAGCAAACTCAACAACCTCGTTTACGCCACCAATCCCGGACGCGGCAAGCACCGTAACAACGAACAAGGTCAGGCGCCGGGTTGGAGCTATGACCTGCACCAATACCTCAAATACCAGCGCCGCCATCACAACATAACAAAACACATGAACCAACTGATCGTATTTGAGGATGTAGTAAGGCTCGCCCACCATTGATAACAAGATGACGTCGTACATGCGTACGCCATCAATAGCACCCATGCCCCCCACCAGGTGCAACGCCATCCAGGCGTTGAAACCCCACAAACTCAAGGCTGAGAAATTAAATTGACGGTCCAGCAGGAACAGGATGATAAGCAGCACAACCAATGTACTGGCATAGAAAAGGAACTCATAATTTGCGCGGACAATTGCCGCGGCAATAAAGGCAGCCAGAAGCGCTACACTCAATGAGAAAGCCTTCTTCGGCATGTCTTGGCTATCCGCTTACCTGGGCGCTTTTGGAGTTTCTACTTGTCGTGTACCCGGACAGGCAACTCCGCGATACCGCGAACAAAACTCGATTGCACGCGCACTTCCGGCCCCATCTGCTCCACTGTATGGAACCGTTTGGTGATCTCTTCCCAAACGATACGCAATTGCATCTCGGCCAGACGATTACCCATACAGCGATGTATGCCATACCCGAAAGACATATGGTGGCGTGGACGTTCACGGTCAATAATGAAGTCGTCGGGCCGTTCAATCACGTCTTCATCCCGGTTGGCGGACAGATACCACATCGCAATTTTGTCGCCCTTTTTGATCTTTTTACCGCGGATTTCATCGTCCCGGGTTGCTGTGCGCCGCATATAGGCGAGCGGAGTCTGCCATCGAATGATTTCCGAGACCATACTCGGGATCAAGTCCAGATTGTCCCTCAGCTTCTGGTACTGGTCAGGATTCTGGTTTAGCGCCAGAACGCCGCCGGAAATTGAATTTCGCGTCGTATCGTTGCCGCCGACAATCAGAAGCACAAGATTACCCATGTATTCCATGGGCCGAGACAACATGTCTTTGGTTTCCGGGTTATGGGCCATCATGGAGATCAGGTCGTTGCCGGGCTCCTTTGCGGCACGTTCATGCCACAGTTCAGTAAACCACTCCAGCATTTCTGTCAGCGCGGCACGGCGATCCGCTTCTGGTGTCGTGCCGCCAGCAAGTTCACTCGACGTCGCCATATCTGACCACCAGGTCAACTTGCGCCGATGCTCGAACGGAAAGTCAAATAGCGTCGCCAACATCTGCGTCGTCAGCTCAATCGAGACATGGTCAACCCAGTTAAAGGTCTCACCACGCGGCAGGTTATCCAGAATCTGGCCCGCCCTTTCACGGATGATAGGCTCAAGCAGCGCCAGGTTGCCCGGCGCAACGACTCCGGTCACCGCCTTGCGCTGCACATCATGAGTCGGTGGGTCCATGGAAATAAAGTTAGGCGCGACAAAATCAGCTGGTCGATCCTGTAGCGTGATGCCTTCTGCGGACGAGTAAATTTCATGATTTTTGTCGACATACATGACGTCGTCCCATTTGGTCATCGACCAGTAGGGTCCGAACAGGCTGTCTTTACAGTAATGTACCGGGTCTTCTTCGCGCAGTCGCTTGAAAAAGGGTCGCCAGGCATCGTATTGCAACAGGGCCGGGTCACTGACATTGATGTCTTCAAGCGCAATGGTATTGGCGTCGGGGAACTTCGGCGTATTGATCTGTTGTGCTTCGCTCATAACAAGATACCTTTGATCAGTTAATCCGTGTGGATCGTATTGATCCGATTAGAGCCCTTTCGTCATGCCGGGTCAATGATGCCGAATACCCCAAACATTCTAACGTAAAGCGACGGATTCTTCAGGGCCTGCAACTCATTGCCGCTGATCGGCGCCATCCCTGGCCTGGGCTGATCCCGGCGAAATTGACACGGCTGCTGAATTTTCCAATGATGAGGCCACACCAGACGGGAGGACACACCATGGATACAGGCCAGTTTACGGGATTCGAAATCAGCGTCGAAGAACCAGGCATCGCCTGGTTTACGTTCAATGAACCTGAGAAATTGAACGGTATGAGCTCGGCCAAGAAACGCGACCTGATTGAAGCCTTGACCCAGGCGCAGATGGATAACGCCGTGCGTGTCATCGTGTTCATCGGGCAAGGGCGAGGGTTTTGCGCCGGCGATGACCTCAAGGCCTATACCCAACCCCAGCAAAGCGAAAATGCGCTGGTGCCGCCCATTTCACCGGGGCACGATTCGGCGATCGGTACCTATAACGGCCTGCGGCACATCTCCCAGGCGCTGAACCTCAAAATCAGGAGCCTGGATAAAATTACCATTGCCGCTATCAACGGTGTCGCCATCCAGACGGGCTTATCGCTGGCTCTTTCCTGTGATTTCAAGATCGCTTCCGAGGATGCCAGGCTCGGTAGCGCAACCCTGCGATTTGGCTTACTGCCTGACGAAGGTGGGCAATACCTCCTGCTCCAGCACCTGGGTCTGGCAAAAACACTCGACTTTTTGTTACAGAAAAGGATCGTCACAGCACAAGAAGCACTTGAGCTCGGACTCATCAATCGCGTGGTGCCGGCCGCGCAACTAAAGTCAGCAGTGGCCGCCCTTGCCGCAGAACTTGCCGCGGGTCCGCAAGTGGCGATGCGCCTGCTCAAGCGTTCGGTATACCAGGCCGCGGAGCTCACCATGGAGCAGGCCTGCGATGAAATTGCCGCTAAAACAGCCATCACGGATCATCACCCGGATGCGCGTGAGGGGGTTGCGGCATTTCGAGACAAGCGGGATCCCAGCTTCAACCAATGGCTCGATAAAACTGTTTGATTTCATTAGCTTACTTGAGTCGCATCGAAATAACGCCGGCCCCGTGTTAGCATGGCAGTGAACTGATTTGGCTGATGGCCCATGCAAAAACGATGCTTGCCTCTCCTGCTTTTGAGTCTTTTGTGTCTGTCCCACGGCGTATCAGCCCAGGGCGGGGAAGAACGACAACAAAAGGTCGAACAAACCTGGGGCGACTGGTCCAGGATCTGCACAACCGGTGAGCCGCGCGTATGCCAGGTCGTACAGTCTGCCAACCAGGATGAAACCGGCAACCTCATATTCCAGACATCAATCGGCTATGTTGCAAACAATGACAGACCCATCATGTACCTGACGGCCCCGCTGGGTATCTTTCTGCCCAGGGGAATTTCGGTTATCGTGGATGACGATCCACCCCTGACGGCCACGGTACAAAAGTGCGATGGCAACGGCTGTCTTGGTCTTCTTGCACTTTCACAGGATGCAATCGAAAGCTTGAAAGCGGGGACGCAAGCCCAGGTGGTGTTTGGAGCCTCGGCGCAACAGAACGTCTCGATACCCTTGTCTCTCGATGGTTTTGGCGCTGCATTTGATGCACTGTAAGTAAGACGGTAAGAAGGTCTCTATGAAGAGCCGAACGGAAGGTGACCGGGTACTACCAGAGGAGTCAGCAATGAAAGTTGAAATACACTACTGCGCACAGTGAAACTATAAACCCGAGGCGGTCAGTTTGGCTGCCGAGCTGAAGGAAAACCTGGCTGCCGATGTACAACTCTTCCCGGAAGGAAAAGGCATTTTCGACGTTGTCGTCGATGGCACGCTCATCTGGTCCAAGTACAAGACTGGTCGATTTCCCGATTCCGGCGAGGTTACCCGCCTGATCAAGGATTGAACGGCAAATCTGCAAGGTCCACATTACCTCCGGTCAGGATGATGCCGACCGCCGCACCGGTAAAATATTCCGGGTACCGTATGACCGCCGCCAGCGTAACTGCAGAGGATGGTTCAATCACCAGCTTCAATCGGGTCCAGACTAATGCCATGGCCGAAATAATCTCGTCATCAGAAACCAGCAAGATCGCTTCCACGTTTGCCTTGATGATTTCGAAATTGAGAATACCCAATGTGGTCAGAAGACCATCGGCGATGGTGTCCGGCACCTGTGAGGTCACATGCTCACCGGAGGTAAGTGATCGATACGCATCACCGGCGCCTTCAGGTTCGGCGCCATAAACATCAATACCCTTGTCCGCCCCGACAAGACAGGTGCCTGCCAGCAAGCCACCACCGCCGACCGGAACAATGATGCTGTCCAGGTCCGGTACGTCTTCAATTAATTCCAGCGCTGCGGTTCCCTGTCCGGCAATGATACGGGCATCATCGTAAGGTGGTACAAAGGTCGCACCGGTTTTAGCGATGACCGTTGCAAGCATCGCTTCCCTTGCCGCAAGCGTGGGTTCACATTCAATGATCTCTCCACCATAGGCCGCAATCGCCGACTTCTTAACCGCCTTGGCATTCGAGGGCACGACGACATAAGCGGGAATACCTCGGAGACTTGCCGCTCGCGCCAGTGCCGAGCCGTGATTGCCTGATGAATGTGTGGCAACACCATGGGATGCCTCTTCATCAGTCAGCTCGAATACGGCGTTGACTGCACCACGGGATTTGAAGGCACCCGCCTTCTGGAAGTTCTCGCATTTGAAAAAGAGCCTGGCCTTGCAAAGGTCATTCAACAATTCGCTCTGCACAACCGGCGTTCGATGAATATAGGGCGCGATGCGCTGGAGCGCAGCCTTGACATCTTCAATGCGAGGTAGTGATTGTCGTGTCAGCATGAACCTCTAGCCCGGCCTCAC
>JBBDIT010000025.1:0-14024 GCA_040880285.1 Pseudomonadales bacterium | reverse complement strand
AGATTAATGAAGGAAGCAGCGAATACCGGTTTCAATAAGCCTGATACCATGTTCGTCGCAAGCCCCTTGTACGATTTCATCCCGGACAGATCCGCCAGGGTGCGCGATAACCTGGATATTGCTTTTGGCGGCACGGTCGATATTGTCCCGAAATGGGATATACGCATCCGAGCTAAGACACAGGGCTTCATATCCTGCAATCCACTGCCGCCGTGAAGCATGGCTCAAGGGTTCAGGGACGCTGACAAGGTTTGCCACCAGTTCACCACGTTCCTGGTCAGACAATTGCGCCCACAATAGATATTGATCAACCAGATTGGCTTTTTCAGGTTTTTTTGTACCAGCCTTGAAATCGAGCGCTAGCACGTCCGGATGGAACTGCAGCATCCACTTTTCCGCCTTGTCACAGGCCAGACGCGTACAATGAATGCGTGACTGCTGGCCCGCTCCAAGGCCAATGACCTGACCGTCATACCCCACACAAACACTGTTGGATTGCGCATACTTGAGGGCAAGCGTCGCTACGATCAAGGTCTCAACGATTGGTGCCGACTCGCCATCGAACAGGGAAGCGGTAATTGCCGCGTTATTGCGGTCCTGCTCAAACGTAAAACCGAACAGTTCACGTGATTCAACCCGGGGTGGCTCGTAGTCGGGATCCATCTGTAATACCAGATAACTTCCTCCTTTTTTGGCACACAGGATCTCAAGCGCCTCCGGCTCATATCCGGGTGCAATGATCAGGTCTGATACTTCTGCCCTGAGCAAATTTGCCAGGCTGCCGTCCACGATTTCACTGACCGCCACCGCATCACCAAATGAGCACATTCGATCCCCTCCCCGGGCGCGCGCGTACGCGGTTGCCACCGGAGAGTAATCCCGCTTTGGCAGAAACTGGGAAGCAAGATAGTCATCGCTCAAGGGTTTCTCGGTCGCAGCGCCAGCCGGGCTGACGTGCTTGAATGAGGCGGCAGACGCTTTACCCGTGGCTGCACGCATCTCAATGACCAGTTGCCAGGCCGTCAGCGCATCAAGCAGGTTAATGTAACCAGGATTACCATTTAAGACTTTGAGTGGCTCGCCTGGATGTGAAACCACTGCATGTGCCTGGTGGGGATTGATGCCATATTTGAGCGGTATGCGACTCATTGGTCCTCTTTATTTTCGATTTTGGCCCAGGTGTCTCTCAAGCCAACCGTTCGATTAAATACCAGTTTCCCGGTACCATGGTGTTTTGGATCAATACAAAAATAGCCTTCCCTTTCAAACTGGTACCGGTCATCAACATCAGCATCACGCAATCCACGCTCGACATAGCCGTGCTTTACAATCAGTGAGTCAGGGTTCATGAGTTCCCGATAATCCCGTTCATCTGCATCCGGGAAATCCACTGTAAACAAGGGGTGGTAAAGGCGGAACTCTGCCACAGGACTTTCGGTTGCCGAGACCCAGTGGATAACGCCACGTACTTTGCGCCCTTCGGGATTCTTGCCAAGCGTATCCGGATCATAAGTACACCGTAATTCAGTGATTTCACCGGCCTCATTCCTGATTACGGATTCTGCCTTGATCACATAGGCATATCGCAATCGCACTTCTCCACCAGCCACAAGGCGCTTGTATTTGCGGTTGGCTTGTTCTCGAAAATCATCTCGGTCGATGTATAGCTCACGAGTAAACGGCAACATCCTCGTGCCCATGGATTCATCCTTGGGATGGTTGGCGGCACTGAGTTCCTCTACCGTGTCTCCTTTCGGATAGTTCTCGATGACTACCTTCAAGGGATCTAAAACGCCCATGACCCGGGGCGCTGTTTCGTCAAGGTCATCCCGGACACAACTCTCCAGCATTGCCAGCTCAACATTATTGTCACTTTTGGTGACACCGATGCGGCGACAGAAATCCCGGATTGCCGACGGCGTATAGCCTCTGCGGCGTAGCCCCGCGAGAGTTGGCAACCTCGGGTCATCCCAACCATCCACCAGGTTTTCTTCTACCAGCTGCTTAAGTTTACGCTTGCTCATCACGGTGTACTGGAGGTTGAGCCGGGAAAACTCGATTTGTTGTGGATGGCAGTTCATCTTGAGCTCATCCAGCACCCAGTCATATAAAGGCCGGTGATCCTCGAACGACAGGTCACACAAGGAATGGGTAATACCCTCGAGGGAATCTGAAATGCAATGAGTGTAATCGTACATCGGGTAAATGCACCAGGCGTCACCGGTCTGGTGATGATGGACATGCCGGATTCGATAGATGGTCGGGTCCCGCAGATTAATGTTAGGCGACGCCATATCGATTTTTAATCGCAGGACATGTTCGCCGTCAGCAAATTCGCCGGCACGCATACGCCGAAACAGCTCCAGATTTTCATCGATGCTCCGATCCCGAAACGGACTATCTTGACCAGGCGCTGTCAGGGTACCGCGATGTACACGGATTGCCTCGGCAGACAATGAATCCACATAAGCTTTGCCCGCAGTAATGAGCTGTTCAGCAAATCGGTAGAGCTGCTCGAAGTAGTCCGAAGCATTCTTCTCCTCGTGCCACTGGAAGCCCAGCCACACGATATCTTTTTTCATGGACTCCATGAACTCCACCGATTCTTTCAGTGGATTGGTGTCGTCAAACCTGAGGTTGGTCCGGCCACCAAAATCTTTCGCCAGGCCGAATGAAAGACAGATCGCTTTTGCATGACCGATATGCAGGTAGCCATTTGGCTCAGGCGGAAACCGGGTCACGACCTTGCCACCATTTTTATTAGCCGCCACATCTTTTTCGATGATGGTGCGTATAAAGTTGGGTGGATACTTCTCGTTATCGCTGTCGTTCATTGTTGCGAATCATTACCCGTAAAAGAACGCTGCCCCGCAGGTAAGCGAAACCATAATAAAAAGAAGCCATTTTAGCGTAGTTTGCGCAACGGTGATTGCGAATCGGACACTTAACATGGCGCCAACCACGGTGCCTGCTGCCAGAACCAGTCCTGGAATCCACAAAACCTGATCACGGAGAATAAAAACTGCCAATGCCAGGACACTGAATGCCGCGGTACAAACCAACTTCAAGGCATTACTGCGAACCAGGTCATAGCGCAAACCGCCCGCCAGTGCCGCAATCAAAATGAAACCCACACCTGCCTGCACGAAGCCACCGTAAAGTCCGGCAAAGAATAGGCCCGCGGCAGCGAGAGGCCGCTCCCTGACGGTATAGGCATTGGTACCGGGCGCTGGCGCGACCACACCGGGCCAGATCAACATGATGAGCGCCATGGCCACCATGGAACCAAGCAGAGTGGGCTTCAACAACCAGAGCGGCAAGTAGGACGCCCCCAGGGCCCCAACCAGAGAACCTGCCAATGTCGGTATCAATACCGGCACGATAGCGCTCACATCCAGACGGTCCGCGTCTTTAAAACCCTTCACACCAGTCAGGGATTGCAACAGGACGCCAATGCGATTGGTGGCGTTGGCGATATCGGCAGGCATTCCCAGCATCATCAATGCTGGCAAGGTCAACATGGAGCCACCACCCGCCAGCGTATTGATAAACCCACCAATCAAACCGGCGACCAACAGAACGCTGACACTCAGCATGGTGAGTTCATATTCCAACAGACTAGCCCGGCAAGTGAGAAGCGTTAAGGGGAAAGCGCATGGTAAGCATCAGCGATTCAATGTCAATCCATTAGGTCAAGCGAGTGGTGGCCCGGTTTGAAATCGGCCGGCAAGGTTACCGGCACATTATCTGAACCAGGCAAGAGGTTGCAGGCGGCTTTTCTGCGGCGATGGGGACGCGACTCGAGCACACCAGGAACGGATTCGGGCACTCCCAACCAATTCCCGGGTTCTACCGTCTAACCTTGTGAGGTGGCGGAACCGGTCACCGGGATCTCTGTGTTTGTTGAAAACATTCAACACAATTATTCTATAATAACAATAGGTTAAAATATCTATCTAGAATTGAGATTAATATGATTCGGGACACTTCAGCCCAGGACGAACGCATTGAATCCCCAAGAAAGCTCAACGCCACCCGTGTCCTGGTCGCTCTGCTAGTGATTTCGGCACTGGCCATCGGTGTATATGCCTTTCCTTCCTACCAACGCTGGGCCAGCGCCGAACAGACTGTGTCCCGGGATCGACTGCGTCTTTCCACAGTAACCCGCGGTAGTCTGATGCGCGACATATCGGCCCAGGGCAAAGTGACCGCGGCAATAAAACCCACCTTGTTTAGCCCAGCAGGAGGCGCGGTGACGATCATGGTGCAGGCGGGCGATACCGTGAAAAAAGGAGAGCTGATTGCCCAGATAGAGAGCCCGGAGATGTTGAGCCTGCTGCAACAAGAAATCGCGGCCCTCGAGGGCGCCCGGACCAGTTTCAAGCGCCAGCAGATCGAAGCCAGGAAAACCGGGCTCGCCAATAAGCAGAACGTGGACCTGGCCGAGATACAACTGATTGCCGCCAGGCGTGAATTACGGCGGGCTGAGGCCGCACATGCGCGCGAGGCGATCAGCGAGTTCGACTACGACAAAGCCCGGGATGATGTTGCCAACGCGGAGTTACGACATGTCCATGCCATCGAAGACGCAAAACTGCAGCTGGAAAGTCTGGCGTTCGAGTTGCAAACCGCCGAACTCGATATCCAGCGTCAGCAATTACGAGTAACAGAGCTGGAACGACAAGTGGCAAAACTCGAAATCCTGAGCCCTGTCACCGGCATCGTCGGTAATCTACTGGTTGAGAATAAGGATGCCATCGCGGCGAACCAGCCACTTTTGACGGTAGTAGACCTGACCGCATTTGAGGTGGAAATACAGGTGCCGGATTCTTATGCATCGCATCTTGCACTCGGCCTCGATGCTGAGGTCAGGCACGAGGGCAATACCTACCCGGCAATCCTGGTCGCCGTATCACCGGAGGTGATCAATAGCCAGATTACCGCAAAAGTCAGGTTCAGCGGCCAACCCCCTGCCAACATGAAGCAGAACCAGCGGGTTACCGCCCGGATCTTACTGGAAAGTAAAGCGGATGTGTTGCTGGTGGAACGCGGCCCGTTTCTTGAATCGAGTAGCGGTCGATTCACCTATGTAGTAAAAGACGGTCTTGCGAAAAGGCAGCAAATCGAACCCGGGCTTGTCAGCGTCAGTAGTGTCGAGGTACTCAGCGGTCTCTCTGAAGGCCAGACCGTGGTGATTTCCAGTCTCAGTGCCTTTCAAAATGCCGATATCGTTTACCTCACCGACTAGAAAAGACTTGCATCAACTCTTCGACCCGTTATTATTGTCCCCATGAACACATGGTTACAGCAGCGATTTATCGTCCCGGCCCTGACTTCGCACCTTCGGTGCGAGTATTCCTGGCCGGGTTATTACTATTTCGTCGATAGATAGATCGCGCGTCCAGAATTGGAAGGCGGTCACTTCGCCTTCCGGAAAAAACCCCGACAGGCGGAGTCCATCGGGGTTTTTTTTCGCCCCTGAATCGACGAATACACTGAAGAGGAGACCCTGGCAGGGATAAAGCAATGACTGAAGTTAAAGTGGACGACTTAAACGTGTTAAGCGAAGAAACACTCATTACACCCAATGAGCTCAAGGAACAGGTACCCTGTTCCGACGCCGCGCTTGCAACCGTATCCAATTCCCGGATTACCATTCGCAATATTCTCTCGCGCATCGACAAGCGCCTTTTGATCATCATAGGGCCCTGCTCCATTCACGATCCAGCCGCCGCCATGGACTATGCGCGGCGATTAAAAGCACTGGCGAACGAAGTGTCAGATTCACTTTACCTGGTCATGCGAGTCTATTTTGAGAAGCCGCGTACAACCGTCGGTTGGAAAGGATTTATCAATGATCCTTATTTGAATGACTCGTTCAATATTGTGGAGGGGTTAAAACTGGGGCGTAAACTGCTGGTAGACCTGGCTGAGCTGGGTGTACCCACGTCAACAGAGGCACTGGACCCGGTATCGCCACAATACCTGCAAGACATGATTTGCTGGAGTGCCATCGGCGCTCGCACTACCGAGTCACAAACCCATCGTGAAATGGCCAGTGGTCTTTCATCCGCTGTCGGGTTCAAAAATGGTACTGATGGCAACCTCGAAGTAGCCATCAACGCCCTCCAATCCGTGTCCGCACCACATCGCTTTCTTGGCATTAACCACGAAGGCCAGGTTGCGGTGATACATACCCGTGGCAATGCCCATGCGCATATCGTATTGCGTGGTGGTGGTGGCCAAACCAATTACGATTCAGTCAACGTGGCCCTGTGCGAGAAGGAATTACTAAAGCACGGCGTTGCCGCCAATATTATGGTGGATTGTAGCCATGCGAATTCAAGTAAGAACCATGAATTGCAACCACTCGTGATGGACAATGTTGCCCACCAGATTATCGACGGCAACCAGTCAATCATTGGCCTCATGGTTGAGAGCAATATCGAAGCTGGCAATCAGTCCATTCCCCATGACCGCTCCCAACTTAAGTACGGTGTCTCAATCACCGACGCCTGTGTCGACTGGAAAACTACCGAGAAGATGATTCGTGACCTGCACGCCCTGGTCAAAGACGTATTGCCGACCCGGGAGTTGCCATCACTGGATCAGGTACTGGAGAAAAGTGCCTAATCGACAGGACTGGCGATGACAGGCCTAGCGATAATAGGCGTTCTCATCCTGGCTATGATCGGTCACGTCGCGGACTCGTTTTAGCTGCGGGAGTTGTTCCAACAGGGTTTTTTCGACCCCGTCTTTCAATGTCACGTCTACCATACCGCAACCCTGACACCCACCGCCGAACTGGAGCACCGCGACCTCGTCGTTTACAACCTCAACAAGATTCACCATGCCGCCGTGTGAAGCAAGCCCGGGATTGATCTGGCTGTGCAGGATGTAGTTGATTTTGTCCTCGATAGGACTGTCGTCAGAAACCGTCGGGACTTTCGCATTGGGCGCCTTGATGGTCAGCTGTCCACCCATACGGTCTTTGGCGTAGTCGACTTCTGCATCGATCAGGAAGGTCTTGCTGTGTTCATCAATCCAGGCAACAAAACCGTCATACTCGACTCGCTCATCAGTGGGCTGCTCTTCACCAGGCCGACAATAAGCAATGCAGGTTTCTGCCATAGGTGTGCCAGGATCGGCAATGAATATTCGAATACCGACATTCTTGTCGTCCTGACTGGACAACAACTCGATGAGGTATTCCTGTGCGGGTTGGGAAATATTAACCATGACTGTTCCGGGTGCCTACTTGATGCCTGTCCCGTATTTTACTGGATGCGCTCATTCGTTTCCATGAAAGGCAGCAGAAAAATTTTGTAAGCCCCTGCTTTTACAAGGTTTTTACCGACCGGAATCGATTCAATAGCGTGAGTCACATTCATAGTCCTTCCGCAAGATCTTCAAATCGGGAGCCTTTGCCAACTGGTAGAATAACGCCGCTTTCACCAGATGTAATAAAACTATGACGGAATCTTCCCGCACAAGCCTGTTCAGAGAATTGTTAAAAAAACGCATCCTCGTTATGGATGGGGCTATGGGCACCCTGATTCAAGGTCTCGAGTTCACCGAGGACGACTATCGGGGCGAACGTTTTGCCGATCATCCGAGTGACCTCAAGGGTAACAATGAACTCCTTGCCCTGACGCAACCACGGGCACTCAAGGATATCCATATGAAATACCTGCGTGCGGGTTCGGACATCATTGAAACCAACACGTTTACGGCCAACCGGGTTTCCCAGGACGACTACAGCACCGGCGACTATGCACGCGAAATTAATCGCGAGGCCTCACGGATTGCCCGCGCAGCCGCCGATGAGATGACCACCGAGACACCGGATAAACCCAGGTTTGTCGCCGGCGCTATTGGGCCAACCACACGTGCGGCCAGCCTGTCACCAGACGTCAATGACCCTGGATATCGTAATGTCACCTTTGACGAGCTGGTCACCGACTACAGTGACTGCGTTCGCGGACTGATGGAAGGTGGCTCCGATATTATTCTCATCGAGACGATATTTGATGTCCTGAACGCCAAGGCAGCAATTTACGCGACCTTGTCTGTGTTTGAGGAACTGGATACCGAATTGCCGATTATGATTTCCGGTACTATTACCGATGCCAGCGGACGCCTTTTGTCAGGCCAGACGGTGGAAGCATTCTGGGCCTCCATGAAGCATGCCAAACCCATTTCCATCGGCTTTAACTGCGCGCTCGGTGCCGATGAGCTGCGACCCTATATGGAAGATATTTCCAGGATCGCGGACTGTTACGTCAGCTCCTATCCGAACCGGGGTCTCCCGAACGAGTTTGGTGAGTACGATGAAACGGTTGAACAGATGGTCAATAGTATGAAGGACTATGTGGACAACGGCCTCGTAAACATCATCGGCGGATGCTGCGGCACCACACCGGAACACATCCGGGCGTTTACCGAGCTGGTCGAGTCCCGCGCGCCACGCAAGATTCCTGACACGCCGACAATGTGCCGATTGAGCGGCCTTGAACCCTTCAATATCGATGAGAACTCATTGTTTGTAAACGCCGGTGAACGAACCAACGTGACAGGCTCGGCCAGGTTTGCGCGCCTGATACGCGAGGAGAGTTACGAGGAAGCACTGGCGGTTGCGCAACAACAGGTTAACAGTGGCGCGCAGGTCATCGATGTCAACATGGATGAGGGAATGTTGGACTCAAAGGCAGCCATGGTGAAATTCCTGAACCTGATTGCCTCGGAACCGGACATCAGTCGTGTCCCTGTGATGGTCGACTCCTCCAAATGGGAAATCATCGAAGCCGGCCTCAAGTGCCTGCAGGGTAAATCTATTGTCAATTCCATTAGCATGAAGGCAGGCGAGGCCGAGTTCAGGGAACAAGCCAGAATCTGCCTGAAGCACGGCGCTGCAGTCGTTGTGATGGCATTCGATGAAGACGGCCAGGCCGACACGCTGGAGCGCAAGCAGGAAATCTGTAAGCGTTCCTATGACATTCTGGTTAACGAGGTTGGCTTCCCGCCGGAAGACATCATCTTTGATCCGAATGTCTTTGCCATTGCAACCGGTATCGAAGAGCATAACAATTACGCATTGGATTTTATCAACGCGTGCGAATACATCAGGGACAACCTGCCCCATGCCCTGGTCTCAGGCGGTATCAGCAACGTGTCTTTTTCATTCCGGGGCAACAATACGGTGCGTGAGGCGATCCATGCGGTCTTCCTGTACCACGCTATCAAGGCCGGGCTACGCATGGGTATCGTCAACGCTGGCCAACTTACGATCTATGAGGAGATCCCCGCGGAATTAAAGGAACGCGTTGAGGATGTGGTGCTGAATCGCAGGAATGACGCCACGGAGCGTCTGTTGGAAATTGCAGAAAAGTACGCTGGACGTGGCAGCAAAGCTGCGGAAGAAGACCTGTCCTGGCGCGAAAGTACGGTGCAGGAACGCCTGACGCATGCGCTGGTGAAAGGCATCAATACTTATGTGGTCGAAGATACCGAAGAAGCAAGGCTGCAAGCTGAAAAGCCGATTCACGTAATCGAGGGCCCGCTCATGGACGGTATGAATGTCGTCGGCGACCTGTTTGGTGCCGGTAAGATGTTCCTGCCCCAGGTGGTCAAAAGTGCACGAGTCATGAAACAGGCGGTTGCCCATTTGATTCCCTATATAGAGAAGGGAAAGACAGCAGCTTCCAAGCCGAAAGGAAAAATTCTGCTAGCCACGGTAAAAGGCGATGTCCACGACATCGGTAAGAATATCGTCGGTGTCGTTTTGCAATGTAACAACTTCGAGGTTATCGACCTCGGCGTGATGGTGCCCAGCGACAAGATCTTAAAGACCGCGCTGGAAGAAGGTGTCGACATCGTGGGCCTGTCGGGCCTCATCACTCCTTCGCTGGATGAAATGGTGCATGTCGCCACGGAAATGGAGCGGCGCCAGATCAATGTGCCGCTATTGATTGGCGGCGCCACTACCTCCAAAGCCCACACGTCGGTCAAGATTGAACCCTGTTACAAGTCAGAACCGACCGTCTACGTGGCCGATGCTTCCCGCGCGGTGGGGGTGGCCTCACGCCTTCTGAGCGATGAGTTAAAGCCAGCGTTTGTCAAAGAGATACACGAGGATTACGAAAAGGTCCGGGTGCGAAACAAGAATCGCCGCCCCAAGGGTAATGTGCTGCGATATGAGGATGCAGTGGGGAATCGATATGAAGGTGACTGGGCCAACTACACACCGCCAAAGCCAAAATTCCTGGGCACGAAAGTCTTCAAGAGTTATTCAGTGAAAGAACTGGTGGACTACATTGACTGGAATCCTTTCTTCATCACATGGGAGTTGGCCGGCAAGTTTCCGAAAATTCTGGATGATGAAGTGGTCGGTGAAACGGCCCGGTCGCTCTTTAACGATGCCCAGGCGATGCTCAACAAACTGATTACGGACAACAAGTTGCAAGCCAACGCCACCATCGGATTTTGGCCCGCCAATGGCTGTGGTGACGACATTATTATCTGGGAGGATGAGACACGGCAAACAGAATTGACCCGGGTCCACAACCTGCGCCAGCAAACCGACAAGCCCAATGAACAACCCAACTATTGCTTGTCTGACTATGTTGCACCGGTTGAGTCGAAGGTCGAGGATTATATCGGCGGCTTTGTTGTGACCGCCGGGCTTGGCGTCGATGCGATCGCGGCCGAATACGAAGCAAACAACGACGACTACAATGCGATCCTGGTCAAGGCCATTGCCGACCGTCTGGCTGAAGCCTTCGCGGAACGAATGCACGAGCGGGTCCGGAAGGAATTCTGGGGTTACGCAGAAAAAGAGAAGCTCGCCAATGATGAACTGATCAAGGAACGCTACCAGGGTATCCGACCGGCCCCTGGCTACCCTGCATGCCCGGACCATACCGAGAAGGAAACCCTGTTCAGTCTGCTGGATGCGACCCCGACTGCGAATGTCGCCTTGACCGAATCATTTGCGATGTCACCTGCTTCCAGCGTCAGCGGCTTTTACTTTTCGCATCCGGATGCGAGGTACTTCGGCCTTGGCAAAATCGACAAGGACCAGGTTGAGGATTACGCGCAGCGTAAAGGCATGGACCTGTCTGTTGTTGAGCGATGGTTAACGCCGGTGCTCGTCTACAAGTAAGCGTGACAATGCTAGAATGCAGGTCTCGACAGTACGGGCGCGACGATGGCAGACACAGGACAGGATCAACCCGACAGCAATAGCAATGACATTGATGAGGCGGAATCCACTGAGCGCAATCAACCAGGCTTCTGGGCCATTACTTTCAGTGTGATTGCTGCCGCGTTCGGGGTTCAATCGGACAAGAACCGACAACGCGACTTCAGCCAGGGTAGTCCCTTGCCCTATATTCTCGGTGGGTTGATCTTTACCGCCCTTTTTGTGCTAACGCTGGTCGGTATTGTGATGTTGGTGGTGTCCTAGAACTTGTCGTCCGTACGGAAGCTATTGCACAGAGACCCAGTACAGGCAGAATGCTGCCCCCAGCAGGACCAGGGCGACCGCCGCGATCGCATCGACCTTGCTGTCTTCTGACGTTGCCTGACTTTCCGTGCTTTGTCTATCCTGTTCGTTCATACGGCTTCCACCAATTCGATACCAGATGTTGTCATTGTAAATCCGCAGGGATTATACGGGGCGACCGCAACCGGTGCCAGTCCACGCGGCAAGTTCGCTTGGCATTCGAATCTGTTATATTTGCGCCCGCAATTATTAACCTTATTTATGTTTGATTAGTATAACGATATAGAAATTCGTTCATTTTCCAGCACTTAGCCAGCTGTTATGTTACGCGCTGCCAGTAATGACGCAAATACCCATAACTTTGTAAATCCTGAATATGTACAAGTACGATCAATATGACCAAACCATGGTCGACGAGAGAGTTGCCCAGTATCGCGACCAGACCGAACGTTTTCTCGCCGGCGAGTTGACTGACGAGGAGTTCCTGCATCTGCGGCTCAGAAACGGCCTTTATATCCAGCGACTCGCGCCGATGCTGCGCATTGCAGTGCCTTATGGCCTGCTGTCTTCAGTTCAACTTCGCAAGCTGGCGCACATCACACGCTATTACGACAAGGGTTACTGTCACTTCACTACCCGACAAAATATCCAGCTCAATTGGCCAAGGCTGGAGGAAGTGCCGGACATTCTTGAAGAACTGGCGTCCGTACAAATGCATGCAATCCAGACCAGCGGTAACTGTATTCGAAACGTGACGTCCGATCAGTTTGCCGGTGTAGCCAGGGATGAGATAGAAGACAGCCGGCCCTGGTCTGAATTAATACGCCAATGGTCGACGTTCCATCCGGAATTCAACTGGCTGCCGCGTAAATTCAAAATCGCGGTCACTGGTGCACGTGAAGACCGGGCCGCTGTACAGGTTCACGATATCGGTGTTCGCCTGGTCGAACAGAATGGCGAAGTCGGTTTCCAAATTCATGCCGGTGGCGGCCTGGGCCGTACGCCCGTCATAGGACCCGTGATCAAGCCGTACCTGCCAAAACAGCACCTGCTGACCTATCTTGAGGCTATATTGCGGGTCTATAACCGTTACGGCCGGCGCGATAACAAGTTCAAGGCACGCATCAAGATTCTGGTTCGTGCCATGACACCGGAAGTGTTCGCAGAAAAGGTTGAGCAAGAGTGGCAACACGTCAAGGATGGTCCAGAGACCTTGACCGGGCAAGAAGTCGAACGCGTCAAGGCTCATTTTCCGGAACCCGTCTATGACCGTCTCAGCGATGAGGTCCCGGAATATGAGCAGCAATTGTCTGACAATTTCGCCTTCCGGAACTGGACGTCACGTAATGTCCGGCCCCATAAGAAACCCGGATACATGATTGTCACGCTTGCTCTCAAGGCAACCGGCATAGCGCCGGGAGACGTCACCGACCAGCAACTGGACACGATTGCCGATATCGCTGAGCAATACAGTTTTGGCGAAATACGGGTTACCCATGAACAGAATGTCACGCTCGCAGATGTACGCAAAAAGGATCTTTACTCGTTGTGGAAAGAACTCATTGCTGCAGATTTGGCCACGCCCAACCTCGGCCTCCTGACGGATATCATCTGTTGCCCGGGTGGTGACTATTGTTCACTTGCAAACGCGAAATCCATTCCGGTAGCCGAATCCATACAGCGGCAATTTGATGATCTCGACTATCTGCATGACCTGGGCGATTTTTCGATCAATATTTCCGGCTGCATGAACGCTTGCGGGCATCACCATGTGGGTAATATCGGTATCCTTGGCGTCGACAAGAAAGGTGAAGAGTGGTACCAGATTTCTGTGGGTGGCTCCCAGTACAATAACTCGGCCCTCTCGCAAATCCTCGGCCCGTCCTTTGCCCGTCATGAGGTTCCCGAAGTTGTACAGAAGATCGTTGACCTGTATGTGGAACAACGAACTGATGATGAACAGTTTGTCGATACCTTCAATCGTCTGGGTATCCAGCCGTTCAAAGACCGGGTCTACGCGGAGAAATCATAGTGCCAACGATCATCAAGGATAAATCCATTACGGAAACTCCTTTCAGTGCGGTTTCAGCTGAAGATGCAGACACGATGGCGAGCAATGTGCTGTTACCACTTGCCTTCTGGCTTGAGCACCAGGAGGAACTGGAGGGGCGCAATGATGTCGGTGTCTGGGTGGATGCTGATGAGGAAGTCGAGGTTTTGGCTGGCTTTGTGAATTCAATACCGGTGATCGGTCTCAACTTTCCCAATTTCTATGACGGTCGATCGCTCTCAAGTGCCACGATTCTACGGCGAACATTTGGTTATGAGGGTGAATTGCGCGCAATCGGTGATGTACGGCGTGACCAGATGGAGCAAATGCAACGCTGCGGTATCAACGCGTTTGAATTGGCGCAAGGCCAGGATCCGGAAAAGGCGCTGGCAAGTCTGGAGGGATTTACCTACAACTACCAGGTTTCTGTGGACCGCCCCGCCCCCCTGTTCCGCCAGAGGTAACGGCACT
>JBBDIT010000024.1:20734-36222 GCA_040880285.1 Pseudomonadales bacterium | reverse complement strand
AGTGAGAAGTCAGGGACCTGTTTTGGAAGGCTAGGTACAGGGACGTAACGGGACCGGGCCAGGGATGGTCGGGGGCGCCCAGCCCATGCCTGGAAAAACAGGTCTCTGACTTCGGGCCGGACCATCTTGGCAAGACCCTTGTTTAGCGGTGTCCTGCATGTTGCTTAAGGGTGCACCTGACCCTTCTCCTGACACGAAATCTGCCGGCCTCAAAGTTCCAGGCTGCCCTGGCCACTACCTTGCTTGCCGCTCCGCTCCAGGTCCAGCAGATACTTTTTGGTCTCGAGGCCACCGCCAAAACCCGTGAGGCTACCATTTGCGCCGATTACCCGATGACAGGGAATAATAATTGGCAAGGGGTTGCGACCATTGGCTGCACCTACAGCCCGAACCGCCCTGGGTCTGCCAATACTGGTGGCAATATCCCGATAACTGCGTGTTTCGCCGTAGGGAATTTGCTGCAATGCTCGCAGGACATCCAGTTGAAATCGCGTGCCATGGGGCGCAAGCCTCACATCGAATGATTTGCGTACACCAGCAAAATATTCCTTCAGCTGTGTCCTGACGTCGTCAAACGCCGCATCGTCACGCTGCCAGTCCACTCCAGGATGCACCTTACCTTTTCCGGTCGGAAAGCCAATAAACTTGAGTCCTGCTTTATCGCCGGCGATGAGAATGTCGCCAATTGCGCTTTCTATATATCGATACTTCATCATAAATTTCTCCTGCAATGTCTGGCCACTGAACCGACCTCGGGTTTAGTCGCTTGCCATCGACCACAAGTGCATGCCGGCGTATGCTCTCCACGGTCTCCACCTTTGGCTTCGTTCCAGTAATTCCGCTTCCGTATCAATACCCAACTTTTCTGACGCGACTCGTCGTAACACCAGATCGCCTGACAGGAACGCGTCCGGATCATTCATCGCACGCATCGCCACATACTGCGCTGTCCAGGGACCGATACCCTTTATTGCAGTAAGCTGGTTAACCAGCATCGCTGGATTATGGCTCGCGAAATCAACCGTACCCTTAACCACACCGAGCGCCATATCACGAATGGCACTGGCCCTCGCGCGCGGCATGGGTAGTTTATCGACGTCCAGCATCGACAGGGATTCTGGCGTCGGGAAGTACAATCGACCATCGGACTTCTCACCATAAGACTGTGCGATCTTTCCCATCACTGTAGTGGCACCTTTTACCGATACTTGCTGGCCGACGATGGCCCGAACGGCGACTTCAAACGGATCCCAGGCACCAGGAACCCTGCGTCCCGGATTCCTCGCGACCACTGCTTTCATTTTTTTGTCTCTCGATAACGAGCAGCCGATCTCCAACGGATCGGCATTGAGGTCAAACATCCGACGGATGCGTTCAACTATCCGCATCAAGTGCTGCGCACTGTCGATATCAATGTTACATAGCAACTGGTGCTTGTCCGGAATCTGTTCGACTGAAAGTGCGCCATACTGTCCATCGACACACACGCTACGGGCATAGATGCCATCGGCAACAAACTCGACGCCAGGCGTTGCACGAATGCCAAGGAAGCCGACCACCCCGGCGAAGTCATAGGGTGGCCTGTACGGCAACCTGATCAGGAAGGTCCCCGTTCTATGTCCATACTGACGATGCACCCGACCACGTAAGTCAGAAGGCGAACGCCCATAGACCTGTTTGATGTGATCGTTAAATCTGCGAACGCTGCCGTACCCGGCCGACAATGCAATCTCGGTCATGGGAAGAGTCGTTTCGTCCAGCAGTTTTTTTGCGAAGTGCAGACGCCGTGTCTGTGCAATGGCCTTTGGGGATGCGCCGAGATGTTCCATGAATAGCCGACCCAGGTGCCTTGAGGTGACACCAAGACGTTCGCTCAGGACCTCCACGCTACTATCGTCCAGCGCGCCTTCGCTGATCAGTCTCAGGCCGCGCGCGACAGTCGTCGAGGTACCGGCCCATGCAGGTGTACCCGGCGACGATTCCGGCCTGCATCGCAAACACGGCCTGAACCCGGCTTCCGAGGCTGCAGCGGCGGTCTGGAAAAAAGTTACATTGGTGAGCCTGGGGGATTTCACCGGACATACTGGCCTACAGTAAACGCCCGTCGTACGGACGCCGATAAAAAACCGGCCGTCGAATCGCGGGTCCTTCGCTTGCATGGCCTGTTCCAGTATTTGTCTGTCCACCGGCAATCCACGAATGTTGGAAGTGAGATCGAGACTGAGATCGAGACTGAGATCGAGAGTAGATCGAGAGTAGATCGAAAGTACATTCATCTTAGTCAAACTGAAGTAACCACGCTAGCCAGAATCGGACATGGTATTTTGGCCTCGGCGTGCGGGGCTGCCCGGGTCAGGACCTGGATCAGGACGCAGGCGGCTGCAATCAAATCCAGTTGGTGCCGATACCACGACACCCGTAGAATGGGCCAAAATGCGCAGGTACCTATGATTGAATTGTCAGGACATGTTGATGACGCACCGGCAAGGCTGGCGTCGTTGCGAACGGCATCGGGGGATGCTGCCGTGCTGTTTTCGTTCGATCATCTGCAATACTACCTGCAACATCAGGCGACCATAAGACTCCATGCGCTGTGCCATCTCGATTACCAAAGTGGTGATTTACATTGCCTTATCACCAATGACCCGGCCATTTCACAACTGGTCCAGGCGCAGGGCCACATCGGCTGCGAGGAGATGAACGCGATCGGTCGCACGCTCGATGCGAATGTCATCAACTTACGTGAAGCCTTGCCACTTGAGACCCTGCGCATCCCAAAACCCTGGGGTGCGGAAGTCTGGTATACCGGTATTGAATCACGTGGCGTCTGTCGGGTCGGCACGACTCCCCTGCCCTGGATCCTGGCGCTGGCTGGCGACCTCATGCACGGCCCAGCCGACCCGAAGCCGGTCCTGTTGAAGATTCTCGATCCCTTGCCGGATGAGCTGTATGGCGATCTCTATTTTGAGATGCATGCACAGAAAATTGAGGTGTACGTCGTCACAGGTATCGATCAACGTGCCTGGCCAGATGGCACCGGTGCGATTCGATTCGGATTCGATTCAGGCCAGTTGGAACGCTTTAATTCCCGCACTGAGTTCCTCGACGCTTATCTCCATAAGGTCAATGAGTACAGGGAACTTCGTGTAGCGATAGATTCAATGCTGGATGCGATACGGGCAAGAGAAGGTATCGAAGATGACGCCGTCGTCTCGCCTGAGACGATCGAACGCTGGAAGTCCGAAATTGATCCCGATCTATGCACGCGAGAACAAACCGCGCTGACGGAAATGAATGAGTTTACCGCCATCAAGCCGCTGGAGGTTGGCGATGTCGTCAGGGTACCCAATTTCACGCCCCACGCCTTGCAACACGGGGTACGAGTTGTGGAATTCCAGACCCCGCACTACGAGCGTTATATCCTGAGTTTTGCGCAAAAAGTGTTGACGCAGGGACACTGGGACACAGCCGAAGCACTCGACAAGGTCAATTGGGACGCAGTATTCGACCAAACCTTGCCTACACTCGCCCACACTGAAACGTTTCTGGTGGAGCAGGTTGCAGATTTCGACGCATTTGAGGTCAGGCGCATTCGCCTGCGCCCTGCTGCCAGCCTGGATATCGACATTGACACCTATTCGGTTGTGATGGTGATTGACGGTTATGCCAGGGTGAATGGTGTCGACGTACAACCAGAAGGTGCCGTCCTTGTCCCCCACTGTGCCCGGCAATTATCGCTGGCAACCAACACCAGCGAAGCCCTCATCCTCCTCGCCATCGCCAGGAGCGGGTGAACAGCCAGCACAGCAGTCTTCCACTTTTCATCACAACCTGGTTATTTTGCCGCCACCCGTGCATCCCTTTCAGCGGCCGGGCGTGAAAACCCGGAAACCCCCTACAAGGCGCCTGCATCGATAAGCAACTCATGAACGGCGACAGCCATCTGCCTGTACCCGGCACGGTTGAAGTGAATCTGGTCAGACTTCATCGCACGGTTCGACATCAGCGATGAGAGGATCCGATGCTCCACCGGCACCTCCATCTGTGAAGCGATCTGCTCATAGAAATCCGGTGGCTCCGGAAACAAACCAAATTCCGGAACTGCCACAAGGACTACATCAGCGCCACTATCACGGACCAATTGAATCATTTCACGCAGATTCTGTTCTGTTTTCTCAGGCGCCAAGCGTCGTAATACATCATTGCCACCATGGCACAGGATCACCAGAGCGGGCCGATGCTCAACAAGCTCAGTAACGAGCCGTGCTTTACCTTGCCGGGATATTTCACCCGGGACACCTGACCTGACTACCTTAAATCCTGAAAGGCCAGCAAGGACTTCAGGATAACTGTGCTCGCTCACAACGCCGGTGCCATAAGTCAGACTGTCACCAAACGCCAGAATCACGGCCCCGCCTGGCAGTTTCGACAATTGAGGGCCTTTGGAACAGGCCGCGACCAACGCCAGGCTCATTACCAGAACCAGGCGCCTGAACATCATGACGGCCACATCAGGACGGCAAGAGGTCCTTGACTGCATCGCGTTCCTCTATCAGCTCGTTTTCTGTATCGACCATCTTCTGGCGACTGAATTCGGTGATCTCAAGGTCCTGGACTATCGACCATTCGCCGTCCTTACAGGTACAAGGAAAGGAGTAGATAAGGCCCTTCTCAATGTCGTAACTGCCATCTGCGAAGACTGCCATGGAAACAACACTGCCGTTGGTACCAAGCACCCAATCCCGCATGTGTTCTATAGCCGCGTTGGCTGCAGAGGCAGCACTGGAAAGTCCACGTGCTTTGATAATCGCCGCCCCCCTTTGTTGCACGGTTGGAATAAACTCATTGGCAACCCAATCCTGGCCTACAATTTTCATGGCGGCAGTGCCATCTACCGACGCATGGGTAATGTCGGGATATTGGGTCGCAGAGTGATTACCCCAGATCGCGAGGTCTTTCACAGCTGTGACGTGCATACCAGCTTTCTGCGCCAACTGGGCCACCGCACGATTGTGGTCAAGACGGGTCATGGCGGTGAAGTGCTGGGCTGGTAAGTCCGGTGCGTTGCGTTGGGCGATCAGGCAATTCGTATTGGCCGGGTTACCCACCACAAGTACCCTGACATCCCTTGAGGCATGGTCGTTCAACGATTTACCCTGGACCGAAAAAATGGCTGCATTGGCCTCTAGCAGGTCCTTGCGTTCCATGCCGGGTCCCCTGGGGCGAGAACCAACCAGCAGCGCGTAATGCACCTCATTGAACGCTACATCCGGGTTGTCGGTGGCGATGATTTCCTGCACCAGCGGAAACGCACAATCATCGAGTTCCATCACTACACCACCCAGTGCTTCCATCGCCGGTGGAATTTCGAGGAGCTGTAATATGACCGGTTGGTCTGGCCCCAGCATTTGCCCGGAAGCTATCCTAAACAAGAGTGAGTAGGTGATTTGTCCTGCTGCGCCGGTTACAGCGACACGAACTGGCTGTTTCATCGTGGATCCTCGCACTGCGTCGATTCAAATTAAGGGGCGTGATTATACCAACAGAATCCCGGCAATGGGGGAACGGATCACAAAGTGTGAGGAAGTCCGGAGAACTGATATCCTTTGTCCTCATACCTGACCACGCTGGCCCGGCGAGATGACTTTCCTCAAAGAAATCACCTTTAAGGACACGGCCCAAATACCTGCCGGGTTCCCATTTACGATTCCCATCATTGAATCCCTGGACCGCCTGACATTCGACACGCCAGTGACCTTCTTCGTGGGTGAGAACGGCAGTGGTAAGTCTACCTTGATCGAGGCGATTGCACCTGGCATGAATTGCCCGAGCCTGGGCACAATCGAGGCGGGGCAAGATCCATTGCTCTCAGACGCCCGCAAACTGGCAGCGCAACTGGCGCAACCCGGGGCCAACGGGATGCACTATTTTAGCTTCGATGATCGCGACAGGTGCACTACAAGCACATCAGTTTTACGCAATGACTCACCTCCAGCAAATCTCCATTGTATTTTTATTATTATTTTTCAGTTGCTTACGGACAAAGAAATCGGCGTGGTGCATGCCTATACTATTGACTTTCAATTGGCTGGTGGTATTGTTTTCGACCCGCCTGCAAGTGGGCCCCAACCGGGCCAGCTTTCAAATGGGCGAACTCCACAAGAGTGAGGATATCCCCTGTCCACGGACATTGCGGTATCGTGTAATTTGGTCCTGATTCCCTGACATTGGGCCAGATGCCCATTAAAACAAGCTGGACGAAAAGACACTGGATCATAAGGTCAGGGCGTTGGATAACCCGGATGACTGGTTCACGCATGATTGACCCGGAACAAGCAGGAACACATGACTGACAATAGCAATAAATTTACAGGCGGCTTTCCGAACAAGACTGGACTCTACGATCCTGCCAATGAAAAGGATTCCTGCGGCGTTGGCTTCGTTGCAGATATCAAAGGGCGGCCCAGTCACCAGATTATGCTGGACGCTTACCATATCAACTCGCGCATGGACCATCGTGGTGGTTGTGGGTTCGAGAAAAACACCGGCGACGGCGCCGGTATTCTGACCGCTCTGCCGCATCCGTTTTTTAAGCGCCTCGCAAACGAACTCGGCGTCCGACTGCCGGAACCGGGCAAGTATGCGGTTGGTAATATTTTTCTGCCCCAGAATGATGAAGAGCGCGCCATCTGCAAGGAGGTTATCGGTAAGATTATTGCTGAAGAAGGCCAGGAGTTTATTGCCTGGCGTAATGTGCCGGTGGATCCCGAAGGCGCGGATGTGGGACCCGCCGCAAAAGCGGCCCAACCGGTCATCGAACAGCTTTTCATCGGCGCAAACGGTATTGAAGGGGAAGCATTCGAACGAAAGCTTTACATTATCCGCAGACGCCTGTCTGAAACCCTCAGGCGTGGACTGCACCTGATCACCCAGACTCACCTCTTGTATGTGTGCAGCCTTTCAACCAAGGTCATTGTATACAAGGGGATGCTTACACCCGGCCAGCTGTTTCCCTTCTATAAGGACCTTGCCGACGAGAGCTATGAGACGCACCTTGCCATGGTGCACTCTCGCTTTAGTACCAATACGTTTCCGTCATGGGATCGTGCCCAGCCCAACCGATATATGAGCCACAATGGTGAGATCAACACCTTGCGCGGCAACAAGAACATGATGACGGCGCGCCAGGGCAGTGCCAGCTCGCCACTTTTTGGCGAGGAGATTACCAAACTGTTTCCGGTGCTCGAACCGGACTTTTCCGATTCCGGTACCTTCGACAATGTACTCGAATTCCTGCTCATGTCTGGTCGGACCTTGCAGGAAGCCATCATGATGATGATTCCCGAGGCCTGGCAGTCAGACCATAACATGCCGCAGGCAAAGCGCGATTTTTATGAATATCAGTCTGCCCTGATGGAACCCTGGGACGGTCCGGCCTCCATTGTATTTACGGATGGCCAATATATTGGCGCCGTACTGGACCGAAATGGACTGAGACCATCCCGTTATTATGTCACCCATGATGACAAGGTGATCATGGCGTCCGAAGTCGGTGTGCTTGAGGTGGACCCTGCCAACGTCAAACTGAAAGGCCGCCTCCAACCGGGCAAGATGTTCCTGATTAATTTTGAAGAAGGCAGGCTCGTGCCTGACGATGAACTCAAAATGGACTTTGCCACTCGTCAGCCTTACGGTGAGTGGTTAAAAAACGAGAAGCTGGAACTCGAAGAAATTCCCCGTCTGCCGGATGACCACGGATTCAATCCGGACGATCTGATTCCCCGCATGCAGGCCTTCGGCTATACGGTTGAGACCATGCAATTCATGTTATTGCCCATGGTTACTGAGGCACGTGACCCGCTCGGGTCCATGGGCAATGACTCTGCGCTCGCCTGCCTGTCCGACAAGTCGCGCATGATTTACGACTACTTCAAGCAGCTGTTTGCGCAGGTAACCAACCCGGCTATAGATTCCATTCGAGAAGAGGTGGTCATGTCTCTCGAATGCTTCATCGGCCCGGAAGGCAATCTACTGGAGAGTACGCCGAAGCACGTACATCGTCTGAAGATCAAACACCCGATTTTGTCCAACGAGGAACTGTGTTCGCTCAAGAATATGGACTATCGGGGATGGCGCTCGAAGGTCATTGATATTACGTTTGACAAGGCCAGGCGCAAGGAAGGCATGTTATCGGCTCTCGACCGCATTTGCGATGAAGCGTCAGAAGCAATAGAAGACGGTTACTCGCTGGTCATCTTGTCAGACCGCAACATTTCAGCAGCGCGTATGCCCATCAGTTCACTGATTGCCTGTGGCGTCGTCCATCATCATTTGGTGCGGACCCACGCCAGGACAAAGATTGGCATCGTCCTTGAGTCTGGTGAAGCCCGTGAGGTCCATCACTTTTGCCTGTTAGCCGGCTATGGTGCCGACGCGATCAACCCTTATCTTGCCTTCGAGTCTTTGTGGCAGGCGCGTCGGGACGGGCTTTTGCCTGAAGACCAATACGCCAAAGACTATCTGATTGTGCGGGCCTACAAAAAAGCAGTCGCCAAGGGCATGCTCAAAGTCATGGCCAAGATGGGCATCTCAACACTGCAATCCTATAAGGGTGCACAGATTTTTGAGGCGGTCGGACTCGCCAGCGAAATCATCGACCGCTGCTTTGTTGGTACTGCGAGCCGGGTTGAAGGCGTCGACTTCGAAGTGCTTTTCCGTGAGATGGTGCAGCGCCATGAGATCGGCTACCCAACCCGAACCAAGAACCTGATTCCGGTGCTACCCAATCCGGGTGACTTCCACTGGCGTAGCGGTGGTGACTCACATATGTGGGACCCTACTGCAATCGCCAACCTGCAGAATGCGGCGCGCTCGAATGATGCTGACGCCTACTGGCAGTTCTCGAAATACACCAATGAAGAAACGACGAGACGTTGTACCTTTCGCGGCCTCCTGAAATTCAGGGAAGGCACCAACGGCGGAGCCATACCCCTTGAGGAGGTTGAGTCTACAAAGGACATCGTCAAACGATTCTGTACCGGCGCCATGAGCTTTGGATCCATCTCTGCCGAGAGCCATGAGACCCTTGCGATTGCGATGAACCGCCTGGGTGGAAAATCCAACACCGGTGAGGGTGGCGAAGATCCGGATCGCTGGAAACCCATGGCCAGCGGGGATTCCAAACGCTCTGCCATCAAACAGGTTGCCTCTGGCCGTTTTGGTGTCACCATCTGGTACCTGGCCAATTCCGACGAATTGCAGATCAAGATCGTACAGGGGGCCAAGCCAGGTGAAGGTGGGGAACTGCCAGGCGGCAAGGTGGATGAGAATATTGCCCGGATCCGGCACTCAACCCCGGGAGTCGGCCTTATCAGCCCGCCGCCGCACCACGATATCTACTCTATCGAGGATATTGCCCAACTGATCCACGACCTGAAGAACAGCAACCCGACCGCGCGAATCAGTGTCAAGCTGGGTTCAGCGATTGGCGTTGGCACCATCGCTGCCGGTGTCACCAAGGCCAAGTCTGACCATCTGGTAATTGCGGGCCATGACGGCGGAACCGGTGCCTCGCCACTGACTTCGATCAAACATGCCGGCCTGCCCTGGGAACTCGGTATTGCCGAAACTCACCAGACTCTCGTCATGAATAACCTGCGCTCCCGGGTTTACCTGCAGACCGACGGCCAACTCAAAACCGGGCGTGATGTCGCCATCGCTACCTTGTTGGGCGCGGAAGAATTCGGCTTTGCCACTGCCCCGCTCATTACGATCGGTTGCATCATGATGCGTAAGTGTCACTTGAATACCTGCCCGGTAGGCATCGCAACCCAGGATCCGGAATTACGCAAGAAATTCTCCGGCAAACCCGAACACGTGGTGAACTACTTCTTTATGGTTGCAGAAGAAATGCGACAAATAATGGCGCAACTCGGTTTTCGCACTGTCAATGAAATGGTCGGCCGATCCGATGCCCTTTACATGGATGATGCTATCAGTCACTGGAAGGCCAAGGGACTGGACTTGTCAGCCATATTAAAACCAGCCCGGATTGTTTACCCGGGTACGGAAACCTATCGCACCATCAGCCAGGACCACGGGCTGGACAAAGCACTGGACAACGAACTGATCCGGCTCGCACAGCCAGCCATCAAAAAGGGAGAGCGAGTCGATATCGACTTGCCGGTGGTCAACATCAATCGAGTGGTCGGCACCATGTTGTCCTATGAAGTTGCCATGGCCACCAAAGGCGAGCTATTGCCGGAAGACACGATCAACATCAAATTAACCGGCAGCGCTGGCCAGAGCCTGGGTGCATGGCTTGCCAGAGGAATCACGATTGAGGTCGAAGGTGATGCCAACGATTATGTCGGCAAGGGCCTCTCTGGCGGTAAAGTCATCATTTATCCACCGCGCAACAGTAGCTTCAAAGCAGAAGAAAATGTCCTGATTGGTAATGTGGTGCTGTACGGCGCAATCAGTGGTGAGGCTTACTTCAGGGGTATTGCGGCCGAGCGCTTCTGCGTCAGGAACAGCGGCGCCCGCGCCGTCGTCGAAGGCATAGGCGATCATGGTTGTGAGTACATGACTGGTGGATGCGCGGTAATACTCGGTAAAACCGGACGAAACTTTGGCGCCGGTATGAGTGGTGGAGTCGCTTATATCTGGGACAAGGACGGCGACTTCCAGCAACAATGTAATACTGAAACCTTTGACCTCGAAGCACTTGAGATTGAGGCAGACATCGCAGAGTTGAAGACCATGATTGAGAACCATCTCAATTATACCGGGTCGACAGTCGCCGCAGAGATTCTCGGGGACTGGAGCCACCAGCTCAAGTACTTCGTCAAGGTCATGCCAACAGACTACAAGCGCGTGCTTGAAGAAATAGCCCAGGACGACAAAGTCAGCGCGATTGCCTGAACGACACAACCAACGCAGTAGAGACCACTATGGGTAAACCCACCGGATTCAAGGAATTTCCTCGGGAAGCTGAGCCGTACCGGGACACGGCCGAGCGCATACTCGACTTCAGGGAAATTTACACAGAACACAATGAGGAACACCTTAAAACCCAGGGTTCACGTTGCATGGACTGTGGCGTTCCCTTCTGCCAATCGGGTAACGGTTGTCCCGTCTATAACCTGATTCCTGAGTGGAATGACCTGGTGTACCACGGCCGATGGAAAGATGCCCTCGACCGCCTCCACAAGACCAATAACTTCCCTGAATTCACCGGCCGTGTGTGTCCTGCACCCTGCGAGGGCGCCTGTGTGCTGGGGATTACCGACCCGGCAGTCACCATCAAGAATATTGAGAACGCAATTATCGACCGTGGCTATGAGGAAGGCTGGGTCAAACCCGTCATCCCCCAAAGGCGCACCAGGAAGAAAGTTGCAATCGTGGGATCGGGTCCATGCGGCCTTGCGGCAGCGGCGCAGCTCAACCAGGCTGGCCACAATGTCACTGTTTATGAACGTGCCGACCGGATCGGTGGACTATTAATGTACGGTATTCCCAACATGAAGCTCGACAAGAAGGAAGTGGTCGACCGCCGTGTCGACATCCTACGGCAAGAAGGCGTCGAGTTCGTAGTCAATGCAGATGTGGGCGGCAAAGGTGCTAATGCGATTGACGTCAGGGAACTTATTGCAAGTCACGATGCCGTGTTGCTGGCAACCGGGGCGACCCTGGCACGTGACATGAATGCACCCGGGCGTGAAGGACCAGGCGTACACCTTGCCATGGAATTTTTGACCCTCAATACCAGATCACTACTTGATTCCAACCTGCAGGATGGCCAATTTATTGACGCGAAGGACAAGGATGTCATTGTCATTGGAGGCGGCGACACGGGTACTGACTGTATCGGCACTGTCATCCGGCATGGTTGTAAGTCACTGGTTAACTTCGAACTCTTGCCCCGACCCCCGGAGCAGCGCGCCGAGGACAACCCCTGGCCCCTGTGGCCGAAAATCTATCGGGTCGACTACGGGCATGCGGAAGCTGAAAAGCAGTTCGGCGCCGACCCCCGCGTCTTCTCTATCGCAACCAGTGAATTCCTCCGGGACGGCGATGGTAATTTGACCGGCGTCAGGACGATCGACGTTGACGCCAGCTTGAAGGAAATACCGGACAGTGAAAGAGTCTGGCCCGCCGACCTTGTGTTCCTGTCCATGGGCTTTTTGCAGCCGGAACACTACATCAACGAAACACTGGGCATGGAAACCGACCAGCGTGGCAACTTTACCGCGAACAAACGCGACTACCGCACCTCGGTTCGCAAGGTTTACGCGGCCGCAGACTGCCGACGCGGCCAGGACCTCGTGGTTCGTGCCATCAATGAAGGCCGCGAGGCGGCACGCGCTATCGATATTGACCTGATGGGTTCAACCCAGTTGCCAGGATAAGTCGTGTCATCGGAACACTGCGTTTTTTCAAGTGACCGGCACGTAATCACAAACCAAAAAAAGGCGCCGTGAGGCGCCTTTATGTAATTCATGAGTGTTGATCTCAGTACTGACAGTTGAAACTGATAGTTTGTGCGATACCCGAAGTCGGCGGCGTCGCAATCACTGTAACCGGTCCGGATGCTGTCACCGGATTATCAGCGGGGGCCAACACCATGGATAAAAAGTAAGGACCGGTCCCGCTAGTGCTCGGAACTGCGCCAGACGAAGTACTGACAACATTGCAATGATCCGTCTCGACGCTCAAGGACGTGCCAGCTGGTGGCACTCCACCGAACTGATCGCTGATCACCACGATCACCGATCCAGATCCGGATGTCAGGGCAATGGTCTCACCTGTCCCAATCAGTGCAGAACCGTTGGCGACACCAATCGAAAATTCGGTACCCACACCAATCGTGCCACCGGCATTATTGGGAATACCGACAGCGGCAGTAAATCGCCCGGATGCCACATTAGACAAGTCCACGTCATTGATAAACTCACCTGTGCTGGCGTCATGGACCGAGAGCGACACGTTTGAACCGGCGCTGATAATCGGGATCGTCTTCCTGATATGAATAAGGTCCCTGGTGCAATATCGAAGACCCGCCTCACAATTCGTGGTAATGCCGTTATCGCAAAAGAAGTCATCGGGATCCAGGGCATCCACGTCACGCGGGCAGAGGCTGCCATTGTAGATCCGATTACCTCGATCGAATTGACCGTTGGTATTGAAATCTATCAACCTGTCCTCGTCACCGCCTTGCTGGTAACAGATCTTCTGTTCTTCCGGCGATATCGGAGTCGAGGGCCAATAGCACTCATTTTCAACCATGGTGGATGCACCCGCGGCGCCGAGGCCACCAAAAATGCCGTCCTCATTCACATCCAGGAATGCTTCCGGCAAATCCACAAACGGCTCACCCAGATCGTAGATCCCGTTACTGTTGGTATCGACAAAACTCTCTTCACCCTGGGCAAAAGCAACCACCGTGCTCCTGCCGCCGTAGATCTGGCCCAGCGCACCATTGTACCCGGCCCTTTCCGCGTCCGGGGAATAGGCGCTTGCAGTACAAGGTGCTAACCTGTCCAGGAAGGGCGCAGTGGGCACGCCTGGCGCGCTCACATTGTAGGTACCGTCCGCATCTTCGTCCAGATAGCGCCGTGCATAGATAATGTTAAGGTCAGCGCCATCACTACAATTGGCTGAACCGGCAAGACAGGTAATGCCGGTATCACCCTCGGCATACTCGTAATCAGTGTCCTCTATCAGTACCGTTGCCTCATTGGCTGCCAGCTCTACCCGCCCTACTGTCCTGATCGTATAGGTAGTCGTGGCAGTCGTGCCTGCCACGGTGACCGGCTCGTCAAGGATGATGGCTTTGGGACAGTTATCACCGATAAAGCGTACGTCAGCGTGGTCGATATCTGGTCGACGGGGTTCCTGCGAAGTCCATGTCACGGTACATACACCGGTCACGGTTCGGCAGAATGAATCAATGCTGCCGTACTCGGTTCGAAACTGAACACTGGTGTCGTCCCGCACCGGGTTGTTAAACGCGTCCGACAGGCGGACCGTAATTTCAGTCTGGTTGCCGTCAAAATCCTCGCCTTCGACGTTTAACACAGTCGCTGAAATCGACATACTATTCTGGTCAGCGATACCTGTATTGACCGACAGGCCCTCGGACTGCGTCACCTTCGTGGAGTCATTGACGCCGTCATTGTTGGAGTCAAACTCCAGGGTCGCTGTGACCCGCACCGTGGTTACGACAAATCCGGCATTAACGATCGCCACGGCCCTGCCTTCGGCATCGGTGACATCCGAGTCAGTATCGAGGCTAAGCTCGCCAACATTCGTGGTGAGCTCAAAGGTTACCCGCTCACCTTCAACGGGTGATCCGAAACGATCGAGAACCCGGAAAATTACCAGCGCGGTACTGTTGCCGCCGGACTCCTGAATAAAAATCGTATCGATCGGGTTGCCGGCGGCATCGGTTACTGACTCGAAAATAATCGAGCCAATGATGGCTGGCTGGACCTCAATGGTGCCAAAAGCAGGTTCAATCTCATCCGAGGTCGGTTCTGAGGCAGTGATTTCATCATTGCCTTCACAGCCGCTGGCCTTGTAACTCGCGCGCACGATGCCCTGGCTGTTGGAACTCGCAGACGTAATACTGGCGAGTCCCTGGTCCTCGCACTGGGACGTAAAATCGATCGTGACGCCCGATACAGGATCATTCGAGTCATCCACCACCACCAGCGACACGGCCGAGGTACCCCGCGCTGACAGGACTGGTACATCAATTACCATCCCACCCTGCGTGAACGTGGTTCCCGCTGAACAGTCCAGCGGATCAGTTCCACCACTGCAGGTACCCAACCGCAGGTTTTCGGCAACTACATCAAACGGCACCACCTCAAATGCGACCGTATTGCTGGTCACGGTATTGCCATCGATACTGGCGGTTGCCTGAATGGTACCCGCGCCCTCGACATCACCAGCAACCACATCGATGGTCGCAACATTATCGCTGGACAAGACGGAACCCGATACCGGACTCAACTGGCCAATAGTGGTTGTGAAATTTACGATGACATTTCCGGACGCGTTACTGATCGTGGCACGCGCAATGCCGCGACCACTGCCGTCAATTCGCGTCTTGGGGGTTATAAGATCCGTCTCGAGCAACTCGAGCGTGATGGCCGGTAAGGTTGTATCGGTATCACCATCGCCACCGGCACCACCACCGGTTGTGGTGCCAGCAGTATCGGAGCCGCCACACGCCGATAACAGCAAGCTGACCAGCATGATTATGACTGAATTGGGGAGAATCCCTCGTCTCATTATTGTCTCCTCGATATACCCAACGACAGTCCGGGACGACCGACTGAATAACCTCAAACATTAAAAGAAGTCTAACAAAATATCAATAAAAATCATGCCGTTAACTAAACTAGTTATGACTCCACGTGAACAACCTTGGCTAACGCCCAATTAGTGACCAGACCGGCTCTCTATCTACCGCTCAGCGC